>NZ_BAAGVM010000001.1:0-872795 GCF_054780875.1 Marinactinospora endophytica | reverse complement strand
AAAAACAGCTCCAGCAGGAGTTCGAGCTGGCGCGTGGCACGGTCCGCAAAGCCGTCGCGGTCCTGGCCGAGAAACAGCTGGTGTTCGTGGTCCCCCAGCGCGGCGTCTACGTGAGAAAGACCGACGGTACATAGGGGTAGCCGATCTCTTCACGAAGGGCTTGCTGGACCTCCAGCCGGGCCGTCAGGATCGTGGCCTCCAGCGCGCTCACCCGGGAGAGGAATCCGCTCCGCTCCCGCTTCCAGTCGGGCTGTTCGCGTCGGTGCGTCGCGGTGATCCCCTCGGGGGAACGCCGGATATCCCAGTCGCCGCCGAAGCGGCTACGAAGCCGCTCGATCTCATCGTCGGTAGCCATGCCGTCATCCTGCCCCGCGCGAATCCCCGGCGCAGCGGGGACGGCGTTGACTAGGCTGCCAGTCAACGGTCAACATCCCCACCCCCTGGGAGCGATCGTGAGCGACTTCGGAGCCCGCGTCCGCGCCGCCCTCGCCGAACGCGGCATGTCCCTGCGCGCCGCCGCCCGCGCGATCCACTACGACCCCGCGTTCCTCTCCCGCGTCCTATCCGGCCGGCAACGCCCCTCCCCCCAGCTCGCCCAAGCCCTCGACGACCTCCTCGGCGCCGGTGGCGCACTCGCCGGACTCGCCGCCACGCTCACCCCCGACGACCGCGACCGGATCGCCCACGGCATCGCCAACCCCACCCGGATCGATGCGGCAACCGTCGCGTCGCTGGCCGACGTGCTCGCGGCCCAACGACGCCTTGACGATTCGCTGCCGGCGGTCGCGATGATCGCGGCCACCGAAGCCCAGTGGCGGACAGTGGAGCAGCTGGCCAGGAACGCGCGAGGGCCGCACGCCGGCGCGCTCCACGAAGTCGCGGCCGAGTGGGTGCAGTTCGTCGGCTGGCTCCACGCCTCGGCCCGCAACGACGCGGCGGCCCTCCACTACCTGACCGCGGCAGAGGAGCACGCCGACGACCTGTGCCACGGCCCGCTGGCGGCACAGGCCGCGAACTTCAAGGGCTACCTAGCCCGACAGCGAAACCAGCCCCGCGCGATAGTGCGCTGGTTCCTCGCCGCGTACCACACCCCAGGAGCCGCGCCCCTCCAGCGCGTCGGCGACGCCGTCCAGGCGGCCCACGGATACGCCCTCCTCGGCGAGCGCGACGCGGCCGAGCGACTCCTCGGGGAGGCATCCGACCTGATCGAAACCGCAGCAGGCACGGAACCACCGGGCACCGCCTACTGGCTCTCGCCTGGGTTCTCCCGGATGGGGATCGGCCTCGCCCACCTCGGTCTCGGCGATCCGGCGACGGCGGCCGAGAACCTCCAGGCCGGCCTGGACGGGCTCCCCCCTGCGTACCAGGGCGCGGAGTGGACCCTGGAGTACCGTCAAGCCCTCACCCAGGCGCGGGCGGCCCGCTAGCCCACGACCGCGGCCCGCACCCTGTAGCCATGTGCGGGCCGCCCTCTATTCAGCCCAGTTCGAACAGGGGCTCCTTGACCTGCTTCACCCGCACGCCACCAGTTCGCGACCACTCCGGATCCCAACACCGGCGCAGAGACCGCAGCCCCTGGCCGTCCGGATGGGAGACGGCTGCGGCATAGAGGTCCCGGATCTGCCGGGCCCGAGCCTGCTTGATCCGCAGCGCTGCGCGGATCTGGTCAGCGGTGGGTCGGTCGGCGCGCACTTCTCCGGCGCGCACCAGGCAGTACAGCTGGGTGAGCAGCTCGTCGTCGGTGCGGCGGACGCGCAGCGGAACGACGGTCGCCTCCTGCGCCTCCTGCGCCTGCTGCTGTTCGACCTCGGCGGCCAGGCGCGCGATGACGGCGCCGAGGACGCGCTGCCGGATCTGGACCGCGACGAGCGCGGACCCGACCCGCGGCGCAGGCTCGCGGGGAGCTCGACGGCGCGGCGCGGGCGGAACCGGGGCGGGAGGCTCCGGGGCGGGGTCGGCCGGCGCTGCGGGGAGAGCGGGCGTCTCGGCGAGCGCCGCGGGCGTGATGAGGTCCGCCATCACCCGGCTCGCTGCCGCCGGGGACTCCAGATCCATCGCGGCGATCCGGCCGGCCCACGTCATGATCTGGAGGCCGCCGAGCATCGCGGCCAGCTCGGCCTGGTTTTCGGCGAGCCCTGCCCGGTCGAGGGCCTCCTGCGCCCGGGCCTCCAGCAGCGCCTCCCGGGCGGACACGGCCCATCCGAGACCCCACGGCCGGTGCGCGGTCTGGGCGCGGCGGAGACGCCATGTGGCGCGCACCGCGGCCCGCCGCGCCCGCTCCTGGCGGCGCTGCGCGACCCGTTCCCGAACGCGGAGCGTCGCCTCCTCGGCGCCCATCTCCTCATCGCTCGCGAGTTCCAGCGCCACGAGGACCCGCTCGACGGGGTGCAGCCACCGCACGAGGGCAAGGCGACGCCGCGCCTTCTCGCCGGCCTGTTCGCGCAGCCACTCCCTGTCCCTCCGCTGCTCCTGAAGCAAAAACTCCAGACCGACTGCGGCGATGATCGGGAACAGCCCGTACACCACGGAGGCCGCAGCTTCGTCGCCGCCGGCGGGGGCGTGGTGGGAGGACAGCCACGCCGCGATCCCGACGAGAGTCCACAGGGCGGGCCGGATCATGCCGGTCGCCTCACCCCGGCGGGTCCGCTGCCACAGGGTCAGCGCGAGCATGACGGCGACCCCGTCGAACGCGGCGAAGCCGAGGAAGGCCCACAGCCGGGGCATGCCGATGGAGAGCAGCCAGCCGACCATGGTCTGGGCGGACAGGCCGGTGACGATCGCGACGATGAGGCCGAACGCGACCGTCATCGCTCGGGCTCGCAGCCACGCCGCCACCTGCTCCCGGCGCTCCGTGGAGCCCGTCGCGGCGGCCCGCACCCCGGCGACCGCCCGGGCGACAGCACGGTGGACGGTCCCGGCCGGCCCACACCGCGGCGGCGACGGCGGCGGCGAGAGCGAGTCCCGCGGCGGCGAGCCGGGCCCACCATGGGACGCCGGCGAACAGCATCCCGAGGACATCGAGTGCTGAAGGTACGATTTCCACAGCTCACTCCCCTGTTCTGGCAGGTAGTGGGTAAGCCCCCGGTCCGGTGCTGGAACACCGGGCCGGGGGCGTTTTCGCTGTGGGGGGCGGGTGGGGCCAACTGGGTACCACTGGGGTCCAGAGCGGTCCGCTCAGGGGGTTTCGTGGCCGTTGGGGTCCACCCGTGTCCACCTATTCCAGTAGGTAGGCGTGTTTCCCCTGGTCAGTAGGGGTATGACGCACAATCTGGGGGTCAAGGGGTCGTGGGTTCAAATCCCGCCGTCCCGACAGAGAAGTAGCAGGTCAGAGGCCCTTCACTCAGGAGAGTGAAGGGCCTCTTCCATGTCCGGTGGGTACCAACTGGGAAACCCGTGGGGAAAACCCGAGCACCTGGGCGATCACGGGCCGGAACCAGGCCTCCCCAAGCCACGGGCGTCGGCCCCAGCGCGGCCCGGCCCACCTGCCGGCGACAGCCGCCCCCCTTCACGACCGTTGAACGCGTCTTGTCCCGGCCCGCCGGATCCCGGCGTCTCCGTCTCTGACACCGATGCGAGGCCGGCCACCTCCCGGTCTTCACCGGCGTCACCCGCCCCCGCATCCACCGCAGCCCCACCGGCACGGACGGTGCTCAGGACGAGTCCGCGTAGGCGAGGTGGGTACCGCAGACGACGCAGCGGAAGAGCATGGCGGTCGGCCCCTTGCCCAGGTCGGCCAGGAAGCGCTCGATCCGGTCTTCGTCGCGCCAACCGCTGAGGCGCATATCGGTCCGCAGCCGGTCGAGGGCCTCGGGATGCGCCGCCGGTTCGGCGTACCCGACTTCGCCCAGGAAGGCGGCCGCGTCCCCGAGCCACCGCGGATCCTGCCAGGCGTGGAAGCCGGGGTGCGGCGGGTGACCTCATGCACGACGTCCTCGCTGACACCGTCGAGTCCGTAGGAGTCGGTGAATTGCCCCTCGAAGCGTTCGGCCGCGCTCCCGTCCGCGGTACACCATGGGCAGAATCGTCCACTGACGTCCTGGGCGGTGGAGAAGGCGGCCGTGTAGATCCATCCCCTGTCGCGCCCGCAACAGGCACACGTCTCGGCCGCCGCGCGGATGGACCCGCTTGCGAGGGGATCCGGGTGGTAGCGGAAGAAGGGCGGAGTGACGGTCGTCTCCGGCTCCCGACCCGCACCCCGGCGGCCCTGCCTACTAGTCTGTCCACGAGCAGATCCCCGACCGAGCGGAGCCTCGGATTTCATCGCGGCTCAGCCGATTGCGGACGGCCCGCCGGCGCACAGGCCCCGAGGACGGAACGCGACGTCTTCCACCGTGAGCCGGTCGGAGTGTTCTCAGCCCATATCGCGAGGTCTCCCCCCACCGGCGGCGTTCTCTCGTTCACGCGGCACGGAACGTCCCGGATGGTCGCCGGCCGCTCGGGCGCGACCGCGACGGCGGAGACGGTTGCGCACCCGGGCCGCGAACGCGGTGGTCTGCCCGCTCGGGGCGGGACGGCCATCGGCCGGTCGACGACGGCGGGGTTGTCCTGGCCGCACGCGCTGCGCCTTCGGCACCGACCTCGTGAGCGAGTCGGTGGACGGGGAGCGGTGGCCGACCCGGTGGGGCAGGCCGATCTCGACACCACCCGCCGCTACGCCCTGGCGGGCCAGGCCGGCACGGCGCTCGCCATCGGCCGGTGCGGGGTTACCGCACAACCCCGCGGTGACCCTCCGGGGAGCGGATCAGGGCCGTTCCCGAGCGGCCCTCGCTCGCCACGAAGCGCGCAACGCGCTGAGCCGACCTCACGGCCTGGTCGTCAGCGGGAGTCTGCGCCACCGGAACCACGAAGATGCGGAGCGAGCGTCCGCAGGAGGTTGGAGCGCATCCACTCCTCCAAGGTGCCCTCGCCGTCGATCGCCCAGGTGAGCATGGCGCCGCTGTAGGTCGTGTAAAGGTCCATGGCCAGCGCTTCGGGCGAGGTCCCCTCCGCCAGCCGCCCGGCCCGGACGGCCTCGTCGAGCAGGGCCGCGGTTTCGGCACGCAGCGACCGGCTCTGGAAGACCGCGTGTTCCCGCAGGTCCGGGTCGGTGAGGTCCATCTGTAGCAAGGCGAGGTTGTTGGCGAGGTGCTCGCGGCTGGTGACCCGTCCCGGCATCGTCACCAACGCCTCGACGACCGCGGTGACCGGATCAGCGTGGACCGCCCTCACCTGTGAGAAGACCTCGGGAACCCGGCTTGCCGCCTTGGCGGCGAACGCGACCAGGAGCCCCCGCTTGGAACCGAACCTCTGGGTCAGCGCGGGCCCTGAGAGGCCCACACGGGCGGCCACTGTCGCCAGCGTCGCCCCCGCGGGCCCTTCTTCGGTGACGACGCTGGCGACGGCTTCGAAGATCACTTCGTCATCAACAGATCGCGGTCGTCCAGCCATGGATCGATGATAACCGCTTTACTTTATTAACAGCAATAAAGTATTGTGACCACGTGGCCCTGCCCGAGCGCGCCGGCACGCGGTTCGGCGCTACCGACGCCGTCCCGCCCCGCAGCGCGCCGAAGTCACCGACACGATCGGCGGCCAGGCCACCACTTGCCCGCGGTGAACGTGCCCCCGCACGTCCCCGTGGCGGCGACCCACCCGGCGGACACGACACCCGACTGAAGGGACCGGCTGACGGCATGGCGCTTCGAGACCGCACCATCAAGGAGAACCTGTCGTGACAGACCCCTCGGCATCGTCAGAGGGTGGCCGCATCTCAGGGGCGGCGCTCCTGACACTCCTGTTGCTCTGCGCCGCGCAGTTCATGCTCATCGTCGACGTCGTCGTGGTCAATGTGGCCGTCCCGAGCATCCGCGCCGACCTCGGGATCCCCGACAGCCGGCTGCCGCTGGTCTCGGTCTCCTACACGCTGACCTTCGGCAGCCTGCTCATCGCGTTCGGCAGGGCGGGCGACCTGGTCGGCAGGCGCCGGCTCTTCATGATCGGGATGACGGTCTTCACGCTCGCCTCACTGGCGACCGGTCTCGCCCAGACCGAGTGGCAGCTGGTCATCAGCCGGGCCGGACAGGGTGTCGGGGCCGCGATGGTCTCCCCCACCGCGCTGGCGCTGCTCACCACGGCCTTCAGTGAAGGCGCGGGCCGCAACCGCGCGCTCGGGTACTGGGGAGCCGTCGGTTCGGGGGGAGCGATCGCCGGGCAGCTGCTCGGCGGCGTGATCACCGACGCTGTCGGCTGGCGGGGCATCTTCCTCATCAACGTCCCCATCGGGATCGCCGCTCTCCTCCTCGCCCGCTATTACCTCAGGGAGAGCCGGGCCGAGCAGCGCCCCGCGCTCGACGTGCGGGGGGCGGTGCTGCTCACCGTCGCGCTGGCCCTGACGCTGCTCGGGTTGACGGGCCTCGCGGAGGGCAGGAACACCGCGGTCGTGGCCGGGCTGGTCATCGCGTGCATCGTGGCGTTCGCGCTGTTCTTCCGGGTCGAACGCACCCATCCCGCCCCGCTCGTGGACGTCAGGGTGGTGCGCAGCGGCAACGTCGCGGGCGCCAACGTGCTCTTCGCCGTCAGCGCGGGGATGCTCGCCGCCGCGCTGTTCTTCACGACCCTCTACCTTCAGGTCGTACTCGACTACTCGCCGTTGGCCGTAGGCATCGCGTTCGCGCCGATCACCCTGTTGATCCTGCTGATATCCCCGCTCGCGGGGACGCTCACCACCCGCTACGGCCCACGACGGGTCCTCCTCGTCGCGTTCGGGCTTTTGATCGCCGGTCTGCTGCTCATGGCCCGCCTGCCCACCGACGGGAACTACTTCCGGGACGCGCTGCCCCCGTTGCTGCTCATCGCGGTCGGCGCCGCCCTGTCCTACGCGCCCATCCTCATCGCCGGCACCACCGGGGTGCCCGAGCGGGACCAGGGGCTGGCCTCGGGGCTCCTCAACTCGGCGCAGGAGCTCGGCGCCGCGATCGGTATCACCGTCATCGGAGCGATCGCCACGGCGGCGACGTTCGGCGCCACACCTGAGGCGCTGACGGCGGGTTACCGCACCGGCCTTTTCATCGCCGCGGCCATCATCGCCCTCAGCGTCCTCCTCGTTCTCCGTCTCGGGTGTTCGAGTACGCCCTCCACCGAGGAGGCGGTGGCGACCGAGGCTGGCGAGCCGCCCGACCGGGCCTGAGCCCGTTTCGACTTCCCGGGAAAGGAGGAGCTCCAGGTCGTCACCTTCGGAAGAGCCGGGCCGGCGGCCGTAGCCCAAAGCGAGGACCTCGGCAATACGACAGAGTGTCCTATTTCGGCCAATCCGTCGTATTCGCCTGCTCACCTGGCGTTATCAGGGGATCACAAGATCAGAGTATGTGGACGTCCAATCATCTCCCTCCTATCCTTGTCCCGGTACGTCTGCGGCATGTTAATGGCAGCGGCGAATAATCCCACAAGAGCAGGTGGGAAAGAAGTACGGAACCATTCGGCCCGCTCAGTCGGGTTTCGAGGTGGGGGAACGGGGGGACCGATTTCTTTTCTGCCTGGGCAGAGACGGGAGAGGTCACTCTCCCCCTCCTCGTCTGCGCGTTCCCGATTCGCCCCAGTCACAAATCACCGGAGGCATCCGCCGTATGCGGCCGATCTCACGCCGCCTTCATCCCCCATTGCGCGGATATCCCACCGGAGCCGCCGCGGAATCAGCACCCGCCATCGGCGACCAAGGGGAGAGAATTGCGAAGGCAGCGACTTGCAGGAAAACGGATAAACGTTTCCCAGGATGTCAAGATCGCCCGCTGGCCGCTCGAAAGAGAAAAAGTTGACCTGTACCGGAAGCTCGGAATCCCTCGCGTCCTGATCCTCGACCATGGAGAAAAAGCACCACCTTACTGGGACGTGTACGAGGACTGGGTGCGCGCCCCGTTCCCAGAAGACGACCTCCGGAAAAGAATAAGAGTTGTGCAAGAACGAGTCAGAGCCGAGCAGGAGCCGCGCCTCGGGGAAGACGGATTACTGCACTACAGGTCGCAGTCCGTGGCATTATCCCCTGTGCAGGCCAAAATCGTAGAGTGCTTGATTCAGAATCCCGGGGCGCTCGTCTCCAGGGCCGATCTCGTCGCGCGCCTGTCAGAGGAGCCTTCGACCCCTACCAGGAACGCGCTCGATCTGCACGTCACGCGCATCCGCCGCAAGCTCACCCCCCTCGGCCTCACCATCAAAGCGGTCCGCGGCCGGGGTTATCGGCTGCACGCCGTGGAGGATTAGCACAGACAGGACCGGAGTCGACGGCGCCGCGCCGGCAGTCCGGCGGCGCCCGACTTCCGGCCTCCTTCGCGTTCCCCACGGTGTCGTTCCGCGATAAAACGAAGAATCCACTAGAAAGGGACAGGTGAGGGGTCGATCGGAGGCGGGCATCACTCGTTCCGACCACTCCTCGCTCTATGCTTCACTCACCGATATGAATACTTTCCATGACGCGTCTGCGCCTGCCCAGGAGCCCGATGGGCGCATCCCGGACGACCCTTCCCCGATTTCGACCGCACCACCGTGGATCGAAGTCGTCCGGGCCCGGACGCATAATCTCCAAGATGTTTCCGTTCGAATCCCCCGGGGACGCCTGGTCGCCTTCTCCGGAGTGAGCGGGAGCGGCAAGACCTCTTTGGCCATGGACACGATCAACTCCGAGGCGCAGCTGCGTTACCTCGAAGGTCTCTCTCCTTTTGTCCGGCGCTTCATCTCGCCGCGGGACCGCCCCCAGGTGGACCGGATATCCGGCTTGACCACGACGCTCGCCGTCGATCAGCGGAAGCTCAACCGCAATGCGCGTTCGACGCTGGCGACGATCACGGGAATCGACGCCTATCTGAGTCTGTTGTTCTCCCGCATGATCGCGCTGGATGGAAATGCCCCGGACAGCCAGCGGGCGTTGAGTTCCGGGCATTTCGACCGGTACAGCCCGGAGGGCGGCTGCCCCACGTGCCACGGCGCCGGGGCGACCCTGCATTCCACTCCCGATCTCATCATCACCGACCCCGACCTTCCGCTCCTCGAAGGGGCATCGCCGTGGTTCAACTCGCTCAAATCTCCTGAGCAAGTGGCGATGAAACCGCTGGCCGAGATGTACGGGGTCGACATCGGGCGCCCTTGGCGGGAACTCCCCGAGGAGTTCCGCAACGCCGTTCTCTACGGCACTGGTGACCGTCCCGTCGCCGGAACGGTGAACGTGCCCAACAAGAAGGGCGACTCCGAACTCGTCTACAAGTTCAACAACCCGCTGCGCGGGGCGCTCGCCGAGGTCGAGCGCCTGTTCGGGGCCGCCGGAACCGATCGGGCGAAGGAACGCTACCTGCCCTTCATGAAGCAGGTCGCCTGCCGCGACTGTGCCGGCAGCGGTTACGGCGAGGCCGCTCGCAGCGCTTCCCTCAACGGTGCCACCTACGCCGATATGGCCGAGCGCACCGTCGCCGAGGTCCGGTCCTGGGTGGATGACCTGGGGCGGTCGCTGACCCCGGTCCAGGCCGAACTCGGCGACACGCTGCTGCCGCCGCTGATCTCACGGTTGAGAATGCTGGAACGGCTGGGCCTGGGCCATGTCCAGATCGGCCGCAGCGCCCCCAGCCTGTCCGGCGGCGAACTGCAACGCTCCCGGGTCGCGGCCCAGCTCGGCACCGAGCTCACCGGCATCATCTTCATCCTCGACGAGCCCAGTGCCGGTCTCCACCCGGTGGACAAGGCCCCGCTCTCAGAGATCCTGCGCGAGCTGCGCGACGCCGGGAACACCGTCCTGTTCATCGACCACGACCCCGACCTCATCGCCCAGGCCGACCATGTGATCGACATCGGCCCGGGGCCGGGACGCCACGGCGGCCGGGTGGTCGCCCAAGGCACCCCCGAACAGGTCCGGCGCACCCCCGGTTCGGTGACCGCGCAGTACCTCTCCGGTGAGGCCCGGGTCCTGCGCAAGCCGCGCCCGGTGACGGCCGCGACCACGTGGCTGGAATTCGGCGGCGTCAACGTGCACAACGTGCGCCAGGTCGATATCCGCATTCCGACCAACCGGCTGACCTGCATCACCGGGGTGAGCGGTAGCGGCAAGAGCACCGTTCTCAACGACGCCGTTGCCGGCGCCGTCTCCGAGGTGCTGGCGGGCCGCCGCCCTGAGCATGTCGAGCGGGTCGACCTGGGCACGTCCGTCACCTGGCAGGCGGTGGTCGACCAAGACCCCATCGGACGGACCCCCCGCTCCACGCCCGCCACCTACACCAAGGCCTTCGACGTGATCCGGCGCCTGTTCGCCGGCACCGACGCCGCGAAGTCCGCCGGGCTGACCGCCTCGGCCTTCTCTTTCAACGGCCAGAGCGGCCGTTGCCATGAGTGCAGCGGCTACGGGCGCCGCCAGGTCGACATGCATTTCCTGCCCGACGTCTGGGTCACCTGCGAGGCGTGCGAGGGCCGACGCTTCGAACCCGAGGTCCTGGCCGTGCGCTACCAGGGTCTGCGCGTGGACGAGGTGCTCGACCTGTCGGTCGACGACGCCGAGGAGTTCTTCGCCTCCACACCGTCGCTGCGCGCCACCTTGGAGGCGATGCGGCGCTGCGGGCTCGGCTACCTCACCCTGGGGCAGAGCGCCACCGAGCTGTCCGGCGGTGAAGCGCAGCGCCTCAAGCTGTCCAACGCGATCCTGCGCGGATCGCGCAGCGGCGGTGGTCTCGTCGTGCTCGACGAACCGGTCACCGGCCTGCACCCCGCCGACGTGCAGCGCATGGTCGACGCGTTCGACGTCCTACTCGACTCCGGCAACACCGTGCTCATCGCCGAACACGACCTGCACGTGGCGTCGCGCGCCGACTGGGTCATCGACATGGGCCCCGGCGGCGGGGAGGCCGGCGGCCGGGTCGTCTCGGCCGGTCCCCCCGAGGACGTCGCGGCGGGCACCAGCCCCAGCGCCCCCTTCCTGCGCGCCGCCCTGAGCAGCGGCGACCCCACCACCCCGACCCCCAAGGAGTGACAGGTGACAGCAGAGACCTCACCCATCCCCCCGAAGTTCCCTTTCAGTGACGGCACGTCGCTGGAGATCGAACCGGAGTACGCCGAACTGCGCCGGCGCCCCACGATGACCCGGGTCGTCCTGCCCTACGCCGGCGAGGCCTGGCTGGCCACCCGGATGGAGGAGAACCGTCTGGTCCTCACCGATCCCCGGTTCAGCCGCGCGGCCTTGGAGCGCCCCGACGTTCCCCGGTTCACCCCCGAGCCCGTGGTGGGCGGCCTGGGGACCATGGACCCGCCGGAGCACACCCGGCGCCGCAAACTGCTCTCCCAGGCGTTCACCCGGCGCAGGGTCGAGCAGTGGCGCGGCCGTGTCCGGGAGATCGCCGAGGAGCTGCTGGACGAGATGGAGCGGGTGGGCCCTCCGGCCGACCTCGTCGCCGACTTCGCCTTCCCGGTGCCCTGCAAGGTGCTGTGCGAGATACTCGGCGTCCCCTACGAGCACCGGCACCGCTTCGTCCGTTTCCTGGACGCCGTGGCCACCACCGGGGAGCGGCGTGGCGAGGTCATCGAGGAGGCGTGGGCGGAGCTGACCGCCTACTTCTCCGAACTGATCGCCGAGCGCCGTCGCGCGCCAACCGACGACCTGCTCAGCGACGTGGTGACGGCCCGCGACGAAGGCGACCGGTTCACCGACACCGAGATCCTCGACACCATGATCGGGGTGCTGGCGGCGGGATATGAGACCACCGGCAGCGAGATCGCCCTCATGACCTACACCCTCCTGCAGCATCCGGACCAGCTGGCGCTGCTCCAGCAGGACCCGAAGCTGGTCCCCGGCGCGGTCGAGGAGCTGCTGCGCTACATCCCTCTGTCCTCGATCGGTGGAAGCCCCTACGTCGCCAAGGAGGACATCGAGATGGGGGGCGTGGTGGTCCGCGCCGGTGAAGCCGTCATCCCCTGCACGATCTCGGCCAACCGCGACGAGGAGGTCTTCGACTCCGCGGACCGGCTCCAGGTCACCCGGGAGCGCTGTCCGCACCTGACCTTCAGCCTGGGCGCCCACCACTGCCTGGGAGCCGGACTCGCGCGGGTCGAGCTCCAAGAGGCGATGGGCGCTTTGATCGCCCGCTTCCCCCGGTTGAGGCTCGCCGTGGACGTAGCCGAGTTGCGGACCAAGGAAGGATTGGTGATCCGCGGGTTCCGGGAGCTCCCCGTCGCCTGGTGAGCCCGTGACGACACACACGCAGCCCGATTCATCGCAGGTATCGAGCAGGTAGTTGAGGACGTGAGAATGAATTCGATCCGAGCACGACACTCCCCCGCCTCGTCCGACGGCGCCCCCGACTGGCGGAAGCTGGGTCAGGAGCTCACCGGTGATCTGGTGCTCCCCGAGGACCCGGAGTACCCGAACGCCCGTCACCTCCACCTCGGGCAGTTCGACGGAATCGCTCCCCAGGCCGTGGCCTATCCGCAGAACTCCGCCGACGTCGGCGAGTGCCTGCGGTTCGCCGCCGCCCACGGGGTCGACGTCGCCGTCCGCGGCGGCGGGCACTCCCTGGGCGGCTACTCGACCGGTCAGGGGCTGGTCATAGCCATGAGCCGGATGAACAGGGTGCACGTGGACCCCTCCGGGGAGCTGGTGACCCTGGAGGCCGGCGTGCAGCAGGTGGACGCGGTGGACCAGGTCGCCAGGCGGGGCCTCGCGCTCGTCGGCGGGATCTGCCCGACCGTCGGCATCACCGGCTACCTCCTCGGTGGGGGAACCGGCTGGTTGACCAAGCAGGCCGGCATGGGCTGCGACCAGCTGGTGGCGGCCGAGGTCGTGTTGGCCAGCGGTGAGGTCGTGCGCTGTTCGGAGACCGAGGAAGCGGACCTGTTCTGGGCGCTGCGCGGGGCGGGTCCCGGCAACTTCGGGGTGGTCACCGAGCTGACGGTCCGTCCGACCCGTGTTCCACGCCTGGTCAACCACACCCTGACGTGGGAGTGGGACAGCGCCGCCGACCTCTTCGACGCCTGGCAGCGCTGGATCCAGCAGGTGCCCCGCGCCATGGGCAGCACGGTCGCCGCGGCCCTGATGGACGCGGGTTCCGGGGCGGCTCCCCAGCTCATCCTCCAGGGCGCCTGGCAGGGGAGCGAGGCCGACGCGCGCAAGCACGTCAACGAGCTGGTGGAGGCCGTGGGAACCCGGCCCGGCAGCGAGGTCTTCGACGAGCTGCCCTACCAGCAGGCGATGATGGCCTGGTACCAGTGCGCGGACAAGACCGTTGAGCAGTGCCACCGGATCGGGACCACGCCCGAGGCGATGCTGCCCCGCCAGGACTACGCCGTCGAACGCAACCGGCTCTGCGGCCAGGCCATACCCGCCGACGGCATCGACGCGATCCTGAGCGCGTTCGACTCCCGCCGGCGCGAGGGCCAGTTCCGCGCGCTCAGCCTGTTCGGGCTCGGAGGGCGGGCCAACGAGGTGCCTCGGACCGCGACGGCCTATGTCCACCGCACGGCGGAGTTCCAGATCAGCGCCAGCGCCGGCCTGTTCAAGAAGCCGACCGAGGAGGACCAGGCCGCCGCGCGGGCGTGGACGGACGCCTGTTTCGACGCCTTCGATCCGCACTCTCTGGGCGAGTCCTACCAGGGGTTCGTGGACCCCGCGCTCACCGACTGGCAGCGCTCCTACTACGCGGAGAACTTCGACCGCCTGGTGGAGCTGAAGCGCCGTTACGACCCGGACGGCCTGTTCCGGTTCGCGCAGGGCATCGGCTGAGGTCCGCTCAGCCGCCCGCATCGGCTGGGCCGCACCAACGGGTGACTTCGCGCAGGAGCCTCCGCGGGTCCCCGGGGCCGGCCCAGCCGATGTAGCCGTCCGGACGGATCAGCACGGTCTCGGCCAACCGGACTCCCCCCGAGGCCAGGGCGTTGACCGCCACGACGCGGCCGCCCCAGCCGGAGCGGACGCGCTCCGCGCAGCGGCCCGATGCGGTCTGGTCCAGTAGTACGAAGCGACGGCGGCGCAGCAGCTGGAAGACCGTGTGGGTGGCGCCGTCATAGTCTTGCAGCGTGAGGTCGGGGATGCGGGCCCCGGTGAGGCGGTGTTCCCCCTTGCCGCGCGGGTACCTTTGCGTCATCCCCGCGAACTGCTCGATGACCAGCGGCTGCAAAGCGCTGATCCCCATGAGCTGGGTGCCGAGCCAGCGCGCCCCGCGGGCCGCCGCGGAGCGCGACGTTTCGAACCGGAAGACCAGATCGGTCTTGCGGAGCGTCTCCTCGGCGATGGAACGGCGTTCCCGCTCATAGGATCCCAGAAGCCAGGGTTGCGCCCAGCCCGACAGCTCGGCGGCGAGCTTCCAGGCCAGGTTGGCGGCGTCGTGGATGCCCATCTGGAGCCCCTGCCCACCGGAGGGGATGTGGGTGTGCGCGGCGTCGCCCGCCAGGAACACCCTGCCGACCCGGTAGCGTGCGGACTGCCGTTGGTCGCTTCGGAAACGCGATGCCCACACAGGGTCGTGCAGGCCGAAGTCGACCCCGGCGATGGCCTCCAGGCTCTCCTCGAGTTCGGCGCGGGTGATCGGCACCTGGGGGGCGATCCCCATCCGCGCGTGGTCGAGGACGATGAGGCGGAAGACGCCGTTCCCGTAGGGGAAGATCGCCACGCTGCCCCGGCGCCCGGCGCGCCCGTAGACCGGCGGGCGGGGAGGGCGGTCCATCCGCACGTCGGCGACGATCACCGATTCGCGGTAGGAGCGGCCGACGAAGCGCACTCCGAGCAGGTCCCGTACGGTGCTGCGCACCCCGTCGCACCCCACGAGGTAGTCGGCGCTTTCGGTGCGCTCGCCTTCATCCGTCTCGACCTGGATCTGCACGCCGTCCGCGTCCTGGGCGAGACCGGTGACCGCGGCGCCGCGCAGGATCTCGGCCCCGGCGGCGACGGCCCGCTTCTCCAGGATCTCCTCGATCTTGGACTGGGGCATGACCAGGATGTAGGGGTAGCCGCCGCGCAGCAGCCCGTAGTCGAGGCTGCGCTGGCGTCCATCCCCGAGCGGGGCGAAGCGGTAGGGCAGGCCCTCGGTGACGAACCTGTCGGCGCAGCCGCGCATGTCCATCAGTTCCAGGGTGCGCGGCATCAGGCTGAAGGCGCGGGAGAGGGAAGAGGGTTCGCGGCGCCGTTCGAGCACCCGGCAGCTGACGCCGAGCTCGGCGAGCTCGGCGGCGAGCGCCAGGCCGGTGGGCCCGGCTCCCACGATCAGTACGGACGAGGTCGGCATGGTGCCTCCCGGGCTGTGGGGGTCAGGAGAGGTCGATCGAGGTTCGGATGTCGCCCCGCACCCACGGCGCGGGGGCCGCCGACGACGGCGGGAGGACCCTCATGGGCATCCCGTTCCTGGGCACCAGGGCCATGCGGTTGGCCCGGTCGATCCGGGTGCCGGGAACCAGGGACAAGCGGTGTCGCTGGAGCAGCATGCTCAGCACGATCGTGATCTCCAGCAGGGCGAAGTGCCGCCCGACGCAGTGGTGCGGCCCGGCCCCGAAAGGCAGGTACTCATAGACCGTGGGCCGCGCGGTCCGCCACCGCCCGGGGTCGAAGCGGGCCGCCCGGGGGAAGACCGCCGCGTTGCGGTGGGTCACATAGGGGCTGTAGAAGACCGTGGCGCCCGCCGGGATCCGGTAGCCCCCCAGCTCGCACTCCTCGGCCGCGTAGCGCATCGACAGCGGGGTGGGCGGCAGCAGGCGCAGGCTCTCCTTGAGGACCGCCTGGAGCAGTTCGAGCTTGGGCAGGTCCTCCTCATCCGGTGGCCGTCCACCGAGCACGCCGTCCAACTCGTCGCGCAGGTCGGCCAGCACCGTGGGGTGCTGGTCGAGCAGGAACAGGGTCCAGGTCAAGGCGGAGGCGCTGCTCTCATGGCAGAACGCCGTGTAGGCCTCGCTGACGATCTCGTCGTCGGTGAGCGCGGGGGCGTGCTCATCGCGCGCGGTGAGCATCGCGGAAAGCAGGTCGGAGCCCTCCGCGCCCTGTCTGCGGCGCTCCGCCATGATCTCCCGGATGGTCGCCTCGATCTCCTCGGCCAGGCGCATGGTCCGGCGGTAGGGGGTCCCGGGGAGGTCCCGCTGCAGGGCCAGGGTGGCCGGTGAGCCGGCCTGGGCGAGGAAGCGGCTCACCAACCGGCGCAGCCGGTCGGCGCGCCGCGGTGCTTCCACCCCGAACACGGTGCGCACCGCGATCTCGGTGATCAGCGCGGACATCCGCTGGTCGAGCCGGATCAGCGGCCGGTCCCGCCAGCGGCGCAGCTCGCGTTCGGTCAGTTCGATGACGGCCTCGCGGTGCCCGAGCACGCGCTGCTGGCGCAGCGGCGGCTGCATGATCTGGCGGTGCCGGCGGTGCTCGGCCCCGTTCAGCCTGGTCAGGCCGGCTCCGAGACGGTCGAAGGAGGAACCCGGCGGGGTTCGGAACTCCCGGAAGGAGTCGACCACGAACACGTCGGGCTGAGAGAAGACCTCCCGCAGGCGGTCAGGGGAGAACACGAAGACGTGGCGGGGGTCGCGCGGGTTCCATGCGCACAGGCCGCCGTGGCGCCGGGCCATCCTGGTCAGTGCCGCCGAGGGGTCGCGCAGCATGGACGCCGCCCGCAGCGGCCACGCTGCGGGCAGGAGCCCGGGGCCGGGAAGCCGGTCGGGTCCGTGCGCATCTCCACTCACCGCCATCAACGCCTCTCCTTCGTTCCGTGTCCAAACGGCCACCAGGTCGCGGCCTGCATATCGGCGATGCCGCACATATCCGCGCCTCCAGAAGACGTCCGCGCATTCCACTGATCGGCTCTGTTCTCAGAGAAGCAGGTGGCAGACGGATACAGGTGAAATCTTTCTCAAACCTGTCCATTCCCTGTCCAGAGAAAAACAGGTTCGGCCGTCTTGGACGATCGCGGTCGTAAGGTCTCGGTGGCTCGGACGGAACTCGCCTGTTGGCGCCGATGTCCGCGACCCGACACCACAAGGCCGTCCTGGAAGAGCTTCAGAGGGGCGTCGAGTTCGTTCTCTCTACTGCTCAGGCGTGTTATCGGAGGTGAAATGGATCGGCGTGAATCACCGAAGAGAAAGCCACCGAAGCAGCCTTTCCCGGGCGCGGATAGCGGGGAGTGGAAGCGGGCGACCGCACGCCAGGCCGCCCTGTGTACGCTGCACCAACTCGATCCGTCCACTCCAGGGCTGATGCTCTCAGTGGCATTCCGACTGCCTTGCGAAACCGATGTCGACGCGCTCAGAACATCGGTTCTCCGCCTGCTTCTGCGCTATCCGGTCCTGCGCTCGGTGTTCCGTCGCGGTGAATCAGGGTGGGAGGTGTACATACCGTCTCGCAACAGCGTTCCCGGTAATGGGCATTGGTCTGTGGAAACGTTTTCTCCCACCGCCCCGGAAAGCGAGGTGACGGAGGCGCTACGGCGATTCTGCCGTGTGGTTCCCTCCCTTGATTCCGGCGCGCTGTTCCGCGCTCACCTGGTCACCGGGGCTGGTGGTGTTTTCCTGGCGGTGGCGATCCACCATTGCGTGGTCGACCTGTGGTCCACGGGCCTCCTCGCATCTCTCCTCGGCCTGTTCTACGAGGAGGAGACCGGCGGGGAGCCGGCGCCGTTCCCCCTCTCCCGCCCGCAGGACGGCCAGGCCCGGGAGAGGGCGCGCCGTGGCCGCGAACGGTCGTTGCCCTACTGGACCGCGCTCTACGCCGACCCGACACCGCCGCTGCGGCTCACCTCCCCGCCGTTTCCGGGCTCCACCCCCGCCGACAGCCCCACGCTCGCCCGCGAAGCCGTCCACCTGCCCATCGACCTGGGCCCGGAGCGGACCAGCGCGCTGGCGGCCGCGGCCAAGGCGCATCACACCACCCGGCACACCCTGCTGTTCGCCGCCCAGGCCCTGGCCGCGGCCCGGGTGACCGGCGCGGAGCGCCTCCCCCTCACGATGCCGCAGCACCGCCGGTCCGCCTCGACGATGACGGTGGTCGACTTCGTCTCGTCCAATTACGTTCTCCCGCTTGACCTGCGGGGCGCCACCCCGGCGGAGATCATCCGCGCGGTCGGCGGCCGCATCCGCGAGGCCCGGGCCCATCAGTGGGTCGACTTCGACGAGTTGGCCCTGCACCACCGCGCGGACGTGGCGCACCTGCCGGAGCCGGAGCTCAGTCTGGTCGTCTACGAGCGGACCCCCGGCGCCCCGGACTCCACCGCCGGTGTGCTTCTGGGCACCGGGGCCCTGCGGTCCGGGCCGCTCACCCTCACCCCGGTGTTCGGGCTGCCCAGCGTGGGACCGCTCCCCATCGTCACCGCCCTCGCCGAACACGGAGGGCGCCTTGTGGGGCGCCTCGAATTCGACCCCCTCCGCTGCGCCCCGCACACCGCCGAGCGGCTGCGCGAGGAGCTGATCGAGGCCGTCGACGACCTCATCGGTCCCCCGCAGGCCACGATCAGGCGGGCGCGCGCCGCGGCCACGCCGCGGACCGGAGCGGCCCCGGCCACCGCGACGCCCGTCGAAGCGCTGACCCAGCGCGTCGCCGAAACGTGGGCGCAGACGCTCTCCCTGCCCACGGTGGGCCCAGACGACGACTTCTACACGCTGGGCGGACACTCCCTGCTGGCGGCCACCCTGGCGCGCGCGCTCTCGGTGGAGTTCGGCGTCGACGTCCGGCCCGGCGACGTGACGAACCACCCCTCTGTCCGTGAGCAGGCCCGGTTCATCGCCGGATGTCTCAGCGCCCCCGGAACGCGAAACGGCCCGGCGCCCGCCTCCGAGGCGATCCGTCCCATCCCCCGCCGCCCCCTGCACACCTTCGCCTCAGACGCCTCCCTCAGCAGCGAGACGGGAGACGCACGGTGACGGCCCCGCGCTCAGCGGACGCGCCCCGGCCGATCACCTCCCCACCGCGTAAGGAGACCCCTGTGACCGACCTTGTGAACAGCGGCCCGGTCGCCGTTCCGGCCTCGCCGGGGCAGCAGCGCCTGTGGTTCCTCGGCGAGCTCAACGCCGCCGCGACCCGCGCCTACAACGTCTGCGTCCGCATCGACCTGCGGGGAACGCTCGACCAGCGCGCCCTCCAGGCGGCGCTCAACACCGTCGTGGACCGGCACGAGGCGCTGCGCACCGGCCTGCGGACCGTCGAGGGCCGCCTGCTCCAAGTGATCGTCCCCAGCGCGGCGGTGACGTTGCGCAGTACCGACACCGACGCCGAAGACCTGCCCCGGCTGCTCGCCGGCGAGGCCCGCCGCGGATGGCACCTGGCCCGGCCGCCGCTGATGCGCGCCTTGCTCGCAAGGCTCGACCCCGCCCACCACGTGCTGGCGTTGTGCGTGCACCACGCGGTGTGCGACGGCCTGTCGTTGCAGATCGTGGCGGATGAGCTGTTGGCGGCCTACCGCGCGCACGCCGCCGGGCAGCCCCCCGCTCTGGCCGAGGTCGAGCTGCACTTCGCCGACTTCGTCGGGCACGCCTACCCCGAGCCGGCCGACGGCGCGCCCCCGGCGCGTAAGGCCGCCGAGAAGTACTGGGAGGAGACCCTCGCGGGAGCACCGCGGTCATTGGACCTGCCCACCGACAGGGCGCGTCCGGCCCAGCCCTCCTTCTCGGGCGGACAGGTCCCGGTGGCCGTTCCCGCCGGCCTCACCGCGGACCTGCGCGCGTGGGCCGCGCGCAACCGGACCACCTTGGCCGGCGTCTTCCTGGCCGCCTACGCCGCTGTGCTGAGCCGCAACGGCGGAACCGACGACCTGCTGATCGGCCTACCCGTGGCCAACCGCGACCGCCCCGAACTGGCGGGCGTCGTCGGCTACCTGGCCAACACCTGCCCGGTCCGCGCCGACCTGCGCGACGACCCGGATCTGGGCACCCTTGCCCGGCGGATGGGACGGGCCGTCACCGGCCTGCTCCCCCATGCCCATCTCCCCTTCTCCGACCTGGTGAAGTCGGTCGGAGCCGAACGGACGCTCGACCGCAACCCGCTGTTCCAGGTCATGCTGAGCCTTCAGCAGGAGGCCACGACCGAATACCGGCTCCCGGACCTCACCGCCGAGGTGTCCGAGGTCGCCTCCGGTACCGCTCGGCTGGACCTGGCCCTGTTCCTCGTCGAGAGCGCCTCCGGCGGGTGCCGCGGCGTTCTGGAGTACTCCGATGAGCTCTTCGAACGCTCCACCGCCGAACGGCTGGTCCGGCAGTTCCTGGTCCTGTTGGAGCGGCTGAGCGCCGAGGACCCCTCCCCGGTGTCGGTGCTGCCGCTGTCCCGGGCCGAGGAGGGACAGGAGTCCGCCCGCTCCGCCTCACCCCCGTCGGCCCCTGAGCGGGACCTGGAGCCCCATGCCGCCTACGCGCCCTGGCCGGCGGTGCTGCGCCGAGCCGAGAGCCGGCCCGACCTCACCGCGGTGGTGGCCGATGACGGGACGCTGACCTACCGCGAACTGGTGGCCGCCGTCCGCGAAACGGCCACCGCACTACAGGCCGCCGGCATCCGCCCGGGTGACCGGGTGGGGGTGCACTGCCACCGCGGACGCCGCACCGTGGTGGCCCTGCTGGCCTGCTGGTGCGCCTCGGCCGTCTACGTCCCGGTCGCCCCCGACCTGCCGGTGGCCCGCAGGACGGCCATGCTCACGCAGGCCGGAGTCCGTTCCGTCCTCTGCGACGCCCCGGACGAGGTCCCCCCGCCCTTCGCGAACGCGACCCTGCCCATCGCCCTGGCCGCCGACTCCGGCCCGGGACAGGACTTCCCCGGCGACCGGGCGCCGCAGGCCACAGCGCCCGCCTATGTGATGTTCACCTCGGGCACCACCGGGCGACCCAAACCGGTGCTGCTCTCACACGGCAACCTCGCCGTCTTCCTCGAGGGCCTGACCTCGCTGATCGGCCTGGCGGAGAAGGAGACGCTGCTCGCGCTCACCACCACGACCTTCGACATCTCCCTGCTGGAGCTCCTCGGCCCGCTCGTCACCGGCGGCACCGTGCACGTCGCGGGCGATGACGTGGCCGCCGACGGAGCCACCTTGGCCGCGCTGCTCTCCCGGCCGGGCGTGACCACGGCGCAGGCCACCCCCGCGGTCTGGCGGCTGGCCCTGGACGGCGGCTGGCGCCCGCCCGCCGGGTTTCGCATACTGTGCGGCGGCGAAGCCCTGCCCGCCGACCTCGCCGAGGAGCTGACGGCCACGGACGCCCAGGTGTGGAACCTGTACGGGCCCACCGAGACGACCATCTGGTCGTGCGCCGCTCGGCTGACCCCCGGCTCCCCCGTGACCATCGGCTCCCCCATCCCCGGCACGGCGGCGGTCGTGGTCGACACGGAGATGCGGCCGGTCCCCCCGGGAATCTGCGGGGAACTGCTGATCGGCGGCCGCGGGGTCGGTCTCGGCTACCCGGGCCACCCCGGCGCCACCGCCGAACGCTTCCTGCCCGACCCGTGGCGCCCGGGCCTTCTGTACCGCACCGGCGACATCGTGCGGCGGCGCCCCGACGGCCGGTTGGAGTTCGTCGGCCGCACCGACGACCAGGTCAAGGTCCGCGGCCACCGGTTGGAGCCGGCAGAGGTGGAGAGCGCCCTTCGCGGCGCCCCCGGAGTCGACGACTGCGCGGTCACCGTCGCCGGCCAGGGGGCCTCGGCGCGCGTCGTGGCCCACATCGTGCCGGCCCCGGGGGCCGCCGCCGACCAGGCGTGGGCGCGCACCGTCCGGGAGCACGCCGCGCAGACGCTGCCCGAGGCCGTCGTACCGGCCGAACTGTATGAGATCGACCGCGTGCCCCTCACCCCGCACGGCAAGGTGGACCGCCGCGCGCTCGCGGGGCTGGGACGCCGCATGGACCTGGGCGCCGAGTACACCGAGCCGCGCACCGAACTGGAGCGCCGCGTCGCCGATATCTGGCGCGACCTCCTCGGCACCGAGCGGGTCGGCGTGCACGACGACTTCTTCCTGGTCGGCGGCCACTCCATGCTCGCCGCGCAGCTGGTCCAGAGGATCGACGCCGAACTGGGGGTCCGCCTCCCCGTCAAACAGCTGTACCTGGAACCCACGGTGGACCGGATCGCCGCGGCGGTGGCGCGCGGTCAGGGACGCCTGGACGGCACGGGGTCGCGGGCGCAGGCGCCCGTGGGCGACGCCTCCCCCGACTGGGATTTCGTCCCGGGCGCAACGCCGTGGTTCGACGCAGAGCTGCACCGCGCTGTCGCCGACTTCGGTGCGACGGCCGCCCATCCGCTCTCCGTCGAGCAGCGTCGGGCGTGGCTGCTGGAGGATCTCGGGGGCGCCCAGGCCGGTGTGCGTGCCCGGTTCCGCCTGGAGGAGCCGCTGGACTTCGCCGAAGCGCAGCGGAACCTCGGGGCCCTGGTGGCCGCCGAGGAGGCGTTGCGCAGCGTCTTCACCGAGGTCGCCGGGGTTCCCGTGCGGCTGGTGCTGCCCACCGCCGACATCGCCCTGTTCCGGGGCGGCCCCGACGCGGCGGCCTTCGCGCACATCACCGAGGAGCCGTTCTCCACGTCCACGGGACCGCTCCTGCGGGCGGTCCTGAGCGAGGGCGGAACCGAGCTGCTGCTCGTGGGGCACCGGCTGCTCTTCGACGAGACCTCCCTGGAGCACATCGCGGCAGCGGTGTCCGGCGCCCCGCGGGCCGCCGCAGCGCGGCTCAGCACCGTGCTGGCCCAGCGGCGGGAGTGGTTGGCGGGCCACGAGGCGCGCGCGGAGGTGGCCGAGTGGGCCGCGCGGGAGCAGCGGCCCGCGGCGACCGAGATCCCGCCGCCCGTGGCGCGCCCCGCCGTCCGCGGAGCCCGCAGGTCCCACGCCGCCGTGGACCGTGCCGGCCTGCCGCTCCAGGCGGTCGACACCCGTCTGTTGACCGCCGCCGCCCTCGCCGCCTGGCACCTGGTCCTCATGCGGCACTGCGGGCTGCGCACCGCGCGCAGCGGGCTCTTCCGGCCGCGTCCCGACTCCTATGGTCCCCTGCTCGGGGCCCTGGACGAGATGCGTCCCGTGCAGACCTCGGCCGAGGGCGGCACGATCGCCGAGGTGCTGCGCGCCGCCCTGGCCGAGCTCGACCACACCGCCCCGCGTCCGCCGCTGGCCTACCTCCTCGAACGCCACCCGCCCAAGCGGGACCTGAGCCGGGCGCCGTCCTTCCAGACGCAGCTGCGCGTCGTCGACGCCCGCCCCCGTCCGCAGGGCGCCGGCCGAGGGCCGCGGCCCCTGCCCGAGGTCCCCTCGGCCACCGACGCCGATGTGGCGCTGCTCGTGCACGCGGACGCGGACGTGCTGCGCGTGCGGGCCGACTTCGACGCCGACCTGTACACCGAGGCGTTCGTCCGCGGAGTGCTGGACGCCTACCTGCTGGCCCTGGAGGCGGTGCTCCAGGGCCCGGCGCCGGAGGCGGGCGTGGAGGATCTGCCGCTGCTCGCCCCGCAGGAGCAAGAGCGGGTCCTGGCCGCCGGCCGGGGGCCGCGGCGGGAGCGGGGACCGGAGACGGTCGTCCACCTCATCGGCGAGCGGGCACGGACGACCCCCCAGGCGACGGCCGTCCGCTGCCGGGGCGCCGGCATCGACTACGCCACGCTGTGGGACCGCGCCTCCGTCGTGGCGGCGATCCTGGCCGAGGCCGGCGTGGCCCCGGGCGACCGGGTCGCCGTGATGATGCGGCGCACCCCCGACGCGCTGGCGGCGGCGATCGGGACCATGCGCGCCGGGGCGGTCCACGTCCCGATCGATCCCGCGCACCCCCGGCAGCGCGTCGAATACCTGTTGGACGACTGCGCCCCGCGCGTGGTGCTGACCGAGTCCGCGGCCACGGGGGGCTGGGAACCACCCGGCCGGGTGCTCCGGCTCGACCAGCTCACCGCGCGCCCCGCCGGCGGCGCCCCGTTCGAGGCCCGGCCGGAGGGCATCGCCTGCCTGATCTACACCTCGGGCAGCAGCGGCGCGCCCAAGGGGGTGGAGGTGCCCCACGCGGGCCTGCTGAACAACATCGCCTGGCGCCAGGAAACCTGGGGGCTCACCCGTGAGGACCGCGTCCTGCACAACCACGCCTTCACCTTCGACCCCTCGCTGTGGGCCCTGTTGTGGCCGCTGACCGCCGGCGCCGCCGTCGTCCTCGCCTCCGATGAGGAGATGGGCGACCCCGTGGGGCTGATCCGGCTGCTGCGCGACGAAGGCGTGTCCGTCCTGGGCGGGGTGCCGTCGCTGATCGGGGCCTTGGCGGAGCACCCGGCCGCCGGGGAGTGCAGCCGGATCCGCCTCGTGCTCACCGGGGGCGAGGCCCTTCCCGAGGCGCTCATCACCCGCGTCCGCGGGCGGTGGCTGGCCGAGGTCGCCCAGCTGTACGGGCCCACGGAGGCGACCATCGACGGTTCGGCCTACCGGATCCCCCTTGGGGCCGCCGAGGAACGGCTCCCCGCCCCCGTCCCCATCGGCGGGCCGCTGGCCAACACCCAGATCCACGTCGTCGACTCCGAGCTGAGGCCGGTCCCCGACGGGGTGGTCGGCGAGATCGTGCTCGGCGGTGCCGGGGTCGCCCGCGGCTACCACCGCCGCCCCGGCCTGACCGCGGAGCGGTTCCTGCCCGACCCGTTCGGCCCTATCCCGGGCGCGCGCCTCTACCGCACCGGCGACCTCGGCCGGAGACTGCCCGACGGCGCCGTCCAGTTCCTCGGCCGCGTCGACGACCAGGTCAAGGTCCGCGGGTACCGGGTGGAGCTGGGCGAGGTGGACGCGGCCCTGACCAGCCGCGCCGATATCCGGGAGGCGGCCTGCGTGGTGCTCGACGCGGGCAGCGCCTCGGCGCGGCTGGCCGCGGCCATCGTCGCCGAGGAGGAGGCGGGGCCGGCCGCGGAGGGCTTCCGCGCAGCGCTGCGCGCCTCCCTGCCCGCGCACATGGTGCCCGATGTGGTGGAAACCGTCTCGGAGCTGCCGCGGACCCCGCACGGAAAGGTGGACCGGGCGGCCATCGCCGCCCTGTTCTCGACGCCGACCACCTCGCCGGTGCGCACCGCACCGCGCGACGAGGTGGAGCGCGAGGTCGCCGACCTGTTCTGCGACGTCCTCGGCCTGGACGAGATCGACGTGCACACCGGTTTCTTCGAGGCCGGCGGGACCTCGATCAGCATCGCCCGGCTCACCTCGGTGCTGGTCGAGCGCCTGGGGGTGGAGATCCCGCTGCACGAGTTCTTCAAGGTGCCCACTGTGGCCGGTGTGGCCGAGGTGATCGGCATCTACCGCAAGGAGGGGATGGACGGCGTCTTGGCCCGCAAGCACTCGGCGACCCTGGAGGCCGACGGGCGGTTGGACGCCGGGGTGAGCCCCGACGGGCTCCCGCACGCGAACTGGACGGCGCCGAACCGGGTGCTCCTGACCGGCGCCACCGGCTACCTCGGGCTGCATCTGCTCGAAGAGCTCCTGCTCCGCACGGACGCGGAAGTCGTGTGCCTGTGCCGGGCGCGAGACGACGAGGCCGCGCAGCAGCGCATCGTCGAGGGCCTGCGCGGCTATGGCATCGATGTCGGCAGGCGCATCGAGCGGGTCCGCTGCCTGGCCGGCGACCTGGGCGAGCCCCGGCTCGGACTGGCGGAACAGAAGTGGAACGAGCTGGCCGAGACGGTCGATGCGATCTACCACAACGGGGCGCTGGTCAACTTCGTCTACCCCTACTCCGCGCTGAAGGAGCCCAACGTCGTCGGGACCCACCGCATCATCGAGCTCGCCTGCACCCGCACCTTGAAGGCGGTGCACTACGTCTCGACGATCGACACGCTCCTGGCCACCCACAGCCCTCGGCCGTTCCTGGAGAACGACGCGCCACTGCACTCCGCCGTCGGTGTGCCGGCCGGCTACACCGGGAGCAAGTGGGCGGCGGAGAAGGTCGTGAACATGGCGCGGGAGCGCGGCATCCCGGTGACCATCTTCCGCCCCGGCCTGATCATGGGCCACACGCGCTCGGGCGTGACCCAGACCACCGACTACCTGCTGGTGGCGCTGCGCGGCTATCTGGCCATGGGGGTCGTTCCCGACTTCCCGAGGATCCTCGACTCCGTGCCGGTGGACTACACCGCGCAGGCGATCGTGCACATCTCGCTGCAAAGCGATTCCCTGGGCGAGTTCTACCACGTGTTCAATCCGCGCCCCATTCCGACGCAGCAGTTCGCCGAGTGGGTCAGAACCTACGGCTATGAATTCGACACCGTCCCGTTCGAGGAAGGCCGACGGCGGGCCCTGGAAGTCGGCCCGGCCCACCCGCTCTACCCCATCGCCCCGCTGGTCCGAGACGCCTCCGTAGAGACCTACCGGGCCCTGGACCCCCGCTACATCCACGAGACCCGGCCCGAAGAGGAATGCGCGAACACCCTTCGCCAGCTGGCGGGGTCGGGAATCTCCTGCCCGCCCATCGACGAATCGATGGCGCATTCGATCCTTCGCTATCTGGAGGGGATCGGGTTCCTGCCGAGCCCCACCGGCGAGGGCTCCAGCGCGAACGGAAGGAGCCACTGATGGATTGGAGTCCGTCCCAGTCGGCCGACATCCCGTTCCATCTGGGAATCCCCGAAGAGCTGACCGCCCTGCCCCCGATCGGCCCGGTGCCAGACCTGGTCGCGCCGATCACCGAACGGACCGGCGCCATCGATGTCCGCGGTGATCTCTCCCTGTTCGCCGAGGCGATGCGGGCCGCGCGCAAGACGCTGCCCCTCCCCGCCCCCGAACCGGTCGAGGCGGACCCGAGGGAGTCGCAGGCCAACCGGGACAACGACGAGGCGTTCGGCATCGTCCGGGTGGCCGGACCGCCGCTGCTGCTGATGCTCGACGGTCTGCTCAAGGCCGCCGCCGGGGTGGTCGAGGCGGCGGCGGACTACGGGACGCGCATTCCCGCGGAGGAGTGGGCCGACCTGGTGCACGGCTTCGACACGGTGCTCGGCTGGCTCGGCGGGGACGACCGGCCGTCCTCTCCGCCGCCCCTGGCCTTCCCGCCCGAGGAGGGGCCGGAGTCCAACGCCGACGATGGCGTCCTCGTCCGGTGGGTGCGAGGCCACCACCTGTTCATGGCGATCTGCCAGGCGTGCGCGCTCGCCCTGGCCCACGCCCGCCAGGCGCAGCAGCGCGGAGCCCTGGCATCCGCCCGCACCGCCCTCGGGGTGGCCGCCGTGATGATGGGCAGCGGACGCGCCACGCTGCGCTTCGCCGCCGATGCCAGCCCGACCGACTACACCACGCGGATCCGTCCCACCCTCATGCCGCCCGTCGCCCCTCCGAGGATGAGCGGCCTGCACTGGCGGGACCACGAGGAGCTGATCCGTCAGATCCGAGCCGTGAGCCGTTCCTGGGCCCAGTTCGCCCGGCACGCCCCCGGGCAGGTGGAGGAGTTCGAGTCGGTCCTGGCGACCACCTACGACGCGCACCGCAACGTCTGCGCGCACTTCGTCGGCGAGGAGCCGAGCCTGCTCGCCTCCTCGGGGTCGCGCGGTCCGGCCTCCTTGTCGGGCCCCAGCGTGCTGGGCCGGCTGCGCCGCCAAAGGCTGTCGCTGCTGTCCTTGCCGCCGCGGGAGTGACCTGTCGCCGAAACCCGCCAGACCACCGTCGGCTCCGAAGAAGGAGAACGTCCATGCCCCCCATCGCCAAGGCACTGACCGGGGTCGGGCTGCCGCTGGCCCTTGTGGCCGGGGCGGCGGCGGCGATCCGGGCCATGCGCCCGCCCGCGCCGGTCACTGCCGAGGCTCCGCCCGACCACTTCTCGGCGGAGCGGGCGCAACGCCATCTGCACACGATCGCGCGGGAGCCGCGGCCCACCGGCTCCCCCGCCGCGGAGAAGGCCCGAGCCTACCTGGTCGAGGAGTTGACGCGGGCGGGATTCGACGTCCACGTGCAGGAGACCGTGGCCGCCGAGGGGTACGGCCGCATGCCCTACGGCCCCGCCAACCTGGCCGCCGGCAAGATCCACAACATCGTGGCCCGCCTGCCGGGAACGTCCCCCGGAGGCAAGGCGGTGCTCCTGACCAGCCACTACGACTCGGTCGCCCAGGGGCCCGGGGCCAGCGACGCCGGCGTCCCGGCCGCGGCGCTGGTCGAGGTCGCCCGCGCGTTGCAGAGCCGCGGTCCGGGCCGCAACGATGTCGTCATCGCCCTCACCGACGGCGAGGAACTGGGGCTCTTGGGCGCCAAAGCGCTCTTCGAGGAGGAGCCGTTGGCCCGGCGGGTCGGCGCGATGCTGAACTTCGAGGCGCGCGGCACCTCCGGCCCCGTCCTGATGTTCGAGACCGGGTCCGGCGAAGCGGACCTGGTGGCGGCCTTGACCCGCAGCGGCCTTCCCCATTTCGTCGATTCCCTGTTCGGCGAGGTGTACCGGCGCATCCCCAACAGCACCGACTTCGCCGTCGCGCGCGCGTGGGGGATTCCCGGACTCAACTTCGCCCACATCGGCGACTTCGCCTACTACCACACGCGCCTGGACGACATCGAACATGTCGATCCCGCCAGTCTGCAACACCACGGGGAGCTCGCACTCGCGCTCGCCGAGCGGCTGCGCAACACCGACCTGTCCGCTCTTGAGGAGCGGGAGTCGGCCTACTTCACCGTCGCCAACGGCGTGACCCTCTCCTATCCCCGGTGGGCGGCCGGCCCGCTGGCCGCCGCCGCGGCCGCGCTCTGGGCGGGGGCCCTCGCGCGCTGGATGCGAAGGTCCGGCATCTCGCCGCGCGACCTGTTGCGCGGGCAGGCGGCGCTGTGGGGGCGGCTGGCGGGAGGAGCGTTGGCCGCCCAGGGGCTGGTGTCCCTGCTGGGCCGGGTCCGCCCGGAGTTCCGCCGCCACGGCGACTTCTACCGCTCCGAGGAGCTGTTCGCCACGCTGGGGCTGCTCTCGATGGCCGGTGCGGCCACCCGCCGACCGGGCTTGGACGAGCTCCGGATGGCCTCGGCCGCGGTCCCGCTGGCCGCCGCGGCCCTGGGCTGCGCCCGGTGGCTGCCCGGCGCCGCGCATCTTCCCGCCCTGCCCCTGGTGGGCAGCGGGATCGCCCTGCTCACGGCCACCTCCCCGAGGTCGAGCGTCCGCCTCCTCGGGCAGGTGGCGGCGGCCGTCCCCGCCGTGGCGCTGCTCGCCCCGCGCGCCGCGCTCACCTACCAGGGGCTGACCCCCCGGATCGCCGTACCGGCCATGGCGCTGCTACAGCTGGGCGGAGAGCTCGCCGGACCGCTCATGTGGCGCCAGACCGGGAAGCGGACGCGGCGCCTGCTGCTGGGGACCTGCCTGACGGCCGCCGGCGCGCTGGCCCTACGCCAGTTCCGGTTGGCGCGCCCGACGCCGGACCGCCCCCACCCCTATGCGCTGATGTACCTGGTCGACACCGACCGGCGGCGGGCGTTCTGGCTGAGCACCGACGACGCGCCGGGGGAGGCCACCCGGCCGTTCCTGGGTGACCGCCCCGGCAAAGGCCCCCTCGACGTCTACTTCCCGGGGTGGAACAGGGACCTCCTGCACGCGCCGGCAGCCCTGCTGGAGCTGCCACCCCCCGTGCTCGACGTGGTCTCGGAGAAAACGCACGAGCACGGGCGGCGCGTGGTGGTCGACGTGTCCTCCCCCCGAGGAGCCCGCCAGATCTCGCTGGCCGTGCGTTCCGGCGCGGTGCGCTCCTGGTCACTGGTCGGGGGGCCGGCTTCCGTCCCCACCTCCCCCGCCGACGACGGGCCGTGGGAGTTGTGGCTGCACGCCGTCCCCGCCGAAGGTTTCCGCCTGGTGCTGGAGCTGACGCGCGAACCGGTGCTGCTGCGCGTGGCCGACCGCTCCGACGGCCTCCCTAACCCGGCCGGGGACGACCGCTTCCCCACGCCCGCGGGGAACCCCGCCCACACCCCCGCGGCCTGCCTCGACGTCGAGGGATGGTCCAACGGGACCCTGGCCGTCACGGAGAAGACCCTGTGAACCTCGCACGAAAGGAGCCCCCCATGTCCGCCTTCCTGTCGGACGACCCGGACTACCCCTGCACCGTGGTGGTGAACGAGGCCGGAGACCGCTCGCTGTGGCCGCGAAACCGCGACATCCCCCCGGGCTGGCGCGCCGCGGGTTTCTCCGGGACCAGGGCGCACTGCCTCGCCCACATCGAAGGGCTCCACGCCTCCGCCTCCGAGGTCTCCCCCTCCTGACATCGAAGTCGTGGCGAGACGGACCGTTCAAGCAACCAGGAGGCGAAATGCCGGACAGCACCGGCCGGGCCGACGATCGGCTGGTCGCACGCAGGCTCGACGCCGATGAGATCGCGGATTTCCACGACGTCGCCGCCGCCGTGTTCTTCAACCGCCCCGGCCCCCAGGAGCGCCGGCGCTACCTGGACCGGTTCGGCTCCGAGCGCTTCCACGGCGTCTTCCACCGTGAACGGCTGGTCGGCGGCGGGGGCGCGTTCGCTCGGACCATCACACTGCCCGGAGAGCGTCAGTGCCCGGCCGCGGCCATGACCGGCATGTCGATCACCGCCACCCACCGTCGCCGCGGCGGGCTCACCGCACTGGTACGCGCGCAGCTGGACGAGACCTACCGGCGCGGCGAGCAGCCCATCAGCATCCTGCTGGCCTCGGAAAGCGGCATCTACCGGCGGTTCGGTTATGGGATCGCCACGCGCCAGGCCCGGATCCGGGTGCCCGGCCGGGCGGCGTTTCGGCCGGGCCTGGACACCGACGGCCTGGTCGACGAGGTGGAGTGCGCGCCGGATGACCCCCGCCTGCTCCTGCCCTACACGGAGGTGTCCGCCCAGCGGACCGGGTGGCTGCAGCGCGACCACCGGCACTGGGCGCAGATCCTCGGCGCCGACGCCCCCGACGACCCTCCCCGGTTCGCCGTGCACCCGCAGGGGTACGCGGTGTACCGGGTCGCCCCGGCGTTCAACGACCTCGGCGCCGCCTGCACGGTCACGGTGGTGGAACTGGTCGCGGCCACCCCGCAGGCCTACCGGTCCCTGTGGCGTCACCTCCTCGACCTGGACCTGGTGGCCGAGATCGCGGTGGACTCGGTGGCGCCCGACGAACCCCTCCTCGACCTGCTCTCCGACCTGCGCGCGCCCCGGCCACAGCTCAGCGACAACCTCTGGGTGCGCGTGGTCGACCTGGAGCGCGCGCTCGGCGCCCGACGCTACGCCCGCCCCGTCGAGGCGGTGCTGGAGGTCACCGACCGCCTCTGTCCATGGAACCAGGGCCGGTGGCGCCTGAGGGTCGAATCGGACGGTACGGCGAACGCCCACCCCGTCACCGCCGCCCCCCACCTACGGATGGACATCGCCGACCTCGGCGCCCTCCTGTTGGGCGGCACCCGGCTGGGGACGCTGGCCGCGGCGGGCACGGTCGACATCGTCGATCGCGGCGTCGCCCGCGACCTGTCCGCCGCGTTCCTGGAGGACCGGGAACCGCACTGCCCGGAGATCTTCTAGCCCCGACGCCCCACGGCCCCTCTCCGAGGTGAGGAACATGCTTTTGGGACAGTCCTCGACAAGCCTGCACGGCAGACTCTGGCAGGTCGTGCGTGAGCGTCCGGACGCGGTGGCGGTCCGCGACGACTCGCGGGCGCTGACCTACGCCCGGCTGAAGCAGCGGGCGTCGGCCCTGGCCCGCGCGTTGCACGACGCCGGTGTGCCCCCCGGCGGCCTGGTGGGTCTGCGCCTGCCCCGCGGGGTGGACATCGCGGTGGGGATCATCGGCATCCTGGCGCACGGATCCGCCTACGTCCCGATCGATCCGCACTACCCGGAAGAACGGCAGACCTATATCGAGGAGGACGCCCGGCTCTCGACCATCGTGGAATGGGACGAGGACGGCGGTGCTCCCCGCGTGGCGCGCACCGGCCGGACCCCCCACGCGAAGGAGGAGATCGCCGAGGGGGCCGCCTACGTCATCTACACCTCCGGGTCCACCGGACACCCCAAGGGGGTGGTCGTCGGTCACCGCCAGGTCCTGGCGATGCTCGACGCGGCGCGCCCCCTCATCGCCCCCACGCCCGGTGACGTGTGGACGCTCTTCCACTCCCCCTCCTTCGACTTCAGCGTCTGGGAGCTGTGGGGAGCCCTGTTGAGCGGGGGCCGGCTGATCGTGGTCTCCAAAGAGAGGACGCACGACCCGGTGCGCTTCCTCGACCTGCTGCGGGCCGAAGGCGTCAGCGTCCTCAACCAGGTCCCCACCGAATTCGGCTACCTCGTGTCCGCCCTGGAGGGCGACCCCGCTCCGCTGCCCGCGCTGCGCCGCGTCTTCCTCGGCGGGGAGGCCGTGAACCTGGAGACCGTCGCCCGCTGGAAGCGGACCGGTGCCGCGCCGCAGGCCCGGATGTACAACCTCTACGGCCTCACCGAGACCGCGGTCGTCGTCAGCAGCTGCCCGCTCGACCCGCCACCCCCGAGCGCCGATCCCGGGCACACCCCCATCGGGCGGCCGCTGCCGCATCTGCGGGTCCGCCTCGTCGACGACACGCTGAAAGAGGTCCCCGAAGGGGAACCGGGCGAGCTCCTGGTGTCGGGGGCGGGGCTGGCGTCGGGCTACCTGAACCGGCCCGAGACCACGGCGCGGCGGTTCGTGACGGTCGACGGAGAGGCGGCCTACCGCACCGGCGACTGGGCGAGGCTGTACGGCGCCACGCTCTACTACCTCGGGCGCCGTGACCGCCAGGTCCAGCTGCGCGGCCACAGGATCGAGCTGGGGGAGATCGAGGCGGCCCTGCGCAGACATCCCGGGGTCGAGGAGTGCGCGGTGGTCGACGTCCTCAGCCCTCTGGGCGAGACCATGCTCGCGGCGCACTTCGTCGCGGCCGCGGAGAACGCACCCTCGGCGGGGGAACTCCGCGCCTTCCTCCAGGAACACCTCCCCCGGCAGATGGTCCCCGCGCTGTTCCGCCGGCAGCCGACCATGCCCATCAGCGGCACCGGGAAGACCGACCTGGAGGCACTGCGGAAAATGACCTGACCCCGTGCGCTCCACCAGAAGAGACGACCGTCCACTCGTCCGCGTCATGAAGGGAACCCGGTGATCACCTCCGAGATCTTCAGCCCGAAGCTCTACGAATACCTGGTCGAACACAGCACTCCGCCGGCCTCGGTGTTGCAGGAACTCGCCGCGGAGAACGAGCGCCGGCACCCGGACTCGGTCATCATGCAGATCAGTCCGGAGCAGGGCAGGTTCATGACGCTCCTCGCCCAGCTGTCCCACACCCGCGACATCATCGAGATCGGCACGTTCACGGGCTACTCGTCCCTGTGCCTGGCCCTTGGAATCCCGGACGACGGCACCATCTTGACCTGCGACATCAACGAAGAGTGGGCGTCGATGGCCCGCCGCTACTGGGAGAAGGCCGGCGTGGCGCACAAGATCACCTCGCGCATCGGCCCCGCGGTGGACACCCTGCGCGCGCTCCCCCGCGACCCGATGTTCGACATGGCCTTCATCGACGCCGACAAGCAGAGCTACATCGACTACTGGAACGAAATCGTCCCGCGCGTCCGCCCCGGCGGCCTCATCCTGGCCGACAACACCCTTTACGCGGGCGAGGTCATCGACCCCACCAAGACCTCCGACGCCGTCCAGGGCATCCGCGGCTTCAACGACCACGCCCTGGCCGACGAGCGGGTCGAACTGGTGCTGCTGTCCGTCGGCGACGGCCTCACCCTCGCCCGCAAGAAGAACTGACCCCGAAGGCCCCGGCGAAGACGCACTCCCGCCCGCCCCTATGGAAAGCGACCACGTTGACACACCAGGAGGCCCAATGACGCAGAACGCCCCGGACAGCTCCAAGGTCGCCGACGCCTACGACGAGATCACCACCGTCGTGGCGAAGCTGTGGAACGGCAACCTCCACTACGGTTACTGGGACGACGAGAACGACCAGAGCACCTTCGGCCAGGCCCTGGACAGGATGACGGACGAGGTCATCTCGCGCCTCGACCCGCGCCCCGGGCAGCGCATCCTCGACATCGGCTGCGGGACCGGCTCCCCCGCCCTGCGCCTCGCCCGCCGCTACGAGGTCGAGATCGTCGGCATCTCGATCAGCCCACGCCAGATCGAGGTCGCCACCGAAGGCGCCCGTGCGGCCGGGCTGGACGACCGGGTGCGCTACGAGGTGGCCGACGCGATGTCACTGCCCTACCCGGACGATTCGTTCGACGGCGTGATGGCCCTGGAATCGATGGTCCACATGCCGGACAAGGTCCAGGTGCTGCGCGAGATCGCCCGCGTGCTGCGCCCCGGGGGCCGGGTCTCCATCGCGGACCTGACCGTGCACGAGGTCTCGGCGCAGGAACGCTACAACTCCGCCGGCGCGTCCTCGACCGAGGAGACCTACGCCATGGCGAGGTTCGACGAGTACGGTGACCTCCTCGAAAAGGCCGGGCTGATCCCCACCGAGGTCACCGACGCCATGCGGAACACGCGGCGCTCGATCCGCTACTTCATCGAAGGGGCGCTCTCCTGCCGCGACGAGTATGTGCGGGCGATCGGCGTCGAGGAGTTCGAGAAGCGGGTCGAAGAGGCGCGCAGGATCGAACACACCCCGGAGCTCGGCTACGCCCTGGTCTCCGCGCGTAACCCCGGCTAGCGGTTCGGCTCCGCCGCCGCGGGGCCTCCTCGGCGCACCGACGGCCACCGCGTGAATCCCGGCCCCGGGAAGGGGCCCAGGGGCTCACCCGGTGGCCGTCGGCGGCATGTCCCGTGCCGGGTCTCCGTCTCCCGGGTCACGGTGCCCGGCCGGTTCTTCTCGGACTCCTCGGGCGCCGGAACGGTCCGCCCACGGCAGGACCCACGCCGGCACCGGCGCCTTCGACCGGTTGCGCGCGGCGTCCAGGATCACCATCGAGCTCGCATGGACCAGACCGTCGACGGTCAACGGGATCATCCACGCCGCCATCCCGGTCTCGCCGTACCGGGTGACCACGGCATGGGCGTGCCGGCAGGACACCACCACGGCCACCGCCGCCACACCGCGGACCGCCGGCCTGGCCGGCTCACGGATCGACCGATCCGCACCGTTGCCGCCCCTCGCCGGTGGGCAGGCGGCAGGTTCCGCCGCAGGCCCACTGTTCCAGCCGGGCCAGGGCCGCTTCGGGCCGGTGCGTCCGGCCGCCTCAGGGGGCGGATGGGGCCCGGCGGCCAACTGGGCGGCGGTGATCCCGCCCGGGCCGGCGAGGATCTCCTCCGGTCCCCGGTAGGCGTCGCCGTCCGCAGGACCATGGCCCGGATCAGCGATGATCAGGGACCGTCCCAGTGCGCGGAGAGGACTTCGGCGAGCAGGGCGGGGATGGGGTCGCGCGGGCGTTGACCGCGCACGCGGAAGGCGTCGGGACAGGTATCGGCCTGTCCGCGCTCGCCCGCTCGATGACGGCGTCGGCCAGGCCCGACCGGGCGAACCAGTACGTGAGCGCCGACGCAGACGCTGGGCCGCCCACCACCGCCTCCATGACCGTCGGCGAGAGGGCGCGCCCTTGCCAAGGCGATGGCGACAGGACGGATCCGTCCCCACCCGGGTCCACATCAGTGCCTGGTACGCGCCCGGTCCGGCCGATGGGCCGGGCATGGGAGAACTCCGGGGGCGTTTCCGCTACCACCGCCGTTCCACACCAGTAAGGTCTCCCGAGTGACGACTACTGTGAGTGATGCTTCCGCCGCCTCCGTCGACGAGCTGCGCGCCAAGCTCGTCGACGAGCTCGTCGAGAACGGCACGGTCCGTACCCCCGCTGTGGAGACCGCCTTGCGGCAGGTGCCGCGGCACCTCTTCCTGCCCGGCGTCCCGCTTCCCACGGCATACGCCGACGAGCCGGTCTACACCAAATACGACGAGACCGGCGTTCATATCAGCGCGGCCTCCCAGCCGAGGATCGTCGCGTTGATGCTGGAGCAGCTCCAGATCCGCCCCGGTCACAGGATCCTCGAACTCGGCGCGGGCACCGGCTACAACGCCGCCCTCATGGCCACGATCACCGGCACGGCCGGTCACGTCACCACCATCGACATCGACGACGACCTCGTCACGGGCGCCCGCGAGCACCTCGCCGCCGCCGGTATCCCACGTGTCGATGTCGTCGTCTCCGACGGCGCGCTCGGCCACGACGAAACGGCACCGTTCGACCGCGTCATCGCCACCGTCGGCTGTTTCGAGATCCCCACCCCCTGGCTGGAGCAACTCACCCCTGGCGGCCGCCTGGTCGTTCCCGTCCGGCTGGCCGGCGCCGTCTCCCGCAGCATCATCTTCGAACGCGGTGAGGGCGGCTGGGTCGACCGCGGTAGTGAAATGTGCACGTTCATGCCGCTGCGCGGCATCGGCGACGACGCCCGCGGTGTCATCGACCTGACCGGAACCGCGGAGGTGCGGCTGCAGACCCACCGGGACAACGCTCATGCCACCGACCCCGACGCTCTTGCCGGGGTGTTCGCCACAGCCCGCCACGAAAGCTGGACCGGGGCGTGCTTCGCTCCGATGGAGTCCTTCGAATGGCTGTTCCTGTGGCTGGCCTGTCGGCTGCCCAACCCCCTCATGCGCATGGAAGTGGACCCCTCGGCCAGGGAGAGCGGCCTGGTCAAGCCGGCGTTTCCCACCGTGGCCATGGCCACCGCCGCCGCAGACGGCTTCGCCTACCTCACCATCCGCGCCGCCGCCCCCGGCCCCGACGGCGGTAAACGCTACGAGGTCGGCGTCATCGGACACGGCATCGCAGGACAGCGGCTCGCCGAACAGGTCGCGCGCGAGATCGTCACCTGGGATCAGGGGTACCGCGACCGCACCGTCCGCTTCGGCATCCCGGACACCCGTCCCCGGCCCGACAGCGACGCCGGCCGCCTGGTGCTGGACCGCCCGAACAACCCGATGACCCTCACCTGGGAGTGACGCGCTGGACGTCACCGGGCACTCCGCGCCCCGCCCCGCTCGGCCCCTCGCCCGGCGCGTGGCCGGCCTGTGGGAACACGCCCACCAGGCCGGACAGACCGCGACCGCACACGAGCATCCGCCGTGGTGCTCGCTCACCTTGACCGCCCGGAACCGGGGGTTCCGTGGGAGGCCCCGGCCGCTCCGGTCTGAAATGCGGGACCGAGGGGGTGTCCGAGGCGGGGAGGCCTCACGTACGAAACGGCCCCGCGCCGTGAAGCGCGGGGCCGTCGCCATGCCGGGTCAGTCATCCGGGGGCTGCTCAGGCCGTCTTCGAGGTGCGGCCCCATACAGAGCCTCGGCGGCCGCGATCATGGCGTCGCGCTCGCGGGAGGGCCGGTGGCCGGCCGGGATGTCCAGCAGTCCCGCTCTGAAACGGCCGAAGAGCTGATCGCCGTCGTCGACTCCGTCGGGGAGTTCGACGAACCACCGGTACCCGCACGGCTGTGAGGGCACCCGCGCATCGGTGAGGTAGTCGTGGATCTGCGCGTCCACGGCCGACCGATCCCCGCGGGTCCTCTCCTCGACCTGGACGGTACGCCGCCCTTTCCTTCCATAGACCACACGGACCGGTTCGGGGGGACGCAGGTCCAGGCAGCGGACCACGTGGTCGGGACCGATCGCCCACGTGACCAAAGCGTGCCATCCGGATTCGGGAACCTCGGCGAATCGCCGCTCCCGGTCCTCACCCGCGCCGGTTCCGATCGGTGGTTCCGGAACGATCGGATATGCGGACCACGAACGCGCCTCCACGAACACCTCCAACCTTTCGAGCCGTTCGCCGCGTCACTCCAGAGGGAAAGAACAGGACTCGTCCCCAGCAACGATCGGCGGGCAGTAGAACACCCGTGTTCTCCCGGTGGTTAATCTCGCTGACCTCGAACTGGCCGAGCTCATTGTCCACCATGAACATTCCGCAGTTCATGCCGGGCCAGTTAGGTTCGACCGCACGACACCGCGCGTGGGCCTCGTCGAACAGCGACTCCGGACCCGATTCCTCAATGGAGGCGGTCTCACACAAAGGGACTCGACCGTTCAGCCGGGTACGGATGACCACGTCAAAGGATCCGACAGCGCTCTGGCATTTCCGTAGACGGCGTTCCCCTTAGTCTCGTTGCGGCTTGATCAAGGCGCCCCAGGTGGGTGCTGCGCAGGGTGACCATGGACCTGTTCGGGGTCGAGGAAGGGGTGGGTCATCGGACACTCGCGTCTCCGATCCGTTCGGTCAGTCCGTGAGGCGGGTGATGATCCTTCGGGCCAATCGATCGGCGGCTCTGCGCGAGGTCGCGACGTGCACCTCGACGTGGGGAGCGTGCTCGGCGATCAAAGCCCGCACCCGAGGTCGCATCGTGGTGCGGTAGTTCCACACGTAGCGGATGAAATCCCAGGTGATGCGGTTGTAGACCCCGGTCCGGCCGTCCTGTCCACCACCGTGACGCCATCTGCGCTGGGCGATGCCCCACAGGCACGGCAACGGCGGGAGATCGAGGAAGACCACGGTGGTGGCGCGACGTAGCCGGATCGGCAGGGTCGAGGCGTAGTTGCCGTCGATCACCCATTCCGGATCGGCCACCAGCTCCTCTTGGACGGCGGCGAACTCTTCCTGTGGCAGCGGGTTCCACTCGTCGTCGTAGTAGACGGCGTCCAGGTGTGTCACCGGAATGCCGAAGCCCACGGCCAGACGGTTGGCCAGAGTGGTCTTGCCGGAACCCCCACAGCCGATGATCACGATCCGCTGGTCCATGGACCCGACGCTACCCAAGCCGAGGGAGAAGAGGAGTGAAATAGGCGCATACACTGCGCCTCGGCTTCAGCTAAGGAAAACCGGACTTTGAGCGGAGAGGGTTTTAGGGGCAAAGCGACCCAGCAGAGGAAGATGACACGCATTCCGCGTTCCCTGTTGAGGTTTCGACCCGACCAACGCACGGAATTGTCGACATCCACGGCGACCAGTTTTCTGCGCAGAAATCGCATCTCCCAGTCACCGGAGAGACGACGAGTCAAATTCCTCTTGACACCGCCAAAGAATCATTGAAGAGTCGCTTCACCCTTGAACACTGGGATACCTCTCCACCACCCCAAGGGGGCGACGCGGAGGCGGCAACTGGGTTTTTCCTGTCTCCAACAGGAGTAGTTACAGTCACGCCTCTCCTTGACGAACCGGCAGGGAAGGTGGCTCTGCCCGGACCCGGCACTTACCCTTATTCCCTTTTCAGGGAAGGCGCCGACAAGGCCGTTGAAAGCAGCATGAGGGTCTGGCAACGAGAAATCCCTTGCCTCCCAACACGACCAGGGGTTCGCCCTCTTCGGTGAACCTGTGATGACAGAAGAGAGGGGAGGGGGATAACGACCGAGGCCGCACACCACCCGGATCGACGTTCGTAACGGCGGTGGCCGTCCGGCCAGCCAATCCGGAAACACTCCCACTTCGGATCTTTCCAGGACGCCATGCTCCTGACACGCCCCCGAGAACCCCGCCCGCCGCGCTGCTCGCGCGTGGCCGCGCCGCCCGGTTTCCTAGCGGACTTGTCCCGCGTACAGGAAGACGCCGAGAGGCTCCGTCTCGCCGTCCAGCCGGATCTGCATCTCCTCGGCCGCGGCGCGGGTCATGCCCCTGCTCTCGTAGAACCCGTACGAGCAGAGCGAGTCCGTGTACAGGTAGAAGTCCGTCCGGCCTTGGTCCCGCAGATGCCGGAGGTAGTCCTGGTACAGGACCTTTCCGACACCGGTTCCCCGGGTGGACGCGTCGACGGCGAAGAGGGTGAGTTCGTCGGTCAACGGCGCGGACGTGCTGTGGCGCAGCCTCCGGTAAACGCCGTCGAACTTGAAGTACTGCGCCAGTGACGGCAGGTCGGACAAGCCCGTGACAGCGATCCGGCCCATGTGGAACCAGGTCAGCAGCCTGTTCCGGCCGGCATGGGGAACCCGGGGACGGCCGGGCACCCGCCCCATGATCACTCCGACCGCCCGCCCGTCCTTGACGGCGACCCGCGTGTAGGTGCTGGCCAGCAGGCGTTCACGCAGGTAGACCTCCAGGGCGCTGTTGAGCAGGTGCTTCTTCTTCATGTAGCGGTGGATGTGGAACGCCTCGTTGATCATCGACTTGACGTCCGCGGCATCGCGCTCGTGGTAGGGGCGGTAGACAATGTCGGCCATGGTTGTCCGTCCTTCGTCTGTGGAGAGGAGTTCTGCTCGGTCCGCCGGTGGCGGTCACATCGAGCGGTCGGTCTTGTTCCTGGCGAGACCCGCGACGAGTTCCGCGAACCTCTCGAGGCTCGCCCGGGCCGCCACGCCATCACGGTGGGCGAGCCACGACCACGCGACGCCGTTGAGCGTGGTGACCACGAGTTCAGCGATCGCGCGCTCCTCACACAGATAGGTGAGGCCGGCCTCCTCTCCCAGACGGACGATGTAGCCCGTGACCTTTTCGAGGGACGCCGCGTACTCCCCCCTGGGCAGTTCCCGGAGCTCCGGGTCGCGCAGCACGAAGCTTCCAAGGTCGAAAAGGACCAGTTGCGCGTCGGGATCGGCTTCGACCTGGGACCAGTACGCCAGCAGCAGCGTGCGGATGTTCTCCCGCGGACTCGCCGCCGGGGAGATCTCCGGCCAGACGGGGGCCAGGTCGATCTCGATGTCGCTTGCGAGCAGGGCCCCGTAGAGCTCTCTTTTGGACCGGAAGCAGTAGTGGAAGGCCCCGTGTGGCATGCCCGCCTCCGCGCAGATCGCGCGGGTGGTCGCCGCCGCGATCCCCTCGCGCTTCATCACGCGCAGCGCTGCCGCGAGAAGCCGCCGGCGGCGCTCGTCCGCGCTGATCTGCTTGCGGGGCGCCGCGTCCTCCTGGTGACTCATGCGCCCAAGGTAACAGTTGGCCATACGACTTGGCCAGTTGGCCAAGTCACATGACCAACGAAGCCATCGCCGACAACGGATGAGCAGCGGCCGGAAAGACGCGCCCGACCGGGAAGATCCACGAAGTCCGCGGCCGCGGCCGCCCACGTGCCCCGGAAAGCCTTAACGCCCCTGCCGGAAGGTCTGGGCGGGAACCCGCAGGAGGACACCCGGTGCCCACTGCATCCCGACGCCGCCCTCGCCACAACAGCGCCCCGGGGCATCAGGTCCAGCCGCAGTGCCGTCGGGTCCACGACCCCGACCTGCGCGCCGGCCACCGGCGCCCCCTCCAACCGCGGGAAGCACACCCGCCCCCGGTCACCGGGGACGGTCGCGGAGGGGAGGACATGCTCGCACGTCACCATCAGCCTGTCGGCGGCCACGAATCCCGCCCCGAGCACTTTCCCGTCCGGGGCCAGGACCTGCACCACTGAGGCTGACCCCCACGAATGCCAGGGGATGTCCGCGCCCAGAGCTTGATCATCCGCGCTGTGGGCGGCGTGCAGGGCAGACTGGAAAAGGCGATCGTCACACAGGCCGTGTGTGTCGAACAGCGCCCGGGCGCGCGTCCTCTCCAGAGCAGCGGCGGCGAAGAGCCGCTGCCCGTGGGCCAGGGAGTGACTACGGTTACCGAGGGGAACGGACACGGGCGGCGCCGTCCCGATGGCGGATTCCGCCCCGCTATCGGCTTCGCGCTCCAGTGAGGCAGCGGGTCTCTCTCCCCTCCGCCTGGGACGACAGCCGCGGGCGGTCTCGACTGGCGTGGTGGTGCAACGGGATCCGCGTGTTCAGTCCATCCCGCCCGGGGTGGCCGCCACGCTTCGGGGCACGCCGGCCGCGGTGACCAGGACGGCGGCGACACTGAAGGGGACGGCCCCGAGGGCGAGCATGGCCGCGCCGGTCCCACCGGCGAACTCCACGGCGTCGTGGGCGAGGATGAGCTGCGCCCCGGTCTGGAACGCGGCGTGGAACCCGATGGGCATCCAGACGGAGCCGGTGAGCATGCGAAGGTAGCCGAAGCCGATCCCCATCGTGACGAAGAGCGAGAGGTCCAGCGGGTTCCAGTTCTGCCGCAGAAGACCCGCGAACAGCGTGAACAGCAGCGCCTGGACGACGATGATCCACCAGCCGCGCGTGACTCGGCCGAGCACGGTGGTGACGTAGCCGCGGAAGACCACCTCCTCGGGAACGGCCTCGACCACCAGGACGGCGAAGAGCAGCAGCAGCCCTGTCCGCGCGAGTTCCGCGGCGGAGACGGTGACCGTCAACGGCGCTCCCAGGAGGGCGAGGACACCGAAGGCGGCAGCGGCGGGAACGGTCCAGACCGCGGCGCCCCACAGCGCGAGCCGCCAGTCCACCCGATTGGTCGTGACCCCGATGCCGCGCAGGGTCTCCCGGTCGGCCCGGCGGGCGAGGACGGCGATGAGCCCGACCATCAGGGCGCTGATCGCGACGCCGAAGGCGATCCTGGCCATCAGGACCGCCGTGTCGGACGGGTCGCCCGCGGGCAGGACGGCGGCGCCGGCGGCGACGCATGTTCCCAGGGCGGTGGTGGCGAGCGCGATCCGCCAGGCCGCGGACGCGAGGCCACGCCGTCTCGGAGTGGGGGGTGTGGTCATGCGGGGCTTCCTCCATAGCGGTGCGCGAGGGCGTGATAGGCCTGTTTGGGGGTCCAGGTGCCGTCGGCGTGCGCGGCGACGACGCCGTAACTGGCGAGGTCGAGATCACGGCCGGGCTCATCGGACCTGGTCAGCGCGGGCTCACTGAACCCCCACACGAAGGTGCCGTCGACGCCCACCCGGTCGAAGACGTCCAGCAGCTCGACGAGGTAGTCGGCCTGCTCGCGCTCGTCGCGCACGAGTCGGCGGGGCACGGTCGGCTCGCCGCGTCCGCCGAGGACCCCGGCGGCCGTGGAGGCCCTCTGCGCCGCGCCACGGTAGGCGCACGTGCCGAACTCGAAGACGTACACGGGCCTGCCGCGCGCGTGCTGGCGGTCGACGAGAGCGCGGAGGTCGTCCTCGAACCGCCACGCGTTGCGGGCGTCACGGTAGCGGTCCACGCCGACGACGTCGAAGAGCTCCCAGTCGGGCCGTTCCCAGGAGCCGGCGCCGTAGGAGACCGGGCCCGCGAACCGCTCCCGGGCATCGCGCACGAGAGCGCCGAGCAGCCGCCGCAATCGCGCGTTCGCCAGGGGCAGCAGCGGAAACGTCACCGTCAGCAGCGTCCCCCTGGTCCAAAACGTCGGTCCCGGAAGCATGCCGGGCGTGGACAAGGTCAGCTCGCAGCCGACGACCAGCCCCACCTCGGCGCCCTCCGCGCGCAGCCGCTCGGCCGTGTCCGCCGCGGCCCGGACGGCCGCGCGCAGCACGGGGACGGGCCTGTCGAACGGGCGCGGCTGCAGCCACACCCCCAGGCCCTCCTCCGCCGCGCAGCGCGCGGCGACCGCGAGCCGGCCGGGGTCGCCGGCCATGACGAGCACGGCGTCGCAGCCGAGTTCGGCGCGGATGGCGCGGTAGTCGCGTCGCGCGGACCGCTCGGAGAAAACCGGGTTGCTGTCGAAGTTCTTCTCGTACACGACCCCGGCGTCATATCCGATCCCCCGAACCGGGTCACGCATCCGCCGCCCCCAGGGCGCGGAACAGGAACGGCACGGCGTGCCTGCGCAACTCGCCCAGATCGGCGTGGGGGTCGCGCTGGACGACGGTGATCGACCGGTCCAGGACGCTCTCGGCGAGTCCGACCGCGACATCGAGCGGCATCGGGCGGAACGTGCCGTCGTCGATGCCACGGGCCAGGATGTCGCGCAGCAGCGCCGTGTCCTCGTCGTTCTCGACGAGGTACAGCGGCCGGCCATCGGCGGTGCGATGGGAGACCGCGATCTCCACCGCCGCGGCGATCGCGGCGCGGTGGGTGTCGACATGGCCCAGGTAGGCGTCCGCGTACGCGCGCAGCCGCGCGGCCGTGCCGTCCGCGTCCCGCACCGCGGCCAGGACCTCCTCCCCCAACGCCGCGAACGCCGACTGGACCACCTCGAGCAGCAGCGTCTCCTTCGAGGAGAAGTAGTACACCACCGCGCTCTTGGCGATGTCCGCCCGCTTCGCGATCTCCGCCAGCGAGGCCCGGTGGTAACCGAGCTCGTTGACCGTCCTCACCGCGGCCCAGGTCAGCTGCTCGCGCCGAGCCGTCTCGGTGAATGACCTGGATCCCGCTCGCCCTACCGGTTTAGACCGCATGTTCTGATATTAGAACAATCGGTCTGAAGTCGACTCCGACCGGTCCCCCATCGCGGAGGATCGTGACGCGGCGGTCGTGGAGGTGGCCGTGTCCCGTGGCGGAGGAGGGTCCACATCCTCGGGCCGCGAACCCGCCGCCATGGCGTTCGGGGCCATCCGCCCAGTGCCCTGACGAGCCCGCGGGCAGGGGTGACAGCGTGTGGAGAAGCGCCGGCGCTGGACGTCCACCTGGCGAGCGGCGTGACTCGGCCATCGGGGACGGCTCCGGAGCGCGGCGCCGACGGCCGACGCGCGGACCTTCCCAGGCCGCGAGCGGCCTGTTCCAGAGCGGGCGGAGAACACTCCGGCGGATTCCGCGGTCCTCTTCGGAGGTTCACCGGGGCGCCGGAGGCCGGACCGGCCGCGATCACCCGGCTCCGGGCGGTGTGACGGCCCGCCCCGCCCCTTGGCCGGCCCCGGGCGGGGGGCGGGCCGTCTCCCGGCGGTTCTGAGACGCCGGACCGGGGGCGACGGTGAGGTGGGCGCGCGCTGCCGAACAGTGGCTGGCTCCGCGTGTTCCGGTCGGCGGACACTCCCTTCACTCACGGGCGCGAGGCGTCGGCCTCGCGCGAGGTGGGTGGGCAGCCGCCGAGGCCCGTCACCGTGTCCGGACGCGGAAGCCGCCGGTGAGGATGCGTTGGGCCAGGAGAGGAAGGACGTCACCGCGCCCGCGCGCGGAAGCCGCGGGTGCCGGCGGCAAGCGCCGGGGAGTCACGGGACCGTGTGTGTGACGGGTGCGCGGCCAGATCGGGGGACGCCCCGCGGGCGGTCGCTCAGGCGTCGATGGCCTCGCCGGTCGGGTCGTTCTCCCGCAGGGCGGTGAGGTGGACGCCACCGACCGGGCCGCTGGTCCAGTCGAGCAGCCGCCAGCCCGATGCCGGGTCCCCCTCGATCTCGACCATGCCGGTGTTCGCCAGCGGAGTGCGCTCGACCTCGGCGACGTCGACGCCGGCGACGCGGGCGCTGGCCCATGAACGGATCGCGGCGCCGTGGGAGACCACGACGACCTCGTCCCAGCCGTGCGCGGCGATCTGCTCCATGGCGTGGTCGAACCGGCCCAGGAACGCCCGCCCGTCAAAGCCCCCCGGCATGCGGCGTTCGACGTGGCCGCGCGCCCAGGCGAACACCGTGTCCAGATAGGTCTGGTGCGCCGCGGGGTCGCCCGCCATCTCCAGGTCGCCGGCCTCGACCTCGCGCACCCCTTCCAGGACCACGGGCTCCAACCCGAGCTCGCCGGCCAGGGGAGCCGCGGTGAGCCGCGTCCGCACCAGGGACGACACCACGATCGCGTCGATCCGGCGGTCCCGGAGCACGGCCGGTACCGCTTCGGCCTGGCGTTCGCCGAGGGGGGTCAGCCCGGGTCCCGGGGCGGCGGTGTCGAGCAGGCCGATCACGTTCGAGGGGGTCTGGCCGTGGCGGAGTATCGAGAGGCGCACGTCTTCATCGTGCCGTATCGACGCTCCCGGGGCAGGGGATGGGGGAGGTGCGTTTCGTCTCAGGTGGGCACGTGGGCGGCTGCGACTCGCCGCCTCCTGCCTCCGGAGGGCGCCGGCGCTCCCCGGAAGGGCGCGCCCGCGGGGTTCTCGACGGTCACCGCCTCGCCCTCTCCAGAGCCCCGACGCCGCCGCTCCCCCGCCGCCGCGGCAACCGATCACGATCCCGGAGTTCTCGGAGTAGCGGAGGTCATTGAACAGCATCCAGAAGCAGATGGACCATGGAAAACGCGCAGAGAATCGAGCAGAGGGAAAGGATATTGAAATTCGGCTTTCCGATGGCCAGCGCCGCCCCTCCCCATCCCCCCTCTCTTCCAGGAAGGCCCTTGACTTTTCCACACGTCGTCGATTCGTCGGATACCCGGCCAGCACATCCGGGAGAGATCCCCAAGCCGATGGACCCGCATGACCGTCCGTCGCGAGTCGATATCTCCACACCACTCTCACAGGCGTCTCGATCGATCATCCGAACTGAAACAGCCACCCTGGCGGATAAGTTCTCGGCCACGGCCGGATTCTCCGAATTTCATTGCGAGACAGAGCGCGGCCTCCAGGAAGAACCACACGGAAAACGATGGGACCACGGAACCGAAGAACATCTCTTCCGCCGGAATCCCACCGTTTTCCGCACTCAGCACCGGGGAGGACACCGGAGAAAACAGGGAAACGAACACGGAGGCCGCCGCTCCAGGCGGCACCGCCCAATGGCCTCTCAGCACCACTCAGCGCTCCCGGAGGCGGATTCCGCAAGAATGAGAACGATATCCCGGCGCTTCCGCCAGGAGACCGGGCGCCCTGCCGATTCGACCACTGCCAGGCCGCGCCCGATATCTTCTTCTTCACGGCCCCCAAGAACCGGGGAATCACCCACTGAACGGTGTCGGCTCCGTAGCCGAACACGCCGCTTCCAATGTCCGCACCTTCAACGACGCGAATCGCCGGTTTCTTCTGCTGCCGGCTTACCCCCTGAGAGACGCATCCCTCCAGGAGCTTGCCGCACTTCCAGCCGATCGGCGAGCGGTCACACCACCAGCCACCGAAAGCGAGGCGTCACCAGAACTCGAAATCGCGCTTTCCCCGGCCGAAACCCGTCCCGTGACCGTGTGCGTAGGATCAGGGGTTGTTGTGATCTTGTGAGGCGATGTGCTGTAGCCACTCGGCCACCACGTCGCGTGACTCGTCGAGAGCCGGATCACGGCTTCCATCCGGCGCGTACGCCGGGGACCGGCCAGCACGTAGCGGCACGTGGGCGCAGTACCAAGCCCGCTTGGCGCCCGCCCGCTCCGCTTCCGTCCCCGTCCGGGCATAGTCGAGCAGTGCCTCCGCCACTCGCCGGCGCCCGAACGCGTAGAGCGCGGGCTCGATGAACCAACGGCAGAAACTGGGGTCGGGGTCGTATACGGCCGCGGCCATCAACGGTACGGAAAACTCCTCGGGCAGGCTGACACGTTCGAGCAGTGGACCGCGCACCGCATGCGCCAGATGCCGCGCGCGCCGGTCTTCCGGCACGCTCGCCGCGGTGTCGAGGCCCAGCAACCCGGCCACCTCGATCGCGGCCGACAGGAATGCCCGCGCCTCAGCCTCGTTCCGATTCTCGTCGCCCATGGGCAGCATTCTGCTGCCGATCCGTGAGCCAGGCTCGTCGCTCGGCAACCTCGCCCAGAGCGAGACGATCACGGTGCGGCTGACCTGATCACGGGGTCGGCGCCGTTCTGGACGGGTCCCTGCACAGGGCCGGGCCCCACGCTGCTTCGGCACGCCGATAGCCGCCGTACCGCGCGAGCGGGCCGCGGATCGACAGCGCGGCCGCCCGTGGAGTCCGTCGCCGGAGGATCGCTTCCCGCCGGCCACGGCGTAATGGCGCGCGAACCCGGCGATGCGGCGGCTCGCGCCGCTCTTCGGTGTCTCGAAGTCGGCGGCCGGCCGGGTTATCGACCTTCTCGGCCGGTTCCCCGCCTTCCGGCCACGCCGGCGAGAGCACCGTGCCCACCGTGGACGGCACCCTGGCGACCGCACGATCGCCGGGCAGGCCGAAGACCACCGCCCACCATGTCGTCGACGCCGCCCCGTCCGGTCGCCGTTACCAGTCGGGCCTTGCCCGGCAACCGGCACGGCTCCCGAGGCTGGAAGGAACCCGGCACCAGAACCGCCGCCGGTGCCACGACGACGGTCGCCGGCGGCCGCCAAGGCACCGGCCTGCTCATCCCGCATCGCCGCCGCAGGGAGAACAACCGTTCTCACAAGCGGGATCCCGCGCCGAGCACACCTTCACCCGGATCAAGCGCCGGAAGATCCTGCGCGATCGCCGCCCCCGCGTTCGCGGTCGGCCGGGGCGCGCTCAACGGTGGCCACAGCCGGCCGAATACGCCTGACGATGGCGTCTCCCCTTTCCCAGGCGTCACTCTGGGCCGGGCACCGGCCTGCGCGGCGAAGACCCGGCCCGGCCGATCACGACGCACAGGGCCCCAAGGGAGCCTTCAGGTGATCGCCGAAGACCGGTCGCCCCCTCCCGACGACGACCGTGGTCCCGTCGTGGAGCGACATGTTCCGGCGCAGCGGGTTCCACGATGTGGCCGCAGCCCCCCGAACACCCGGCGCCTATTTCCGCCGGTTCGCGGGCGGGACGCAGGATGGTGAGCCCCACGTAGTGATCATCCGGTCGGGCCACCCCGCGAACCAGGGCAAGACCCTCTGGACATCCGCGAACTTAAACCAATCACTCTTGGTGATCTAACAGTTGCAAATTCGCTAAAACGACACCATAGTGTTCCCACGGCCGTAGGGATCCGTACTCTCGGTTCCCGTACCGTGCCTTTCTGTCACCGAAAGGCCGGGCGGTCCGCCGTCGGCCCCGCGCACCCCCGACCCCCTACCCCCCACCGCGCGAAGCCGTCGGCCTTCCCCCACGGGAGTCCCCGGTCCGCGTCCAACGCGAGGCACGCGGATCCCCACTGCACGAGAAAAGGAACATGTCGTGCTAACGCATTCCATTTCCCCCGAAGAGACCGACGGCGGTCGCCGCACCCCCCTGTCCCGGATGTCACGGCTCGCCGCGCGCGTGGGCGTGACCCTGTCCCTCGCCGCCGGCCTGACCGCGGGCGTCACCGCCCCGGCCCACGCGTCCAACCCCTACGAGCGTGGCCCCGCGCCGACCGAGTCCAGCGTCACCGCCGTGCGCGGCTACTTCGACACCGACACCGATACCGTGTCGTCCCTGGTGAGCGGGTTCGGCGGCGGAACGATCTACTACCCCACCGACACCAGCGAGGGCACCTTCGGCGGCGTGGTCATCGCCCCGGGCTACACGGCCAGCCAGTCCTCGATGGCGTGGATGGGTCACCGCATCGCCTCACAGGGCTTCGTGGTGTTCACCATCGACACCATCACCCGCTACGACCAGCCCGACAGCCGGGGTCGCCAGATCGAGGCGGCCCTGGACTACCTGGTCGAGGACAGCGACGTGGCCGACCGGGTGGACGGCAACCGCCTGGCGGTGATGGGCCACTCGATGGGCGGCGGGGGCACGCTCGCGGCCGCCGAGAACCGGCCCGAGCTGCGCGCGGCGATCCCGTTGACGCCTTGGCACCTCCAGAAGAACTGGTCGGACGTCGAGGTGCCCACGATGATCATCGGCGCGGAGAACGACACCGTCGCCTCGGTGAGGACGCACTCCATCCCGTTCTACGAGAGCCTGGACGAGGACCTGGAACGCGCCTACCTGGAGCTGGACGGCGCGAGCCACTTCGCGCCCAACATCTCCAACACGGTCATCGCCAAGTACAGCATCTCCTGGCTGAAGCGCTTCGTCGACGAGGACGAGCGCTACGAGCAGTTCCTGTGCCCGCCGCCCGACACCGGGCTCTTCTCGGACTTCTCCGACTACCGGGACTCCTGCCCCCACACCACCTGAGTCGGCGCCGGCACGCGGGGTCGCCCGCCCCCGCCGCCGGCGACAGCGGCACGGCGGTGGCCCGGAGATCGCCCTCTCCGGGCCACCGCCCCGCGCGTCCACTCATCGGCGGAACCTGGCCGTGAAGGACGCGAAGCGGGAGAACCACCCCGGGCGCGGCGGGTTCCCCGGCGCTCCCGCGTCCGCGCGCCGAACGCTCGAACACCGCGCCCCGCCGACACCGCTCGCGCGCCCGGGTTCTCCGGGCGGGGAGGCGGTGCCGGCCGATGGCGCCGTTGTCCTCGCCGCCCTGGGCGCCACCCCGGGCCGGCGTTCCGTCCTCGGGGCGCGCCCCGGCCGAGCGGGGCTATTCGGCGGGGAGCCGTTCCTGACTGGCGACCCACGAGGCCAGCAGTTTGAGACCGTCGGCCGTCGGGGTGTCGGCGGGAGCGGTGTAGATGTTCAGGTACAGCCCGGGTTCGGAGGGCAGCTCCAGCGTCTCGAAGTCCAGGTCGAGCTGGCCGACGACCGGATGGCGCAGCCGCTTGCGCCCGGAGCGGTGGAAGCGGACGTCCTGGGAGGCCCATCGCTGCCGGAACAGCTCGCTTCGGGTCGACAGCTCGCCGACCAGTTCGACGAGCGAATGGTCGTGCGGGTTACGGCCCGCCTCCAGGTGCAGCATCGCGGCGGCGTCCCTGGCGATCTGGTCGTAGTCGACGAAGAACTCCTTGGCCGCCTCGGGGTCGAGGTAGACGAACCGGGTGGTGTTCACCGGGCGTCGCGGGTCGGCGAACAACGGCGAGTACAGGGCCCGGGCGAGCCGGTTCATCGCCAGTACGTCGTGGCGGCCGTTGCGGATCCAGGCCGGCGCCTCGGTGATCGCGTCGAGGACCTGCTGTAGTACCGGCCGGACGGTCGCCGGGGCGCTGCGCCTGCGGCGGCGGCTCCGCGCCCCCGACTCCCGCGCGAGCGCGAACAGGTGGTCGCGTTCGGCCTCGTCCAGGCGCAACGCCGAGGCCAGCGCGTCGAGCACGCTCTCGGAGGCTCCGGCCAGGCTGCCGCGCTCCATGCGCACGTAGTAGTCCACCGAGACGCCCGCGAGCATCGCCACCTCTTCGCGGCGCAACCCCTTGACGCGGCGGTTGCCGCCGTACGCGGGAAGCCCCGCCTCCGCCGGAGTGATGCGCGCCCTCCGCGAGCTCAGGAACTCACGGATCTCACTGCGCAGGTCCATCGTGCCCATGTCTCCACGGTAGGCGGGCCCCGCACGGCGAGGGAGGTACTGTCATGCCCTGCGTCGGCCGGGGCGGGTCCCGCCGGTCCGCCACCTGCGACACGGGTGGCCTGTCGCGGTGGCTCGGAGCGCGGCCGTGGTGGCCCGGCGGCGGGGCGCGCGTGCCCCGCCGCGCCGCGGCCCTTCGGCCGCCCCGTTCTCGTGGCGCCTCGCTCTGGGAGGTACTGCCGGTACTCGGAACGAGCGGGACTCCCCCGGGCCGCGGAACCGGTGTGGACTGGGCCCATGCGAGCGACCTACATGTACGGGGCCGGTGACGTCCGAGTCGTCGACGCCGCCGACCCGAAGATCGAGCAGCCCACCGACGCGCTGGTGCGCGTGGTCCGGGCCTGCGTGTGCGGCAGCGACCTGCACCCCTACCACTCCATGCCGCCCTCCGCCGAGGGGACGCCGATGGGACACGAGTTCGTCGGCGTGGTCGAGGAGGTCGGCGCGGAGGTCACCTCGGTGCGCGCGGGCGACTTCGTGATCGCGCCGTTCGCCGTCTCCTGCGGCGCGTGCGAGTTCTGCCGGGCCGGCCTGCAGACCTCCTGCGTGCGCGGCGGCTTCTGGAGCGATCCGGGCATCGGCACCGCCGGCGGCCAGGCCGAGGCGGTCCGCGTCCCCCTCGCCGACGGCACCCTGGTGAAGGCGCCGGTCGACGAGGGCGCCGATGACGCGCTGCTGGCCTCGCTGCTGACCCTCTCCGACGTCTACGGCACCGGTTGGCACGCCGCCGTCACGGGCGGCGTGACCGAGGGCAGCACCGTCACGGTCATCGGCGACGGCGCCGTCGGCCTGCTCGCGGTGCTCTCCGCCCGGCAGCTGGGCGCCGAACGGATCGTGCTGATGGGACGGCACCGGGCGCGTACCGACCTCGGCCGCGAGTTCGGGGCCACCGACGTCGTCGCCGAACGCGGTGCCGAGGGGATCGAGCGGGTCCGCGACCTCACCGCCGGCGGTAGCGCGATCGTCTTGGAGGCGGTCGGCCACATGCCCGCCTACGAGCAGGCGGTCGGCGTGGTCCGTCCCGGAGGGGTCATCAGCCGCGTCGGCGTTCCCCAGTACGAGGAGGCCCCGGTCGGTTTCGCCAGCCTGTTCGGCCCCAACGTCACCCTCACCGGCGGCCCCGCCCCGGTACGCGCCTACATCGACCGGCTCCTGCCCGCGGTCCTGGACGGGACGGTCCGGCCCGGCAGGGTCTTCGACCGGACGGTGAGCCTGGAGGAGACCCCGAAGGGCTACGCCGCCATGGACGCCCGCGAGGCGCTCAAGGCGATGATCCGCCCCTGACCTCCTGGTCCGGCCATCGGCGCCGGGGGCGCGCCGCCCGGCCATCCGCCGTCTTTACCGACAGCCTCCCCTCCGGGGAACCGGAGGAGAGCGTTGACGCCCCGTTTCGGGTAGCGGCCGATCGTGCACCGGGCCGCCGCGCCGAGGGGTGGGCGCCCAAGCCCGCACCGCCCCTTTTCTTTGGAGCGCGGTCCGATCCGGCGCGGGGACAGCGCGAGTATCCGGTACGTCGGACGCTTCCGGGCGAGCCGCAACCGACTTAACGTGAGGAAAACATGAGCATCCCGAACTTCACCCTGAACAACGATGTACGGATACCGGTCCTCGGGTTCGGCGTCTACCAGACACCGCCGGAGGAGACCATCGCGGCCGTCACGACGGCCCTGGAGACCGGCTACCGGCACATCGACACCGCCGCGGCCTACGGCAACGAGCGCGAGGTCGGGGAGGCCCTCCGCCGCTCCGGCCTGGCCCGCGACGAGGTGTTCGTCGAGACCAAGGTCTGGATCAGTGACTACGGCTACGACGACACGCTGCACGCCTTCGACAAGTCCGCGGGCAAACTCGGGATCGACCAGATCGATCTGCTGATCCTGCACCAGCCGCTGCCCGGGGAGTTCGAGCGGACCGTGCAGGCCTACAAGGCGCTGGAGAGGCTGTACGCCGACGGCAGGGTGCGCGCGGTCGGCGTCTCCAACTTCATGCCCGACCACCTCGACCGGCTGCTCGCCGAGACCGAGGTCGTGCCCGCGGTCAACCAGATCGAGGTGCACCCCTACTTCCGGCAGTCCGAGCTGCTCGCCTACGACACCGAGCACGGGATCCTCAACCAGGCGTGGTCGCCGATCGGCGGCATCACCTTCTACCGCGACGGATCGAAGGGCTCCACGCTGGAGGACCCGGTGATCGGCGAGATCGCGGCCGCGCACGGCAGGACGCCCGCCCAGGTGATGCTGCGCTGGCACCTCCAGCAGAACCGGCAGGTGATCCCCAAGTCGGTGACGCCGTCGCGGATCGCGGAGAACTTCGACGTCTTCGACTTCGAGCTCACCGCCGACCAGCTCGCCGCCATCGACGCGCTGGACACCGGTGTCCGCGGTGGTCCCGAGCCCGCCGACATCACCCGCGAGAATTTCTGGATCGACATCCCCGAAGCCTGAGGAGGCACCATGCACACGCGCACGCTCGGCCAGGGGCTGGAGGTCTCCGCGATCGGACTCGGCTGCATGGGCATGTCGCAGAGCTACGGCCCCAACCCCGGCGACCGCGGCGAGATGATCGGCGTGATCCGGCACGCCGTCGAGGAGGCGGGGATCACCTTCTTCGACACCGCCGAGGTCTATGGGCCCTACGTCAACGAGGAGCTCGTCGGCGAGGCGCTGGCGCCGTTGCGCGACGAGGTCGTGATCGCCACCAAGTTCGGCTGGGACATCCGCGACGGCAGGATGGCCGGGACCGACTCCCGGCCCGAGCAGATCAGGCGGGTCGCCGACGCCTCGCTGCGACGGCTCGGGACCGAGGTGATCGACCTCTTCTACCAGCACCGGGTCGACCCCGACGTGCCGATCGAGGACGTCGCCGGCGCTGTCGGCGAGCTCGTCGAGTCCGGCAAGGTGCGCCACTTCGGGCTGTCCGAGGCCGGCGCCGAGACGATCCGGCGGGCCCACGCCGTCCACCCGGTCACGGCGGTGCAGAGCGAGTACTCGCTGTGGACCCGTGACCCCGAGGCGGGGGTGCTGGCGGTCTGCGGCGAACTGGGCATCGGCTTCGTCCCCTTCAGCCCGTTGGGCAAGGGCTTCCTGACCGGAACCGTGGACGCGTCGACCGAGTTCACCGCCGGCGACATCCGGGCCACCATCCCGCGGTTCGAGGCGGACAACATCGAGGCCAACAAGGCGCTGGTGGAACACGTCCGTGTCCTCGCCGAGACGAAGGGGAGCACGCCGGGACAGGTCGCGCTCGCCTGGCTGCTCGCCCAGCGGCCGTGGATCGTGCCGATCCCCGGGACGCGACGCCGTAGCCGGGTCGACGAGAACGCCGACGCCACCCGGGTGGCGCTCTCGGCCGACGAGACCGCCGACCTCGACGCGCTCGCCGCGCGGGTGGGCGTCCGAGGGGACCGTTACAACGCCGCCGGGATGGCGATGGTCGGCCGGTGAGGACGGTGCGGGGCCGGACACGCGCGATGTGTGTCCGGCCCCGTTCGCGTCGCGGGGAGGTTCCCGTCCGGGACGGCCCCGACGTGGACGGGGACCGCGGCCGGCGGCGCGCGGGCCGGGCGGGGCGTCGCGGGGGCGCCGGCCGGCGGCGTGTCCACGCGGTCGTGGACCCCGCGCCCCGTCCAGCGCGCGGGCGGTCACCGGCGGGCCGCCCCGGGCCGGGCACGAAGTGCCCGCGCCGTCGTCCTGACTGGCGTGACCGGCCCGATTCCCGGCCGTGCACGCCACCGCGTCGCCGGCACGGCCCTTCGGCGACGCGGTGGCGCCGTGCCCCTCGCCCCGGCGCGCGACGTCGGCCGGGTGCCCGTCGCCCGGCGGACCCGCGCGGGGGCGCGCCCGCCGAAGGCCGGCCTCACGGTGTGGCGCGGCGCGGCCCCCCCCTCCCCGCGCCCGTCCTCGCCGGGGTGCCACGGGCGTCGGCGGACGCTGGTAGAACAACAGCGCACAGGCCGGGATCGGCGCGCCCGCCGCCCGTGGCCGTCGTCCGCCCCCCGAAGGGAACCGCCGCATGACCCTTGAGCACCTCAGCGAGCTGTACGGGCTCCCCGTCTATGAGTTCCCCGAGCCGGACGCCCCGGAGGCACCGCTGCCGGCGGCCGACGCGGTCGCCTGGAAGCTGGCCACGGGCGAGAGAGAGCACGATGAGAAGTTCGAGGAGTGCTGGGAACGCTTCCTCGACACGGTGGACGCAGACCGGGTACGGGCCCTGATCCTGGGCGCGGGCGCCTACGGGAACGAGATCGAGTTCGACGAGCCCGGCGAGACGGTCGAGCTGCTCGCCGCCGCCGCCGACCGGCTCACCGGGCTCAAGGCCGTCTACCTCGCCGACCTCGACTCCGAGGAGTCGGAGCTGTCCTGGATCGCCCAGAGCGACGTGTCCCCCGTCCTGTCCGCCTACCCCTACCTGGAGGAACTCGGTGTGCGCGGGGCCAGCGAGGACCTGTTGTCGCCGGTGCGGCACGAGCACCTGCGTGTCCTGCGCCTGGAGAACGGCGGCCTGCCCGTTCAGGTGGTGCGCGGTCTCGTCGAATCCGACCTGCCCGCGTTGAGCCACCTGGACCTGTGGCTTGGTGAGTGGTACTACGGGCGCACCACTGCCGTCGCCGACCTGGCCCCCATTCTCGACGGTGACCTCCTGCCCTCGCTGGAACACCTGGGCCTCCAGGACAGCGACATACAGGACGATGTCGCCGCCGCCGTCGCCCACGCCCCCGTCGTCGCCCGGCTCGTCTCCCTGCACCTGGGGCGGGGGACCCTCGGGGACGCCGGCGCCGAGGCCCTCCTCCACGGGCAGCCGCTCACCCACCTCAGGCTGCTCGACCTCGAACACCACTTCCTGTCGGAGGAGATGATGCGGCGCCTGCGCGCGGCCCTGGAACCCTCGGGGGTGCGGGTCAACCTCGCCGGAAGGCAGCAGGCCGGCCGGGTGGGGGGAAGGTACGTGGCGGCGGGCGAGTGAGCGTCGCGACCGTCGGGAGCGTCACGAATGTCGCCATCGGCCGGACGCGGGGCGGTGGGGTGGCGTTTACTGGACGGGCTCTCTCCCAGCTCCACCACCGGGGGTCGTGATGACGGTTCGCGCTGAGTCGATCGAATCGATGGAACAGCTCGCCGTGGCCTGGCGCGCCATGGTGCTCGACCGCGACGCGGACGCCGATGTGCGGGACCTTCCGGGCATCGCGGTCCGCTGGGCCGACTGCCGGTTCGCGTTTTGGAACTGCGTCACGTTGACCGAGGTCGGCGCGGACGGCGCGCTCCTCGAACAGCGCCTGGAGCAAGCGGCCGACATCATGCGCGCCAAGAGGCGCGCCGGGTTCCTGTGGCTCTTCGAGGACCTCCTCGACGAGGAGGCGCGCGCGGGGGTGCGGGCGGCCGCTGAGAGGGCCGGCCTACAGTACGCCTTCTCCGGCGCCGGCATGGCCGGGGACCTCCTTCCCATCCCCGAACCGTTCCACCCCGACCTGACGTTCGAGCGGGTGGGCACCGACGAACAGCTACGGGCCTACGCGGACCTGAACTCGCGCGCCTACGGGTTCCCGCTGGAGGACGGCCGCGACGGGCTCCTCGGGTCGGCGTTGTGGAAGGAGCGCGCGCACGCCTACCTGGGGCTACGCGACGGTGTCGCGGTGTCGTGCGCCGCGACGGTGGAGGCGGACGGTCGTCTCTTCGTCGCGCTCGTCGCCACGGCCCCGGAGTGGCAGCGCCGGGGGTACGCGGAGGCGGTGACGCGAAAGGCCCTGTACGAGGGCGCCCGGGCCACCGGCCTGACCCGGGCCACCCTGCACGCGACCGCGGCGGGAGCGCCCGTCTACCCCCGCATCGGTTTCGAGCCGAACTCGCCGCTGCACTTCTACGGCCTGAGGAACTGACCCGCCGCCTCGGGGCGCCCGGCCGTGTGGGCGCCCCACAGCCTCGGAGCGCGTTCGCGACGCCGGAAGCGGGGAACCCGGGGACGATGCCGGCGGGCCTCGCGGGCGTGCCGTGTCCGCCCGGCCCGGTCCGCCGCGTGGGCATCCCCGAGGAGGGACGGGGAGGTCCGAGGCGCGCGTGGGACGGTCAGCGCGGCGCGGCGGCGTGGGTCGCGGATCTGCGGACGGCGCCCGCCACGACGGCCAGGCCCACCACGACCACCGCGGTGTGCACGGCCAGTCCGGCGAAGGCGGTCCCGAAGTGGGACAGGTGGATGACGTATCCGCCCCAGCAGTAGACCAGCGCGGTCCCCGCGGCCAGCGCGCAGCGGTGCCGGTCCGTCCAGGCGCGGCGGGCCGAGCGCCGGACCGCCCACACCACCACCGCGACGACCGCGGCCGCCTGGATCGCCAGGGCGAGGGCCGGCGGGAGAAGGGGCTCCTGGGCGTAGGCGAGGAAGAACACCGCCCCGCCCCCGAACCCCACCGCGGCGGGCACCCACAGCGGGCCCGCCGCCGCGGCGTCGTCCGCCTCGGGTCCGGGCACCCGGCGGGTCAGGACGAAGGCCGCCGTCACCAGCGCGAGCACGATGCCGCCCACCACCACCCACTGCGCCGTCGAGGCGAACCTCCCGTTCCCGTACATCAGGCCGGCGGTGAGCGCGGCGGCGGCGAGGAGGTAGCCGACCGCGACGATGACCAGCCCCGGCAGGCGCAGCCACGGCGCGCGGCCGGGGAACAGCGCCTCGGTCAGCGCGATGGGCACGGCGATGCTCCATACGGTGTGGATGCCGATCACATACACCGCCCACGGCAGTCCCGTGCCCAGCGCCGGGACGTAGCCGTAGTCGAGCAGCCGGTATCCCATGAAGTCGGGGTTGAACAGCGACTGGGTCACCACGCCCTCCTCGACCAGCCCGTAGGCCGCGCCGAGCAGCAGGATCGTCGGCCACCCCCGGCCCGCGCGCCGGGTCGTCTCCCGGATGAGGAGCGCCCCGCCGCCGTAGAGCAGGGCGAGCGGGAGGGAGGACATGAGGGTCGTGGGGTCGGTGAGGGACAGGTTGCCCAACAGGTACTCGGCGACGAACGGGGACAGGACGAACAGCACCAGGGCGGGCAGCACACGGGACATGCGGATCACGGGCCTTCGAACGGCGGGCCACCGCGTCCGGCGGTGTCCGGATGCGGGAGGGCGGGGTCGCCCGTCACGGCGATGTTCTCGTCACGCCTCACCACCCGACACCCTCCTAAAAGCCACTTATCTGACATTTCCGGTTGCCCCTGGTTGACCGGTCGGACAGGCGGAGCACACCTCGCGCCCGCGCAGACGGCGCGGCCGACCCGCGACACGCCCCGCGGTGGCCGAGCACGGTCCGGGCCCGCCGCCGCCCGGACCGGACGGCGCTTCACCGAGCCCGGCGGCGGACCGGATTCCGGCCGGCGCCGCGCGGCCACCGCACAGGGCCTCGGGAAGGCGACCCCGGCTCCCCGCCCGGCCGTGACCAGCGAGCCGGCCCGTCACGTAGGGGTTGTCACCGGCCCCTGCCATGATCCGGCCATGTCCCTCACCACCCCCGCGCCCCTCGACGATGTTCGCCTGTTGACGGACTGGACGCGCCGAAACCGTCCCGAATCCCTCCCCCTGGCAGAAGCGGCCATGGAGCGGGTACGCAGGGAACTGCCCAGCGTGCACCGCAAGGCCGACCGCTTCCTGCGCTTCATGGACTACCAGGCCGAGGAACTGCCCCCCGAACTCCGGCCCTGGTTCTGGGACAGCGTGGCGCGGGCGTTGCTCCTGACGGGCGGGGCCAAGTGCCTGTGGGCCGCGCCCCGCGCCCACGCCCGGGCCCGCAAGGCCGAGGCCGAACACGGCCTCGCGGTCGATGTGGACCACCACGCCGCACAGACCCTCCTCATGGCCCGGCACGGCGTCCTGCCCGCCAAGGAGGTGAGCGCCTTCCAGAAGTGGATCACCCAGACCCTCCCCCCGGAACGGGCCTATCCGGCCCTCGCCGAACTGGTCACCGCCCGCGCCGCCGCGGGCAGCGCCCCGGCGGCGAGCACCCACAGCCTGCTGGCCAAGAGCGCCAAGGCCGCCGGCGTGGGGAAGGAGGAGCAGTCCCGCGCGCTCGCCGGGGTGCTCGCCGCCTCCCGGGGCACCGCCGTGCCACCGGCCCTGTTCACGGGGGCGGCCAAGGTGTTCGCCGCGACCCCGCCCCCCGGGGAGCACCTGGCCGCGTTCTGGGAGTTGTTCCCGCCCGACCGCTGGTCCAGGAACGACGGCGGCGCGTGGCTGCGCATGCTCGACGCCTCCGGGGCGGTCGACGCCCTGGCCCGCGGCGATATCACCCCTCGGGGAGGGGTGGCGGGCTGGCTCCAGCGCTTCAGCCGCCTGCACAAGTTCATCGGCACCCAGCAGGGGGTCATGGTGCAGAGGATGCCGTCCGGGCTGTACGGGATCCTCCCGCGGCTGGCCCCACGGCTGAGGGCGGAGGACCGCCCCATCGACACCTGGTCATCGGAGGTGGGACACGTCAGGCTCGACGCCGCGCTGCTCGCCGCCTGTCTGGCCGAGGACATCCCGGTCCAGATCCCTCCGCGCGGCCTGGAGTTCTTCTTCCTGGAAGGCCCCCACCTGCGCCACCTGTTCGGCCACCCCGTGCTGGGGCCGCGCGTGGAGCGGCAGGTCTCGCGGTACCACCGTGACCCGCACCGCACGGTGCGCCCCGGCGCGCGCAGCGCCATCGGGCTCTTCCCGGAGGTGGCGGAGGTGGTCCCCCTGGTGCGTTCCCGGGTCGAACGCCTCATGGCCGAGATCGGCGGGGCCGGGCTTCCTCGCGCCGCCTCCAGCCTGCGCGCCCTGGACAGCCTGTTGGACCCCGCCGCGATCGCGGCGTTTGAAGGGGTCGAGGACGACCTGGCCGCCATCGACCCGGTCGGCCCCCTGCTGCGCGCCCTGCGCTGCGGCCTGCCCGAGGAACTGGGCTGGCCGGCCTTTGACGCGGCCGTCGCCGAGCTCGGAGGCCCCGACGCGGTGCTGCGCGTGTGCTCCTCCTGGCCGACCCTCACCCTGGTGGGGCGGGACCGCGCGATCGCCGTGGACCACACAGGACGGGTCGCCGACCTCGACCTGCCCGCGCGTGAGGGCAGACCCCCGGTGGTGCGCCGTCTGGACGGCCGCTTCCTCGTCGCCGACCTCGACGGGCACCCCAAGACCGCGTACTGGTCCGACCGGCCCGACACTCCCGTGCCGGACTGGGCACAGGACGAGGAGACGGCGAGCTGGGCCAAGGAGTACTCCTCCTTCTCCAAGAGCGAGTGGTCGGGATACCGCTTCCTGCCGACCCCGCCGCAGCACCGGTGGTCGGGGCAGATGACCGACGGCACCACCGTGTGGTTCGGTGACGACCGGGGAGAGCCCCCGGGCTGGCACGCCTGGACCGGCGACGGCGTCGCCTCGGATCCGTCCCTGCCCGACTTCTTCTCCGGCGACCCGGGCGAGGGCCTGCGCTGGGACTACGAGAACCTGTCCCTGGTCCGCCTTCCCGACGGGGTCGATTCGCCTCTCGGCCACGCCGACGGGCTCTCCGGGTTCCGGATCGCCGCCGCCACCGAACGCCCCGGCGCCTACTCCGACGACTACGTCATCGAGGGGGCCGACGGCCGGCGGGCCCGGCACCACCGCCCCCGCGCCATGGGGGACCCCTACGCGATCCTGCGCTTCCCCGGCACCGACGTCGACCTCGTCGTCACCCAGGGGCGCGACATCACTCACCGGGAGGAGGTCTGCTGCTACTCGGCGGACGACGACACCCTCCAGTGGGAGGTGCTCATCGCGCCCGTGGAGCTTCGCGAGCGGACCAAGGGCGGTCTGCCGTTCTACCCGCCCGTCGGCTTCTGGCACTTCCTCGAACTCCGCGACCCCGGCTCGTCCCGCGCCCTGCGCGGTGTCGGCCCCGACCAGGCCCGGGCCCTGCTCGACGCCCACCTGGCCGAGGGAGAGGAGGGGGTGCTTCATGTCCTGGCCGAGCGGCTGCCCGAGGTGACGCACGGCGCGACCCGTGCGGGCGTGGTCCGGGTGGTGACCGCCGCCGCCGAGCTCCTGCGCCGCCGCGAGGCGCTGGTGGAGCGGGTCCGCGCCGACCGCGCCGGCCTCGCCGATTGAGCCTTCCTCGGCCGAGCCGGCCGTCCCGGACGGGAGGGCGCCCGAGGGGCGCCCTCCCGTCCCGTCTCCTGGCGGCCCGCCGAGGACCCGTGGTCAGGCGTCGGAGCCTCCCGGCGCATCCTCCCCGGACCCCTGGCCGGTCTGCCGGCACGATTCCGCCGAACGCCTGATCAGTCCTCGGTGGTCGATTGCCCCGGCGGGCCGGGGGCCAGGACCCTGGCGGTGTAGTCCGCCAGTCGCGCCCGCAGCCTCTCGCGCGGCACGCGCTGTTGGCCGGCCAGGTGTTCGACGAGGTCGGCGCGGACCGCGGCCAGCAGGGCGTGGGCGGTGAAGTCACTGTCGGTCAGGTCCGGGATCCGCCCCAGCGCGGCCCGGAGCAGGCCGTGCCAGCGCTCGTAGTGCTCCACCTGGTAGGGGCTGGCGCTCCCGCTCTCCTCCAGGGCCACCGCGAGGTGCCGGTTGTCGAGCTTGAAGCACAGGAGGGCGTCGAGCAGGGCGGGGACGCGCTGCCGCGGCGGGGTGGCGGGCCCCAGGGGCGGCGGGCCGGTTTCGACGGCCTCCCTGAGCGGTTCGAGCCGCGCCTCGTAGAGCGCGCGCAGCAGCCCGACGCGGTCGCCGAAGGCCCGAAAGAGCGTCCCCTTGCCGACTCCGGCCGCCGCCGCGATATCGGCCATGGTGACCTCCTCGGGACTCTCGCAGCGGGAGAAGAGGGTGTCGGCAGCCGTGAGAACGGCCTCGCGGTTGCGGACGGCGTCCTTGCGGGACCTGTGCTCGGGCATGCGGCTCCTCCGGTTGCAAAACGGACCGCGGGTCCGTATTTTTGGAAGCGGACTCAAGGTCCGGATTCTACGAGACGGAGGACGCCCATGTCCGCACCGACCTCCCCGGCAGAGCTGTACCGCCACAGCCTGCGACTGCTACTGGACAAGGACATTCCCGCCTGGGTCGGCCTATGGGCCGAGGACGGCGTCATGGAGTTCCCCTTCGCCCCTGACGGCTGGCCCCGGCGCCTGGAGGGCAGGGACGCCATCGCCGCCTACATGCGCGCCTACCCCGACCACATCGACCTGCACGACTTCCCCGCACTGCGCATCCACCAGACCACCGATCCGCAGACCATCGTGGTCGAGATGCGCGGCGTCGGCCGCGTGGTGGAGACCGACAGCCCCTTCGACATGACCTACATCGCCGTCGTGACCGTTCAGGACGGTCACATCACCTCCTATCGCGACTACTGGAACCCCCTCGCCGTCCTCGAACCCGGCATCGACTTCACCGGAGGCAGGCGATGAGCGCCCCCACCCTGGTCATCGGCGCCACCGGCACCACCGGCAGCCGCACCGCCGCGCGCTTGACGGCCGCCGGTCACCGGGTCAAAGCCGCCAGCCGCCACGCCACCCCGGTCCCCGGCGCGGAGCCGGTCGCCTTCGACTGGTACGCCTCCTCGACCCACAGCGCGGCCCTCGACGGGGTCGACCGCGTCTACCTCGTACCGCCCGTGGGCGACCTCGACCCGGCGGCGACCATGCTGCCCTTCCTCCACAAGGCCCGTGCCGCCGGCATACACCGCGCGGTGCTGCTGAGCTCCTCCGCCATCCCCGCTGGCGGCCCCGCGGTGGGAGCGGTGCACCAGGCCCTGCCCGACCTGTTCGCGGAGTGGGCGGTGTTGCGGCCCTCGTGGTTCATGCAGAACTTCACCGGCACCCATATACACGCCCACGGCATCCGTGAGCACGGCGCCCTCCTGACCGCCACCGGGAACGGCCGGGTCGGCTTCGTCGACGCCGGGGACATCGCTGCCGTCGCCGTCCACGCCCTGACCGACGAGCATGCCCCCAACACCGATCTCGTCCTCACCGGACCGGAGGCGCTCAGCTACGACGACATCGCCACGATCATCACCGAGGTCACCGGCCGGCCGGTGGTCCACCGCCGCCTGTCCCGCGAGCAGATGCGCGACCACCTCACGGCACAGGTTCCGGCGCGGTTCGCCGCCCTGCTCGCGGACATGGACCACGCCATCGCCGAGGGGGCCGAGGAGCGTGTCACCGACACCGTCCAGCGCGTCACCGGCCGACCCGCGCGGTCCTTCCGCGCCCTCCTCGAACAGGAGACGCGGCCCGGCGATTGACGTTCCGGGGCGGTCGAGGGGCCCGGTCTACGCCGCGGGGTCTCGGCCCGGCCGTCGTGGCCGCGGCGCCGGGCACGTGGCGACCGCCCCGTCGCCTCCCGCGCTCCGATGGCCGGCACGGCCTCTGACCCACCGCCGAGCGCCCGGTCAGGGCCGCCCCGAGCCCTCGGTCGCCGCTCACGAGGGGACGCCACCGTCCGCCCCCACTCGCGCCCCGCCCTCCCGTGTCCGGCTTCGGACGCGGGAGGGCGGAACACCGGATGGCACGGAGACGTGTTCGCACGGCGTCGAACGGGGACGCGGGACCTCGGCCGGGGACGCCGAACCGGCGGTCGTGGCGCAGGGCGCCCGCGCCCCTGTTCCGGCCGACACCGACGGCCGCTCCCCCTCCGCTCGGGTCCACGACGTCTCGGGACGGGTCAGGCCGGCACCGCGTCCCCCCGGAGGCGGTCGAGGCGCCGACCGGCCGGCGCCCCACCGGCCCCACGCTCCCCCGTCCGGGAGCACCGCGCCCCCGAGCCCGCCCGGCTCCCCGCGGCCACGCTCAACCGCGTTCCGTCCCTCCGTGGCCGGCCTGCCCTTCGGACACGTCACGACCGGCCCGGGGGCCGCGCCGCTCGGCGTGCTCACCGCCGTAGGTGGTGGTGCGCACGCCGCCATGGATCGTGCCGGCCTGGATGGCGGTGCCGTACACGTCACCGGTGATCGTGTTGACCACCCGCCCCCGCTCACCGGGGGCGAACTCGGCCAGGACGGCGCGCAGCTCCTCCACCGATTCGGGATGGGCGGCCAGATGGCGGCGCAACCGGCTGCGCCACTCCGCGGCCGCGTCGGCGGCCAGGGCGTCATCGGCCACGACCTCGGCACGGGCCTGTTCCAGTTCCCCGGCCACCTGCTCGCGGCCCGCCCCGAACAGGCCCGCGATCCGGTCGCGCACCATGATCCAGGCGTCGGTGGCCATGGCCTGCACCACCACATCGGCCCCGCTCGCCGCCAGCCCCGCCAGAACCGAGGGATCCACCACGCCACCGTCCTTCCGCACCGGCCCGCAGACCGCGATCGCCCGACTCGGGTAAGACACGCTAACCGCCGGATCGGTTCCCGCCCCGCCCTGCAAGGGGATCCGGTCCCCGCGGTGTCGGAACGCACCGGGATCGGGCGGCCGGACCCTCACCCCGGGCGGACCGGCCGCCACGTCCAGCGGGGCGTGAACGTTCGCGCGTCCCCACCCCGCCAACCGTGTCCGCGCGGTGGCGAAGCGACCGCCGGCGAAACGTGTCAGCCGACACCGCGGCCCTGGACCGTCCCAACGGCCATCCCGGCCACGTGGTCGCCGCGACGTCGGCGAGATCGGCCGCGAGGTCCGGCTCATACGCCCTGTGCGCGGCTGCTCGAACGGACGGGGTGGCGTCCGCGCGTCCGGACCGGCTACTCGGCGAGGATGACGGCGGTCTTGCTCGACTCGTAGGAGGTGATCTCCAGTACGGAGAACTCGGTCCCCTCGGGGACGTCGAAGGTCACGGTGTACTCGGTGGAGTTGCCGGGATTGGTGGAGTCGGCGAAGGAGCAGATGTCGATGAACGTCGAGTAGCTGTTGCCCTCGGCGGACCACGCGGTGACCTCGCCCGGGTCGACCGCGGGGATCGCCGCGGCGTTGCCGATGTTCGTCGCGCCCAGTGTCACGGTCACGAACTCGCCCGCCGCCTGGTACTGGTTACCGCACTCCGTGTCGTCGTAGGAGGCGGCCCGGTCGATGGAGACGACCTCGTACTCGAACAGGCCGTCCGAGGTGGTGCCCAGGGGCGGGGGTCCCTCGGGGGCCTCCCCGGCCTGATCGACGGCCTGCGCCGGCTCCCCGCCGCCCCCGGCGAGCGCCCCTTCGATGGTGGTGACCCCGAAGGTCTGATGGCCGAACCAGCCCGCGGCGATTCCGACACCGAAGGCGACCGCCGCGGCGGCGACCAGGACGATCCAGCGGGGCGCGCCGTTCCGGGATTTCGGGGAGGACGACGGCGCGGGCGACGAGGACGGAACGGGCTGTTGAGGGTGCTGATCCATGCGGGGGCTCCTCGACATACTGGGGGATCCCGACCATACGGACAACACGAACCACGTAATTCGCAAATCGGACACGGTGGCCGACCTCGGCCACCGTGTCAACCGAACGCGCCGTCGCGCGTCGCGTCCTTGCGCCCGTGGAGCGCCGGGACACGCCCTAGTCCCGCCCGTCATCCCCCAGCCGGGCGTCGCGCACCGTGTTGGCGACGAGCACCCGGTTCGGCGCGTCCAGCTTCGCCATCATCCGGCTGATCAGCATGGTGACCTCGTCGTCGGAGGTCACCATCACCCATCAGGACGACGGCTTCTGGACGGCCTCGGCCTGGCACCTCAGCATGCCGGCCTCAAGGTAGAGGTGCGTCCGGCCGGCGGTGGCGAAGTGGCGGAGGTGGCCCCGGCGGACCCACGACACCAAGGTCCCCCACGGGATACCGTGGTCCCGCTCGATCTCGTCCCAGCGGAGCAGACGCCCATGCGCCCTACCCATCTCCCTCCGCCTTCCGCTTGGCCTGCTCAAGCTGGTGCGGCTGGATGATCGTGATACGGCCCTCGTCCACCACCAGGGTGCCGTCCCCGTAGGCCCGCAGGAGAGTACGCAGCACGGAGGGAAGAGACCGCCCTTCACGGGCTGCTCGGGCAAGGCCGGCATCCCAGAGATCCTGGGCCGCTCGGAAGTGCTGAATCGGCGTCTCCGCCACCGCGATTCACTCCTTCGCTGCCTGCGACATCGTGTCCACAGAGTAGAGATCCCCCAGAAGAGAGACCCCCAAGAGCGGGCCTTGAGGGTCTGGAGGAAGAGGAGGAGATGGGGGTAGTGCACAGGAGCACGCAAGCGGCAGGACGAACTACCCAGCCGTCACTGTGCTCTTCATCGCGGCGATCAGCTTCTCGCTGTCGAACTCGCCGTCTTTGACGCCTTCAACGAAGGCATCCCATTCGGCGCGGGTGTAGACCAACGCTGGCCGACCCGGATTCTTGGAGTCGCGGACTACGAAGACCTCATCGTCTCCACGCTTGTTCTCCACGGCCACGTCGCGGCCTGGCAGCGCGGCCACCTCGACGCAAGCGCCTCCGTTGTTGCCGCTCCTTCGAGCCTTGCGCCATCGGGCCTGTGACAGGTCCATCTGGGACTCCTGTGCTATCTCGGTGCTGTTCACTTCAGGTCCTTCGCAACCTGTTTGATGAGCGACAGCGACTCCTTACCGCTGAGCGCCTTTTCTCGCAGGTGATCAAACATCAGGCTATACCGGCCGACCTGCTCGGGCTTCTCCACGTAGAGGCTTCCCGTCTGAGACTCCTGGTACGCCACATCTGGGTCGTCGGCGCCAGGGAACTCCAGAAGGACGAAGGCACCGAGCATCGAAGCGTGCTCGCCAGCACTGAAAGGAAGCACCTGAAGAGTTACAGTCCTAAGACCTGCAAGGTCAACGAGGTGGTCCAGCTGTCCGCGCATGACACTGGGACCGCCCACCAGACGACGGATCACGGCCTCATCGAGAATCATCCAGAGGCTGAGTGGGTTGTCGGCTGCGGTGACGCGGGCCTGCCGAGCAAGGCGAACCTTGACTTTGCGTTCGATCCCGTCATCGCTATCGGTCACAGGTGCGGTGGACAGGATTGCGCGCATGTACGCCTCGGTCTGAAGGAGCCCCGGAACCAATGACATCTGGTATTCGCGAAGGCTGGCGGCTGCGTCTTCCAGGCCGACGTAGAAGCTGAACCAGGTCGGCAGGTCTTGGCCGTACTCGTGCCACCAGCCCTTCTCGGTGGCTTTCCGGGCCAGCTCCATCAGCGCATCGAACTCCTCGCCGGTGACGCCGTAGAGGGTGAGGAGCCGCTTGACGTCGCGAGGGAGGACGCGCGACTTGTCGTTCTCGATCCGATACATCTTTGACTCGGACCAACCCATCGGCTCATAGACGTCCTCCCACGTCATACCAGCCTGCTCACGGAGCCTTCGCAGCTCGCTCGTAAGCCTTCGAGTGCGCACGGTGGGGATATGCCTGCCCATGGCCGCACTCTACACCGAGCCATGCATATGACAGGTTGCATTGAACCCCTTGCATGTGACTGGGCTTACGTGCATTCTTGCTCTATCGGCGAACCCCGAACGTCCCCGAGTCGTAACTGAGGGTGATCTCTGTGGGCAAGGTGATCAAGTTGCAGGAACAGAGGACCAAGCCGTCCGTGCCCGAACTGCCGCCCCCGCGTCGTGTCCGTGACATGGACCTGAGGACGCCAGTGATCACCAGCCGGAATCGGGACCTGCCGATGGGCGACGCAGTTGCGATCTACGGCCTCCGGGAACTCTCGGTCGTCGCCCGACGATGGGTCCGCGCCTGCGCAGGACGCCCCATGGCCGAGAACGACGACATCGCTCTCCTCACCACAGAGCTCTTCGCGAACGCGGTGCGCCACAGTCGTAGCGGAGACCCTGGTGGTGAAGTCGTCATCGTCGTCAGCAAGACCGGGGCGACCACTCAAGTGAAGGTCATCGACGACGGACCGAAGAAGCCTGGGCATGGGCCTCGGATCAAGGACGTCGATATCGAGGCCGGCGGGGGCGACCTCGGCGGATTCGGCCTCCGAATGGTGCAGGACATGTCCACTCGGTGGGGGTTCCTACATCACGAGGGCGGCCGGACCACAGTGTGGTTCGACATCGACCGCACCCAGGAGCGGTAGCGGTGACCTGGAAACGCGAGGACGATGCACTTCAGCGAGGGGCAGCACGCGACTTCCAGCGGCACATCGGGGCCAGATGGGTCGTGTTCTGGGGTCCTGGGTCACGCCGCTTCTGGGCCTTCCGACGAGGAGGAGACCACCCTCTCAAGCTCTCCGCTCCTGACCTTGATCTGCTCTATAGGCAGATCATCCGACATACCCCACCAGACCGGCGCGGCGGTGCGGTGAACCCACCTCCCCAGTGGTGAGAGCGTCCGTCCCTTTGATGCGCTCGCCCCGCACCGTCGCGCCTTTCACGAATCCCACGAAGGAGCCCTTGTTGCCCCCTATGGTCTGCATCGGCGTCTCTTCGGAGCCCGACGACATTGATGATGCCGCTCGCCCTCTGAAGTCCCTGTTCATGACCGCTCTTGAGACAAGGCGTCCCTTACAGGTTCATCAGACCACCCTCCTCAGGTGGGCGAAGAGCGGCGCGATCCGACACTCCCGGCCCCCAGGGGAGCACCGGAGGTACCTGATTGAGGACGTGCTGAGGATCCAGGCCACCCGATGGCATGGACGCCTGAAGATGACCAACGCTTCTACATCACCGCCGCTGACGATGGACATCGAAAGCACGATCCGGCTGCGGGAAGCAGGTGGCGCATCTGGATCGCGTAACAGGTCGGGGAGGGCGTGTGACCACAATGTGTGGAGGTGCCGATCCGTGTTCCGGGCGGGGACCGTCCTCCCGCCCGGCCCCGGACGCTTACCACGCGTTCCCTGAGCTGTCCGCCCGGCTGCGGAAACGCGGCTGGACGCTGCTGTCGGACGAGGGTGCGGGCCGGGTACGGCTTCACGCCGCGCTGTGCGTATCCCTGCCCCCGCATGTCCGGCCGGCCGGGGCCTGAACGCCTGGATCCGGACCTATGACCCCGACCTCATGGTCCAGATCTGGGAGGCATCGGTGGAGGCCCTCGTCGCGCACACGAAAGCGTGCACCGGATGCGCGGCCGCGGTGACCGCTGCCGTGGCCCGCGCGACGAACGCCGTCCCCTAGCCCCTACGACCTGGACAGCCTTATGAACAGAGAGAACAACCAGAGCGCTCTACAGGGACAAGACCGCGCAGAGCGTGAACGCGCGGACTTCCTCTTCGACTGTGTCTCGGATGCCCTCCGAGACCACAGGGACCCCGACGTGACCCGGGAGCAGGCGCTGTTCGCCCTCCAGCACGCGGACAGCATGTTCAACGCGCTCCACCGGTGGATCACCTCGGGACGCCCGCTTCCGGGCCTCTGGGCCGCCCGATATGTCCCCGCTCCGCAGGAAGACGAAGCCGAGTAGTCCACCACGGGAAGGAAATCTTGTGACAGACGAAGAAGACGCGATGAAGACCGCCATGGAGAAGATGAGCCGGGAGCAGACCGGTCCGGAGTGTGGTGTGCATGGCTGCACTCAGCGGACACACCCTCAGTGGGGGTGTTCCACGCACGGCTAGAGATGTCCGCGCACGCGTCGGGGATGTGTCCGCTTCCCGCCGTCTTCGCGGCTGGCCGTTGCCTGCTGCTGGCCCGAAGACATAGTAAGAAAGCTCCACACACCGCGAGCCCTCCTCCTGGTGTGTGATCCCGGTGCCGGGCCAACGGTACCCGTCCACCCTCGAACAGAAAGGATCACCAAGCATGAACGCTCCGATGCCCCCTGCCCCACCCGAGGCCGAGGAGGCCATTATCGACCTGGGCGACGCCGCCGTCCTCACTTTGGGCGAGGGCTCTGACGACAACGAGGACAAGCGGAAGATCTACAACTAGCCGCCTGCCTGTTCGCAACACGGGGGCGCCTGCTCGGGGCGGGCGCCCCTCCCTACGATGAGGAGGCAGGTTGTTCGGAGGCATAGCCGGGGCGCGCCGACGAAAGCTCCCCTCAGGAACGCGTACGCTGCCAGGGCTGCCCGATCTCTGGGCCACGCCTACAGCAGACCCGCCCATCGTTACCATCACGGAGAATGGCGTCCTCGTCCTACTCGGGCTGTGCGGAGCCAACCGGGAGCAGGTGGCCGATGCGGTCCGTCCAGGCGTCCCCGATGACGTGTCCTGGCGATGGCCCGGGGCCTACGTCGCCGTCCACCTCGAAGACAAGCAGATCCGCATCTGGACCAGCCTCGGCGCTCTCCCGGTCTATGTCCGCCACGGTGACGACGGTGAGGTCATCTGGTCCACCAGCGCCCGGGCGCTCGCTTCCCTGCGTTCCCCGCTGAGGCTCGACCTCGGCGCGGTCGCGGCGTTCATCAAACGCCAACCCATCGAGCACGCCCTGTTCGCCGATATCGAGCGCCTGCCCGCCGGACACCGCGTCCACCTGAACCGAGGGGGGTGGACGGCGACTCCGGTATGGACACCGCGCCCGTCGCCCGTTCCGGTCGCACGCAGGCTCCGCAGGGCGCTGGAGGATGCCGTCGCCCTCCGCGTAGACCGGTTCGAGAACCCCACAAGCGACTTCTCCGGAGGGCTCGACTCCACTAGCCTCTCCCTGCTCGCCGCCCGCCGGCTGGCCCCGACCTCCCGAACGATCATCGCGACGACGCTTCACCCCGCAGGGATCACGAGCGGAGGAGACTTGGACTACATCCACGGGGCGATCGGCGCCCCGGGCCTGGCCCATGCCTGGATCAGCCGGGACCACACGCACGCCCCCTACAGCGATCTCGTCCTTCCCCCGACCGACGAGCCCCCGGTGAGCGCCGTTTCCCTCGCCAGCTTTCGGGACCACATGCGCTGGCTGGACACCCACGGCTCCGGCATTCACATGACCGGGGACGGAGGAGACGCGCTGCTGGTGACCCCCTCGGTCTACTTCGCTGAGACGATTCGCAGGCATCCCTTCCGAACTCTCGGGGCGGCGAGCCGGTTCGCCCAGGTGCGACGCATGTCCCTGCGCCAAGCTTTGAACCATGGCCGGGCGTCCACACTGCCGCGTACCGGTCTGGAGCTGCCGAGCCGGACGCACCACAAGATCATCAGTACGCTCATCGACAGCGCCCGATCGGCGCGGGCTGACATTGAACTCGCTGCTGCTTTCGGGGTGCGGCTGGACAACCCCTTCTTCGACGCCCAGGTCATCGACGCCTACCTGTCGATGAGCTCGGAGGAGATGCCCGAGCCCGCCCGGTACAAGCCGGTGCTGGTAGAGGCGATGGCCGACGTGTTGCCCTCCGCGCTGCGTCATAGGACCACCAAGGCCACCACCACCGCTGATCATTACGAAGGGTTGCGCCGATCCCTGCCGCAGGTGGACGCCCTTCTGGACGGGCACCTCGCCGAAGTCGGCCTCATCGACGTTCCGGCAGCCCGCGCCCGGATGCGCTCTCTTGCCGCGGGGGCCGGAGACCTTGGCCCGATCGAACTCGTCGTCGCCTTCGAGGCGTGGTGGCGGGCACTGGAGCCCGTCCCTTGGAAGGAGGCGGCGGATGTCTGAGCGCGCGTGCGCCTTGGATCACGGGTGGCTGCTGGTCGTGGACTACGCGACCGGGCGGACCCGGCTCCTGGCTCCGGCTGTTGCCGATCGGTGGAGGGAAGCCTCCGCCGAGCCGCCGGTCCCGCGCGTACCGTGGGAGCCGTCGTGGAGTACCCACGAAGTGCCGCTGGGGTGGGAGCCTCCGCCCCGGGTATCCGCACGGGCGCTCCTGGCCGCTGGCCTGGGCGTCGTCGTGATGCTGATCGTCGCCACGATCGGAGCGCGAAGAAGGCGGATGCGCCGGATGGTCGGGCTGGTGCGCCGAGCATCCTCGATCCCCCGGTGCATAGCGACATCGGCCCTTGCCGAGGAGACGGTGAACGCAGTTCGACACTTCGGTTTTCTGCCCGGCCGGATGGCCTGCCTGGAATCATCGGTGGCCGCGGTCGTCGCGATCGCTCTCCAGGGGCGGGCGGTGGCGTGGCATCACGGAGTCCGCTGCGACCCGATCGTTCTGCACGCCTGGATCTCGGTCGGCGGGACCCCTGTCGCCGAACCTCCGAGCACCCGGCGGTGCGCCAAGCTGTTGACCATCGCTCCCGAGAAGAACAAGGAACATGTATGAACGACGAGACCGCTCCCTGGTTGTGGCTTCGCGGCGAGGTCGCGGGCCTGGGGCCGATCCGGGAAGACCTGCTCGAAACCTACTGGCGACTGGACCAGCAGATCAGCACGATCGTGGGCTATAACCGCCAGAGCCCCCAGCCCTTGCGCACCACCCGGGCGATTCTCATCGACGGCGGGAGCGGCGACGAGATCCGCTTCACCCTCTACGACGTCACCAAGGACCCCGCGGTCCCGGTGGGACTGGCCAAGCTCGCCATGGACACCGCCCGCGGCAACGCCGAGTACATCGTGACCATGGACCCCGATCACCACGGCCGGGGCATCGGCACCGAGGCCACCCGCCTCGTCCTGGACTGGGCCTTCCACGTCGCGAACATGGCGTGCGTCTGGCTGACCGTGCTCGAACCCAACGTTGGAGCGATCCGGGCCTATGAGAAGGCGGGGTTCAAGCGGCAGGGCATCCGCCGCGACTCGAACATGTGGCTCGGGCAGCGAGTGAACGAGGTCCACATGGACGCGGTCCCCGCCGACTTCCCGGGGCCTTCGCTGGTCAAGCAGAAGTTCCAATGACGGCCTCCACACTGCGGTAGCCGCATACGGCAGGGCCTCGCTCGGTAAGCCGCCGCACCCCCAGCAGCGGCACCAGGGCCAGGCGGGCGGCGGTGGTACTGCTGTGCTTCCCGCTCAAGTACAGCGTGAAAACCCTGGCGGTACTCAAGCGCCGCACCCGACCTGCCTCCGTTTCCGAGGCTGCCGACGCGGTCGCCGCAGCACGAGCTGCTGCCCGGCGGTTCCCCGGACGGGCCGCATGCCTGGAACTCAGCCTGGCCGCAGCCCTGACCGGGATACTGATGCGCAGGGCTGTGGACTGGTGCATCGGGGTACGCCTGATGCCCTACGCCGCTCATGCCTGGGTCGAAGCAGAGGGGACCCCTGTTGGGGAGCAGGAAGAGCCCGACCGCCCGTTCATCGTGATCACCCGAACCTGAAAGGCGTCATGGAGTACAACCCCCGCGTGTCTGCTGCCCTGGCGGCGGTACCCGAAGACGTCTACACGCTCAACGCGGACGGATCTCTCGTCACGCAGACCACGGCCCGAGAGCGCATCGCCGCCACCCTAGACGGGCTTGATCTCCAGCCCGGCATGAAGGTGCTGGAGATCGGAACGGGTTCGGGCTACAGCAGCGCTCTGCTGAGCGAACTCGTCGGCCCCTCAGGGACGGTGGTGACCGTGGACATCGTCCCCGAGCTGATCGAGCGAGCGCGAAGGCTCCACGTCCAAGGAGGCCGAAACAACGTCGTGCTGCTGGCTGCGGACGGTCACGAGGGTGCTCCCGAGGGTGCTCCGTTCGACCGCGTGGTCGCCTGGACGACCCCGGAAGTGATTCCGCACACCTGGGTCGAACAGACTCGTCCCGGTGGGTTGATCGTTGCCCCGGTCGAGTTGGCAGGGCTGGTCAAGACGCACGCCGTGGTGACCGCAAAGGTCGGCGAGGGCCACGGGCTGAAGGGCCTGGCGTTGACTCAGGGCGGGTACGTCGAGATGCACGGGGCCGACCTCGACCAATGGACGGTTCCACCCCGAGGCGTTGACGCTCACGCGCAGGACGACCAGGGCGCGACGTGGTGGATCGCAGGGGCGTGGGCGAAGGAGCACCCGGCCGACGCCGAGAGCCTGTTGGCTCGGTTCGCTGACGGAGTACGGACAGTCCGGGTATTCGAGGACGGCGACGACCCCGCAGCGTTCCGGGCCTGGCTGTACGCCACACATCCGAGCGAGCTGGTCGTCCTCGGAGGGCCGCAGGGGTTCGGTATTGGCGTGGCCGACGCAGCCGGGGCCTTCCTGTTCCGACCGGTCGGGCTAGACGCTCTCACCATCGGCACCCCCGCTGAGTCCACGGCGCGTGGGTGGGTCCAGGAGTGGCGAACCGCCGGCTGCCCGGGATGGGCGCAGGTGCGCCCTGTGCTCCGCCGGGAGGGCAGTGGGTGGCAGGTGCGTGCAGAGCGAAGCGAACCCGCCCATTCTTGACCTCACTCACTGGTTGGCCTCCTGCATGCTCAGGCCGCAGTAGTCACACATGACAGGGCCTCGCTCGGTGATCCGGGTGAGGTCCTTCGTGTGGCACTGCGGACACCGCTCGGTAAGCCGCCGCACCCCCAGCGGCGCTAGGTAGCGGTACGGGGCGGCGGCTAGACGCGCCCGTCGTCCCCCAGCCGGGCGTCGCGCACCGTGTTGGCGACGAGCACCCGGTTCGGCGCGTCCAGCTTCGCCATCACCCGGCCGACGACCGCCTTGACGTTGCTGACGCTCATGAAGAGGCTGTCGGCGATCTCGGTGTTGGACAGGCCCCGGCTGACGGCGAGGGCCACCTCGCGCTCGCGATCGGAGAGCGTGGCGACGCGCTCGCGGGCGCGGCGCCGCGTGTCGTCGTCCCCGCCGCCGACGGCCAGGCCGATGAGCCGGCGCGTGACCGAATCGGCCAGGTGCGTGCGCCTCCGGTGGACCGCGAGGATGCCCTCGACGAGTTCGTCCGGGGGCGCGTCCTTGAGGAGGAACCCGCTCGCGCCGGCGCGCAGGGCGCGGACCAGCGCGCGGTCCGAGTCCAGGGTGGTGAGGACGAGCACGGGCGGCGCCCCGGGGGCGCTTCGGATGCGCTCGGTCGCGGTCACCCCGTCGGTTCCGGGCATCCGCAGGTCCATGAGGACCACATCAGGCGCGTGCTCGGCGACGACCCGCACCGCCTCCTCCCCGTCACCGGCCTCGGCGACCACCTCGATCGCCCCGCCTCCGATGAGCAGGCGCAGGCCACGCCGGACCATCGGGTCGTCGTCGACGACCACCACTCGCACCGGCTCGTTCACGGCGACCATGGTAGGCGCACCCGCAGTTCAAAGTGGTCCGCGCTGTCGGACCAGGACAGGGACCCGCCGCAGATGGCGGCGCGTTCGGCCAGGCCCACGAGTCCCACACCGGAGTCCGATGCCCCGGTGTGCGCGCCCTCGCGGCCCCCGCCCGCCGCATCCGCTCCCCCGGCGCCGGAACGGTTGCGGACGGGGTTGCGCACCTCGATGAGGACCGCCTCCGCCCCGTCGGGCGTGATGCGCACCTCCACCCGGCCGGGGGCACCGTGCTTGCGGGCGTTGGTGAGGGCCTCCTGGACGATGCGGTAGGCGTGGCGGCCGGTGTTCGCGGGCGCCGGGAGCCGTCCGCTCACCTCGTCACGCACCTCCAGCCGGACGCCCGCCCTGCGGTTCTCCTCGAAGAGCCGGCCCAGTTCGTCGAAGGTCGGCTGCGGACGATCGGCCTCCTCGGCCTCCCCCTCGCGCGAACGCAGGTCGGAGAGGATGCCGCGCACCTCCGCGAGCGACTGGCGGGTGTTGGTGAGGATCTCCTCGGCCAGGGCGTCACGGTCGGCGGCGTCGAGGTCGGGACGGTAGGTGAGCGCGGAGGCGTTCAGCGAGATGAGCGTGAGCCGGTGCGCGAGGACGTCGTGCATCTCCCGGGCGATGCGGTTGCGCTCCTCCATCCTGGCGTTCTCCACGCGGAAGCGCTGCTCCCGTTCGGCGTCCAGCGCCCGTTCCCGCAGCACGCGGACCAGGTCGGCGCGGGCACCCCGGTAGGCCGAGGCCGCGGCCAGCGCCGCGACGGCCACGGCCACGAGGAGCAGTTCCACCCACAGCGGTTCGATCGGCTCCAGCGGGGTCCAGGGGGCGTGCAGGCCGAGGGCCAGGGCCACGGCGAAGAGGCCGCACAGGGGAAGCGCCTGCCGCCACCGCCGCCCCGAGGCGGACCGCGCGACCACGAGCCCGGCCAGACCGATGGAGGCGGTCGAGACGGCCGGCGCCGCGGCGACGACCCACCGGGCCCAGGGGCGGGACCCGAACCCGCGGCCCCCCACGACGAGCCCGGCCCCCAGGGCCGCGTCGGCAGCCAGGAGGGGCCAGGGGACGGTGATCCTGTTGCCGAGGTAGGAGTCGATGACCGCGAGGACGACGAACACCACGGTTGACCAGGGGACGAGACGGCCGGTGATCCTCACGGCCCCACCGTATAGCCGCTGCTCACCGCGCTCTCCCCCGACAGGGGTCCACGGCACCGAACGGGCACCCCGGTCCAGCGGGCACGGTACCCGCGGCCATCCCGCCGGTACCCGGGTCCAGGCTCGCCGGCCGCCGGACAACGCCCCGGGGCCGCGCGACGGCGCTCCCGGCACCGGGGACACTGCCGCCGGCGCGGGTGCCCTCCTAGCGTGGTCGGCACCGCCCCGGCACACCTCCGGGGAACCGTTTCCGACAGCAAGGAGTTCCATGTCAGCGGCGCTCTTGGTCGCGTCGATGGTCGCGTTCGCGGGTGCGATCACCATCGGGGCGCTCCGTTTCCTCTCACCGCGCGAGGAGAGGGGTTACGTCCTTCCCGGTGTCCTCCTCCTCGCCTACGCCGTCCTCTTCGGCCTGTGGATCGTGGTCGCGTGAGCCTGCTCGACATCCGCGACGTCTCCATGGCGCACGGCCGCACCCGGGTGCTCCGCAACATCGACCTGCGGATCGAACCGGGACACGTCTACGGACTGCTCGGCCCCAATGGCTCGGGGAAGACGACCCTGCTCAAGTCGATCCTCGGGGCCAACGACCACACCGGTGTCATCGAGCGCGCGCCGGGCCTGCGGGTCGGCCGCCTGATCGAGTACCCCGCGTTCTACGGCGGCCTGACCCTCCGGGAGAACCTGGAGCTGCACGCCCGCTACCTGCGGACCCCCTTGGGGGAGATCCCCGGCCTGCTGGCGGAGGTCGGTCTGGGCGATCGGGCGGACCTGCGCTTCTCACGCACCTCCCTGGGGATGCGCCAACGGCTCGGCATCGCCCGGGCGCTCCTCGGCGAGCCCGGACTGGTGCTGCTGGACGAGCCGACGAACGGCCTCGACCCCATCGGCATCCGCGACATCAGGGAGCTGATCCGCGCCGTCCAGCGCGAGCGGGGGACGAGCATGATCGTCTCCAGCCACAACCTGACCGAGATCGCCTCCCTCGCCGACCACCTGCTGTTCATGAAGGCCGGCCGGATCATCCGGCGCATGGCCGCCCGCGAGGTCCACGGCGATCTGGAGGACCTGTACGCGACGATCCTGGGGGACGGGGCATGAGGACGCTGATCGCCAACGAGCTTCGCAAGATCCGGCGGGAGCGGTTCGTCTGGGCCGTCCTCGTGCTGAACGTGGTCCCCTTCGCGATGGTGGTCGTCAACCACGTGGTGAACGGAGGGGATCCCACCCTGGAGGGGTTCTACTTCACCTTCCACAACCAGTACACGATGGTCCTGCCCCTGGTGGTGTGCGCGACCGTCGCGGCCTGCTTCCACACCGAGTTCCGGAACGGGACCTACTTCGAGTGGCTCACCTGCGGCCGGTCCAGGCCGGCGCTGTGGGCGGCGAAGCTGACCGTCGCCTGCTGCCTGGTGGTGGTGCTGGCCGCGGTCAACCACGTCGGTCTCGTGCTGTTCTTCCTGGCCGAGAACCCCGATGCGGGGCTCCTGCGGATGAGCGCCGCCTACTGGCTCCTCGTCGGCGTGTCGATCGCCTCCGTCGCGCTCTTGTGCGCCCTGCTGACGCTGCTGACCCGCAACGTCGTCATCGTGAACGTCTTCGGGATCGGCCTGACCGTGGCCACGCTCGTGTTCATGGCCGCCGACTTCTCGTACCTGATCCCCACCTGCTTCGCCTACCGGCTCAGCGTGGGCATGATCGTCCCCGACGCGGCCTATCCGGATCTCGGGCTCGCGCTCGCGGTGGGCTGGTCGGTCACGGCGCTGTTCCTGCTGCTGCCGCTCCTGGCCAACCTCCTCGTCATCACCCGCCGCCGCTACCTGCGCTGACCGGACGGCAGGCGCCTGGAGCCACAGGCAATGCCCATAGTGTCCGCATCATGGATCCCACTCCGAGGTCCCCCAACGGTCACGTCCGGTTCCACACCGCTCACGGCCAACCCGTGGACCTGAGCGGGAAGCCGGGGTCGACGGCCGACACCTCCATCCCCCTCAACCCCGACGGCGCGTTCCCACGACCACAGGGCCGGCGGCAATGAGATCGGGTATCGAAGGGCTGACCGTCATCCGGGTCTGTTTCGACGCCGTGTTCTGCCGGTTGATCGAGGACGGGCAGGGGCTGCGCGTGGAGACGCGGGCGCGTCTGGACTTCGCGGAGGGGATCGTCTTCTTCCCCGGAGGAACCCGGTGCCGCCGCCGTGCGGCTGGTGGGTCTCTTCGGCAGGAGGATCGTCCAGGCCACGGCCGCCAAGGCCGGATCGTTGAGGCTGGTCTTCGACAACGGCGTCCGGCTCATGGTGCCGCCCGGCCCCGGATACGAGGCGTGGAGTCTCGTCGGTCCCCGGGGCGAACTGCTCGTGTGCTTTCCGGGTGGCGGGCTGGGAAGCTGGGGACGGCGTTGCGGGGAAGGAGGCGAGTCCGCTGCCGGGCCGGTCCCCTGACCCGTTCCCCGGGGCCGGGAAGCCCGGGAAGGTCCGAGATCGACGACGTCGGAGGGGTCCACCGCCGCCTCGGCGCCTACGCAGGAGCGGAACCCCGGTACGGCAGCGTCGGAGGCGAGCCACGGCTTCGTCCGCGACGGCCCGTCGCGGGGCACCGACAGGCCATCGCCGACATCGCCAACAGCGGAGCCTCAAAGTCCCGTCTCCGCCAGGTCTACCGGTACGGCGTGGGCGGACCGGCCGAGGAGTCCGGCCCTCCACGCCGGCACAGCGCCTTCCCGTGGCTAGGCGACCGCCTCACGGCGGAACTCCTCCAGCGACCACGAGACGGCGGACGGGGTCACCACTTCACGTGCGGACCCCGCCGGCACCGCCCCTCGCGGGGCCGCCGTCCGCGCGATGGCGCGGTGTCAGCCCCCGCTTTCAAGCCGCGACCGCCGGTGACGGGGGCTCCCCGTCCCATGCGCCCACGCCGAACAGGTCCCCGGCCCGCTCCTGCGGTGGACCGGCCCCGCCGCCCCGGTCACCCCGATCCCACCTCCGCCTTGCGCGACGGTGACCGCTCGGCGCGCTCCCGGATCCTCTTGACCGCGAACGCCGCGGCGACAACGGCCAGGATGGCGTAGATGCCGACCGCGATACCGCTGTCGACGAGGACCGTGAGGTCCCCCTGGCCGGCGGCCATCGCGCGGCGAAGCTCGCCTTCGGCGAGCGGCCCCAGGATGACGCCGATCAGCACCGGCGCGACGGGGATGTCGTAGCGGCGCATGAACAGTCCCAGGGCTCCGACCGCGTAGAGCAGCCCCACGTCGAAGATCGACCCCTTGGTCGAGTAGACGCCGACCGTGGCGAAGACCAGGAGGCCGGCGTAGAGGTGCCTGCGGGGCAGGCGCAGCAGGCGCGCCCACAGCGGCGCGAAGGGAAGGTTGATCAGCAGCAGCAGGACGGTGCCCAGGAACATGCTCGCCAGCAGCGCCCAGACGAGGTCGCCCTCGTTCTCGAACAACAGGGGACCGGGCTGCATCCCGTACTGCTGGAACGCCGCGAGCATGACGGCCGCGGTGGCCGACGTGGGCAGGCCGAGTCCCAGGAGCGGGATCATCGCGGTCGCCGTCGTGGCGTTGTTCGCCGCCTCGGGGCCGGCGACCCCCTCGATCGCGCCGCGGCCGAACTCGCTGTTGCCGCGTCGGCGGGCCAGCGCCTTCTCGACGCCGTAGGACAGGAAGGTGGGGATCTCGGCCCCGCCGGCCGGGATGACGCCGAACGGAAGTCCCAGGGCGGTGCCGCGCATCCACGGCAGCCAGGACCGGCGCAGGTCGCCGCGGCTGAGCCAGGGCGTCCCGGTGGCGATCGCCTGGACGGGGGCGCCACCGTCGGGACGGAACCCCTGGTACAGCACCTCGCCGACCGCCAACAGGCCGACGGTCACCACGACGATGCCGATGCCGTCGAGGAGGTGGGAGACCCCCAGGGTCATGCGCACCGCGCCGCTCTGGTCGTCGATGCCGACGACGCTGATGGCGATGCCGATGCCCAGGGCCACGATCCCGCGCAGAGGGGAGGCGGTGACCACGGCCGCCGTCGAGACGAAGGCGAGCATCGCCAGCGCGAAGTACTCCGCGGGGCCGAAGCCGAGCGCGAAGGCCACCATGCGCTGGGCGAAGAAGGCGACGACGGTGGTGGCGACGATCCCGCCGACGAACGAGCCGACCACGGCGGCGGCCAGGGCCTGCGAGGCGCGTCCGCTGCGCGCCATGGCGTGCCCCTCGAAGGCGGTGACGATCGACGAGCTCTGCCCCGGCGTGTTGAGCAGGATCGACGTCGTGGCACCGCCGAACTGTCCGCCGTAGTAGATGCCGGCGAACATGATGAAGGCCGCGGTGGGCTCCAGCAGGAAGGTGAGCGGCAGCAGCAGGGCGACCGCCATGGAGGAGCCGAGCCCGGGCAGGACGCCCACGGCCGTGCCGAGCACGACACCGGCCAGGCACCACATGAGGTTGGCGGGGGTGAGGGCGTCGGCGAACCCCGACAGCAGCAGGGAGAGCGAGTCCATGGGCTAGAGGACCTTTCCGAGAAGTCCCGCGGGCAGTGCGACCTCCAGCAGGCCGGAGAAGACGAGCTGCACCACCCCGGCCAGGGCCGCGGCGACGCACAGGTCGAACAGGGGGTGCCGCCGGTCGAGGGCGTGACTGATCCCCCAGAACAGCAGCGTTCCCGAGAGGAGCCAGCCCAAGGGCTGCAGCAAGGCGAGGTGCGCCAGGAGGGTCGCGGCCATCGTCGTCAGGGTGCGCCAGTCGCCGCGCGGCGAGGGGGGCTCGGCGGTGTCCCGCCCGCCGCCCGTCCCTCCTCGGCCAATCCGCGCCGAGCCCCGTCGCAGGGCCCACGCGGCCGAGACCAGCGCGGTGAGCATCAGCAGCGCGCCGACGGTCAGGGGGAAGAACTGCGGGCCGAGGAACCCCGACGCCTTGGGGACCCGCATCAGCGCGCCGCCCGAGAGGAGGAGCAGGGCGACGACGGCCGTCACAGCGGGGACGGCCAGCGCGGAGCGGATCCGGCGCGGGCCGGGCCCGGTGGGGTCCGACGGCGCCCGTTCTCCCGGGGCCTGTTCCCTTCGCAGGGGTTCCGCCGTGGTCATGACAGCCCCAATCCCTTGATGATCCCGGCGAGCCGCCGGTCCTCCCCGGCGAGGAAGTCCGCGAACTCCGCGCCGGTCGAGAAGGTGTCCTTCCAGCCGAACCGCTGAAGGCTGTGACCCCACTCCGGGGTCTCCACGAGGTCGCGCACCAGGTCCTCGAGTGTTCGCCGCTGCCCGTCGGTGAGTCCGGGGGCCGCGGCGAGACCGCGCCAGTTGGCCAGGTCGAGATCCAGGCCCGACTCGCGGATGGTGGGAACGTCGACGCCGGGCAGGCGGTGCGCCGAGGAGACGGCCAGCGCGCGGACCTCGCCGACCTCGATCTGGGCCGCGAACCCGTTGAGGCTGGAGACGGCGACGTCGGCGGTGTGGGAGAGCAGCGCGGTCAGCACCTCCCCGTCGCCGGAGTAGACGATGTAGTTCAGGTCCGCGGGATCGGCGCCCAGGCGTTGGAGCGCCAGCGCGGCCGTCAGGTGGTCGGCGGTCCCCACGGCGCCCCCGGCGACGGTGATCCGGCGGGGGTCGGACCGCCAGCGGTCGGCGAGCTGGTGGAACGAGCGGACCGGGGAGTCGGCGCGCACGGCCACGACGACGTAGTCCTCGGCCAGCTTCGCCAGGGGCGTGATGTCGGCCAGGGTGGTCGGGGAACCGGTGATCCGGATTCCCCCCAGGATCGACGTGCCCATGATCATCAGCACGTCGGAGCGTCCGTGCTGGCGGGACATGTGGGACAACCCGACCGTCCCCCCGCCGCCGGGCAGGTTGACGACTTCGACCGTGCGCACCAGGCCGTTCTCCCCCAGCGCGTGCTGGGCCTGGCGGGCCACGCTGTCGAAGCCGCCGCCCGCGGCCGCGGGAACGACCATTTCGATGCGGGAGCCGGCGCGCTCCCGTGTCGTCTCGCTGTTGCGGACCTCCAGTACGCCGCCGCCGAGTGCGGCCACGCCGGCCACCCCGGCGAGCATCTCGCGGCGGTTCAGGGTCGACCTCTTCATCGCTCTCCCGGTTGTCGTGCGAGCAGGTGTCGCTGGGTTCTCGGGCTCCGCTCCGGGGGCGTGTACACGTGACCCACGGCTCGCTGCACTGTGACGGGAGCCATATTGTACGAATTCGCTCTTAAGTGCAATCTTCGGGCGACACACGTGGTCGGCCAGCGACCCGGACGACCCCGCAACCACCCGAGTCGTCCGGAATGAAAAGCGCCGAGCAGGAAAGAAGCCGATCACCTCCGAGGTGGATCCAGCGGGAGGCGTAGCATGGATTGTACTTAGCAGCGATTTAGAACAATCGATGTCGGCGTGAAGGAGAAGCGAGGCGACGATGATCGAAACCGAGGAAGCGCGACCAGGGACGGCAACGCTGGACATCGCCGGACGCGACTACCGCTACGTCCCGCTTGAGGGGTTGATGACGCGGCGGGAGCTACAGACGGTCCCCTACGCGATCCGGATCCTGCTGGAAAACGTCGCCCGCACGGCCCCCGGGGAACTGCCCGCGGTCCTGGACCGCGTCCACACGGGCGCGGGCACCTGCGAGGTGCCGTTCCGCCCCAACCGGATCATGCTGCACGACACGACCTGCCTGCCGACGCTGGCCGACTTCGCCGCCCTGCGCGACATGGTCGCCGAACTGGGGGGCGACCCCGCCGCCGTCAACCCGGTGATCGACGCCGACCTCACCGTGGACCATTCGGTGATCGCCGAGGCACACGGCTCGCCCGCGGCCCTGGAACACAACCTCCGCGTCGACTTCCACCGCAACGGCGAACGCTACCGGTTCATCAAATGGGCCGAGCAGAGCCTGCGGGGCTTTCGGGTCGTCCCCCCGGGCAAGGGGATCATCCACCAGGTCAACATGGAGACGCTGGCCCGCGTGGTCTGGCAGGACCGCGGCGGCCACCCCCCGCTGCTGCACCCCGACACGCTCGTCGCCACCGACAGCCACACCCCGATGATCAACGCCATCGGGGTCCTCGGATGGGGGGTCGGCGGCCTCCAGGCGCAGGCCGCCCTCCTGGGCGAACCGGTCCTGTTCGGCTTCCCCGAGGTCGTGGGCGTCCACATCTCCGGCCGGCTGCGCGAAGGGGTCACCGCGACCGACCTGGCGCTGACCCTGACCGAGATCCTGCGGACCCACGGCGTCGTGGAGTCGTTCGTCGAGTTCTTCGGCCCGGGGATCGCGAACCTGTCGCTGGCCGACCGCGCGGCCGTCGCGAACATGGCCCCCGAGTACGGCGCCACCTGCACCTTCTTCCCCTACGACGAGGAGGTGCGCTCCTATCTGCGCCTGACCGGGCGGAGCCGGGAACACCGCGCGGTGGTCGACGCCTACCTCGACGCCCAGGGCCTCAAGCGCACCCCGCACAGCCCGGTCCCCGACTACGACCGGACCGTCGAACTCGACCTCGCCTCGGTGGAGCCGTGCCTGGCCGGGCCGCGCCGGCCCGATCAGCGCCTGCGCCTGTCCCAGGTCCCCGACTCCTTCCGCGCCGAGGTCCCGCCGACCGGACGCCCTCGCGAGACCGACCCGGTCTTCGGGGAGGCGGTCCCCGAGGGGGCCGTCGCCATCGCCGCCATCACCAGTTGCACCAACACCGCCAACCCGGCCCTGATGGTCCAGGCGGGACTGCTCGCCCGGGCCGCCCGGGAACGCGGGCTGAGGGCCAAGCCCTGGGTGAAGGCGTCGCTCTCGCCCGGTTCACGGGTCGTCACCCGCTACCTGGAGGCCGCCGGCCTGCTGGAGCCGCTGGCGCAGACCGGTTTCCACACCGTCGGCTTCGGCTGCATGACCTGCATCGGCAACTCCGGTCCGCTCCAGCCCCGCCTGGCCGAACTCGTCGAGGCCGGAGCCGAGGCCGTCGCGGTGCTGTCGGGCAACCGGAACTTCCCCGGCCGGGTCAACCCGAGCCTCTCCCTGGCCTACCTCGCCTCGCCTCCCCTGGTCGTGGCCTACGCGCTGGCGGGGACGATCCTGCACGACCTCGCCGGCCAACCGCTCGGCCACGACCGCGAGGGCCGCCCGGTCTTCCTGCGTGACCTGTGGCCCGCCGACAGCGAGGTCGCCGCCCTCGTCGCCGCGGCGGTGACACCGGAGATGTTCCAGGAGAACAACACCACCATCCGCGAGGGCGGCGCGCACTGGGACGAGCTCACCTCGGAGGGATCGACGCTCTTCCCGTGGGATCCGGAGTCCACCTACATCAGGCGTCCGCCCTACCTCAGCGCGGTCGAGCCGCACCCGCCGCGGAGCCTGCGCGTCGACGACGCCCGCGTGCTGCTGTGGCTGGGCGACGACATCACCACCGACCACATCTCCCCGGCCGGCGCCATCCCCCCCGACAGCCCGGCGGGCCGCCACCTCCAGGCCGCCGGAACCCCGCCCCGCCACCTCAACCAGTACTCCACCCGGCGCAGCAACCACGAGGTGATGCTGCGCGGCGCCTTCACCAACCCGGCGGTGGCCAACCTCCTGCTGCCACCGGAGTCCCGGGGAGGCGGCGGACGCGCCTACACCGCCGACCGCTCCCGGGTGGAGCCGGTCCACACCGCCGCCCGCACCTACCGCGAAGCCGGACTGGACCTCGTGGTGGTCGCCGGCCGCAACTACGGTGCGGGTTCCAGCCGCGACTGGGCGGCCAAGGCCCAGGCCCTGCTGGGCGTCCGCGCCGTGATCGCCGAGAGCTTCGAGCGCATCCACCGCGCCAACCTCATCGGCATGGGGGTGTTCCCCCTGGAGTTCCCACCCGGCCGCGGCGCCGCCGAACTGGACCTGCGGGGAGACGAGTCCCTGTCGATCGACGGGCTGGACGACGTGGTTGCGGGCCACAACACGGTCGTGCTGCGTGTCCGGCGCCGCGGCGCCACGGTGGCGGAGATGCCGCTGCGCCTACGCCTCGACTCCCGCCACGAGGTCGCCTACCTGCGGCACGGCGGGACCATGCCCTATGTGGTACGCCGTTTCCTGCCCGGGACGTCCCCCGCTCCCGATCGGCGCCTGCCGGCAGGGGAGGCGAGCGCCGCCCGGCCGTGATCCCCGCGCGCCGCCTCCCCGTGGGACCCCGGCCCCCGTCGCGGCTACAGGACCGGGGGAGGCGGCTCCGGCCCGATCCCGGTCTTGAGCCAGCGCACCCGGTCCAGGTGCGCGCGCAGCAGTTCGGCGGCCGCCTGGAGCTCCCCCCGCTCCATCAGCTCCAGCAGCCGCAGGTGCTCCCTGGCCTGCCCGACCAGCCGCGACCGGTCGAACTGGTGACGGTATTCGATCAACCTGCGCACCCGGTTCTGCCGCCGCAGGGCGTCCAGCAGGAAGACGTTGCCGGAGCAGCCCACGACCATCTCGTGGAACTCCGCCCCGGTCCGGAACAGCTCCCTGCGCGGCAGGGTCAGGATCCGCCCGCGCAACAGGGCCTCCTGACGGGCGCGATGCTCGGCGAAGGCGTCGGCGTCCACGGCGAAACCCGGCTCCAGCAGGGCCGCCGGCTCCACGATCATCCGGAACCGGTAGCTCTGGTCGTGTCCCTCGACCGTGGACAGCACCTTGTGGAACTCCCAGCCGCGTCCCGGACGGCGCCGCACCAGGTCCTCGCCCTCCAAGCGGGCCAACAGCCGCTGCGCCTGCCGCGGGGAGAGCCCGTAGCGGCGGGTGACCTCGGCCGCGGTGAACTCGCTGGCGAGACGGCCGCGCAGATGGTCGTCGACGAGCTGGAAGTAGCCGGCCTCCTCGGCCTCCGACGCCGCGTCCAGGTCGACCTGTTCGAGGGAGGACGCCGAGCGGGTCAGGAAGAATCCGCGGTTGGGGATCCGCTCCACGATCCCCAGTTCGGCCAGGAAGGCCAGGGCCTTGCGCACCGGAGAGCGCGACAGCCCGAGTTCGCCGGCCACCCACTGTTCGGTGATGTGGGCGCCCTCGTCCAGACCCTGCCGGATGACCAGGTCGACGATCCGCATGGCGAGCGACGTCGCGGAGGAGGGACGCGACGTCTCACGTCCCCGAGCGGTTCCTTCGACCACCTGCACCCGCCCTCCAGACCGGGCGCGCCCCGCCCCGGCCACCTCACCGCTCCGGGAACCCCACGCTCGCCGGGCCGACTCACCGACCACAGCTTAGGGGGAGGAGAACCCGGTCCGTCGCCCCGGCGGCGAAGGCGCGGGCTTGTCGACGCGCCGCCGCCCGCGGCGGTCTGCCTGTCGGTGTCCGCTGCCGGTCACCCTGCGCAACGGCCACCGCGGCGGACGGGTGCGCTGCCATGATGCCAAGAGGCGCCGGCGGCCCCTCGTCCGTACCTCCCGGCCGACGCGGGCACCATGGTGCGCTCCGGCGGCGGCCCGGCCCCACCCGCCGCCCGGACGGGCGGCGCGGTTGGGAGGGGACGGGTGTGCGCGGGGCGTCCAGCGGCGGGGCGTCCACCGGGAGAGCCCCGGCGCACGAGCGCGGGTCGCCCCCGGCCCCACACGGCGCGGTCGGGCGACCGCATCTCCGAGGAGCGGAAGGACACCCGTTGAACACTGGTCATCCCACGACCGGCCGGCGGCAGGGAGCGCCACGGCGGCTCACGCTGGCGTTCGCCTCGGTCCAGGGGAGCTCGTTCGGCTGCCTCTTCCTGCTGACCACGCTGTCGGTGGCCGAGGGCGACGGCTACGTGGGCCTGGGGGTGCAGGCGTTCTCGCAGGCCCTGCCGGCCCTCGCCCTGGTGTTCGTGTTCCGCGCGGTGGCCGGAAGGGCCGGCCTGCCGGCCCTGGTCGTTCCCATGCTGGCCGCCCAGGCCGCCGTTGACGCCGCCTTCGTCGCCGGCTACCTCACCTTCGGCTACCACCTGCCGGCCGCGGCCCTGACCGGGCTGCTCCTGGCCGTCGCCATCGCCGCCCAGGGCCCCGGCTGGAAGTCGCTGTTCTCCGACCTCATCCCCCGGGAGGACTTCCGCGAGCGTTACGCCGGGATCTCCTCGCTGAACAACGTGTTCCGCCTGGTCTCCCCCGCGCTGGCCGGGGCCGCCCTCTCCCTGGGGGGAGGGTGGATCTGGTTCGCCGCGGACGCGCTGTTGTGCGTCGTGGCCGCCGTCGTGGTCGCCCGAGTGCGTCGGGCCGTCAGGACCGCCCCGGGTGAGCGCACGGAACGAAGCGCGGCCGACGCGGCCCCGGTCCCGCGCCCGGCCCGCTGGCCCTTCCTGCTCCCCTTCGCCCTGATCTGCGTCTTCGGGTTCAACATCCAGTTGTTCGCGCCGGTCCTGGCCACCGGCGTCCTCGGGCTGGACGCCGGCTACGCGGGAATCCTGATGGCCTCCCACACCCTGGGGGCGATCCTGGGAAGCTACCTGTCGGGAAGGGTCCGGCTGGGCACGAGCGCCCTCTTCGGCGGTGCGGGCCTGGCCCTGGGAGCCCTCACCCTGCTGCTCCCCCTACCGGACACGCTGTGGCTCGCGCTGTCCCTCCTGGTCGTGGTCGGCGCCGCGCGGGGAGCCGCCCTCACCACCTCCTCGGTGATCCCCGTCCTGGCGTCGTCGCGCCAGGAGGCCAGGGACGACCTCTTCGCGCGGTCGGCGGTGTTCTTCGCCGGCAGCAACGTGGTCAGCGCGCCCTTGGTCGCCCTCCTGCTGGAGCACGGCCCTCCGGCGACCGCGTTCTACGCCTGCGGCGCGGGGTGCATGGCGGCGGGACTGCTCTGGCTGGTCGTGGGACCACGGTGGATGCGGGCCGCCGCGGGCGAGGGACGGTCCCCCGCACCCGGATGAGGCCGGCCCACGGCGCCGCCGCGCCCGCCCACCCCTCCTCCCCGGAGACACACCCCCATGGGGAGGCCGGGCGGCGTCGGTGCGACGCCGCCCAGGGCAGCACCGTCGAGGTCCGGGAGCAGGCGGAACGCCGGTACGGGCGTGGCCGTCACCCGTGGCCGGACGGCGCCCCCTCTCCCGGACGGTGGTTCTTGAGCATGACCCAGGAGGCCGCCGCGGCGGCCAGCAGGAGCAGGGCGCCGATGGCCGCGGCCGAGGCCAGGCCGGTGGCGAAGGCGGCCCGCGCGGCGTCGAGCAGCGCCTGGGCCTGTTCGGCCGGCAGGGCCGCGGCCGCTTCGGCGGCGCCACCCAGGGAACCACGGGCGTCGGAGACGGCCGCCGCGGGCATACCGGGCGGCACCTCGAAACGCTGGTAGACGCCGGTGATGATCGACCCCAGGACCGCGATCCCCAGGGCCATCCCCAGTTCGTAGGCGGTCTCGGAGACCGCCGAGGCCGCCCCCGCCTGGTTCTTGGGAACGCTGGACAGGATGACGTCGTTGGCGACCGCGAAGGCCAGGCCCATGCCGACGCCGACGAGGAACAGCGACACGGCCATCAGCGCGTAGCCGCTGTCGGGGGTGAGGAGGACGAGCAGGGCCAACGCGCCCCCCATCGTCGCCATCCCCCCGCTCAGGACGATCCGGACGGAGGAGCGGCGCACCAACCACCCGGCCACCAGCCCGCTTCCCATCGACGCGAGGACGGCGGGCAGTTCGGCCAGTCCCGCGACGAAGGGGCTGTAACCCTGGACGAGCTGGAAGAACTGGGACAGGAAGTAGACCAGTCCGGACATGCCGAGAACCGACAGCAGGTTGGCGCCGATCACCCCGGAGAAGGCGCGGTTGGCGAACAGCCGCACGTCGATGAGCGGTGACGGGAGCCGGACCTGCCGCCGGACGAACAGGACCAGGGCGAAAACGCCGACCAGGGCCGCGGCCGCGGTGCCCGCGCTCAGGCCGTGCGCCGCCGTCTCCTTGATCGCGTAGACGACGCCGATCATGCCGACCATGGACAGCCCGACGCTGGGCAGGTCCCACGGACCGGGGTCGGGGTTCTTCGACTCGGGCAGCAGCTTGATGCCGACGGGCAGCAGCAGCGCCATGACCGGGACGTTGATCAGGAAGACCGACCCCCACCAGAAGTTCTCCAGCAGGAGGCCGCCCAGGACGGGGCCGAAGGCGGCTCCGCCGGAGGTCGCCGCCGCCCAGATGCCGATCGCGGTGCTGCGCTCCGCCGGGTCGGGGAAGAGGCTGCGGATCAGCGCCAGGGTGGAGGGCATCAACGTGGCGCCGGCGACGCCGAGCAGGGCCCGGCCCAGGATCAGGGCCTCGGCCGTGGGAGCGTAGGCGGTCAGCGCCGAGAACAGGCCGAAGGCGGTGGCGCCGGTCAGCAGGAGCTTCTTGCGGCCGATGCGGTCGCCGAGGCTGCCCATGGTCACCAGCAGGCCGGCCAGGACGAAGGAGTAGATGTCGCCGATCCACAGCAGCTGGGTGCCGGTGGGGGCGAGGTCCTCGCTGATGAAGGGGGTGGCCATGCCCAGCACGGTGCCGTCGACGGCGATCAGCAGGACGGCGAGGACCAGGGTGCTGAAGGCCCACCAGCGTCCTCGGCGCTGCCGGATGTCGGAAGAGCTCGGGGCGGTGGTCATCGGTCCGTCTCCCTGGAGGGTCTGCCGGCCGAGGCGACGCCGTGCAGCAGCAGGTCGGTGATCATGTGCTGGAAGTCGCGGGCGGCGACGCGCCCGCTCTGGACGGACCACGCCGCGCCGGCCACGAGGCTGTAGAAGGCCTCGGTGAGCCAGGCCGCGGACAGGTCGGGGGTGAACTCCCCGCTGCGCTGGCCGCGCCGGAACAGTTCGAGAATCCGTTCGTCGATGTCCTCCCAGCCCGGATGGGTCTGTTCGGGTATGTCCTGGCCCTGGGTGTACAGCAGCGCCAGGAAGGGGGCGACCGGTTCGCAGGCCGTGGTCAGGCGGTGCAGCGCCTGCGTGGCCGTCCCCTCCTCCAGGCGGGCCGCGCGCAGGGCCTCGTCCATCCGGGTGACGGCGGACTCCTCCACCGCCGCCAGCAGCTCGCGGCGCCCGGCGAAGTGCCGGTGCAGGGTGGCCCGGCTGATCCCGATCGCCTTGGCGATCTCGTCCTGAGTCGCGTTGGGGCGGCGGGCGAGATGGTCCGCCGCGGCGCGGAGAAGTTGGTCACGATCCGATGTCATGAAACAATCCTAGCTCTTTTGCGACATAAGTGTCTCAAAAGACGGCGGGGAACGGCCCACTTCGAAACCCGTCCAACGCCCCGCCCCGGCGCGCGCCGGCCGACCACTCTCGGCGCCGTGCCACCCGGACGGGCCGGCCCCCTCGCCCGGGAACGGCGACGGACACCCGGGCCCCAAAGCCGCTCCCCAAGACCTCCACGACCCGACGGGACTCGCTCCCCTGGTCCACGGGGAGGTCGCACCACTCCGTCAGCGCCCTCGGAGCCACCCCTCGACACCTCGGCGAGGGCCCACCCGCGACGCGTCGCGCCTTCTCAGATAATTTTCGGCGGAATTTTCACCTCTCCCCCGGAGGGCCCATCACATCCTTGACGTTTCACCTCCCTCTTCCCGCCTCCTTTACCTTGTAGATTCACTACGGTGATCCAGATCACTTTCCCCTCTGTCCGCGGGCGCCGATTCTGGTTACATTAAGGCGGTGTAACGGCGGCGAGACCGCAGGAGGAAGTTCATGCGGGCCGAACGGACCCTCGCGCTCATCCTCGGCGAGCACGACGGCTCGGCGTTCGCCGGGCGGGTCCGCTCGCGCGGAAGGCCGCCGCGCCCCCATGACGTACCGGCCGCCTCGCGCGCGGAACAGGCGGCGACGACGCGCTTTTGGGAGCGCTCCCGAAACCGGATGCCCAGGGCACCGCCGACGTGTCGGCCACGCGATGCCTCCCGCGACCATGCGGCCCGCCCGCCTGATGGTGCGCCCGTCCCCTGAACCCGAACGGAGCCGGCCGGCCAGTACGTCTGTTCACGTTCCGGCTCAACGCCCGTGACGACATCCTCGCCTAGGAGCCCATCCATGCGTACCCGCCTCGCCATCATCGCCTCGGCGGTGGCCACCCTCTTACTCTCCTTCCTCCTCGTCGTCCAGCCGGCCCACGCCGAGACCGGCTTCGAGATCCGCGACGGCCGCCTGGTCGACGCCAACGGCAACGACTTCGTCTTCCGCGGGGTCAACCACCCCCACGCCTGGTTCACCCACGAGACGGAATCCTTCGCCGAGATCGCCGACCTCGGGGCCAACTCGGTGCGCGTGGTCTTGAGCAGCGGGCACCGCTGGACCCGCAGCGAGGCCGCCGACGTCGCCAACGTGATCTCCGAGTGCAAGGCCAACAAGCTGATCTGCGTGCTGGAGGTCCACGACACCACCGGCTACGGCGAGGAGGGGGCCGCGGCCAGCCTCGACCAGGCGGTGGACTACTGGATCGACATCCAAGACGTCCTGACCGGCCAGGAAGCCTACGTGCTGCTCAACATCGGCAACGAGCCGTGGGGCAACACCGACTACCAACAGTGGACCGGCGCCACCACGCAGGCGATCGACAGGCTGCGCGACGCCGGGTTCGACCACACCATCGTGGTCGACGCCCCCAACTGGGGACAGGACTGGTCGTTCACCATGCGCGACAACGCCCAGCAGATCTTCCAGAGCGACCCCGCGGCCAACCTCGTCTTCGACGTGCACATGTACGGCGTCTACGACACCGCCGCCGAGATCGAGAGCTACCTGACCTCCTACGTCGACGCCGGCCTGCCGATCATGGTCGGCGAGTTCGGCCACAACCACAGTGACGGCAACCCCGACGAGGACGCCATCCTGGCCACCGCCGAGGAGCTGCAGATCGGCTATCTGGGCTGGTCCTACAGCGGCAACGGCGGCGGGGTGGAGTACCTCGACCTGGTGGACGACTTCAACCCCGACAGTCTGACCGCGTGGGGTGAGCGGCTGTTCAACGGCCCCAACGGGATCGTCGAGACCGCCGAGATCGCCAGTGTCTACGACGGGCCCGGCCCCTCCCCCGAGCCCTCTCCGGACCCCTCGCCCGATCCCTCCCCTGAGCCCGAGGGCGGCTGCACCGCCGTCTACGAGGTCGTCAACCAGTGGAGCGGCGGCTTCCAGGGCGAGGTCGAGGTCACGGCGGTCGAGGACGTCACCGGCTGGCAGGTCTCCTGGACCTTCGCCAACGGCCAGCAGATCACCCAGGCGTGGAACGCCGACGTCACCGTCGACGGCGGCGTGGTCACCGCCGTGAACAAGAGCTACAACGGTCACCTCCCGGCGGGGCAGTCCGCGTCGTTCGGCTTCACCGCCTCCCACAACGGCACCAACCAGGTCCCCGTCCCCACCTGCACCCCGCGCGGCTGAACCGACCCGCGCCATCGTCCGCCGCCTCCGCGTGATCGGTGGGCGTGAAGGTCCGGCGGAGCCGACCACGCGGATCGGGAGCGCTCCCGATCCGCGTCCGGCCGCCGGACCGCCACCCCGGACGTCTCCCCGTGCCTAAAGCCCACGGCCCCGCTCTCGCCGAAGCCCGCGATCTGTTCGAGGAGTTCCTGGAGGCCGAGATCCGCCTGATGCTCCGGGCCGGGGCCGACCCCGCGTGGGGCACAGCGCCGAGGCGATGCTCCGGGCCGGGCTGGTCGACGTCGATCCGCGGCCTCACGTGGAGATGTGGGACGCCGACTCCCCTGGTGTCCACCTGATCTCCCACCACACCCGCCACCTGTGTGAGGCGTTCCTGCGCGAAGGGCTGACCGACCAGCGGCTCGCCGAGGTCCGGACCCTGCTGGCCGACCCGGGGTTTCGGGCCTGTTCCTGCGTCATCTACTCGGTGCAGGGCCGGCGCCCCCGGTGACCTGTCCGGGTCCGTCCCGGCCCCGACGCCTCCGGCGTGCCGTGAGGGACGCCGTCGCCGCGCCCGCCTTCGGCCGGGGACGGCGTCCTCAGCGCCGGGGCGGTGCCATGGCGGTGGCGACCCCAACCGGTTGTAGAGGTTGATCAGCCCGATGGCCATGAGGAACGCGGCGACCTGCCGTTCGGAGAAGTGGTCGGCCACGCGTCGGTAGACCCCCGTCGGGGACCCCTGCCCGCCGAGCCTGGTGGTGGCGTCCACCAGCTCCAGGAGGGCGCGTTCGGCCTCGGTGAGGTGGCCCGCCGCCTCGCGCCGGACGCCGATGAGCACAAGCCGCTGTGGGGACTGACCGGCCTTGAGCGCCTCGTGGGCGTGCAGGTCCGCGCAGAAGGCGCACCCGTTCAGCCAGGAGGCGCGCAGCCGGATCAACGTGAGCAGGTCGGTGCCGACGACCCCGCCCACGATCTCGCCGATCTCGGCCGGCTCGGCGTAGGCCTCGGGAAGCTGCTGTGCCACCTGGACGCGCTGGGAGCCCATGGGGTCGGTCCTCTCCATACTCGACACCGCGGAAAACCCGTGGATTCGGGGCGACCGCCTGGAAACCCGGGCGTCGCCATCGGCCTCGGTCCGATGAACCTGGGTCGGCACATCCCGCGGTTGCCGGAACCGGCCCTCGTCCCGCCCCCTTCGGCTCCGTCGCCCCGGCCCCGTTCGGGCCGTGGTCACCGCGACTCCAGCGCCTGCGCCCCCCCTTCTCAGATCCATCGCGATGTCGTCCCAGTCCGGCCCGTGCAGCCACAGGCTCTCGGCGGCCTCCCGCAGCAGCGCGGGGTCCTGTGGCCGTTGCAGGAGCACCAGCCGGTAGGAGAGGTTGCGGATCCAGACCGGTAGGTACCCGTCGACCAGGTGGGGGCAGAGCTCGCGTAGCATGGTCAGGATCGAATCCGCGTCGGCGAAGGTCAACTCCTCGACGAAGGCATGCTCCCGGTGGTCGAGGTCGCACTCCGGTACGGGCCGGTACTCGTCTCCGTAGAGGCAGCGGGCGTGTTCCGTCAGGGTGCCGTGCATGCCCCGGAGCCTACGCCGCCCTCCACCGGCGCGCGGCAGGCGCGGATGGCCCCTCGGTCCCGGGGGATACTGGGGGCCGACCCGTACCGTCGAGGACAGGAGCCCCTCATGTCCGCTCCGGGCGACCAGGAACGAGACGCCCCCCACCGGCCGATGACCCCGGAGGAGATCGAGGCCGCGAACGTCGGAGCGGCCCCCAGGTTGAACGGCCGGATCAGCCTCGCCGAGTACGATCCGCGCTGGCCCGAGGTCTTCGCGCGGGAGGCCGCCCCCATCGCCGAGCGTCTGGACGGTCTCGACCACCGGGTCGAGCACGTGGGTTCCACCTCCGTGCCGGGACTGCCCGCCAAACCCGTCATCGACATGCTGCTGATCGTCCCCGACTCGGCCGACGAGGCGGCCTATGTCCCTCGCCTTGCGGAGGTGGGCTTCGCGCTCGTCATCCGCGAACCGTCCTGGTACGAGCATCGCCTGCTCCGCAAGGAGGGTCTCGACCCGAGCGCCGATTCGGCCAACCTGCACGTGCTGTCCCACGGCTGTCCCGAGATCGACCGGATGCTGCTCTTTCGCGACCGGTTGCGCGCCGACGCCGCCGACCGGCGGCTCTACGCCGAGACCAAGCGCTCCCTTGCCACGCGGACCTGGCAGTACGTGCAGAACTACGCCGACAAGACCGATGTGGTCACGCGCATCCTGCGCCGCGCCGGCCTGGAGGGGTGAGCCCCGCCGCGACGGCCCCGCCCATGGCGGACGGGCCCCGGGCGGGCCGGCCCGCACCTCGTCTGTGACGCGACGTGTACGAGGCCGACCAGGGTGTAGACGATCCCGTGGGGCTCACCACCGCATCGGCACGAACGGTCACCGGGTTGGCGGGCGCGACCGTCGCCGCCGCCTCGACCACACCGGCACCTCGGCGTCGCCCGGGGGCCGGCCCGGATCGCGGTGACGGCGCCACCCCCGGGACGGACACCGGCGCACACCGGCGGCGGGCGCGGCGCAGCAGGCGTGTGGCCGCCGACGCGCAGGAGGCTTCGGGCCACGCCCCCTGTTCCCGGGGCGTTTCCCGACGGGGAGCCGGGACCGATCGCCCCGCCTCCCCTCGCGGGGATCGCGAAGCCGCCGAAGTCCGTTTCCGTCGCCGTGCTTTTCCGCCCCTTCGGGTGAAGGGACGGCCGTGTTAAAGTCGATCGAGCGAAACGCGACGGTGCGCTTCCACGCGCTCCCGAGCTCATCGATATGGAAAGTCACCATGGGTCTGCTGGCACGACGGCGAGCTATCTGCGCCGAGCCGGAATCCGAGGACAGCCTCCTCGCCTGATTCCCTCGGCCGGCTCGGCGAGTTCTTCTTTCGACGTCGTTCCCCACGGACTCCGCCTGGGCAAGATCCTCTTGGCGAGGACCCGCCCGCCATCGTGTGCGGTGCGGTCCGGTTGGCGTCCGTACCGGACTCCGAAAGGTCCTCCGTGCTTTCCAGGGAAATCCGCGACACCTTCTTCGCTTTTTTCGGTGAACGCGGCCATATCCGTGTTCCGTCGAGTCCCCTCATCCCCTCCGACCCGACCCTTCTGTTGGCCAACGCGGGGATGAACCAGTTCAAGCCCTACTTCCTCGGTGAGGCGGTGCCCGACTCCCCCCGGGCGATGACGGTGCAAAAGTGCGCGCGCACCTCCGACATCGACAACGTCGGCCGCACCACCCGTCACGCGACCTTCTTCGAGATGCTGGGGAACTTCTCCTTCGGCGACTACTTCAAGGCCGAGGCGATCGCGTGGGCCTGGGAACTGTTCACCGAGGGCTACGGCCTGGACCCCGAACGGCTGTGGATCACCGTCTACCTCGACGACGACGAGAGCGCGCGGATATGGCGCTCGATCGGCGTGCCGGCCGAACGCATCCACAGGCTCGGCGTGGAGGACAACTACTGGTCGATGGGGGTTCCGGGCCCGTGCGGCCCCTCCTCCGAGCTGTGCTACGACCGCGGCCCCGCCTTCGGCGCCGAAGGCGGCCCCGCCGTGAACGACGAACGTTACGTCGAGCTGTGGAACCTCGTGTTCATGGAGAAGCTGCGTGGCGAGGGTCCCGCGAAGAAGGACTACGCCGTCCTCGGCGACCTGCAGAAGAAGAACATCGACACGGGCCTTGGTCTGGACCGGCTCGCCGCGATCCTGCAGGGGGTCGACACGGTCTGCCAGACCGATCTGCTCGCCCCCACCCTGGAGGCCACGCAGGAGCTGGCCGGCCGGCGCTTCCCCGGACACGACGGCTCACCCGAGTCGGTGTCCTTCCAGGTCGTCACCGAGCACGCCCGGTCGATCGCCTTCCTGATCGCCGACGGTGTCCTGCCCTCCAACGAAGGGCGCGGCTACATCCTGCGCCGGCTGATGCGCCGTGTCGTGCGCCACGCCCGTCTGCTCGGCATCGACCGGCCCGTGCTGGCGGAGGTGACGGCCTCGGTGGTGGGCAATCTGGGCGAGGACTGGCCGGAGCTGACCACCCAGTCCTCCCTGATCGAACAGGTCGTCTCCGCCGAGGAGGAGACCTTCAACCGCACCCTGCGCCAGGGGACGCGGCTGCTGGAGGCGGCGATCGAGCGCGCGCGTGACACCGGCTCCTCGTCCCTGTCCGGGGACACCGCCTTCGAGCTGCACGACACCTACGGTTTCCCGGTCGACCTCACGACGGAGGCGGCCGGCGCGGCCGGCCTGGAGGTGGACCGGGAGCGCTTCACCGCCCTCCTGGAGGAACAGCAGCGCCGCGCCAAACAGAGCGGCAAGGAGCGCACCGGGGCGGCGCTGGCGCGGCTGGAGGCCTACCGACACGTCGCCGCCCGGTTCGGGGCAAGCGAGTTCGTCGGTTACGACGCCACCACCGCCGAGAGCACGATCGCGGCCCTCATCGTCGGCGGCGACCTGGTCGAGCACGCCGACGAGGGCCAGGAGGTCGAGGTGGTGCTCCGCCAGACGCCCTTCTACGCCGAGTCCGGCGGGCAGGTCGGTGACGCGGGAGTCATCCGCGGCCGCGACGGCGCGCTCGTCGAGGTCCGCGACACCCGTGCCGGCGTCGTGGGACTGACCGTGCACAAGGGCCGCGTCGCGTCGGGTTCGGTGCGGATCGGAGAGGAGGTGCGCGCCGAGGTCGATCCCGACCGCCGCGCGGCCGTGGCGCGGTCGCACTCGGCCACGCACGTCCTGCACGCCATGCTGCGCAGGACCCTGGGAGACCACGCTCGCCAGCAGGGGTCCCTGGTCGCCCCCGGCCGCCTCCGGTTCGACTTCGCCCACTTCTCCGCGCTCGACCAGGACCGGATCGACGACATCTCCACCCTCATCAACGAGGCGATCCTGGACGAGCCCAAGGTCCGCGTCTGGCACACGAGCCGGGCCGAGGCCGAGGCGGCCGGGGCCATGGCGCTCTTCGGCGAGAAGTACGGGGACGTGGTGCGCGTCGTCGACATCGGCGACTTCTCCCGCGAACTGTGCGGGGGAACCCACGTCGACAACGCGGCGGCCATCGGGCCCGTCCACATCCTCAGCGAGTCCTCGATCGGTTCGAGCCTGCGTCGGATCGAGGCGCTGACGGGCCAAGACGCCCTGCGCCACTTCGACCGGGAACGGATGCTGCTCAACGAGCTGACCGGCCTGTTGGGGGTCGGCCGTGACGCGGCGGTCGACACGCTGACCAAACGCCTGAGCGCGCTGGCCGACGCCGAGAAGAAGTTCGCCGAGCTGCGCAGGCGGGAACTGGAGGGCATCGCCGAGCGGCTGGCCGGGCGGGCGCGCGCGTCCGGTGGCGGCTGGCTGGTGGTCTCCCGCGTCGACGAGGTGGAACGGGACGAGCTGCGCACGGTCGCCGCGTCGGTGCTCCAGCGCCGCGGGTCCGCAACGGGTGTGGTCGTCCTCGCCACCGAGGCCGAGGGCAAGGCCGCGTTGAGCGTCGCCATTGGTAACCGGCTGGCCGAGAACGGGACGAACGCGCGCGATCTGCTGACCAGGGCCGCCGCGATGATCGGCGGAGGCGCCGGGGGACGCGGTACCACGGCCAGCGCCGGCGGGCGTCAGGTCGAGCACCTCGACGCGGCCCTCCGCGCCGCGCGGGAGGAGGCCGAAGCGCGTCTCGGGTCCCTGTGAGCCGGTAACAGGGCGCCCGGACCCTCGTCGGGGGTCCGGGCGCCCCCACCGCGGCACGCGAGGGGGGCCTCCCCGGGGATCGGGCTTCCAAAGCGGCGAAGTCGCAGGGGGCGCGGGCAACCGGGTCTTCGCCCGTATCCGCTACCGGGCCGAGACGGACCGGGCGTTTTCCTCCCCCCGCTCCCGCGGGGTCTCCTCGCGCCGGGTGAGGACGAGGGGACCGTCCTCGGTGATGGCGACCGTGTGCTCGGAGTGCGCGCCCCGGGAACCGTCGGCCGAGCGGATCGTCCAGCCGTCGGGGTCGAACACGATCCGGTCCGTCGTCCGGGCGAACCAGGGCTCCAGGGCCAGGGTCATGCCCGCCTTCAGCTTGAGCCCCTTGCCCGCGCGGCCCTTGTTGGGCACGTGGGGCTCCTCGTGCATGGTGCGCCCCAGCCCGTGACCGCCGAACTCGGTGTTGACGGGGTAGCCGTATCCCGCCGCGACCGCGCCGATGGCGGCCGAGATGTCCCCGAGGCGGTTCCCCGGACGCGCGGCCTCGATGGCGGCCTCCAGGGCCACCTCGGTGGCCTCGACGAGCTTCAGGTCCTCCTCCGCCGCCGCCCCGACGATGACGGTCCGGGCCGAGTCGGCCACCCAGCCGTCGATCCCGACGGCGATGTCCATGCTGAGGACGTCTCCGTCGCGGAGCGTGTAGTCGTGCGGCAGCCCGTGCAGGACCGCGTCGTTGACGGACAGGCACACGACGTTGCGGAACGGTCCCTTTCCGAAGGAGGGGGCGTAGTCCCAGTAGCAGGACTCCGCGCCGCGCCGGCGGATCATGTCACGGGCGTGCCGCTCCAGGTCGAGGAGGTTGACGCCGACGTCCGCCCGCTCGCCGAGTTCGGTCAGAACCTGGGCGACGAACTCCCCGGTGACACGCATGCGCTCGATTTCCCGCGCGGACTTCAACTCGATCACGGACGATCCTCTTCTCGGTCGGGTTCCAACGGAACGGAGACGTCAACACCCACGTCGGGCCATTGCGGCCGGCCGCTGGGAAGGCCGCGAGGCTCCGTCCCGTCCGGCGGCCCGCTCGCCCGGCGAAGGGGCCGTGCGGCCCTGCGGGCCGCCCTCGGAGGTGTCGACGGCGATCCTCGACGGTGGGGGAGGTCCACGCGGGGAACGGGCGGTACCACGCGGCGCGGTGAACGCGCCGGCAGCAGCCCGCTGGTCGCGGACGGCGGTGACCTGACCGACGGGACGCCCGTTCGGGCGGGGCCGGGTGTCGTCGCACACCTCCCCACGGTAGTCGACCACGTTGTGCACCGGTCCCGGCACCGGACCACGGCGGGCGGGGAACCGACACCATGGATGTCGGCCTGGCTCGGGGATCGGCGGACGTGCCGGCCTCGGGAACGGTCTCGCCCGTTCGTGGAGCGGGAGGCCGGTGGGCGGGGGACGGCCCGCCGTGCGGGCCTCGGCGCCCTCGGCCCGCCCGTCCACGGTCCGGACCGGCCGGCGCGCGCGAGGCATGGAAGAAGGTCATTCCCGGTCCGGCGCCATCGCCTCTCCCACCCTCGGGGTCGCCCGCCGGCCGGCGGGCGGCCCGGACGGCGCGTCCCCCGCGCGGAGGATCCGCGCCAGCACCTCCCGTCTCGTCGCGTGCAGGTGGAAATGGCCGCCGGGGAGCTCGACGAACTCGAACGCCGCTCGCGTCACCTCCCGCCACCCGCGGACCTCGGCGGCAAAGAACAGCGGGTCGGCGGCACCGTGGAAGGCCGTGACGGGGGTCCGCAGGAGGGGATCGCCGGCGAACTCGTAGGTCTCGCACGACCGCAGGTCCCCGCGCAGGATCGGCACCAGAGAGGAGTCCGGGCAGGCGCCGAGCGCCCCGTCGGAGAGGACGTCGAGATGGGCCGCCAGCTCGGCGTCGGGGGCGAGGTGGAACTGCCGTCGCCCCATCGGCAGCTGCGGAGCGCGGTAGCTGGAGACGAACAGGTGCCGCGGCCCGGCGTCCAGGTCCTCGAAGACCCGGGCCAGCTCGAAGGCGATCAGCGCTCCCATGCTGTGGCCGAAGAGCACGAAGGGTCCGCGCAGGCGCTCCAGGAGCGGGTCCACCAGGGCTTCGGCCACGTCCGGGATCGTCGCCGGCGCCGGCCCGCCCCGCAGCGCGCCCCGGCCGGGCGGGCGGGCGGACAGCAGCTCCACGCCCGAGGGGAGCAGCGCGGCCCAGTCCAGGAAGGGCGGCGCGAGGCTTCCCGCGTAGGGCAGGCAGACGAGGTGCAGACGCGGGTCGGAGGCGTCACCCGCCGAGTGCCAGGGGTCGTGTGTCAGCGCCACTCCGTCACCTTCCTGTCCGGATCCTTGAGGAGCCCTTCCAGCAGGGCGCGGTAGCGCCCCACCCACGACTCGACCGTCGCGGTGGACAGGAAGTCGGTGGACAGCTCCCACAGGACTCGCAGCCCGTTGTCGGGGACGACCAGCGCCCCCAGATCCGACCGGGCCCCGGGAATGGGCACCTCCTCCACCTCGACGCGCAGGTCGGGCAGTTCCAGGCCACCGGGATCGGCGGGGTTGAGGACGAACCAGGACTGGGCGTAGCGGTCCCCGCCGGGCCGGTCCTGGAACCGGAGCAGTTCGCGCATGAGCGGCAGGGGCAGCGCCTGGTGGTCGAGAGCGCCCGCGACGGTCCGGCCCACCGCGCGCACGGTCTCGTCGGCCGTGCGCGCGGGGTCGAAGCCGAGCCGGAGAGGAAAGGAGGTCACGAGCATGCCGACCAGGCCCTCCAGCTCGCCGCGGTCGCGGTTGGCCGAGTTGCCGTTGAGCACGACCTCGTGGCGGCCGGTCAGGTCGGCGAGCAGCCGCCCGAAGGCGGTCAACAGCACCGTGTAGAGCGTCACCCGCCGCGACCTGGCGTACTCCTCCAGGCGGTCGGTCAGCGACGGCTCGATCGCCATCGTGACCACCGCGCCCGCCCCGGAGAGCCGGTCGGGTCTGGGCCGGTCGCCGGGCAGGGGCAGGGAGAGGTCGGCGCCGGCGAGCTGGCGCCGCCAGTAGTCCGCCAGCCGCTCCCCCTCAGCCCCCTGGAGCTGGCGCCGCTGCCATCTGGCGTAGTCGACGAGCCGGGTCCGCGGCGGGGGCAGGGAGGGCGCGCGTCCACGGACCGTGGCGGTGTACAACCGGGCGAGGTCGTTCAGCACGACGGCGACCGAGACGGCGTCGGTGATCATGTGGTGCTGGACCAGCATGAGCACCCACTCCCGCTCCCCCACCCGGGCCAGGGGGAGGCGGACGAGCGGTCCGGCGTCGATCTCGAACGGTTCCTGCGCGGTGGCCTGGCACCACTCCTCGACGCGCTGCGGCGCGGCCTCCCGGCCGTTCGCGGGCCGCAGGTCGACGAGGACGGGGCGGATCGGGGTTGTGGCAAGGACCTCCTGGACGAGGCCGCCGGCGTACCTGCGGAAGCGGGTGCGCAGCACGTCGTGGCGTTCGGCCAGGAGTTCGGCCGCCCGTTCCAGGGCTGTGACGTCGAGCCCGCCCGACAGGTTCAGGCGGTAGGAGACGTTCCAGGTCGCCGGATTCTCGGTGAGGGCGTGCCGGTCGGCGAGGTGGCGTTGCATCCAGGTCGCCGGGCCGCTCGACCACGGGGCCGTCTCCTCCCGGGCGACCCACTCGAGCAGGGCGTCCCGGTGCCGGCGCAGCGCGGTCATCACGGTGTCGGTGAGCGCCCCCTCGGGGGCGTCGAAGGCCAGCCGTCCGTCCCGCTCGGCGAGGCGGACGTCCTCTTCCCGCAGGTACAGCAGGAGTTCGTCGAGGTTCACAGCACCCCCTGGACCCGCGTGGCCGGGCGGAGGTCCCCGTCGGTCCGCTCGCGGCCCTGGTCCGCGAGCGCCGCCATGTCGCGGATGGTCGGCCGCTGGAAGAACTCGGTGAGGGTGACCTGCACGCCCAGTTCGTCGCGGACCCTGTTGAGCAGGCCGACCGCCTGCAACGAGTGCCCGCCGACCTCGAAGAACGAGCGGTCCGGCCCGATCCCCGACACTCCCAGGTGGCTCTCCCAGATCTTCCTGAGCCGTCCGATGCGCTCCCCCTCGGAGGCGACGCCCTCGTCCTCCGCGGGTGCGGGCGCGGGCAGCGCCCCGCGGTCGACCTTCCCGTTGACGTTCGTCGGCAACGCGTCGGGGAACGCCCAGGCGCGCGGGATCATGTAGTGCGGAAGCCGCTCGCGCAGCAGCGCGGCCACCCGCTCCCCCGCGGTCTGCGGGTCGAGGCCGGCGTCCTCGGCGAGGACGACGTGGGCGGCGAGATAGGTCCCGCCGTCTGCGTCCTCGTGGGCCAGGACCACGGCCTGGCGGACCGCGTCCAGGCCGTTGAGCGCGTGTTCGACCTCTCCGGGTTCCACCCGCCAGCCGCGGATCTTCACCTGACCGTCGTCTCGGCCCAGGTATTCGAGCGTCCCATCGGCGCGCCACCGCCCCAGGTCGCCGGTCCGGTACATGCGCCGTCCCGCTCCGGGCGCGAAGGGGTCCTCGCCGAACGCCCGCCCGGTCTCCTCGGGACGGTCGCGGTAGCCGCGCGCCACCCCGGCCCCGCAGACATGGATCGTGCCGACCGCGCCGACCGGCACCGGCCGCCGCGCCTGGTCGAGGAGGTGGATGGTGGTGCCCGAGATCGGGCGCCCGACCGGTGGCACCCGGTCGTCGAGATCGTCCACCCGGTGCGAGGTGACGACGTGGGTCTCGGTCGGCCCGTACTCGTTGTACAGGGCGCAGTCGGGGTTGGCCGCGAGGAAGCGCCGCACCGTCTCGGTGAGGGTCAGCCGCTCCGCCGTGTTGATCACCTCGCGCAGGGCGGGGGCGGGCCCGTCCGCGAGCAGGGCCTCCAGCAGGTACTGGAGCGGGGTGAAGGGCATGATGACCCGTTCGACCCCGTGGGCCCGCACCACGCGCGCCAGCGCGGGCGGGTCGAAGCGCTGTTCCTCGGTGACGAGGACGAGGGTTCCGCCGGAGGCCAGCGTCGTGAAGATCTCCTGGCTGGCCACGTCGAAGCCGCAGGAGGCGAACTGGAGCGTCCGGGCGGGCGCATGGGCGCGCAGGTACCAGTCCACCAGGTTGGCCAGGCCCCGATGGGGCATCTCCACGCCCTTGGGGCGTCCCGTCGAACCTGAGGTGTACAGGCAGTACAGCAGGTTGTCGGGGGTGGTCACGCAGTCGAGGTCGCCGTCGTCGATCCCCTCCGCCTCGGCCCCGGCCGGCTCGTCGACGCGCAGGACGGTGACCCCCTCGGGGGCCGTCGCCGCCGTCTCCCCCTCGGTGAGGAGCACCCGGGCGCCGCTGTCGGCGAGCATGAACGCCAGCCGTTCCTCCCCCTGGAGGGGGTCCAGCGGCAGGTAGGCGCCGCCGGCCTTGGCCACGGCCAGGAGCGCGGCGATGAGCCGGGGGGAGCGGGCGAGCCGCACGCCCACCCGGTCGTCGGGGGCGACCCCCGCGGCGCGCAGCCGTCGGGCCAGCCGGTTGGCGGCCGCGTTGAGCTCGCGGTAGGTGAGGTCGCCGGCCACGCCGACGACGGCGGTGCGGTCGGGGTGCTCGGCGGCCCGGCGTTCGACGAGCAGGTGCGGGCACGGCGGCTCGGGCCGGGGTTCGCCCGCGCCCCACTCCAGCAGCAGCCTCCGGTCCTGCCGGCTCACCCCGCCCAGGTGGGACAGCCGCTCGTCGGGGTCCTGGACCGCGGCGGCCAGGACGTCGTGGAGGTAGTCGGCGATCCGTCCGATGGTGGGCTCGTCGAAGACGTCCGCGTTGTACTCGATCTGGCAGTGGATGCCCTCGGGCAGGTTGGCCAGGTACAGGGTGAGGTCGAACGGCGCCCGGTCCACGCCCACGTCGAGCAGCCGCGCCTGGACCCCGGGGAGGTCGAACTCGAAGATCGCCTCGTTTTCGAATTCGACCATGACCTGGAAGATCGGGCTGCGGCCGGGGTCCCGTTCGGGGTTGACCCGCCTGACCACCTCCTCGAACGGCGCGTCGTCGTGCTCGTAGGCGTCCAGCAGGGTGTCCTTCACCCGGCCGAGCAGTTCGCGGAAGGACAGGTCCCCCGACAGGTCGAGCCGCAGCGCGAGGGTGTTGGCGAAGAAGCCGACGACGTCCTCCGTGCCCTCCGGGCGGCCCGCGATCGGGGTGCCCACCAGGATGTCGTCCTGGCCGCTGAAGCGGTGCAGGACGGCCCCCAGACCCGCCACGAGCGTCATGAACAGGGTGGCCCTCTGTGAGCGGGACAGCGCCCGCAGCCGCTGCGACAGCTCCTCGGGCAGCACGCGGAACAGGGACCGGCCCGGCGATACCGGGAGCGGGGGGCGGGGACGGTCGAGGGGAAGCCGCAGCTCGGGGAGGGGGCCCGCGAGCCGCTCCGCCCAGTAGCGCAGGCTCGCCTCCGCCGTTCCCTGCGCCACGGCCTCGCGCTGCTCCCGGGCGAAGCGGACGTAGGTCATGCGCGGGTCGGGAAGGTCCACCGCGCGTCCCTCGGCCCCGGCCCGGTAGGCCTCGGTGATCTCCCGGGTCAAGACCAGGGCCGAGACGGTGTCGACGATGATGTGGTGCATCGCCAGGACCAGGACGTGGTGGTCGTCCGCGAACCGCAGGATCCGCGCCCGCAGCAGCGGCCCCTCCTCCAGGTCGAAGGGGCGGCGCCCCTCCTCCGCGACCGCCTCCGCCACGGCCCCGTCCACGTCGGCGTCGGCGAGGTCGCGCAGCTGGCATTCCAGGTCCACGTGGCCCAGGACGACCTGGCGGGGTTCGCCGTCCACCTCCCGGAACACCGTCCGCAGCGCCGGGTGGCGTTCGACCACGTAGCGCAGCGCGGAACGCAGCCCGGGCACGTCGAGCCGGCCGCGCAGGTCGATCGCCTTGGCCTCGGTGTAGGTGGGGCGCCCGGGCAGGAGCCGGTCGAGGAACCAGATCCGCTGCTGGGCGAACGACAGCGGGGCCACGTCCGTCACCTTCGGCCCGCCCCGCGCCACCTCCGCCAGGGGCCTGGCGGAGGTGGCCGCGCCGCCCTCCTGGTAGCGCCTGCGCACCCTGTCCAGTTCGGGCAGTCCGCGCAGCACCTCGTGCGGGGGCAGGCCGAAGTCGACGAAGGCCGCGATCTCGTCGACGCCCGCGTCCAGCAGCGCCTCCACCACGGGGGCGCAGCTGTCCGCGGTGCCGATGAGGGCCCGGCTCTCGCAGTAGCGTTCGAAGGCCATGCCGAGCATGAAGTCGACGTCCTCCTCCGGTGTGTTCTCCAGATCGATGGAGAACCCGAGGCTGTTCGTCGTCTGCCCGAACAGCGACAGGGAGGAGCGCAGGTAACGGCAGAACGGGTCGCGGGCGGCGGCCCTGGCCTGCTCGACGTCGTGACCGAGGTAGGTGTGCACCAGCACGGTGACCCGGCCCGTGTGGGGGTCGTGCCCGTGCTCGGCCCGCGCCGACCGGTACCGGGCGACGTTGTCGGCGAGCTGCTCGATCGACTGCCCCATCAGGTTGGTCACGACGTCGAGCCCGTGTTCGGCCGCCATGCGGTAGCTGTCGGGGTTGCCGACGATGGCCACGGACATCGGCAGCTCCGGCTGGACCGGACGGGGGTGGAGGCCGACGTCGACGCGTTCGCCCGTCCCCGACCGGCCGGTGACCTTCTCGCCCCGCCACAGCCGCCTGACCGTCTCGATCTGCTCGTACATCACCTCCTTGTGGCGGCCGTAGCGCTCGGGGAAGAAGACGAAGTCGTTGGCGTGCCAGCCGCTGGCGCAGCCCAGTCCGACACGGCCCTTGGACAGGTTGTCGACGAGGGACCACTCCTCGGCCACCCGGATCGGGTTGTGCAGGGGCAGCACCACGCTGCCCGAGTTCAGGCGGATGCGCGTGGTCTGCGTGGCCAGTGACGCCGCCAGGACCGAGGGGTTGGGGAAGATGCCGCCGAAGGAGTGGAAGTGCCGTTCCGGCAGCCAGACCGCGTGGAAGCCGTGGTCGTCACCGAACTTGGCGCAGTCCTGGATCAACTGGTAGGCGGCCTCGCGGGACACCTCCTCGGGGTAGTCGCCGAAGAAGTAGATGCTGAAGTCGGGGGCGGCGGTGCGCCTGGGCTCGACCCGCGCCGCGGGGGCGGAGGGGGCGGGCCGTGACGCGCTCGGCGCGGTGGCCTGCGCGGCGGCGGGCCGCGCCCCGGCGGCCAGGACGGGTCGTTGGGACGGGAACAGGCCGCCCCGGCGCATCTCGCGCAGCGACGTCTGCACCGCTCGGACGATGTGGTCGACGTCCTCGTCGGTGTGCGCGGTGGACAGGAAGAAATTGCGCCACTCCCACACGTACACGCCGTTGAGCAGGAGGTGGTGGAAGAACAGCTCCATGTTCCCCCGGTACTCGAACCGGAACTGGGAGCCGAAGTGCGCCACGCGGACGGGGTACTCCTCCTCCTCGAAGAAGGCGTTCAACGTCGTGGCGAGCCCCTGGGTGCGGGCGTTGAGCCGCTCCTGCAACTGCGGGCTGTGCGTCTCCAGATGGCTGAGCACGGCGCGGGCCACGCTCATCGCCAACGGATGCTGGGTGTAGGTGCCGCCGAAGAAGGTGGTCTCCGCCGGCGGGAAGCTGTCGTCGCCGTAGCGCCAGTATCCGCCGTCGACGCCGTCCATGATGGCGGCCCGGCCGGCGATGGCCCCGATCGGGAAGCCGCCGCCGAGGGCCTTGCCATAGGTGGCCAGGTCCGGTTCGACCCCGAAGAAGCCCCGGGCGCCCTGGAGGTGGGGGCGGAAACCGGTGAGCATCTCGTCGAAGAGGAGCACGCTGCCGTGCCTGCGGGTCACCTCGCGCAGCTCGCGGACGAAGGTCTCGGGCTGGAGGGAGGGGTTGCGGCTCTGGACCGGTTCGACCATGACGGCGGCGATCTGCGGCCCCAGCTGGTCGATGACGCGCAGGCTCTCCGCGGCGCCGTACTCCAGCACGATCACCTCGCTGACCGCGCTGTCGGGGATCCCGCTGGAGACCGGGACGCTCCGCAGGCCGTCCCCGTCGCGGACGCTGCGCGCCAATAGAGAGTCGATGTGGCCGTGGTAGGAGCCCTCGAACATCACGATCTTGTGCCGGCCGGTGTAGGCCCGGGCCAGGCGGATGGCCGCGGAGTTGGCCTCGGTCCCCGAGGTGGCGAACGCGGCGCGGTCCGTCCCGGTGAGCCGGGTCAGGAGTTCGGCGGCCTCGCCGGTCTCCACGTTCCTCGGCCCGATCCGCAGACCGCCGTCCAGGTGCCTGCGGATGGCCTCGTTGACGAAATCCGGTTCGTGGCCGAACAGCAGGATGCCGAACCCCATGGTGATGTCGACGTAGCGGTTGCCGTCGACGTCCTCGATCCAGGATCCCCGCGCCCTCCTGGCCGCCAGCGGGTAGAGCATCTCCTTGGTGGCGCTGCGGAAGCCCACGACCGACCGGCTGTCGGCCAGGGCGCCCCGGTGACGTTGGGCGATGTCCTTCGACGTGCGTGTCGCCGTCTCGTACCTGTGGACGAGGTCGTCGAGGTGGCGCCGCTGCTCGGGGGAGGAGCGCCCGGTCACCATGCCCGAGCCGCGGCCGACCGCCACCCTGGGGCCGTGGGCGCGGGGCTGTTGCCCTGGCGGGGGCGTCGCGGCCGTTTCGGCGGCGCTGTGGGCGGTGTCGGCGGGCCGTTCCGTCCGCGCCTCCTGGGCCGCGCTCGGCTGGCTCCCCCCTGCCCTGGCCAGCGCGAGCTGGTCGGCCATCACCCCCGAGAGCTGACGCATCACGCTCAACTGCTGGCTGATGATGCGTTCGATTCCGCCGTCCGCGTCCGCGGGCGGGGCGGGCGGATCGTGGGCGATGCTGCCGGGCGCGCCCGCCACGGGCGCCGGCGCGGCGGGGGCCGGGGCGGGGAGGACCGGCGCGGGCGGGGGAACGGGTCCGGCTGGGGCCGGCGGGGCGGTGTCTCGGCTCGGCTGCGTCGGCGCGGGGGCCGCGGTCTCGACGGGTTCGGGGCGGGGATCGTTCCGGGCGATCAACCGCTCCGCCTCGTCGGGAGAGAGCCGGTCGATCACGGCCTCGGCGAGCCGTTGGGCGCTGTCCGCGGACTCGAACAGCTCGCGCATGGAGACACGGACGGAGAACGCCTGCTCGACGTCGCGCAGCATGTTGACCATGCCGAGCGAGTCGGCCCCCAGGTCGATGAAGGCGTCCTCCGCCGCCACCTGGTCCGTCTCCATGCCGAAGTGGTGGGCGGCGCGTTCGCGCACCACCCCGAGGACGTGCTCGTGGAGACGGTCCGCGGCGGCGTGGTCGTTGCTCGTCATGTCCATCCCTGTGGCCGTCGGTTCGCTGGTCGTCGCCGAAGCGTCCGGGGCGGGCCCGGCGGGTCGTCCCCCCGCCATCGGTCCGATCCAGTGGCTTTCACGTTGGAAGGGGTAGGCGGGGACCCGCCCGCGCACGACGCCGGGGGGCACGAGGTTTCCCCAGCGCACGGGCACCCCGGCGGCGTGCAACCGCGCGAGGGCGGCGCGGATGTCTTGTGCCGGAGAGACCTCGGGCCCGTGCGAGGAGACGAAGACGGACCCCGGTCTCTCCCCGCGGCCGATCCCGGTCAGGACCGCCCCCGGGCCGATCTCCAGGAACACGCCCGCCCCGGTGGGGCCGGCGTCACGCAGGGCCAGGTCGAAACGCGCCGTCTCCCGGATCTGGCGGCACAGGTAGTCGGCGTCGATGACGTCACCGGCCTCCAGCCTGCGCCCGCCGAGGTTGCTGGAGAAGCGGCGGCGCAGGGGGGACAGGCGCACGTCCTGGGCGTGCTCGGCGAACAGGTCCACCACCGGGTCCATCGACGCGGTGTGAAAGGCCCGGCCGGCGGCGAGCCTGCGCGCGTGCACCCCGCGTCGGGCCAGGTCCTCGGCGAGCGCGTCGACCCCGCCGGCGGCCCCTCCCACGACGTGCTGGCCGGCCCCGTTGACCACGCAGACCTCCAGGCCGGGGTGGCGGGTCAGCGCCTCCTCGACCACGGTCGGGTCCGCGAAGACGGCGAGCATGCCGCCCTCCTCGGCGACCTCCTGCATGAGTCGGCCGCGGACGGCCGCCAGGTGGAGCCCGTCCTCCAGGGAGAACGCCCCCGCGGCCCACAGCGCGGCGTACTCCCCGGCGCTGTGGCCGACCACGTGGGAGGGGCGGACCCCCAGGTCGTCCCAGAGCCGGGTGAGGGCCGCCTGGTAGGCGAAGAGCGCGGGCTGGAGGAGGTCGGTCGTCCACTGGTCGGGCCCCTCGCCGTCGACCAGAACCGAGCGCAGTCCCTCGCCCCACGTCTCGCGGTACGTCGCGTCGCACTCGTCCAGCACCGCGCGGAATCCGGGGTGGCCGTGGTAGAGGGCGCGCGCCATACCGGGCGCGTGCGGCCCCTGCCCCGAGTAGAGGAAGACGGGCGCGTCGGCTCCCGGCGTTGTCCCATCACCGGTCATGGCGCGACCGGAGCGCGCTCCTTCGCGGTGCTCCCCCGAGGCGTACCCGTCCAGGGCGGCGGCGAGCTCGGCGGGCGAGGACCCGGTGACCGCCAGCCGGTGGCGCATGGGCCTGGCGTTGGTCACCGCGGCGGCGAACAGCGCCCCGGGGTCGGCGCCGTCGCGCAGCCGGTCGCGGTACCCTCCGGCGAGCCGGGCCAGCGCGTCCGGGGTGTGGGCCGACAACGGCAGGACCCCCGGCCCGGCCCACCGGGGTGACGTGTTGGCCGGGGGCTCTTGGAGCACCACGTGGGCGTTGGTTCCGCCGACCCCCAGGGAGCACACGCCGGCGCGGCGCGGGCGGGCGGATTCGGGCCAGGCGATGGTCTGCTCGCTGATGCGGAACGGGGTCTGCTCCAGGCGCAGGTCGGGGTTGACCTCGCCGAGGTTGATCTGGCCGGGGATCCTCCCGTGTCTGACCGCGAGGGCCGCCTTGATCAACCCCGCCATCCCGGCGCAGCTGTCCAGGTGGCCGATGTTGGCTTTGACCGACCCCAGGTAGCAGTACCCGGTGCGGTCGGTGGCCGACCGGTAGGCCTGGGTGAGGCCCTGGACCTCGATGGGGTCGCCCAACGCGGTCCCCGTACCGTGGGCCTCGACGTAGCCGATGTCGTCGGGGTGGACCCCCGCCCTGGCCAGGGCGTCGTGGACCACCCTGGCCTGGCCGGTGACGCTGGGCGCGGTGTAGCCGACCTTCGCGGACCCGTCGTTGTTGACCGCGGTCCCCAGCACGACGGCGTGGATCGGGTCGCGGTCGGCGACCGCCGCGTCCAAGGGTTTGACCACGATGGCGGCGACCCCGCTGCCGCCGACCGTCCCGTCGGCGGCAGCGCTGAAGGGGCGGCACACACCGGTGCGGGAGAGAATGGACCCCTCCGTGTAGCGGTATCCGCCGTCTTGGGGGATGGAGATCGCCGCGGCCCCGACCACCGCCATGTCGGCGTCGCCCTGCGCGATCGCCTGCGCCGCCAGGTGGAGGGCGACCAGGGAGGTCGAGCACGCGGTCTGCACCCCGACGGCCGGGCCGGTCAGCCCGAGGCGGAAGGAGACACGTGTGCTCAGGAAGTCCGGCTGGTTGCCGATGGCCGTGCGCAGCCCGGACACGGGGTCGTCGTCGGCGCCGGCCGGGAGCTGGGTGAGCAGATAGGAGCGCTGCGGGTAGAGGTTCATCCCGCTGCCGGCGAACACCCCGATCCGCGTTCCCGCGGGCTCGGTGGGGTATCCGGCGTCCTCCAGGGCGTGGTAGCAGGTCTGCAGGAAGAGCCGGTGTTGCGGGTCGGTGAGCCGGGCCTCCATCGGGGTCATGCCGAAGAACGCGGCGTCGAACTCGTCGATGCCTTCGAGCCGGCCGCCGGCCCCCACGTGGTCGGGCGTGGGCTCGGCGGGTTCGACGTCGGTGATCGCGCTGACGCCCCGGCACAGGTTGTCCCAGTAGCGGGAGAGGTCCTCGGCGCCGGGGAAGCGGCCCGCCATCCCGATGATGGCCAGGGGGGCGACGGGGTTCTTGTCCTCGCTCATCTCCCACCTCGCCCGTTGGTGGCGGCCCCGGCCGCGAGGTGGCCGGCCAGCGCGTTGATGGTGGGGTACTCGAAGATGGTGGTGCGGGGGATCTCCCGCCCCAGGGCGGTCTCCAGCCGCGCGTGCACCTGCAGGATCTGGAGGGAGCCGATGCCGAGCTCGTAGAACCGCCGGTCCCGTTCCAGCGGACCCGCCACCACGCCGGCGAACACCTCCTCGACGAGGCGGACGGTCTCCTCGTCGGCGGTGGGCGCGGGGTCGGTGTCCGGCCGGACCTCCCGGCCGCGGGGACTCGGTGTCACATCGGCGCGGACGCCGAAGGCGTCGGTGAGGGCGGGGAGGTCGAGGTCGGCCCGGTCGGCCACCACCACCGGCCGTTCCAGCGCCAGCCGCTCGTCGCCGTCCACCAGGTGGCGCATCGCCTCGGCCGCCGGGTTGACCCCGGCCAGGTAGGTGCCGCCGGGGTGGCGTAGCACCATCCGGGTGAGCAGACGCCCCTCCTCGGCGGTGAGGGTCACCAGCCCCTTCTGCCGGGCCGCCACCGCGTAGGGGTTGCCCCTGTTCAGACCGGTGTCGTCCCACGACCCCCACAGCACGCTGTGCACGGGGACGTCGGTGTGCGCCGCCAGATGGCCGCACAGGGCGTCGGCGAGGCCGCTGGCGGCGCTGTAGCCGCCGTAGCCGAGGGAGGGGAAGCGGCCCAGCAGCGAGGAGAAGACGACGAGGTGGCAGTCCGCGCGCTCCCTGGCGATCATCGCCAGGTTCCAGGTCCCCCACGCCTTCACGCTCAGGGCCTCCCACCAGGAGGCGGCGGTCTCCTCGTCGAGGAGCCGGAACCGGTACCCCTGTTCCGCCAGGTGGAGGACGCCCGTCAACGGGCCGCCCCACTCCGTCTCGGCGTCCTCGACCGCCTTGCGCAGCCCGGCCATGTCGCAGACGTCGACGGGGCGGTGGCGCAGGCGCCCCTCCTCGTGGGCGGTGACGCTGCGGCCGACCACCAGGAAGCGCGCGTCGTAGCGCCGGGCCAGATCGTCCAGCAGCACCGTCCCGATCCCGCCGGCTCCCCCGGCGACCAGGTAGCGTCCGCCTCGCCGCAGCGCGTCGCGCGGCTCCGTGCGCTCTTTGACCGGGGACAGGGCCAGGCCGTGGGGCCGGCCGTCACGCCAGGCGATCTCGGCCGCGTCGGCGCGCAATCCCATCGCGGAACGCAGCGCGGCGGCGTCGGCGTCGGGGTCGTCTCCGGGCAGGTCGACGTGGAGGGCGCGCAGGTGGGGGGTCTCCGCGGCGAGCACGGCCGCCACGACCGGGGTGAGACCCGCGGGGAAGCACACCTGTTCCGCGCCGGTGATCCGGTGCAACTGCCGGCTGACCGTGACGAGCCTGGCTCCCCGTTCCTCCGCCAACGGTGACAGGGCGCGGGCCGCGGACAGCAGGAACCAGCCGCAGCGTCGCAGGGCCTCCTCGACGGCCTCCTCGGCGCCGTCCAGATCGGGGACGGGAAGGTAGCCCCACAGGTGGACCAGCGTCGTCCAGCGCAGACCGGCGTCGGACAGCCGGGCGCGCAGGAGCGACCAGTCGGCGTCGGAGTCGGGGTTGACGACGTAGCCGTCCGGGCGCTCCTCGAACCCTGCGCCCGCCCAGACCAGGACGTCCCCGTCGGAGCGGTCCAGCCGCTCGGCCACCCCCATGTCGTCGGCGAGGATGACGCGCGGTCCCGGTGCCGGCGTCCGGGGGATGGCGGGAAGCGGAAGCCAGCGGGGACGGTGGAGGCAGTCGGGGACGGTCACCGGGGCCGTGCCCGCGTCGCCGTAGTCGCCCCGGAGGATACGGGCGACCAGTTCGGAGCGTTGGATCTTGCCGCTGGAGGTGCGTGGAAGCTCGGCCTCGGCCAGGGGGATGACGCGGGCGGCCAGGACCCGGAACCGGGACGCGACGACCTCGACGATCCGGCGGCGCGTCTCCTCCCCGGTGGTGGCGGCGGACGGGTCGGGGACGTAGAGGACCGCGAGGGACTCGCTGCCGGTGGTCTCGTCGGGGACCCCGCAGGCCGCGACGAGCCCGTTGGAGACGCCGTCCACCTCGCCACAGGCGTCCTCGATGTCGTGGCAGTAGAAGTTGGCGCCGTTGATGACGATCTGTTCCTTGGCGCGTCCGGCGATGACGAGTTCCCCGTCGAGGACGAACGCCAGGTCCCCGGTCTCGAACCAGCCGTCTTCGGTGAAGACGGCCGCGTTCACCTCGGGGGCGTTCAGGTAGCCGGGGGTGACCCGGCCCGACCGTGCCTGGAGCCTGCCGATCACCCTCTCGGTCGTGACGCGCCCGTCGTCGTCGACGATCCGGAACCGCGCCCCCGGCGCGGGCGACCCCATGTTGGTGAACTCCACGGTGTCACCGTCGAAGTCCGCGTCCACCAACCGCAGGACACCGCCCAGGGAGTCCGTGGCCACGAGCAGCGAGCTGCGCTCCTCGGAGACGAACTTGAAGACGATCCCGGTCGCGGTCTCGGCCATCCCCCACGAGAACACCATCGCGTCGGGCCTGAGCCCGAAACCGGAGGTCGCCCCCAGGAACTTGCGGACCACCGGCATCGTGCACTGCTCGCCGCCGTTGAGCAGGGTGTTCACCGAGGAGAGGTCCCAGCTCCGGCCGGGCGCCGCCGCGAGGGCGTCTTCCAGCATCTTGTAGCCGAAGTTCGGCGACCAGGAGTGGTGCACCCCGTACCTGTCCAGCGCGTCCAGCCAGCGCAGCGGGTCCTCGGCGATGTAGGCGGTGGGGGCGTGGATCCCGGTGCAGCCGAGGACCACGTCACGCAGGTGGAACATGACCAGGGGGACGACATGGTCCAAGGGGAGCCAGTTGAAGGTGACGTCCCCCGCCGACACACGGTTGCGTTCCCGGCAGCCGATCGCCATCTCGATCACCGCGCGGTGGGTGATCTGGATGATCTTCGGCTGGCCGGTGCTCCCCGAGGAGAGCTGGAGGACCGCCACATCGTCCGGCGCCGCCCCATGGACGTCCTCACTCGGTTCGTCCTCGCTCAGCTCCGCGACGGTGAGGATGTCGTCGGCGCTGGGACCGGAGGAGCCGGGAAAGGCCCCGGCGAGGGCGGTGGCCCCGGCCGCGCCGGTGATGATGGGCGCCTGGAGCCTGCGCCAGACGCCCGCCAGCTTCTCCAGTTCGGGGCTGTCCTCGGCGTAGGAGGAGGGTGGGGTGATCGTCACGGAGCGGATGCCGCCCAGGAGGCAGCCCCACAGCACGGGAAAGTACTCCGCCAGGTCGTCGATCTGGAGGATGGCGTGGCTGCCGGGGGTCAGTCCGCGGCTGCGCAGCCCCCCCAGAACGCGTTTGGCGCGGTCGAGCAGGACGGCGGAGGGCAGGAGTTCGTCCCGGTCGCGGCCGATGACCCGCACCCCCGTCGCGGGGTGTGAGGTGGGAAGGGAGAGCAACGCCTCGGTGACGGTGCGGGGGTCGTCCTCGGCCGGACGGAGTTCCGCGCCCGCGATGAGCGCCGGCCGAAGGGTCTGCTCCCTCCCGGCCGGGAGGGAGGGCCCCGCGTCGGGTCGGGGATCTGGTTTCGGGGCGTCCAGGTCCGCGGGGGTGAAGCGGCCCGGCTCCGTGTCGACCGGACGCAGTTCGACCTCGGGGGCGACCGCGGGGAAGGCGGTCGTGAGCTCCCTCTCATAGGAACGGAGGAGGCCGGGGGTGAGCACCGGAACGGATTCCAGCGCCTTCAGGTCGGGATCGCCCTCGGCCGTCCTCGGAATCCGTCTCACCAGGACGACCGCTGTCGTCCCGGCCCGGAGCAAGGCGGCGCTCACTCTTCTGCGGACCTTCGCGGGATCGGCCCCAAGGCTCGGCACCGCGTAGGCCACCAGTGGACCGGTGCCACCGGATCGGCGGTCCACCACCACACCATCGGCCACTACATCGGATGACAGGATCTTTTCCGTAAGCTCAGGTCTGATGACGACCATGGGGGTACCACCTCTTACTCCTGGGGACCCGACTCGATCCCGGCTCTTTTCTCAGCCGTCTTCGTCTGCCTTCTCCCCCTGGCCGCGAACAGGGAGAAACCGATGAACGCGAGCGCGGCGGCGATCGCGAGACCATGCAGGGAACCGACCACGAGGGGCGGCGCCCAGATTTCCAGAAGGAGGGAACTGATGATCATCCCGACGCCCAGCCCGCCCATTTCGAGGAGGGAGGAGAAACCGAACACCGCTCCCCGCTGCTCCTCGGCCACCGCCTGCAGGCGTGTGTTATAGGCGATCTCCGTGTAACCGTCGGCGAGTCCGGCGCAGGCCGCGATCAGGACGAGCAGGTAGAGGGGAACCCCGGTGAAGGAGAGGATGAAGAACAACGACATCAGGCAGGTGCCGACGACGAATCCCTTTTCCCCACCGGATGCCCCCGACGAGTCGATCCTCTTTCCGAACAGGCGGTAGGAACTCAGACTGCCGACCGCCCACGCCGTCCAGAATCCGCTGACGAACCAGGCCGGGTTCTCGGGATACTCCAGCGAGGCGAAGATCGGGATGCCGATGTTGTGCGACGCGGATCCGAAGGCATCCAGGCCACGGACCGCGAGCATGAACAGCAGTGCGGGAAAGGCCGACACCGCGGCCAGGGCCAGCCGTTGATCGGTCCAGAAACCGGAGCGCGACGACCGCGCCGGCGCGCCGTCTCCCCCGCCCCCGGGAGCGCGGAACCGCAGGGGGACGGTGAGCAGCACCAGGGCCGAGACCGCGAAGGTCGACGCGGTGATGAGGAAGGCGGCGTCATAACCGATGAACGCCACGACGACACCGGCCGAGGCGAACCCCAGGGTCATCGCGGTCGAGCGGCCGGTGACGAGGTAGCCGTTGGCGCGGACGCGCTGTTCCTCCCCGACCATGGCGGGGATGCTGCTGCGCAGCAGCACGTTGGAGACCGTCCCGCCGAGTCCGAGGACGACCGCCAGGACGTAGACCAGCGTCTCCCGCGCGGCGGTCGGCGCCAGGAAGAGGGCGACCAGGGCCGCCGCCTGGGCCAGGTCGGCCCCCACCATGGCGGCGCGCCGGTTCACCCGGTTGGCGAGTCCGCCGACAGCCGGACCCGCGACGACGCTGACGATCAGGCGGAGCGCCATGAACAGCCCGGTGTCCAGCGCCCGCCCGGTGAGATGGAAAACGTACAGCCCGAGCGCCACCATGTTGAGGTAGGTGCCGAACGACGAGGCCGAATATCCGACCGTAAGCCAAATGAAATACGCGAATCTCGGCCGGTTTTCCATTCTCGCCTTTTCGCTTTATCGCCGAATCACGCTTGCCATACTTTATTATGTATTGTACGAATAAACACAATAAGACATTGAGATGCTAGTAACGGCATGGAGCGACTGTCAAGGGCCTGTTTTCTCCACGATGCGCGCCACTACACATATGAGCGAACTTCGTGTTTGTCCGTCCCCATGCCGAAACTACGTCCACTTTCGAACCCTTCTCTTCCGACCTGGGCGTTATATCCGCTAAACCGAGGTGGCGCCCTATCCCGAATCAGAGCAGAAGGGCCGGCCAGCAGGATTCCCGCCGTCTCCGGCGGGGACGTCGGCCGCCAGGCTGACCGCTCCCCGGCCCGGTCCCGCTCCCCTCCCCCGCGCGCCGGCCGAAGACCGTCCCCGGACATCCACCCCGGACCGTGGGACCCAGGAAACGAGGCGAAACGGACCGGGGGAGCCGAGGGTCGAGACGGCCCCGCCCCGCCCGGTGATCCCGGGAAGCGGGACGCGGTCCCGTAGGGAAGGGAGCCGTCGCACGACAGGCGGGACGCCGCGGACCAGGGTGCGGCCCGGGCCGACGCGCGCCCAGGCCGCCCGGTCTTCACGGCCCCATCGATCGCACCGGCCCCGACGCCACGGCCGCCGGGCACGCGGGGAGCCGGCGCCCCTGGCCTTCGGCGAGAGGTCGGGCCGTACCGGCCGGCGGGCGGCCATCGTCATGGGCGGCTCCCGGCAAGCCGGGAATTCCAGATCGCCTGCACGCCGTTCGGCCGAGGCGGGAACGGCGTCGACGCGGATCGGTCTGGCGCGGTCCGGGGCCGCCCCCCGGACGGGCGGCGTCAGCCCTCCCCCGCCTCCAGGGCGCGCAGGTGGGCGTCGGCCGCGGGAAGATCCTCCTCGCTGAACACGGCGATGCCGTGGTCGCGCAGCACCTCGGTGGTGACGCCGCGTCCCGGCAGCGTGGCACCGGTGAAGGTGCCGTCGTAGACGCGCCCCGAACCGCAGGAGGGACTGCCCTCCTTGAGCACCGCCATGCGGACCCCGTGCCTGCGCGCCGCCGCCAAGGCCCCCGCGGCCCCGTTCAGGAAGGGCCGTGAGACATCGGCGCCGTCCGAGGTGAGGATACGGGCACCTCCCCGAAGGACCGTCGCGGCGTCGGCCCCCGGTTCGATCTCGGCGGGTGGGCGCGGCACCGGCAGGCCGCCGGCGACCTCCGGACAGTAGGAGACGAGGCGTCCCTCCGCGCGCCACCGCGCGAAGATCTCGTGCTCGGCCGTCTTGGCCTTGCCGTCGTAGCGCACCTCCTGGCCCATGAGGCAGGCGCTCACCAGGATCTTCTCCATGACACCCTCCAACCGGGGTTCGTGGGCGAGAACAGCCGTGGCCCGCCCCGGGTCACCGGTGCGGGCCACGTGCGCGCGACGGAGCGGATCAGCGCTTCCAGTCGGAACGGACGCTGCCCTTGGAGGCCTTGAGGCTCCCCTTCTTCTCCCGGATCCGCATGCTCAGCTTGATGGGGCTTCCCTCGAAACCGAAGTCCTCACGGAGCCGGCGCTCGATGAAGCGGCGGTAGTTCTCCTCCAGGAACCCGGTTGTGAACAGGATGAAGTGCGGCGGTCGCACGTCGGCCTGGGTCGCGAACAGGATCTTGGGCTGACGGCCGCCGCGCACCGGCGGGGGCGTGGCCGCGACGAGCTCCTTGAGCCAGCTGTTGAGCCGCCCGGTGGAGATGCGCGTGTCCCAGCTGCCGAGGCTGGTCTCCAGAGCCGGAACGAGCTTTTCGACGTGGCGTCCGGTGCGCGCGGAGATGTTGACCCTCGGCGCCCAGGAGACCCGACCGAGCTGGCGGTCGATCTCCTTCTCCAGGTAGTAGCGGCGCTCCTCGTCGAGCAGGTCCCACTTGTTGAAGGCGAGGACCAGGGCCCGGCCCGACTCCACGACCTGCTCGATGACGCGGATGTCCTGGTCGGCCAGCGACTCGCTCACGTCGAGCAGCACGACGGCGACCTCGGCCCGTTCCAGGGCGGTGCCGGTGCGCATCGTCGCGTAGTAGTCGGCGCCCTGGAGCGCGCGGAAACGACGGCGGATCCCCGCGGTGTCGATGAACTTCCAGGTCTGGCCGCCGAGCTCGATGAGCTCGTCCACCGCGTCGCGGGTGGTGCCGGCGACCGAGTCGACCACCACGCGGTCCTCGCCCGCCAGGCGGTTGAGGAGGCTGGACTTGCCGACGTTGGGCCGCCCGATGAGGGCCACGCGGCGCGGCCCGCCCTCGTCGGTCTCCTCCTCTTCGCGCGGAGCCTCTTCGGGCAGCGCCGCGAGGACCGCGTCGAGCAGGTCGCCGGAACCGCGCCCGTGCAGGGCGCTGACAGGGTGGGGCTCACCGACGCCGAGGTTCCACAGTTCGAGCGCGTCGGCGTCCTGGAGGGGGCCGTCGACCTTGTTCGCGGCCAGCACGACGGGTCTCTTCGTCGAGCGCAGCACGCGGATGACCGCCTCGTCGGTGTCGGTGACACCGACGGTGGCGTCGACGACGAACAGGATGACGTCGGCGGCCTGCGCCGCGTACTCGGCCTGTCGGGCGACCATCGCGGCGAGACCGCTGACACTGGTCTCCCACCCGCCGGTGTCCACGAGGGTGAACTCGCGGCCCTGCCAGCTGGCGTCGTAGGCGACCCGGTCGCGGGTGACACCGGGGACGTCCTCGACGACCGCCTCGCGGCGGCCGATGATCCTGTTCACCAGGGAGGACTTGCCCACGTTGGGACGGCCGACGACGGCCACCACGGGCTTGGTCGCGACTTCCTCGCCGCCCTCGCCCTCGTGGGGCCCGGAGGCGGTGGAGAGGTCGGTGTTCTCACTCATCAGGTATGACTCCCGGTCGCAGGGTCCCCACGCGCCCAGGATGCGTGCCGTGGGGAATGTTGTCGCATGCCCTCGGGCACGTGTGTTCGGCGAAGGACCGTCTCAGACGGCGGCGCCCGCCTCGTCGGCGAGTTTGACGACGAGCGCGACGACCTCGTCCAGGGACAGTCCCGTGGAGTCGAGCTCCATCGCGTCGGCGGTCCGCGTCAGGGGCGAGACCGCGCGGTTGGAGTCGAGCCGGTCGCGGCGGGCCAGGGCCTCCCGGGTCGCCGCGACGTCGCTCGACCTGACCTCCCTGCTGCGCCGGTGCGCCCGCGCGTCGGCGCTGGCGGTCAGGAAGATCTTCACTGGGGCGTCGGGGGCGACGACGGTGGTGATGTCGCGTCCCTCGACGACGATGCCGGCGGCCTCGCGGCGCGCCTCGGCGATGATCTCGCGTTGCTGGGCGACGAGCCGCTCACGCACCGCGGGTACGGCGCTGACGGCGCTGACGTTGCCGGTGACCTCGTGGGTCCGAATCGCCTGGGCCACGTCGTGGCCGTCCACGTGGACGGTGGGGGCCGACGGATCGGTGCCCATGGTGATGACCGGACGCGATGACGCCTCCGCGACGGCTGCCGCGTCGTCGACATCGACCTGGTGTTCCAACATCCACCAGGTCATGGCCCGGTACATCGCCCCGGTGTCGAGATACCGCAGATCGCGCGCTCGAGCCACGCCCTTGGCCGTGCTGGACTTGCCCGACCCCGAGGGACCGTCGATGGCGATGACGATGCCCTCGTCGTGACCCTGCGCGCTCACGTCAGCTCTCTCCCCGGGTGGAGTTCCATCTCATCTCAACGACCCAGGTTAGCCGGTGGCGCGGTGTGGTCGGGACCGGAGAGGAGCGCGCTCTCCTCACGCGAAGGCCGGTCCAGCCGGTTGGGGTGGACCGACCACCCCTGGTCGGCCAGCGCCCGCGCCAGGGTGGCGACGCGCTCCGGCAGTACCGACAGCTGCGCCACGCCCACCGGGAGACCCGGCGAGTGGTCGATGCGGATGTCCTCGATGTTGACACCGGCCGTGCCCGCGGCGGCGAACAGCCGGCCCAGCGCGCCGGGTTCGTCGGGGATGACCACGGGCAGCACCGCGTAGCCGGGCGTGCGTCCGGCACCGTGCTTGCCCGGGATGCGCGCGTGTCCGTCCCGTCCGCGTTCGAGCAGGTCGAGCACTGTCGCCTCGGCCGTCCTCCCCGAGCGCAGCGCCCGGGCCACCGCGTCGAGGTCGGCGGCGATCCCGGCGAGCACCTCGGCGACCGGTCCCGGGTTGTGGCTGAGGATCTCCAGCCACAACCCCGGGTCGCCGCCGGCGACCCGGGTCACGTCACGGACGCCCTGCCCGGCCAACGCGAGGGCGGCTCCACCCCCCTCGACGAGTCGCGCGGCGACCGCCGAGGAGGCGACGTGGGGGGCGTGGGAGACCAGGGCCACGGCGCGGTCGTGCTCCTGCGCGTCGATCTCCAGCGGATCGGCCCCGCAGGATCGGGCCAGCTCGGCCACGGCCGCCACCGCCTCGGGGGTGGCCTTGCCGGTCGGGCACAGCGCCCAGGAGCGGCCGAGGAAGAGGTCGGCCCGGGCCGCGCTGGGCCCGTTCCGCTCGCTTCCCCCCATGGGGTGTGAGGGGACGAAGGTGGTGAGATCGCAGCCGAGCCGGACGGCCTCGGTCACGACGGCCTGCTTGACGCTGGCCACGTCGGTGTAGAAGCGGGCGAGGCCGCGGCTTTGGACGTCGCGCAGCAGCGCCGGGATCACCGCCGGCGGCGCGGCGACGACGGCGATGTCGGCGGGCCGTTCGTCCTTCCCCTCTTCGAGGGGGACCCCCGCGCCGAGCTCGCAGGCCAACCGCACCGTCGCGGGATCACGGTCGGCCAGGGCCACCTCGACCCCGCGCTCGCGCAGCGCCAGCGCGATGGACGTGCCGATCAATCCGGCACCCACCACCACCGCACGCTCGATCATCGTCGCCCGTCCCCCGTTCGTATTCCGGCCGATGTGGAGTTCTCCCAGCGTAGAGCAGGGGAAAAGAGGTGGATCCCGGGAACTTCAGAAAACACGAAGGAGGGGCGCGGTGTCACCACCGCGCCCCTCCACGCCGCCGGCTACTGGGCGATGTCCAAGCGCAGGACCTGGGCACCCCGCAGGTAGACGTGCTGGAGCTCGGCGCGTGGCCGCTCGGTCTCGACGTGGGCCATCAGGCGCACGACGCGCGGCAGGGCGCCGGGCACCGCGATCTCCGAGGCGCACATCAAGGGAACGTCGGAGAAGCCGAGCTTGCGCGCGGCCAGCGCGGGGAACTCCGAGGTCAGGTCCGGAGTCGCGGTGAACAGCACGCTGATCACGTCATCGGTGGTCAGCCCGTTCCGTTGCATGACCTCCGTGACCAGTTCCGCGGTGGCCTCCAAGACGAGCTCGCGCTCGTCGGACTCCACCTGGACCGCTCCCCGAATCGCTCTTACCGCCACTGTCGTCCTCCGCTTCCGCCGGTTGACCGGCCCTTACATCCCTGCGGCAGTGTAGAGCTCGCTGATCTCCTTGGGGGTCAGCGCCCTCATTGTCCCCGGCTTCAGGGTGTTGAGTCCCACCGGCCCGACCTGGGTACGGGCGAGGTCGGAAACCGGGTGTCCCACCGCGTCGAGCAGGCGCCGCACGATGTGCTTGCGCCCCTCGTGCAGCCTGATCTCGACCAGCGCCTTGGGCTCGGCGTCGTCGACGACGCGGAAGGAGTCCACCTCGACGAAACCGTCCTCCAGCTCGACCCCGGCCCGCACCTGCCGGATGACCTCCCTGGGCACCGGGCCGGGAACCTTCGCGATGTAGGTCTTGATGACCTTGTAGCGCGGGTGGGTGAGCCGGTTGGCGAGTTCACCGTCGTTGGTGAGCAGGATCAGCCCCTCGGTCTCGGTGTCGAGCCGACCGACGTGGAAGAGCCGCTCCTCGGTCTGGCCGGCGTAGTCGGCGAGGGTGGGCCGCCCCTCGGGGTCCGACATGGTGCTGACGACGCCACGAGGCTTGTTCAGCGCGTAGTAGAGCAGGTCGGGGGCGGTGGCCACCCGCATCCCGTCAACGCGGATCTCGGACTTCTCCGGGTCCACGCGGGCGCCGAAGCGGCGCACGACCTGACCGTCGACCGACACACGGCCGTCCGCGATCAGCTCCTCACAGGCGCGCCGGCTGGCGACGCCGGCCTGGGCGAGCGCCTTTTGCAGCCGGATGCCACCGGGAACGTCGGCGTAGGTGTCGCGGGCCTCGTCGGGACGGTCCTCGTCCTGGGGGTCGAACTCCTCACGCAGGATGCGCAGCCGTGCCCGGGCCGCGGCGGAGAGGTCCCGCTCGGCGGAGCGGGCGGCACGCGCCGGCCGGTCGGCCCGTCCATGCTCGGGGGCGGAGCGTCGTTCGTCACGGCCGCGGTGCGGGGCGCCACGACGGTCATCACGGTCCCGGAACGAACCACGCTCATCGCGGCCACGACCGAACGAACCACGACGATCATCATCACGCCGCTGCGAACGATACCCATCACGGTCACGCCCCTGCGGACCACGACGATCATCGCGATCCCGGAAGGAACCACGCTCGTCACGATCCCGGCCATAAGAACCACGACGGTCATCACGGTCCCGGAACGAACCACGCTCATCGCGGCCACGACCGAACGAACCACGACGATCATCACGGTCCCGGAAGGAACCACGCTCATCGCGATCCCGGCCATAAGAACCACGACGATCATCACGGTCCCGGAACGAACCACGCTCATCGCGGCCACGACCGAACGAACCACGACGATCATCACGGTCCCGGAAGGAACCACGCTCATCGCGATCCCGGCCATAAGAACCACGACGGTCGCCGTCGCGGCGGCGGGCGTCGAAACTGGAGTCGCCGCGCTCACCGCGCGGGGTGGAACGGTCGCGCTCACCGCGCGGACCTCGGGCGTCCCGCGCGTCGCGGGACCTGTCATTACGTGGTGTATTCACCGGTGTCGTCGAGACCTTCGATGTCGTCGGGCAGGAATGGGGCGAGATCGGGGAGTTCGTCAAGGCCGCGTAGGCCCAGGCGCTCCAGGAAGTAGGTCGTGGTGCGGTAGAGCAGCGCACCCGATTCCGGGTCGTGTCCGGCTTCTTCGATCAACCCTCTCAGTACGAGGGTACGCATAACACCGTCACAGTTCACACCGCGCACGGCCGAAACACGGCCACGCGACACCGGTTGCCGGTAGGCGACCACGGCCAGCGTCTCGAGCGCCGCCTGGGTGAGCCGGACCTCGTGGCCGTCCCTCAGGAAGTGCTCGACCACGTCGGCGCACTCGGGCCGGGTGTAGAAGCGCCATCCCTCCGCGACCTGCCTCAGGTCGAAACCACGCCCCTGCGCGGTGTATTCCCTCGACAACTCCTCCAACGTCGCCTCGACCTCCTCGACCGGAAGGTCGAAGGCGCGGGCCAGGTCATAGACGGCGACCGGCTGGTCCACCACCATCAAGACCGCCTCCAGGTCGCGCCGTAGGCGCGCCCGGCCCTCCTCACCTGCCGGTGGGACCGTGGCCGTGGCCTCCCCCACGTTCACTCCTCCTTCTCGTCTCGCTCCGACGGGGCGGTGCGCCCGTATTCGTCGGCGACCGTCACGTCGCCTTCGGCGTCACCGGTCCAGGTGACCCGCAACTCCCCGAGCGGTTCGGGCTGGTCGAAACCGACGTTGGCGGCCCGGTACAGCTCCAGCAGGGCCAGGAAGCGCGCGACGACCTCGAAGGTCCCGACGCAGTCCGCCGTGAGCTCGGCGAAGGTCAGCGTGCCGGCCGCGCGCAGCGCCTCGACCACCAGCACACCCTGCTCACGGACCGACGTCTTGGTCTGGTGGATGTGGGTGACGGGAACGCTCGGCGGTTCCTTCGGGGTGAGGGCGCGCGCGGCCAGCGCGGCGAACTCCTGTGGCCCCAGCTTGATGAACACGTCGGGACGCGATTGCGCGAAGCGCGGCTCCAGGGGGACCGCGCGGGGGAAACGGCGTCCCTGGGTGGTGAGACGGCCGGCGAAGATCGCCGCCACCTCCTTGTAGGCGCGGTACTGGAGCAACCGCGCGAAGAGCAGGTCACGGGCCTCCAGCAGCGCGAGGTCGCCCTCGTCCTCGATCTCCCCACGGGGCAGCAGCCGCGCCGCCTTGAGGTCCAGCAGCGTGGCCGCGACCAGCAGGAAGTGGCTCGCCTGGTCGAGGTCCCAGCTGTCCCCGTGGGCCTTGATGTAGGCGATGAACTCGTCGGTGACCTTCGACAACGAGACTTCGGTGATGTCCAGCTTGTGTTTGGAGATCAACCCCAGGAGCAGGTCGAAGGGGCCTTCGAAGTTGTCGAGGTGGACCTGGAAGCCACCGCCGTTACTCGCCTCCTCCGCGGTCATGCGGTACGGGGCGGTCGAGATGCGGTCATGTCTCTAGGGTGGCACCGGTGAACCGGTGCCACCGCCGTTCCGTCCTCGCTCAGTCGTCGGTCAGTCGCTGGACCAGCCGGCTGGTCTCGCCGTGTTCCTCGAAGTCGGCGAGGAGCACGGCCACCGCCTCGCGGACGATGCGGCCCCGGTCGGCCGTGATCCCGTAGTTGGCGCGCAGCGTCAGTCTGGTCTGCTCAAGGGCGAGCAGCTCGGGACGGGAGATGTAGACCGTGATCTTCTCGTCGTGGCGCTGACGTCCGCTGGGCTGTGGAGCGCGGGCCCGTTGGGCCCGGGGCTTGCGGGACCGTTTGGCCGGTGTCTCGGCGCGCGCGTCACCGGCCGGAGCCGGCTCGGGCACGGCCGGCGGCGCCTCGGCCGGAGGCTGGGTCCCCGGCCCGGGCTCCACGCTGGTGGGCCGGAAGAACAGTTCGGCCGCACCCGGGAGGTTTACCCTCCGTGACCGTTGAGAGGCCATCTGGCCAGCACCTCCTTGGCCAGTTCCCGATAGGCGTTGGCGCCCGCGGACGAGGAGTCGAAGCGGGTGATCGGCTCGCCCGCGACACTGGCGTCGGGAAAGCGGATGGTCCGGTTGATGACGGTGCTGTAGACCTTGTCGCCGAATCCGTCGACGATCGTGGACAACACCTCGCGCGCGTGCAACGTGCGCGGGTCGTACATGGTGCCGAGGAAGCCGTCGATGACCAGCCGGTCGTTGAGCCGTTCCTGGACCTTTTGGATGGTGTCCATGAGCAACGCCACCCCGCGCAGCGCGAAGAACTCGCACTCCAACGGCACGATGACACCGTGCGCGGCGGTGAGGGCGTTGACCGTGAGCAGGCCGAGCGACGGCTGGCAGTCGATGAGCACGACGTCGTAGTCGTCCATGACCGGCGCCAGGGCGCGGGCCAGCATCTGTTCGCGGGCCACCTCGCCGACGAGCTGGACCTCGGCCGCCGACAGGTCGATGTTGCTCGGGATCAGGTCGAGACCGTCGACGTTGGTCTTCAGCAGCACCTCCTCGACCGTGACGTCACGCTGCATGAGCAGGTTGTAGACGGTCAGGTCGAGTTCACGCGGATCGAGTCTGCCAAGGCCGACCGACAGCGCGCCCTGGGGATCGAAGTCGACGAGGAGCACCCGGCGGCCGAACTCCGCCAGCGCCGCGCCGAGATTGATGGTCGTGGTGGTCTTTCCGACCCCGCCTTTCTGGTTACAGAGTGCGACGACCCTGGCCGGGCCGTGGTCGTCCAACGGTGCCGGCTCCGGGAACTCCGGTTTCGGTCTGTTGATGGTCAGTGCCGCCCCCGTGGTGCGTGTTTCCCCCCGTGGGTTGCCCACCGGTCCGGCCGTCACGCCTTCTGCGCCGGAGGCGGTCGCAACCGCTCCCGCGCCGTCGTTTCCTGACCAGCTCACAACCCTTGACCTCCCTACGGACCGACCATGACCGGCCGATTCACCCGAACCGGTTGACCGTCCGCCGGAAAAACTCAATATGTCGACAGCTTCGAACCGTCGTGCGGCGACTCTAGAACGTCGTCATGGCCGAATCAACGTGACACTCTCTGTGGTGCCGGACGCCCCGAGCCGACCGTTTCATGCCGTCACGTCCGGATTCGCCTATGCCCTGGCGCCGGATCGAGGATGGCTGGACGCATAGACCTCGCGCAACCGGTCGACGGTGACCAGGGTGTAGACCTGGGTCGTGGTGACCGAAGCGTGGCCGAGGAGCTCCTGGACGACACGGACGTCGGCTCCGCCGTCGAGCAGATGGGTGGCGAAGGAGTGGCGGAGCGTGTGGGGCGAGACCGCGCCGATCCCCGCGCGTTCCGCGGCGGCCCGCAGCACCGACCACGCCCCCTGCCGGGTGAGCCGCCCGCCGCGCGCGTTGAGGAACAGGGCGGGCGTGCCGCGGCCCGAGGCGGCCAGTACCGGCCGGGCCCGGACCAGGTAGGTGTCGATGGCCTGGCGGGCGAACCGGCCGATCGGGACCAGGCGTTCCCTTCCCCCCTTGCCGCGGAAGCGCACCACGTCGACCTCGCCGCCCCCCTCCGCGGGATCGCCGGCGGGGACCCGGTCGATGTCGTCGACGTCGAGCCCCACCGCCTCGGAGATGCGCGCCCCGGTGCCGTAGAGCAGCTCCAGCAGGGCGTGATCACGCATTCCCCGCGGGTCCTCGGCGGAGTCCACGGCGGCCAGCAGCGTCTCGACCTGGTCCAGCGAGATCGCCTTGGGCAGCCGCCGGGCCGGGGCGGGCGGCCGTACGGCGCTCGCCGGATCGTCGGGGGTGAGCCCCTCGCGCATCGCGAAACGGTGCAGGCCGCGCACGGCGACCACGGCCCGTCCCGCCGAGGCGACCCCCAGCGGGGGGCGGGTCCCGTCCCCCTCGCGGAGTTCCCGTAGGAAGGCCGTGACGTCCCCCTCGGTGACCTCGGCGAGGTCGGTGAGACCGCGAGCGTCCAAGAACGCCAGGTAGCGCCGTAGGTCGCGCCGGTAGGAGGTGAGCGTGTTGGAGGCCAGACCCCGCTCGACCGTGAGGTGGTCGAGGTAACCGCGCACGGCCGAGGTCAGCGCGGGCGCCGGCTCCGCACCGTCCTCTTCCACACGCGTGACCGTCGTGGCTGCCCCCTCACCTGGTTTCGGGGAGATGATGCCACATAACAGGAAGATCCAACCGCGAACACGGCGATCCAGCCCCGAATCACCGCATTCGACGCCGAAGGGGCCGGTGGGGACGGGACCCCGTCCCCACCGGCCCCTTTCGTCGCTCCTAGTCGCGAGCGGGACGCAGTGCCGCGAACCCCTCGCGCGCGGCGGCGTGCGCGGCGAGGATGCCCACCACCGTGGCGGCGTTGTGCAACCGGCCCTCCAGCACGGCCCGCACCGCCTCCTCCAGCGGCACCCAGGCCAGCGGCATGTCCGCCTCTTCGTGCACCCGCACGAAATCGATCTCGCTCGGGGGGACCTCGCTGATCTCCCGGGCCAGGTAGACGACGATCTTCTCGTTGGAGAACCCCGTTGAGGGGAACACCTCGGCCAGCTCGTACCACGCCTCGGCCCGGTGCCCGGTCTCCTCCAGCAGCTCCCGCTGCGCGGTGCGCAGCGGGGACTCGCCGTCCATGTCGCGCAGGCCCGCGGGAAGCTCCCACAGGTAGTGGCCGACGGGGTGACGGTACTGACGCAGCAGGAGCACCCGCCCCTTGTCGTCCATCGCCAGCACGACGACGGCGCCGGGGTGGTCCAGGTAGTCGCGGGCGACCGTCTCGGAACCGTTCTCACCCGGCATCACCACCCAGTCGGTGCGCATCCCCGCCTTGGCGCCGCGGTACCGCTCGACGCTGTCACGGACCTCCCAGGTCTGCGGCCTGTCGGCGATCTCCTCCGACCATTCGGCCACCTCCCGATCCCCGCTCACCGCTGGCTACCGGACCGCTCCAGCGCGGCCGAGATCAGCCCGGCGAACAGCGGGTGCGGGCGGGTGGGCCGGGAGCGGAGTTCGGGGTGGGCCTGGGTGGCGACGAAGAAGGGGTGCTCCTCGCGGGGCAGTTCGACGTACTCCACCAGGTGGCCGTCGGGCGACAGCCCCGAGAAGACCAGGCCGGCCTCCTCCAGCCGGGACCGGTAGGCGTTGTTGACCTCGTAGCGGTGCCGGTGGCGCTCCGACACCTCGGCGGCCTCGTAGAGGTCGCGCACCTGGGACCCCTCAAGGAGCCGGGCCGGGTACATGCCCAGTCGCATGGTGCCGCCCATGTCGCGCTCGCCCGCGACGACGTCGGTCTGGTCGGCCATCGTCGCGATCACCGCGTGCTTGGCCTTGTCGTCGAACTCGGCGCTGTTGGCGCCCTCCAGGCCCACGACGTTGCGGGCGTACTCGATGACCATGCACTGCAGCCCCAGGCAGATGCCCAGGAGCGGGAGCTTGTGCTCGCGGGCGTAGCGGATCGCGCCGAGCTTGCCCTCGATGCCGCGCACGCCGAACCCTCCGGGGATCAGCACGCCGTCGACGTCGGCCAACTCGGCCGCCGCCCCCTCGGGGCTGGCGCAGTTGTCGCTGGCCACCCAGCGGATGTTGACCCGGGTGTCCTTCGCGAAGCCGCCGGCGCGCAGCGCCTCGGTGACCGACAGGTAGGCGTCGGGAAGGTCGATGTACTTGCCCACCAGGGCGATGGTGACCTCGTGCTCGGGCTGGTGGACGCGGCGCAGCAGGTCGTCCCACTCGGTCCAGTCGACGTCCCGGAAGGCCAGCCCCAGCCGCCGCACGACGTAGGCGTCCAGGCCCTCGCGGTGCAGCACCTTGGGGATGTCGTAGATGGACGGCGCGTCGGGCGTGGAGACCACACCGCCCTGGTCCACGTCGCACATCAGGCTGATCTTGTTCTTCAGGCTCTGCGTGATCGGCCGGTCCGAACGGCACACGATCGCGTCGGGCTGGATACCGATGCTGCGCAGCGCCGCGACGGAGTGCTGGGTCGGCTTGGTCTTGAGCTCGCCGGAGGGGCCGAGGTAGGGCAGCAGCGACACGTGCAGGAAGAAGCAGTTGTCCCGCCCGATCTCGTGGCGGATCTGGCGCACCGCCTCCAGGAAGGGCTGCGACTCGATGTCGCCGACCGTTCCGCCGATCTCGGTGATGACCAGGTCGACGTCGGCGTCCTCCATCGCGTAGATGCGCGCCTTGATCTCGTTGGTGATGTGCGGGATCACCTGGACGGTGTCGCCGAGGTAGGCGCCCTGCCGCTCCTTGGCGATCACGCTGGAGTAGACCTGGCCGGTGGTGACGTTGGCCGACCCCGAAAGCTCGGTGTCGAGGAAACGCTCGTAGTGACCGATGTCGAGGTCGGTCTCGGCGCCGTCGTCGGTGACGAACACCTCTCCGTGCTGGAACGGGTTCATCGTTCCAGGGTCGACATTGAGGTAGGGGTCCAGCTTCTGCATGGTGACCCGCAGGCCGCGGGACTTCAACAGCCGCCCGAGGCTGGAGGCGGTGAGGCCCTTACCGAGACTGGAGGCGACGCCGCCGGTGACGAAGAGGTGTTTGGTGCTCGCGGCGGATGCCAAAGTGATGCTCCCGTGGTCGAATGGCTACGGATCGCCCGAATGCGCCAGGCGACCGTGCGGTGTCCTGCGGCGGCGGAGGCTCGGCCTGTGCGGCCACCGCGGACCCACGGGCCACCAGGATAACAGCGCCCCACCTGTGTGAGCGCCGCTCACCCCGGGCACGGTCCGACCGAAGGGGCGCGGCCGAGCGCCCCTACCACACGGTCTCGCCCCTGCCAACACCATAGCCGCCCCGGGAATTCCGCGCCGGCGCGCCCCCGCGGTCAGGAGGCGGGGAACCCGCCCGCCCTGCCCAGCAGCGCCGGGGGCTCCTTGCCCAGCAGCGTCCCCAGCCAGGTCCCGGTCGCGGCGATCTCGCGCTCGTCCACCCCGCTCCGCACTCCGCTGCGGTGCAGCAGGTAGAGCAGGTCCTCGGTCGCGATGTTGCCGGTCGCGGCCGGAGCGAACGGGCAACCGCCGAACCCCCCGACGCTGGAGTCCAAAACGCTCACCCCCTGCTCGTAGGCTGCCAGCGCGTTGGCGTAACCGGTGTTGCGGGTGTTGTGGAAGTGGCAGCGCAACCGGGCCCCCTCCGCCACGTCGCGCACCCTGGCGACCAGGTCGGCGACCTGACGGGGAACGCCCACGCCGATCGTGTCGGCGATGGCGATCTCCACCGCGCCGGCCCGCGCGGCCCGCCGCGCGATCTCGGCCACCCGCTCCGGCGGGGTCTCGCCGTCGAAGGGACAGCCGAAGGCCGTGGAGATCGTCACGCTGAGCGGCAGGCCGGCCGTTTCCGCGGCCGCGGCGATGTCGTCGCAGACGGCGAGCATCTCCTCGACCGTGCAGCCCTGGTTGCGCAGGCAGAATCCGTCGGTGGCCGGGACCGCGACGTTGATCTCGTCCACCCCCGACGTCAGGGCGCGGTCCAGCCCCTTGCGGTTGAGGACCAGGCCGATGTAGGAGACGCCGTTCTCGCGGGGGACCGAGGCCATGACCTCCTCGGCTCCCGCCATCTGCGGAACCCTACGGGGGTTGACGAAGCTCACCGCCTCGATGCGGCGGATCCCCGCGGCGACGGCCCGGCCGATCAACTCGACCTTGTCGGCCACCGACAGGACCGCCTCCTCGTTTTGGAGGCCGTCTCGCGGCCCGACCTCGACGATCTCCACCCGTGCGGTCTCCATGGCGCCCTCCGTTCGTCTCTACCAGGTCCCATCATCCCCGGCGCGCCCTCGGCCGCGGCCCCCTCCCCTACCGGAGGGGGCCGCGGCCCTGGTCAGCGCCAGGAGGGGCGCAGGACCTGGGCGTCCCCGCCACCGCGCCGCTCGGGTTCGGCGACGGCCTGGATCCGCCCGTCGGGCAGGTACTCCAGCGCCGCCACGGCCCCGATCTCCGCGGTCTGGGAGAACAGATGCCCCAGTTCGCTCAGCGCCTTCTCGTCGGGGGTGCCGAAGAAGGCGGGTTCGGCCTGGACGCGCTCGGCGTTGCGCTGCGACAGCCGGGGCGCGGCCACCGCCTCGGGAAGCGATCGGCCCGCGTCGACCCGGTCGACGAGCACCTGTAGCACCGTGGTGATGATCGTGGCGCCCCCGGGGCTGCCCAGGGCCAGCCACGGTTCGCCGTCTCGCAGCACGATGGTGGGCGCCATGCTGGAACGCGGACGTTTGCCGGGACCGGGCAGGTTCGCCGCCCCCGCGCCGCTGGCCGAGACCTGGAAGTCGAAGTCGGTCAGCTCGTTGTTGAGGATGAAGCCGCGCCCGGGCACCGTGATGGCGCTGCCCCCGGTCTGTTCGATGGTGAGGGTGTAGGAGACGACGTTGCCCCAACGGTCGGCGGTGACCAGGTGGGTGGTCGAGGGTCCCTCACGGTTCTCCGCCGCGGGCGCGCCCTCCTCGGCGCATCCGGCGCCGGCGTCCAGGTCGCCGGGGGCGACGGGCGCGGCCAGGACGGAGGCGGTATCGATGTGGCAGGCGCGCTGCGCGGCGTACTCCGGAGACAGCAGCCGCTCCAGGGGGACGTCGACGTGGTCGGGGTCGCCGATGTGGACGTTGCGGTCGGCGTAGGCGAGCTTGCTCGCCTCCAGCGTGACGTGCCGGATCTCCTCCTGCGACAGTTCCGCGGGGTCGAAGGTGGAGAGGATGTTCAGCGCCTCGCCGACCGTGGACCCCCCGGAGGAGGACGGCGGCATCCCGTAGACGTCGAGCCCGCGGTAGTCGACGTGGGTCGGCGCGCGCTCGACCAGCTCGTAGGCCGCCAGGTCGTCGGTGGTCATGAGTCCCGCTCGCACCTCGCGCGTGGCATCGGGCGCCACCGGCGGGTCGGTGACGGTGGCGACGATGTCGGCGCCGATGTCGCCCTCCAGGACCGCGGCCCCCTCACGGGCGAACGCCCGGTAGGTGTCGGCGAGGTCGGGATTGCGCAGCACGGTCCCCACCTCGGGCGGGGCGCCGCCGGGGAGGAACAGCTCCGCCGTCGCGGGGAAGTCCGCGAACCGCTCGGCGTTGTCGCGGGTCTGGGAGCGGAAGGTCTCGTCGACGACGAACCCCTCCTCGGCGAGTTCGATGGCCGGCCGCAGCACCGTCGCCGGTCTCTTGCGTCCCCACTCGTCCAGGGCGTGCTCCCAGGTGGCCGGCGTCCCCGGAACACCGACGGACAGCCCGGAGGTGACCGCCTCGGCGAAGGGGATGGGGGCGCCGTCCTCAAGGAAGGCGTCCTCCCCCATGGCCGCGGGAGCGGTCTCACGGCCGTCCAGCGTGTGGACGCGCCCGGTGGCGGCCTCGTAGTAGACGAAGTAGCCACCGCCCCCGAATCCGGCGGAGTAGGGCTCGGTGACCCCCAGCGCGGCGGCGGCGGCGATCGCCGCGTCAACGGCGTTGCCGCCCGAGCGCAGCATCTCCATGCCGGCGCTCGTGGCGTCGGGGTCGACGGTGACCACGGCGCCGCCCCGTCCCACCGCGACCGGGTCACGGTCGGGAGGGCTGAGGGGACCGGCCGTCGCCGGTGTGGCCATGGTCGTGGTCACGAGCGCGAACGCCCCCGCGAGAGCGCCCAATCGGTAGGTCCTGCGTTTCACCTCGGTTACCTCCGTCTCACCCTGACCCCGTGCCACGACGCTCCGGGGCGGAGCACGCGCCGACGGTAACCCGCGGGTCGGGTCGACCGCCAGAGGGGCCTCGGTGTGGCGGTGATGTCAGGATGAATCGCCGCTGGTCCGCTGTGCGAGGTTCATGGAATGGTTATCATCCACTCCACTTTTACGGCGTAGATCCGGATTGGGTGCTGTGACGCCCCGCCCGGCCGCTCCCGGCCCGCTCTCAGCGCAGCGCGAGCGCTGGACGGACCTCCCAGGTGGTCCACAGCGGGCGGTACCCCATACGGCTCCAGAACGGACCCGACAGGGGGTTCATCACCGCGTAGTTGAGCAGGGTGGCCCCGACGCCGTGGGTGTCCAACGCCTGGTGCGCCTGGTCCACCAGCGCGGTGCCGATCCCCTGGCCGCGCTCCTCGTCGGCCACCACCCCGTAGCCGACGTAGGCCGCGGGTCCGGTCGACACCAACGGCGCCACCCAGCGAGCGCGCTCGGGCGGCGACACCCACACCAGCCCGACCGGACGTCCCCGCCGTTCGGCCAGCCAGATCCACGACGGCGGCCGGCTCAGCGCCCGCGCCACCACGCGGCGGGTCTGCTCCGCGGTCTCCGGCTGGATGAAGACACCGCCGAAGTGCTCGCCGTAGCGGTGCTCCTCCATGAGCAGGCCGACCACGGCGGCCAGGTCGTGGAAGTCCGCGAGCCGGATCGTCACGTCGCGCGGCGGCAGCGAGGGCGGCACGCCCCTGCGCCGCTGGCGTACGGCGAGCACCGTGAACGGCTGGAGCCCGTGGCGCTGCAACGGGCGCACCCCGCAGATGTCCCGGGCCGGCCAGGACAGGAGCGCGGCCGACTCCGACCCCGTCCCGCTGGGAAGCTCCTCCAGCTGATCGCGCCAACTCGTCAGCAGCGAGTCGAGGGCCCCCTCGGGGTCGGGACCACCCACGACCGGAGTCAGCCAGTGCTGGTCGGGCATGCCCCAGGTGCGCCCCACCTCGCCGGGCTGATACCACGAATAGCGCATCGTCCCGGTGGCGACCGGGCGCCCTTCCTCGTCGCTGACCGTCAACAGCGGATAGGTCGTCAGCCGTGGCAGGGACGGCCTCGGTAGCAACGGGTCGACTGCCGACCAGCGCTTGGCGACCGATCCCACCAGCAGATCGAACTCCGCACTGCCGTCGGGCGGATCGTCATGTCGCACGCGCGCGACATAACCACTCATCTATCCCTCCCTGACCGCACACGCGCCCCTGGCGGTCACACGCCGGCGCTACGCTACCGGCACTTCCGTGTCGATCACGGTCCGTCGCTTCTCGGATACGACAGGAGACGCTACCGCCTCGGCCCGTCGATCGTAGAGACAAACCTCGAACTTTCCGACTTTGTTTTGAAATTGTCGCCGTGCAATTTCTTCTGCGGGAACCCGGATGGGCCTCCGGCCTCATGACGAACCGGCGGCCCGGAGGGGCTCCCCCGGGCCGCCGGTCGAACGGACGCCCCCGGACTCAGGGAGTCGCGTCACCCCCCTGAGCGGCGGTGTTGTTGATTCCCGTGTTCGTCACCTCGGGCTCGCCCGAGGCGTAGTGGACGGTGTTCTCCGCCCCGGTCATGCGCACGGAGTCGGCGATGCCCACGTGGACCTCGTTCTCGTTGCCGGTGACCGACACCGACCCGCACTGGCCGTTGAGCGTGACCACGGCCCCACTGGCCACGACGCTCACGTCGCGTCCCGCGCAGTCCTCGGTGGTGTTCTGGCCGTCGGAGGCGATCGTCAGGGTCTGGCCGTCGCTCACCGACAGACCACCCTCCTCGCCCACCGACACGCCGCCACCCTCGTCACCGGAGACCGAGACCCCGTCCTCCCGGAGCGTGACCTCGCCGTTCTCCCCGGAGACCGAGACGCCCTCCTCCGACACCGACACCCCACACCCAGCCCCGAACAGGGCCAGGAGGGCCGTCGCACCCACCACCGTCGCGATCCGGCGCCGCATGTTGCACTCTCCCCTTCGTCCCCACCGGTGCAGCCACCGGTGCTCCGCCCTCTAGGACGTGACAGCGGCCCGAAGGGTTCCCCCAGGGCGGCCACAACCCGCTCACCCCGCGGGAACACGCCCCCGCGCCGCCCGCCACACCCCGGCGGCGCGGCGGCCCTGCCGCGCCTCAGGAGACGCCGGCCGCGTCCATCCCGCGCAGCTCGCGCTTGAGCTCCTTGACCTCGTCGCGCAGCCGTGCCGCCACCTCGAACTGGAGGTCGGCCGCCGCCTGGTGCATCTGGGCGCTGAGCTGGTCGATGAGATCGGCCAGCTCGTTGCGCGGCAGCGCCGAGACGTCCCTGGTCTGGCCCTCTGCGCCCAGGACGGGCACCGGTGCGCGGCCGGCCCGCTCCTGGCGCCCCCCGATCAGCGACGCGGTGTCGGCGTCCTCGCGCGCCAGCGAGTCGAGGATGTCGGCGATCTTCTTCCGCAACGGCTGCGGGTCGATCCCGTGCTCGGCGTTGTAGGCGAGCTGCTTGGCCCGGCGCCGGTTGGTCTCATCGATCGCCCTGCGCATCGACTCGGTCACCTGGTCGGCGTACATGTGCACCTGACCGGCGACATTGCGCGCGGCCCGGCCGATCGTCTGGATCAGCGAGGTCTCCGAGCGCAGGAAGCCCTCCTTGTCGGCGTCCAGGATCGCCACCAGCGACACCTCGGGCAGGTCCAGGCCCTCGCGCAACAGGTTGATGCCGACCAGCACGTCGTACTCGCCGATGCGCAGCTCGCGCAGCAGCTCCACCCGGCGCAGGGTGTCGACCTCGCTGTGCAGGTAGCGCACCCGGATCCCCAGGTCGGTGAGGTAGTCGGTGAGATCCTCGGCCATCTTCTTGGTCAGCGTGGTGACCAGCACCCGCTCGTCGCGCTCGGCGCGCTCGCGGATCTCGTGCACCAGGTCGTCGATCTGCCCCTCGGTGGGCTTGACCTTGACCTCGGGGTCGACCAACCCGGTGGGGCGGATGACCTGTTCGACGACGTCGCCCCCGCTGCGCCCCAGCTCGTAGGGGCCGGGGGTGGCGGAGAGGTAGACGGTCTGGCCGATGCGCTCGACGAACTCGTCCCATTTCAGCGGCCGGTTGTCCAGCGCGGAGGGCAGCCGGAAACCGTGGTCGACGAGCGTGCGCTTGCGGGAGGCGTCGCCCTCGTACATGCCGCCGATCTGGGGGACGGTCACGTGCGACTCGTCGACGACGAGGAGGAAGTCCTCGGGGAAGTAGTCCAGCAGCGTGTTCGGCGGGCTGCCGGGCTCGCGGTCGTCGAAGTGCCGCGAGTAGTTCTCGATCCCCGAGCAGGTGCCGACCTGGCGCATCATCTCGATGTCGTAGGTGGTGCGCATGCGCAGCCGCTGCGCCTCCAGGAGCTTGCCGTCCCGCTCCAGCTCGGCCAGGCGTCCGGCGAGCTCGGCCTCGATCGCGGCGATGGCGCGTTCCATCCGCTCGGGGCCGGCGACATAGTGCGAGGCCGGGAAGATGTAGTACTCGTCGTCCTCGCCCAGGACCTCACCGGTGAGCGGGTGCAGCGTCATGAGACGCTCGATCTCATCGCCGAACATCTCGATCCGCACCGCGAGCTCCTCGTAGACCGGGATGATCTCGATGGTGTCGCCCCGGACCCGGAAGGTGCCGCGGGTGAAGGCCACGTCGTTGCGGGCGTACTGCATCTCGACGAGCTTGCGCAGCAACTGGTCGCGGTCGATCTCCATGCCGACCTTGAGCGTGGTCATCCGGTCGACGTACTCCTGCGGGGTGCCCAGGCCGTAGATGCACGACACCGAGGCCACCACGATCGTGTCGCGCCGGGTCAGCAGCGAGTTCGTCGCCGAGTGGCGCAGCCGCTCCACCTCCTCGTTGATCGAGGAGTCCTTCTCGATGTAGGTGTCGGTCTGCGGGACGTAGGCCTCGGGCTGGTAGTAGTCGTAGTAGGAGACGAAGTACTCGACCGCGTTGTTGGGCAGCATCTCCCGGAGCTCGTTGGCGAACTGGGCGGCCAGCGTCTTGTTCGGCTGCATCACCAGGGTGGGACGCTGCACCTGTTCCACGAGCCAGGCCACCGTCGCGGTCTTACCGGTACCGGTCGCCCCCAGCAGGACGGTGTCGGTGTCGCCGGCCTGGACCCTGCGGGACAGCTCGGCGATGGCCGCGGGCTGGTCGCCCGCCGGGGTCATCTCCGAGACCACCTGGAAGGGCGCCACCTTGCGCTGGATGTCGCTCACCGGACGCACGTCGCCTCAACTCCCCCTGACTCGGATTCCCGGCCTCGTTCCCACCGTATAGCCGGGTGGTGACAACACGGCCCGGCGCGTACCGATTCCCCGCCGCCCGGGATCAACCGCCCGCCGGCAGCGCGGCCACGGCCGCCCCCGTCGCCACCACCGCGAGCCCCCCGCCCAGGAGCGCGAACCTCACCGGCGCGATCCGCACCCCGTGCCTGCGGCACGACTCCAGCCACAGCAGGGTCGCCAGCGACGCCCACGGCGTCACCAGGACACCGACGTTGGTGCCGATCAGCAGCGCCAGCACCAGGCCCGGCTCCCCCGCCGGAAGCACCGCCTCCACGGCGGTGTAGGCCGGCAGGTTGTTGACCAGGTTGCCCAGCGCGGCCCCCACCGCGGCGACGCGCAGGGCCGACCCGGCCCCCTCGCCCGCGAACGGCGCCAGGAGCGCGGCCAGCCCGAGCTCGTTGAGCGCCGGGACGACGAGGAAGAGCCCGGTCACAAAGACCAGGAGCCTCCAGGGGATCAGGGTCGAAGTCAGGGCCGCGCGGTCGCGCAGGACGTGCGCCACGACGAGCAACGCCGCTGCGACCGTCGCGACGAGCTCGACGGGGGCACCCGCCAGCACCCCCACCGCGAACAGCAGGCAGGCCGTCGCCGCGGCCCACAACAGCGGCCGGTCCCCCACCGGGGTCGGGGATGGAACCTCGTAACGCCGCGCGCCGCGCGCGCCACGTCGCCAGTAGCCGAACCACAGGAACAGCGCCGTCACCGCGATCGCCGCGAGTTGCGGCGCCCACATCCGCGCCGCGAACTCGTGGGTGGACAGGCCGGCGCGGTCCATGGCGAGCAGGTTGGTCAGATTGGACACCGGAAGCAGCAGGCTCGCGGTGTTGGCCGTCCACACGGTCGTCATCGCCAACGGCAGCGCGGCGATCCCGGCCCTGGCCGCCAGGGCCAGCAGAACGGGGGTGAGCAGCACCGCGGTGGTGTCCAGGTTGAACAGGGCGGTGGTCAGCGACGCGAAGGCCAGGCACAGGGCGAACAGCAGCGCGTAGTTCCCCCGGCCGAGGATCGCGACGCGGGTGGCGATCACGTCGAAGAGCCCGTCGCGTCTCGCCAGTTCCGCCAGGACGATGACGGCCGTCAGGAACAGCAGCAGGGGGGAGACCCGGGCGACGCTGTCGACGGCGACGGCGGTCGGCAGCACGCCGGTCAGCACGAACAGCAGCCCCAGGACCAACAGGCCGAGGCGGACCAGGTCGAGCACGCCGAACCGGCGCCACCCCGACGGCCGGGCGGGGCGCCCCTCCCCCGTTGTGGGGGAGGGATCGGGAAGCGGAGGGGACGGGGGTGAGGAGGACACGGCCGCCATGATGACATGTCGGATTTCCTCCCGTCGGTTCGCCGCGGCTCTCTCGCCCGGCCCCGACGAAGGGCCACGCCCGTCCCCGTCTTCCTCCCGGTGGTCCGGGTCCGGCGCCACCACGACCGGCCCCGCTCCCACGCGCGGAACCCGCTGGGGGCGGCCCACGGTCACGCGGCCCGCTGTCCCGCCTCCTGTCCCCGCTGGGCGGTGGCGGCGTTCGCGTGAACGGCGTGGTGGGCTGTCCGACGGTCGGCGCGGAAGGGCGGAGAGCGCCGGCGGTCCTACGCGAGGGCGCCCCGCGCCCGATCAGGTCTCGGCCCGGCGCCGCAGCTCCTCCCAGACGCGGGCGACACGCTCCTCCAGCTCGGCGACGCCGCCGGAGTTGTCAATCACCAGGTCGGCGACTGCCAGACGCTGCTCGCGAGAGGCCTGGGCCCGTACCCGGGCGCGCGCCTGTTCCTCGGGCATGCCGCGGTTGGTGACGACCCGCTCGATCCGGGTCTCCACCGGGGCATCCACGACGACCACCACGTCGTAGAGGTCGGCCAGCCCGTTCTCCACCAGGAGGGGCACGTCGTAGACGACGACCGCGTCCCGTGGAGCGGCCGCCATGAGCTCCTCGGTGCGCGCGGCGACCCTGGGGTGCACGATCGCGTTGAGGCGGGCGAGCCTGTCCTCGTCGGCGAAGACGATCTCGCCGAGACGGGGCCGGTCCAGGCGGCCCTCGGGGGTGAGCACCCCCTCCCCGAACTCGGCCACGACCTCGGCCAGCCCGTCGGTACCGGGTTCGACGACCTCCCGGGCGATCCGGTCCGCGTCGATGACGACGGCACCACGCTCGGCGAGGCGTCGCGCCACCTCGCTCTTACCCGAGCCGATTCCCCCGGTGAGTCCCACGCGCAGCATGGGCCGAGCCTACGGGGTGCCGGCGATGGGAACCCGCCCGGGGACCTCCTTGCGGAGATGCACCATCGTCAGGTGCCCGGCGATGCGCTCACGCGTCGTCTCCTGGTATCCCAGCCCGCGGTACAGGCGCAGCCCCGCGTCACCGGTGTGGGTCGTGGTCAGGGCGAAGGCCGACAGGCCGGGGTGGCGCTCCAGCGCGTACCGCTCGATGGCGCCGGCCAGGGTCCGCCCCAGCCCGCGGCGGCGTTGGTCGGGGGCCACCGCGAGCCTGCCGATGAGGAAGGTGCGGCCGGCGGACCTGCCGCGCGCGGCGCCGACGATCCGGCCGCCCCGGGTCGCCTTGAGCAGCAGCGCCCCCTGGTCCATGGCGGAGCGGATCTGGGGGACGGTCTCGGTGAGCGGGGGGATACAGGGATCGCCGCACGCCTGCGCCTCGAAAACGTAGGCGGCGAGCTGGAGCGTCCAGATCTCCCCCACGTCCTCGGCTTCGGCCGGGCCGATGGTGATATCGGGGGCGATGTCGGTCGGGAGGCTCATGCCGGCTCCTCGAAGGGGCGGGCGGTCCGCACCGCCCGATCGGTCCCGACCATAGCGGAGGGCCGCTCCCCGTACGGGGAGCGGCCCTCGGTGATTCGCGATCCCGGAGTCCGGGAACGTGATCAGCTGTCGCTGCCGCCGGCCAGCTTCTCGCGCAGCGCGGCCAGCGCCTCGTCGGAGGCGAGGGCGCCACCGGAGGAGGAGCTGGTGGAGGAGCCGGAGGTGTCCGCCTCGCTCTCGTACTGCGACGGGACGCCGGCCTCGGCCTCGGCCTCGGCCGCGCGGGCCTCCTCGACCTGCTTGCGGTGCGCCTCGAAGCGGGCCTGCGCCTGGGCGTACTGGCGCTCCCACTCGTCGCGCTGGGCCTCGAAGCCCTCCATCCAGTCGCCGGTCTCGGGGTCGAAGCCCTCGGGGTACTTGTAGTTCCCCTGCTCGTCGTACTCGGCGGCCATGCCGTACAGCGTCGGGTCGAACTCGGTCTGGTCCGGGGCGACGCTCTCGTTGGCCTGCTTGAGGGACAGGCTGATCCGGCGACGGTCGAGGTCGATGTCGATGATCTTGACGAAGATCTCGGTGCCGACCTGGACGACCTGCTCGGGGATCTCGACGTGGCGCTCGGCCAGCTCGGAGATGTGGACCAGGCCCTCGATGCCCTCCTCGACGCGGACGAACGCACCGAACGGCACCAGCTTGGTGACCTTACCCGGGACGACCTGTCCGATCTGGTGGGTGCGGGCGAACTGCTGCCACGGGTCTTCCTGGGTCGCCTTGAGCGACAGGGAGACGCGCTCGCGCTCCATGTCGACGTCGAGGACCTCGACCGTGACCTCCTGGCCGACCTCGACGACCTCGCTCGGGTGGTCGATGTGCTTCCAGGACAGCTCGGAGACGTGCACCAGACCGTCGACGCCGCCGAGGTCGACGAACGCGCCGAAGTTGACGATCGAAGAGACGACGCCCTTGCGGATCTGACCCTTCTGAAGGGTGTTGAGGAAGGTCTGGCGGACCTCGGACTGGGTCTGCTCCAGCCAGGCGCGACGGGACAGGACCACGTTGTTGCGGTTCTTGTCCAGCTCGATGATCTTGGCCTCGAGCTCGCGGCCCACGTAGGGCTGGAGGTCACGCACGCGACGCATCTCGACCAGGGAAGCCGGCAGGAAGCCGCGCAGGCCGATGTCGAGGATGAGACCACCCTTGACGACCTCGATGACGGTGCCGGTGACGACGCCGTCCTCTTCCTTGATCTTCTCGATCGTGCCCCAGGCGCGCTCGTACTGGGCGCGCTTCTTGGAGAGGATCAGGCGGCCTTCCTTGTCCTCCTTCTGGAGGACCAGGGCCTCGACGTGGTCGCCGACGGCCACGACCTCGCTGGGGTCGACGTCGTGCTTGATCGACAGCTCACGCGAGGGGATGACGCCCTCGGTCTTGTAACCGATGTCGAGCAAGACCTCGTCTCGATCGACCTTCACGATGGTGCCTTCGACAATGTCACCGTCGTTGAAGTACTTGATGGTCTCGTCGATCGCCGCGAGGAAGGCTTCCTCGGACCCGATGTCGTTGACCGCTACCTTCGGTGTCGAGGTGGCCTCGGTGCTGCTCGTCATGTGTGGGTGGACTCCGGATACGGACATGGATTGAAAGTTCGTTGACGTCCTGGATCCGCAACGGCTCGGCTCGGCACCACGACCGAACGGCGGGTCAACGGCGCCTGGGCGCCCTATCTCCATCGGCCTCGACCACCGACCGACCGCCGCGCCACCGTTTCCGGGAGCCGTACCGGAGGGGCGAGCAAGCCAGCCCATCCGGAGCGTCCCCCGGGGACGAGTAGCGCATGCGAATCCACAACGCTCCGGCCAGAATATGAGACGAGAGCGCCCTGGTCAATCGGAAGCGCGTCCCCTAAACAGGTCTATGTCTTTATCGTCACATTTTACGGTTCTCCCAGCCTCACTCTTTATCACAGGAAGCTGGACAGGGCAGACGATTCAGTCGTCGAATCGCCGCGAACGGGACCGTTTCACCTGAGAACGACGGCGTTTGGCGTCGAGCCGACGCTCCTTGGCGGCACGCGAGGGGCGGGTGCCGCGTCGCGGACGCGCGGGCGGAGCGGCCGCCTCGCCCAACAGCTCCGCCAGGCGCGCGACCGCGAGCTCGCGATTGCGCGCCTGTGAGCGGGAGTCCTGCACCGTGACCGTCACCACCCCGTCCACGAGCCGGCCGGCCAACCGCTCCAGCGCGCGTTCACGCTGGGTCGGGGAGAGCGCGGTCGTCGAGGTGAGGTCCAGGGAGAGCGAGACCCGGGTGGCCGAGGTGTTGACGTGCTGTCCTCCCGGCCCGCTGGACCGGGAGAAACGCCAGTTCAGCTCCTCCTCGGGCACGACCACGCGGACACGGGCCGCCATCGTCCTCGCCTCCCCGTCGCATCGGCCGGGCCGCCGGGTCAGTGCGCGGCGTCGTGCCAGTTGGGCCCGACACCGACGGAGACCGCCAGCGGCACCCGCAGATCATAGGCGTTCGCCATGTTCTCCGACACCAATTTACGCACCGCGTCGAGTTCGTCCGCGACCACCTCGAGGACGAGTTCGTCGTGGACCTGCAGCAGCAGCCGGGAGGAGAACCCCCCCTCGCGCAGCGCCGCGTCGACGTCGAGCATCGCGACCTTGATGATGTCGGCGGCTGACCCCTGGATCGGGGCGTTGAGCGCCATCCGCTCGGCCATCTCCCGGCGCTGGCGGTTGTCGCTGGTGAGGTCGGGCAGGTAGCGGCGCCGGCCCAGCATGGTCTCGGTGTAGCCCGCGCGGCGGGCCTGCTCCACCACCTCGTGCAGGTAGTCGCGGACCCGGCCGAACTGGGCGAAGTAGTCGTCCATGAGGCGGCGGGCCTCCTCGGGGGTGGTCCCCAGCTGCTGGGACAGCCCGAAGGCGCTCAGCCCGTAGGCCAGACCGTAGTTCATGGCCTTGATCCGGGCGCGCTCCTCGCCTCCGACCTGACCGGCCGGGACCCCGAAGACCCGGGCGGCGATCTCGCTGTGGAAGTCGTGGCCGGTCTCGAACGCCTCGATCAGCGACTCGTCGCCCGACAGGTGCGCCATGATGCGCAGCTCGATCTGGCTGTAGTCGGCGGTGAGCAGGTGCTCATAGCCCTCGCCCACGACGAAGGCCCGGCGGATCCGCCGCCCGGCGTCGGTGCGCACCGGGATGTTCTGGAGGTTGGGATCGGTCGAGCTGAGCCGGCCCGTGGCGGCGATCATCTGGTTGAAGGTGGTGTGGATGCGCCCGTCGTCGGCGATCGTCTTGATCAGGCCCTCGACCGTGGTGCGCAGCTTGGTCTGGTCGCGGTGGCGCAGCAGGATGACCGGCAGCTCGTTGTCGGTGCGGGTGGCCAGCCAGGCCAGCGCGTCGGCGTCGGTGGTGTAGCCGGTCTTGATCCGCTTGGTCTTGGGCAGGTCGAGCTCGGTGAACAGGATCTGCTGGAGCTGCTTGGGCGACCCCAGGTTGAACTCGCGGCCCACCACGCGGTGGGCCTCCTGGACCGCCTGGCGCACCGCCGCAGCGAACTCGGCCTCGAGTTCGTCGAGATAGGCGCGGTCGGCCGCGATCCCGGTGCGCTCCATGGCCGCCAGCACGCGCACCAACGGCAGTTCCACCTCGCGCAGCAGACGGGTGGCGCCACGCCGCTCCAGGTCGGCGTCGAGGGCGTCGGCGAGCTCCAGCGTGGCCCGGGCGCGCAACGCGAGGTCCCGGCGCAGGGCCTCGGCCGCGTCCCCCCCGCCGTCGATGTCCAGCGCGAGCTGCCGCCCGCCCTCCTCCTGGGGGGACAGTTCACGGTTGAGGTAGCGCAGGCACAGGTCGCCCAGGCCGACGTTGCGCTGGCCGGGCAGCGCGAGATAGGCGGCCAGGGCGGTGTCGGCGGTGAGACCGGCGAGGTCCCAGCCGTGCGCGGCCAGGGCCAACATGGGGCCCTTGGCGTCGTGCACGGCCTTGGTCCGGTCGGGGTCGGCCAGCCACGCGGCGAGCGCGGACTCGTCGGCCGCGTCCAGGCCGGCGGGATCGACGTGGACGGCGGTCCCCGCGGGCGTGGCGATGGCCAGACCGGTGATCTCGCCGGTGCCGCGCCCCCAGGACCCCGTGACGGCCAGGCCGCATCGCCCGTCGGGGCCGGCGTGGCGCTCCAGCCAGGCCCCCAGCTCCCCCGCGACCGGAGAGACCAACTCGACCTCGAAGCCCTCGTCGGAGGCCGGGGAGCCCTCCCCGGAGCCGGCCGCGTCCTCCTCGCCGAGGACGGAGAAGAGACGTTCGCGCAGCGTGCCGGCGAACTCCAGGGTGTCGAACAGCGTGTTGATGCCCGGACGGTCCCAGGCGCCCATCGTCAGCTCCTCGACGGGCACGCCGATCTCGACGTCGGTGGACAGGGCGTTGAGCCGCTGGTTGCGCAGAACATCGTCGAGATGGTCCCGGAAGCTCTGCCCGGCCTTGCCGGTGATCTCGTCGGCGCGGGCGATGAGGTCGTCGAGCGAACCGTACTTGGCGATCCACTTGGCCGCGGTCTTGGGGCCCACCCCGGGCACCCCCGGCAGGTTGTCGGACTTCTCACCGACCAGCGCCGCGAGGTCGCGGTAGCGCTGCGGGGAGACGCCGTACTTGGTCTCGACCGCCGAGGGCGTCATGCGGGTCAGGTCCGACAGGCTCTTGCCCGGGTACAGCACCGTGCAGGTGTCGGTGACGAGCTGGAAGGCGTCGCGGTCGCCGGAGGCGATCAGGACCTCCATCCCCTTGGCGCCCCCCTCGACCGCCAGCGTGGCGATGAGGTCGTCGGCCTCGAACCCGGCGACCGAGAGACTGGCCACCCCCATCAGCCCGAGCAGTTCCTGGAGCAGCGCCACCTGGCCAGGGAACTCCGGCGGGGTCTCGGCGCGGCCCGCCTTGTAGGCGTCGTAGACCTCGTGCCGGAAGGTCGGCTCGGAACGGTCCCAGGCCACCGCGACGTGGGTGGGCCGCTCGTCACGCAACAGCTTGATCAGCATCGAGGTGAAGCCGTAGACGGCGTTGGTGGACTGCCCCGTGCTGGTGGCGAACTTGTCCACCGGCAGCGCGAAGAAGGCGCGGAAGGCCATGGAGTGGCCGTCGAGCAACAACAACCGTGGCACACCGCTCCCCTCCTTCCGCGCCGAGGGGGAACCGGACTGCTCGGGGGTCGCCTGTGTCTTCACCACAGGAGGAATCCTAGGATGCGGTGCGGACTTTTTCGCTGCACTCCGCCACCCCGCGGCCCCGTCCCCGTACGGGCGACCACCACCGCCGCGCGTGGGCGGCGCCGCGCCCACCGCGCGACGGCGAGCACACAGGACCCGAGGGGAAGGTGCACAATGACGCTGGACGCCGCACGCCTGGCCGAGCTCACGGGGAGCAGCCAGGTCGGGGGTGACCTGGGAACACGCATGGGACTGGAGATCTCACAGGCCTCGGCCCAGCGCGTGGTCGGGCGCATGCCGGTCAAGGGCAACACCCAGCCCTACGGGCTGCTGCACGGAGGCGCCTCCTGCGTCCTGGCCGAGACACTGGGGTCGCTCGGATCGGCGATCCACGCGGGCGAGGGCCGCATCGCCGTGGGAATCGAGATCAACGCCACCCACCACCGCAGCGCGACCGAGGGGCACATCACCGGCGTGGCCACCCCGGTCCACCTGGGCCGCACCCTGGCCACCTGGGACATCGAGATCACCGACGACGACGGCAGGCGCGTGTGCACCTCGCGGTTGACCTGCATGCTGCGCGACGCCCCGGGCGCCTGACCCGCGCGTGGGCGGCCACCGCGCCCGCGGCCGCCCACACCGACCACCGACCTGCGAGGGGGACCATCGATGCCGGGCCTGGGCACACTCATCAACGTCGCGGCGATCGTCGTCGGCGCCGCGCTGGGCATGGCCCTGGGAGGCCGGCTGCCCCAGCGCACCCGCGACGTCGTCACCGACGCGCTGGGCCTGGTGGTCCTGCTCATCGCGGCGCTGAACGCGGCGAGCGTGCTGGACGGGGAGTTCGTCGCCGTGGTGGGCTCCTCCGCCCCCACGCTCATCGTCTTGGGCTCCCTGCTCGTGGGCGGGTTCGTGGGGTCGCTGCTGCGGCTGGAGGCGCGGCTGGAACGGCTGGGCGAATTCCTTCGCCGCCGGCTGAGCCGCCGTCCCGTGTCCGCCGCGGCCGTGGCGGGCCACAGCGGCGGTCCCGACGCGACGCAGGAGACTCCCCCTCCCGCGGCCACGGGCCAGGACCGCTTCGTCGAGGGCTTCGTCAGCTCCTCCCTCGTCTTCCTCATCGGACCGTTGGCGATCCTGGGAGCCATCAGCGACGGTCTGGGCAACGGCATCGACCAGCTCGTGTTGAAGGCGGCGCTGGACGGGTTCGCCGCGGTCGCCTTCGCCGCCGCGCTGGGAGTGGGGGTCATAGCGTCGGCCGGACCGGTCCTGCTCTACCAGGGGGCGTTCACCCTGTTGGGGGTGTTCCTCGGGGGCTTCCTGCCCGACTCCCACATCAGCGCGCTCACCGCGACCGGGGGGTTGCTCCTGGTCGGGGTGGCGCTGCGGCTGTTGCGCATCCGGTCGCTGCCGGTGGCCGACATGCTGCCCGCGCTGTTCGTCGCGCCGCTGCTCACCGCCGTCGTCGCCGCCTTCTGAGCCGCGCCGGAACCCTCACCCGGTTCTGCAGTCCGCCTTAACATCACCGCCCGCCACATCGATTCGACGGGCGGTGGAGTTATGCCCACGTTTCACCACTTCACGTGATTTCCCAACCACAGAACGTGCGAATAAGCCACTATTTCCTTTTCCAGCACCTCGAATGACTACGGGGACATAACAGCATGAATCAAAATTGGCACCGAGCCGACGGAGCATCTTCCCGAAGTAGGACAACTCTGCTTAAGCTCCGCTAATGCTCCGGGTTAAGCGGGACCGACCCCCGATCTTCCGCTCCGGAGCGCGTGCTGACCAAGCGCGTGGAACGCCGGTTGAAACGGAGAGACCTGAATGCCAAGCAAGAAGGCCCTCGGCCTCACGGCTGCGGTCGCGGCCCTGGCCCTCGGACTGAGTGCGTGTGGCGGCGGCGGAGAGAGCGGCGGCGGCGAAGGCGGAGAAGCCGACGCGCTACAGTTCGGGTACATCTTCCCCGAGACGGGCGACCTCTCCCACCTCGGCCCGCCCCAGATCAGCGCCGCCAAGTACGCGCTGCACGAGATCAACGAGGCCGGCGGCGTGCTCGGTCAGGAGGTCCCCGAGATCCTGACCGGCGACGAGGCCAACGACGCCGCCCAGGCCAACGACGCCGCGGACCGCCTGCTCGGCCAGGACGTCGACGCCGTCCTCGGCGCGGCGGCCTCGGGCATGACGATGGCGGTCATCGACCGGATCACCGGCGCCGAGGTCGTCCAGTGCTCCGGCTCCAACACCTCCCCCGACCTCAGCACCTACGAGGACGGCGGCTACTACTTCCGCACCGCCCCCAGCGACCTGCTCCAGGGCCCCATCCTCGGCCAGAAGGTCGTCGACGACGGCCACCAGAGCGTCGCCGTCGTCTACCGCGCCGACGACTACGGCCAGGGCCTCGCCGAGGCCACCGCCACCGCGCTGGAGGAGAACGGCGCCGAGGTCGTCCTCAACGAGGGCTACGACCCCAACTCGACCAACTTCACCTCGGTGGTGCAGCAGGTCGCCGGTTCCGGCGCCGACGCGGCCGTCCTGGTCTCCTTCGAGGAGGGCGTCCAGATCATCACCGGCCTCATCGAAGAGGGCTTCAGCCCCGAGCAGATGTACAGCGCCGACGGCCTCAACAACGAGGGCCTGGGCGAACTGGTCAACGCCGACGACCCCGGGGCGATCGCCGGATTCCAGGGCACCGCCCCCGGCGTCGACAACGAGCAGTTCACCACCGCCCTGACCGAGTTCGACTCCGAGCTCGAGGTGTTCCAGTACGCGCCGCAGGTCTACGACTGCGCCATCGTGATCGCCCTGGCCGCCGAGGCGGCCGAGAGCACCGACCCGACGGTGTTCGTCGAGCAGATGACCGCCGTCACGCAGGGCGACACGCAGTGCTCGGGCTTCGCCGAGTGCCGCGACCTGCTCGCCGAGGGCCAGAGCATCGACTACCAGGGCGCCAGCGGCCCCCTGGACTTCGACGAGAACGGTGACGTCACCGTCGCCTCGTTCATGATCTACGGCTTCGACGAAGAGGGCACCCACCAGGCCCTCGAATACGTCGAGTCCAAGCCGTAACGTCCCACCCCGCACCATCCCCCACCTGCGCCCCGGGCCCCGGCCCGGGGCGCACGTCGTCTCCGGCCGCCCCCGAAGCCCCCGCCTCCCCGAGCGCCCGCGCCCGGCCCGCGGGGCCGCACCGCCGCCCGGCACCACCGCCGCCCCCTCCCTAGGGCGGCGGCATCCCCTCTGACGCCGCCGCCCTTCGTGTCGGGACCGGTCCCGACACGAAGGGCGCCCGGCCGGATTCCCGGCCGGGCGCCCTCCTGCGTCAACAGCCGCCCCGCGCCCCCGCGAACCGCGAGACCGGACGGCCGCTCCGTCAGGCCGACTTCGCCAACGTCCCCAGGTACAGCTCCACCACGTTGGGGTCCTCCAGCAGCTCCCGCCCCGTCCCGGTGTAGGCGTTGCGGCCCTGGTCCAGCACGTAGCCGCGGTCGCAGATCTGCAGGCACCGCCGCGCGTTCTGCTCGACCATGATCACCGAGACACCGGTGGCGTTGATCTGCTTGACCCGCTGGAACACCTCCTCCTGGTAGATCGGCGACAGCCCGGCCGTCGGCTCGTCCAACAGCAGCACCGACGGCTCCATCATCAGCGCCCGTCCCATCGCCACCATCTGGCGCTCACCGCCCGACAGCGCGCCCGCCTTCTGCCGCCGCCGCTGCGCCAGCAGCGGGAACAGCTCGGCCACCGCGTCGAAACGCGCGGCGAACGACTTGGGACGCAGGTAGGCCCCCATCTGGAGGTTCTCCTCGACGGTCAACGTCGGGAACACGTTCTGCGTCTGCGGAACGTAGCCCACCCCACGCGACACCAGTTCGTGCGCCGCGAGGTTGGCGATGCTCTCCCCCCTCAGCGACAGCCCGCCCGAGCGCACCGGGATCAGCCCGAAGATCGTCTTGATCAACGTCGACTTGCCCGCGCCGTTGGGGCCGATGATCCCCACGACCTCGCCCTCGTCCAGGGTCAGGGTGCAGCCGTTGAGGATGTTCACCTCGGGCACGTACCCGGCCACCAGCTCGTCGGCGAAGACCAGGTGGTCGCGCGGGTCCCCCGCCGGCGCCGTCCCGGCCCGCTCCAGCACCTCCTCGCGGACGTGCTGGGCCTCCACGGCGGCCTCGACACCCGAGGGGCGTTCCTGCTCCGGGTTCCCGCTCATCGGTCCTCCTCCGGCTCTGCCGCCGCGGGCACCGCCGTGTCCGACGGCTCCTCGTGGTGGGTGCCCAGGTAGGCGTCCACCACCTCCTTGTTGGCCCGGATGTCGGCCGGTCGGCCCTCGGCGATCACCCTGCCCTGGGCCAGCACCACGATCCAGTCGCTGATGCCCATGATCACGTCCATGTCGTGCTCGACGAACAGCACCGTCATGCCCTCGTCGCGCAACGCCGTGATGTGGCCGAGCAACGACTGGACCAGCGCGGGGTTGACCCCCGCCATCGGCTCGTCCAGCATCACCATCGACGGGTTCACCATCAGGGAACGCGCCATCTCCAACAGCTTGCGCTGACCGCCCGAGAGACTGCCCGCCATCTCGTCCTTCTTGGCCAGCAGCTTGAAGCGCTCCAGCAGCGCCTCGGCGCGCTCGGCGTTGGCGCGTTCCTGACGGCCCCACAGACCGCGCGCGAACGCCCCCCACATGCGCTCACCCGTCTGGCCGGGCGCCGCCAGCAGCATGTTGTCCATCACCGTCAACCGGGTCAGGGCCTTGGTCAGCTGGAAGGTGCGCACCATCCCGGTCCGGGCCACCTGGTGGCCGCCCAGCCGGTTGAGGCGACGCCCCTCGAACGACCACTCCCCCGCGTCCACCCGGTCGAACCCGGTCAGCAGGTTGAACAGCGTCGACTTGCCGGCACCGTTGGGGCCGATCAGCGCGGTGATCGTGCCGCGCTGGACCTCCAGGTGCTCCACGTCCACCGCGGTGAGCCCGCCGAAGGAACGGCGCACGCCGTCCACCGTGAGGATGGGGTCGGGCTTGGTCACCCCCGGCTCCGGGGCGACGCCCGCCATCCGGTCCACCGGGGTCGGGTCACTTGACATTGACCAGCATCTCCTTGCGGTTACCGATGATTCCCTGCGGCCGGTAGACGATCAGCAGCAACAACGTCAGGCCCACCATCGCGTGGCGCAGCGCGCCGACGTCGGAGCCCTGCAGGAACGGCAGGATCCCGGTGGAGGACAGCGAACGCAGCAGCTCGTCGAAGACGGTGAGCAGGAACCACATGACGACCGCGCCCAGAACCGGACCGAGCGTGCGGCCCGCGCCGCCCAGCAGCAGCATCGCCCACAGGTAGAACGTCACCTGCGGCATGAACTGGTCGGGGGTGATCGTCTGCTGGTTGATCGCGATCATCGCGCCGGCCAACGCCCCGAACACGCCGCCCAGCACCAGGCTCTGCATCTTGTAGACGAAGACGTTCTTGCCGAGGCTGCGCACCGCCTCCTCGTCCTCGCGGATGCCCTTGATGACCCGGCCCCACGGACTGTGGATCAGCAGCCACATGACCAGGCAGGCCAGGGCGACCAGGCCCCACAACACCGTCATCAGCCAAAGGTCGCGGGCCGAGAAGGAGATGTCGCCCACCCCGTAGTCGCCCGGCGGGAACGGGTTCGCGTCGTAGAAGTCGCCGGCGAAGCGCTGGAGGCCGTAGACACCGCCGGTGACCTCCTGGGCGAAACTCGCCCGGTAGAGCAGCCGCGCCACCTCGGCCACCGCGATCGTGCAGATCGACAGGTAGTCGGCGCGCAGGCGCAGCGTCGGGATGCCCAGCAGCAGGGCCAGCACCACGGCGCAGGCCACGCTGACGGCGAACCCCGCCCACAGGGGCAGCCCGAAGGTCGTCACGCTGACCGCGACACCGTAGGCGCCGACCAGCATGAACCCGACCTGACCGAAGTTGAGCAGACCGGTGTAGCCGAAGTGCAGGTTCAGCCCGATCGCGGCGAGCGCGTAGATCGCGGCGATCGGACCGATCGCCGTTTCGAATGCGCTGGAGAGGATGTACATGAAGTCCACGTGCGTCTCCTAGCCCACCCGCTCGCGACGGCCCAGGATGCCCTGCGGCCGGACCAACAACACGACGATCATGATCGCCAGCGCCCAGGCGTTCATGAGTTCCGAGGGGAACCACAGCGTCGACAACTGCGCGACCAGGCCGATGACCAGACCACCCACCATGGCCCCGTAGGCGGTGCCCAGTCCGCCCAGGATCACCGCGGCGAACATCAGCAGGAGCAGGTGGAAACCCATCTGCCAGTACACCGACTGGCTCAGGCCGTAGAAGACGCCGCCCAGCGCGGACAGCCCGCCGCCCAGACCCCACACGTAGAGGGTGACCCGGTCCACGTCGATCCCCGACGACTCCGCCAGGTCCCGGTTGTCGGCCACCGCCCGCATGGCCTTGCCGATACGGGTGAACTGCAACATCGCCGCGACCGCCACGAGAACCAGGACCGACAGGCAGATGATCGTCAGCTCGCGGGGCGTGACCCCCACCGGACCCAGCCGGATCATCTCCTGAAGCTGGTACTCGTCATAGCGTTCGCGGTTGCCCCCGAAGCCGACCAGCAGCAGGTGGCGCAGGATCAGCGCGACGCCGATCGAGACGATGAACATCTGGATCAGGGCCACGTTGCGCCGGCGCAGCGGACGCCACAGGAACCGTTCCAGGCCGATGCCCAACAGCGCGCCCAGCACGACCGCGATGAGCGCCGCCACCACGAGGGGGACGTCGTTGAAGGTGGCACCCGTGCTGAACAGCAGCGCCATCATCGCGCCGAAGGTGACCATGTCACCGTGGGCGAAGTTGATCATGCGGGTGGTGCCGAAGATCAGGGACAGGCCGATCGCCGAGATCGCGATGACCAGGCCGAAGCTGATGCCCGCGACCGTCAGCTGCACGACCTTCGTCCCGAACGGGGTGGCGGAGCTCACCCCGGGGGCGGTGGTGACCCCCTCGGGTGTCCCCTCCCCCTGCGCCGGTTCCTCCTCGGCGGCCTCCTGGGCGGGCTCGCTGGGGGAGGCGGAGGAGCCCCCCTCCTCCTCGCCCGGCCGCGCGAGGTTGAAGATCACGGTCCGTTGCTGTCCTTCGCGGACTTGGACCTCATCGTGTTCGGGACCCGGCCTTTCCGAGACGACGTACTCGTCGGGTACGGACTCTTGGTCCAGGACGACGCGGTAGGCGCCCGGTCCGGGCACCTCCACTTCCCACTCTCCGTCGGGGCCGGTCGTCGCCGTTCCGATCTCCTCCGAGCCCTGGTAGACCGTGATGTCGATTCCCTCGACGGTCTCGGGCTTGCGGATCTGACCGTTCAGCGTCTCCCCGCCCTGGTCGTCTGCCACCGCTCCGGCCGGGATCACCAGGATGGCGGTGATCACGGCGAGCAGCACAGTCACGAGGCGTCTGCGCACGCGCGCTCCTTAGCGCATTTCAGTCATGTACAACTCCGAGACGAAATATCCGGAGCTGGTCGATTGCCATGGGTGGCGCGAGTTTAGCCCGATTTAGCCTATTTATTCAGCACTGCTTAAGGTGCGTGATCCAAACGTCACGGCTTCGTTCACAACCGTGACCGGAGCGAGATCCGCGGTGATCGTCGGGGCGAGAGACGACGAAGGGCCCGCCGCACACGCGACGGGCCCCTTGACGAAGACGGGTGACGGCGTTACCCCTGCCGACCCTCCAACGTCTCGATGACGGTCTCGGCGACCTTGCGCATGGTCAGCCGGCGGTCCATGGAGTTCTTCTGAATCCAGCGGAACGCCTCCGGCTCGCTCAACCCGTGCCGGCTCTGCAGGAGCCCCTTGGCGCGTTCGACGAGCTTGCGCGTCTCCAGGCGCTCGGTCAGCCCGCTCACCTCGGCCTCCAGGGCGGTGAGCTCGGCGTAGCGGCTGACCGCCATCTCGATGGCCGGAACGAGATCAGCCTTGCTGAACGGTTTGACCAGGTAGGCCATTGCCCCGGCGTCGCGCGCCCGCTCGACGAGCTCGCGCTGGGAGAAGGCCGTCAGGATGACGACGGGCGCGATGCGCTCCGCCGCGATCCGCTCGGCCGCCGAGATCCCGTCGAGCACCGGCATCTTGATGTCGAGGATGACGAGATCGGGTTTGAGCTCGGTGGCCAGCCGGATGGCGGTCTCCCCGTCCCCCGCCTCACCCACGACGGCATAGCCGTCCTCCTCAAGCATCTCCTTGAGGTCCAGTCGGATCAGGGCCTCGTCTTCCGCGATCACCACGCGGCTCTGCGTCTGCGTCACGCGCATGAGCCTACCGAGAACGTGTAGACTTGCGGACGTCGGATCGCCTCCCCCGTCCAGGCGCGACAGGCGACTTCGATCAAGTGAAGCGGACATACCACTCATACATGTCCTCTTGCACAAAAGGCCGGAATGGTGGAATAGGCAGACACGGAGGTCTCAAACACCTCTGCCTGAAAGGGCTTGTGGGTTCGAGTCCCACTTCCGGCACGCATCACGGGACAAGAAGAGCACCCTCAGGGTGCTCTTCTTCACTTCTGTACCCACACCGTCGCGGAAAGTCCCCTCCTCCGGCTTCTGCACCCTCGATGCTGGTCCCATGCACCCGCGTGAACTGGTCGACGAGACCCGCCGTCTCACCCGCCAGGGGTTCTCCGATCAGGTCGTCTCGACGCTCCTGGGAGTCCCCAGAAGCACCATCGGGAACTGGCGCCGTGGCACCAGCAGGGCCGCCCCCCTCCGCAGGGACCCGACCGGGGACGCCTACTGTCCACGTTGCCACGGCAGACCCCTTTCCTCCGCCTATCCCTATCTCCTGGGGCTCTACCTGGGGGACGGTCACATCACCCCGGTCCGAAGCGTCTATGGCCTGTCGATCACCTGTTGCGACGACTGGCCGGGGCTCATAGGGCTCTGCGCCGAGGCCATGGGCGCGGTGCTTCCCGTATCGGTCTTTCGGGTCCGGCGGAGCGGATGCACCGAGGTCAAGTCCACGTCCAGCCACTGGCCCTGCCTGTTCCCCCAGCACGGCCCGGGCCCCAAGCACCGCCGCCCGATCCGGCTGGCCCCGTGGCAGCGCGAGGCCGTCGACCGGCGTCTGGACCAGTTCGTCCGGGGCCTGTTCCACTCGGACGGGTGTCGCGCGACCAACTCCACGAAGAGGCGGGTCCAGGGGTCGGTCAGACGGTACGAATATCCTCGCTACCTCTTCTCCAACGCCTCCCAGGACATCCTCGGTCTCCTGGGACGCAGTCTCGACTCCCTGGGAGTCGACTGGCGCCAGAGCCGCCCCGTCACCGAGGGGAGCGTCGGCATGATCTCCGTCGCCAAGCGGGCCTCGGTGGCCCGCCTGGACGAGTTCGTGGGGCCGAAACACTGAGCCGCCACCACCTTTTCCGGCCCTAATACGCCTTTTGTGGCGTTCTGTAAATGACGCGCGGCCGGATGCGGTCACATCCCGGCTACAACCTGAGCACAACACGCAGGTTCGGTCGCCAGGGGAGGTCGTGGTCCCCGATCCTGGAAAGCGGGAGTCGTCAAGGGGTCTGCGGCGCGACTCTTCCCGTCCGCCGCCCACCCGTTCGAAGGGAGTGGCTGGTGTTCACCGCGGTGACCGGCGTCCTGGGTGGTTTGGTCATCATCGCCTGGGTCGTGGTCGCGTGGGCCTCCCGACGCCGCCAACCCTGGTATCTCGCGCCGGTGGCCCTCCTCATCGTCGCTCTCGTCGCCTTCGACCTCCCCGTTTGGGCCCTGCTCCCGATCGTGGCCCTGGGGGCGGGCACCTTCACCGAACTGGTGGTGGGCACGCGCGAGGCCCCCACGCTGCGCACCAAGGACCCCGACGCCCCCCTGAGCACGGAACGGTGGGCCGCCGCGGTCGCCGCACCGTTTCGGGTCGCGTTGGCCGAGCCCTGGGACGTCGTGGTCCGTCCCCAGCTGCGGCGCCGCTACCGCAAGATCTTCGAGCTGGAATGGGGCGTGGTCGACCGGGAGTCGCTGTTGGCGGCGGTGGAACGGTTGTGGGAGGAGCTGCACACCGGGCACAGCCCGGACCTGATCGTGGACTTCCGCGCCGCGACGGCGCGCAGCCGCGACCCCGAGGGCCGGCGTCCGGAGCGCACGATCTCGCTGACCCCCGAGCAGGTGGAGCGGATGCGCGAGGTCACCGGCGCCGACGACTCCACGCAGACCGTGGTCATCAGCGCCTACCAGTGGTGGAAGTCGGTCCACCTGGTCAGGCTGGCCTGTGGCGGTGCCACGCTCGACTGGTTGAGTCCGGTCGAGACCCAGAGCCTGCTGCGTCGGGTCGCCTCGGACCTGCAGCGTCGCTACGCGAGCTGGCGGCAACTGGCCGAGGCGTTCCACGGCGGCTACCTGCTGTGGCAGGGGGGCGGTTTTGAGGAGGCTGACTGCGACCGGGTCTGGACGGCGCTGGGCCTGTTGACCACCGATCCGGCGAGCCCGTGGAACATGCTGCCCTGGGACATGCCGCTGGAGCGGGTGCCCAACGACCACAACGTCCCCAACGCCCAGCCGCAGTGAACCGGCGCGGCGCCTCCGCCACAACGGGGACGGCTCCCCGTTCCGGTGCCGAGGCGCCGGTACGGGGAGCCGTCAAGGGCCGGGAGCCTACTTGCCGTGGGCGATCGCGTCGCCGATGCGGTGGACTCGCAGCGAGTTGGTGGACCCCGGGGTGCCGGGCGGGCTCCCCGAGACGATGACGACCTTGTCGCCCTTTTGGTACCGGCCCATGTCGAGGAGCTCGCTCTCGACCTGGCGGACCATCTCGTCGGTGTGGTCGACCCAGGGCACGCAGTAGGTCTCGACGCCCCAGGTCAGCGAGAGCTGGGCCCGGGTGGAGGCCTCGGTGGTGAAGGCCATGAGCGGAATGGGCGAGCGGTAACGCGCCAGCCGGCGCGCGGTCTCGCCGCTCATGGTGAAGGCGATGAGCGCCTTGGCGCCCACGGTCGCCCCGACCTCGGCGGCGGCGCGGGCGATGGCGCCGCCGGTGGTCTCGGGCACCCGGTTGAGGATGTGCGAGGCCCGCAGCGACTCCTGCTCGGCCGCGGCGACGATGCGGCTCATCGTCTGGACGGTCTCGATCGGGTAGCGGCCGACACTGGTCTCGCCGGAGAGCATGACGGCGTCGGCGCCGTCGAGGACGGCGTTGGCGACATCGGAGGCCTCGGCCCGGGTGGGACGGGGCGCGCTGATCATGGACTCGAGCATCTGCGTGGCGACGATGACCGGCTTGGCCTTGTCGCGGCAGCGCTCGACAGCGCGTTTCTGGACCATCGGGACGTTTTCGAGGGGGAGTTCGACGCCGAGGTCGCCGCGGGCGACCATGACCCCGTCGAAGACCTCGATGATGTCCTGGAGCCGTTCGACGGCCTGGGGCTTTTCGATCTTGGCGATGAGGGGGACGCGCAGCCCCACCTCGTCCATGATCTTGTGGACGTCCTCGGCGTCGGCCGGGCTGCGGACGAAGGAGAGGGCGACCATGTCCACGCCCTGCTCCAGCGCCCAGCGCAGGTCGGCCTCGTCCTTCTCGGTGAGCGCGGGAACGCTGACCGAGACGCCGGGGAGGTTGAGCCCCTTGTTGTTGGAGACGGTTCCGCCGATGAGGACGCGCGTGTGGACGTCGGTGGTCGAGGTCTTGACGCATTCCAGCACGACGCGGCCGTCGTCGACGAGGACGCGGTCGCCGGGACGGACGTCCCCCGGCAGGCCCTTATAGGTGGTGGACACCCGGTGCCTGTCGCCGGGGACGTCGTCGATGGTGACGGTGAACTCGTCGCCTGGCTTCAGTTCGACGGGTCCGTCGGCGAACCTGCCCAACCGGATCTTGGGACCCTGCAGGTCGGCGAGGATGCCCACGCTGCGGCCGGTGGCTTCGGCTGCTGCGCGTACGTTCTCGTAGTTCGCGCGGTGGTCATCGTGCGTACCGTGGCTGAGGTTGAGTCGCGCTACGTCCAGCCCGGCTTCGACAAGCGCGCGGATGCTCTCCGGGCTCGATGTGGCTGGGCCGAGGGTCGCGACGATTTTTGCTCGACGTGTCACATTACACACTCTAGGGCTTCTCAGCCGTGCAGTGGTCTAAACCAGGTTGCGAACAGGCGTCATCAGCGGGGCTAGCGGGCGAACGCCTCAACCGCCGCGGAGCAGAAAGCGGGCAGGTCATCGGGCTTGCGGCTGGTGACGAGACGGTTGGGACCGCCGTCGCAGACGACAACCTCCTTGTCTTCCCAGGTTCCACCGGCGTTAACGATGTCGGTGCGCAGGCTGGGCCAGGAGGTGAGGGCGCGGCCGCGCAGGACGTCGGCCTCCACGAGGGTCCATGGCGCGTGGCAGATGGCGGCCACGGGCAGGCCCGCGTCGAAGAACCCCTTGACAAAGGCGACGGCTCGCTCGTCGGTGCGCAGGAAGTCGGGATTGGCGACACCGCCGGGCAGGACGAGGCCGGCGAAGTCGGTGGCGGAGACGTCGGCGACGGTGGCGTCGACGGGGAAGGTGTCGGCCTTGTCGAGGTGGTCGAAGCCCTGGATCTCCCCGCTGTCGGTGGAGATGAGCCTGGGTGTGCCGCCGGCCCGGCGGACGGCCTCCCAGGGCTCGGTGAGCTCGACCTGTTCGGTCCCCTCGGGTGCGGCGAGGAAGGCGATGGTCTTACCGGTGAGTTCGTCGGCCATGGTGGTGTTCCTCTCGGTTGCGTCCTACGGTGCGCGCCGGGCGCGTCCTTCTCCTCCCCTGCCCGCCGCGGACCGTCGATACGCCCCCGGGTGGTGACGCCGGAACATGACGGTTCTCACGTTGGCGGATGCGGGTGTCCGGTCGCGGCGGGCAGGGATGCCGGCCTGTCGGGGTCCTGAACGGGTTCGAGGGGTGGGGGTTCAGCGGCGGGGCGCGTTGCGCCGTGGCGTCACGGCCGTGGGGCGTGGCCGCCGGAGGCGCGGTGAGGGGCGGGACTCGGCTCGGGCACCCACCGGGGCGTTCAGCGGCCGGAGCGCGGGGCGGGCGCGTGTTCCCCGAGGCGTCCGTAGGCGCGCAGGGTGAGCAGGCGCTGGACGGTGATGGCGCCGCGTGCCTCTTCGGTGGCGGCCGCGCACCAGTGCTCGCCCGGGAAGTCCCAGCCGCCGTCCGCGTGCTGGGCGCCCGCCAGGCGGTCGAGGTGGGCGTTGATCTGGTCGTCGTCGAAGAGGGAGCGGGCGATGTGGTTCGGGTGGGGGGCCAGGTCCAGTGGGGTGTGGACCTCGCCTTGGGCGTGGGCGTCGAGGACGATGGTGGCGCGGATCATGGGGGCGAGGCGGGCGAGTTCGGCCCGGGCCCGCTGCTGGTCGGGGGCGTGTTCCAGGAAGGTGCACACCGCGACGGCCTCTTCGGGTTCGGTCCAGTGCAGGGCGGCGATGCGACTCCAGCAGAAGGCGGTGGCGCGATCCCGCCAGGGGTGGGTGATGTGGTGCCGGTGCAGGAGGCCGGCGATGGCGGCCGTGGGGGCGAGGGCGCCGGCGAAGTCGGTCCGCGCGCGCCAGCGGGGGGCCGTCTCGGTGTGGCGGACGGAGGGCAGGACGGGGGGAACGCCGCCGTTGCGGGCGGTCGCGTAGGTGAGGAAGGAGCAGACGCGGACCACGTCGGCGCGGGGGAGCGGCCCCAGCTCGTCGAGGACACGCAGGGCGGTCTCGACGGCGCGGGGTTGGCTGCCGTGGCCGCGTAAGTCCGGTTCCAGGGCGTTGCCGTAGCCTCCGTCGACGTTACGGTAGCCGTCGAGGACGGTGCGGACGGGGGCGTCGGGGCCGCTGTGGAAGTGGAAGGCGAAACGGTGCCGGTCGAGGAGCCGGGCGTTGCGCATGATGAAGTGTTCCGCGGCGTGCAGGGTGTCCGTCGTCATCATGGTCATATGGAGAAGGTGCGCCCGCGCCGACATCCCCAAACATGGCCATTCGACCTATTTCACCGCCTTTTAACCGGTTCAACGTCCCCTTTCGGACATCTGGAACAGGCGTGCCTCCTCAGCGCCTCCCACGCCCGGGACCCCGGCCGCGGACACGGCCGGGGTCCCGGGACGCGCGGGTCAGGTCAGGGGCCGCGCCGTCGGCTCGATCGGCTCGGGCAGAAGCCCCTCACCGCCGAGGTAACGGTCGATGCCGGCGGCCGCGGACCGGCCCTCGGCGATCGCCCAGACAATCAGCGACTGGCCACGCCCCATGTCCCCGGCGCAGAACACGCCCTCGACCGAGGTGGCGTAGTCCCGGTCGCGCACCACGTTGCCGCGCCCGTCCAGATCGACCCCCAGCTCCTCGATCAGCCCGGCCTTCTGCGGACCGACGAACCCCATGGCCAGGGTGACCAGCTGAGCGGGGATCTCGCGCTCACTGCCCTCGATCGGCGTGAAACCGGCGTCGGTGCGCTCGACGTCGACGAGCCGGAGCGCGCGGACCCGCCCCTGCTCGTCGCCGAGGAACTCCAGCGTGTTGACCGAGTACAGGCGCTTGCCGCCCTCCTCGTGGGCGCTGGTCACCTTATAGAGCATGGGGTGGGTCGGCCAGGGCTGGCCGGCCGGGCGGGAGGCGGGCGGCTTGGGCATGATCTCCAGCTGGGTGACCGAGGCGGCCCCCTGCCGGTGCGCGGTGCCGACACAGTCGGCACCGGTGTCGCCGCCGCCGATGACGATGACGTGCTTGCCCTTGGCGGTGATGGGCGGCTCGGCGTAGTCGCCCTCCTGGACCCGGTTGGCCAACGGCAGGTACTCCATCGCCTGGTGGACGCCTTCGAGCTCGCGTCCGGGCACCGGAAGGTCGCGCCAGGCGGTGGCGCCACCGGCCAGCAGCACGGCGTCGTGGTCGGCGCGCAGCTGTTCCACCGTGATGTCGACCCCGACGTTCACGCCGGCGCGGAACACCGTTCCCTCGGCCCGCATCTGGCCGAGCCGGCGGTCGATGTGCCGCTTCTCCATCTTGAACTCGGGGATGCCGTAGCGCAGCAGCCCACCGATCCGATCGGCCCGTTCGTAGACGGTCACCTCGTGGCCGGCCCGGGTGAGCTGCTGGGCGGCGGCCAGGCCGGCCGGGCCGGAGCCGACCACGGCGACCTTCTTGCCGGTGCGCACGCGCGGCGGCTGCGGGCGGACCCACCCCTCCTCCCAGGCTCGGTCGATGATGGAGACCTCGACGTTCTTGATCGTCACGGCGGGCTGGTTGATGCCGAGCACGCACGCCGACTCACACGGCGCAGGGCACAGCCGGCCGGTGAACTCCGGGAAGTTGTTGGTGGCGTGCAGGCGCTCGATCGCCTCGCCCCAGTCGTGACGGTGGACGAGGTCGTTCCACTCGGGGATGAGGTTGCCCAGGGGGCAGCCGTTGTGACAGAACGGGATGCCGCAGTCCATACAACGGGACGCCTGCTTGGCGACCTTGCCCCGCTCGAAGTCCGCATAGACCTCGCGCCAGTCCTGGATCCGGACGTCGACGGGACGGTGCTTGGGGAGCTCCCGCTCGGTGATGGTGAGGAAACCCTTGGGGTCGGCCATCGTGTTCTTCCCTCCTTTCCGAAAGGGCCTGTCAGGACTGGGCGGAGGCCATGATGGCCTCGTCGATGTCGCGGCCTTCGCGCTCGGCCGTGGCCCGGGCGGCCAGGACCCGCTTGTAGTCACGGGGCATGACCTTGGCGAACCGGTCGGCCTCGACGTCGAAGTCGGCGAGGAGGCGCTGGGCCACGGTCGACCCGGTCTCGGCGTGGTGGCGGCGCAACACGTCCTCCAGGAACGCGCGGTCCTCGTCGTCGAGCGGGTCGATGTCGACCATCTCGCCGTTGACGCGGGCGGTGTCCAGGTCGAGCACGTAGGCGATCCCGCCCGACATGCCGGCGGCGAAGTTACGGCCGGTGGGGCCCAGGACGACGGCCCGGCCACCGGTCATGTACTCGCAGCCGTGGTCGCCGACGCCCTCGACGACGGCGAGCGCCCCGGAGTTGCGCACGCAGAAGCGCTCGCCGACGACACCGCGCAGGAAGACCTCGCCCGAGGTGGCCCCGTAGGCGATGACGTTGCCGGCGATGATCTGCTCCTCGGCGTTGAACTGGACGTGCTCGGGGGGCCGCACGGTGATGCGTCCGCCCGACAGGCCCTTGGCCACGTAGTCGTTGGCGTCGCCGACCAGGCGCAACGTGACGCCCTTGGGCAGGAACGCCCCGAAGGACTGCCCGGCCGACCCGGTGAAGGTCACGTCGATGGTGTCGTCGGGCAACCCGGCCGCCCCGTAGCGCTTGGTCACCTCGTGGCCGAGCATGGTGCCGACGGTGCGGTTGACGTTGCGCACGGGAAGGTCCAGGCGCAGCGGCCGACCGAACTCCAGCGCCCCCTCGGAGAGCTGGATCAACGTGTTGTCCAGGGCCTTTTCCAGCCCGTGGTCTTGGACGCGGACGCGCCGGCGGTGGTCGCTGGCCCAGGGCTGGACCTCGTGCAGGATCGGCGAGAGGTCCAGGCCCGACGCCTTCCAGTGGTCCACGGCGTCGGCCACGTCGAGCAGTTCCACGGCGCCCACGGCCTCGTCGAGGCTGCGGAAGCCGAGCGCGGCCAGATGCTCGCGGACCTCCTCGGCGATGAACTCGAAGAAGTTGACCACGAACTCCGGCTTGCCCGAGAAGCGCTTGCGCAGTTCGGGGTTTTGGGTGGCCACGCCGACCGGGCAGGTGTCGAGATGGCAGACACGCATCATGACGCAACCGGAGACGACGAGGGGGGCGGTGGCGAAACCGAACTCCTCGGCGCCCAGCAGCGCGGCGATGATGACGTCACGGCCGGTCTTCAGCTGCCCGTCGGCCTGCACGACGATGCGGTCGCGCAGCCCGTTGCGCAGGAGGGTCTGCTGGGTCTCGGCCAGGCCCAGCTCCCAGGGGGTGCCCGCGTGCTTGAGCGAGGTCAGCGGCGACGCTCCGGTGCCACCATCGTGGCCGGAGATGAGCACCACGTCGGCGTGGGCCTTGGAGACGCCCGCGGCGACGGTCCCCACTCCGGCCTCGGAGACCAGCTTGACGTGGACCCGGGCCGAGGGGTTGGCGTTCTTGAGGTCGTGGATGAGCTGGGCGAGGTCCTCGATGGAGTAGATGTCGTGGTGGGGCGGCGGCGAGATGAGGCCGACGCCGGGCGTGGAGTGGCGGGTCTGGGCGACCCACGGGTAGACCTTGTGGCCGGGCAGCTGGCCGCCCTCCCCCGGCTTGGCGCCCTGGGCCATCTTGATCTGGATGTCGTCGGCGTTGGTGAGGTAGTGCGAGGTGACGCCGAAGCGGCCGGAGGCGACCTGCTTGATCGCGCTGCGGCGCAGGTTCCCGTCGGCGTCGGGGGTGAACCGATCGGGGTCCTCCCCTCCCTCACCGGTGTTGGACTTGCCGCCGAGGCGGTTCATCGCGATGGCGAGGGTCTCGTGGGCCTCGGCCGAGATCGACCCGTAGGACATGGCGCCGGTGGAGAAACGCTTGACGATCTGCGAGACCGGCTCGACCTCCTCCAGCGGGACCGGCTCGCGCACCCCCTCCTTCAGCTTGAACAGGCCGCGCAGCGTCATGAGCTTTCCGGCCTGCTCGTCGACCTTGGAGGTGTACTCCTTGAAGATCTCGTAGCGGCGCGTCCGGGTGGAGTGCTGCAGCTTGAAGACGGTCTCGGGGTTGAACAGGTGCGGTTCGCCCTCGCGCCGCCACTGGTACTCGCCGCCCACGGCGAGGCGGCGGTGCCCGGCGGGGTTGCCGGCGTGGGCCGCCGCGTGGCGCAGCCGGACCTCTTCGGCGAGGACGTCGAACCCGACACCGCCCAGGCGCGAGGTGGTCCCGGTGAAGCAGCGCTCGATCACCTCGGCGCCCAGCCCCAGCGCCTCGAAGATCTGCGCACCGGTGTAGGAGCTGACCGTGGAAACGCCCATCTTGGACATGATCTTCAAGACGCCCTTGCCGAACGCCTTGATCGTGTTGCGGACGGCGGTGTCGGCGTCGATGCCGCCGATGACACCCCGCTCGACCAGGTCGCGCACCCCGGCCAGGGCCAGGTAGGGGTTGACGGCCGAGGCCCCGTAGCCGACGAGCAGCGCGACGTGGTGGCATTCGCGGACGTCGCCCGCCTCGACCACCAGGCCCACCTCGGTCCGGGTCTTCTCCCGGACCAGGTGGTGGTGGACCGCCCCGGTGAGGAGCAGGGAGGGGATGGGCGCGCGTTCGGCGTCGGCGCCGCGGTCGCTGAGCACGATGACGTGGGCGCCATCGGCGATGGCCCGCGACACCTCGGCGCAGATCTCGTCGAGGCGGGCCGCCAGCGCCGTCCCGCCTCCGGCCACGGGGTAGGTGCCGTTGGCGACGTGGACGCGCAACGCCGGGTCGCCTTCGGGCCCGCCCGCGGCGACGATCGCCGCGAGTTCGGCGTCGTCGATCACCGGGGTGGACAGCACGATGCGCCGGCAGTCCTCCGGGTCGGGGGACAAGACGTTCTCCTCGGCGCCCAGCGTGGTGCGCAGGCTGGTGACGAGCTCCTCGCGGATGGCGTCCAGCGGCGGGTTGGTGACCTGCGCGAAGCCCTGGGAGAAGTAGTCGAAGAGCTGCCGGGAACGGTCCGACAGCGCGGCGACGGGCGTGTCGGTGCCCATGGACCCGATCGGCTCGGCACCGGTGCGCGCCATGGGGGTGAGGATGAGCCGCAGCTCCTCCTCGGTGTAGCCGAAGACCTGCTGTTCCCGCAGGAGGTCGGCGACGGGGGCCGGCTCGGCCGCCGGCAGGTCCTCCAGGCGGACCACACCGCGCGCCAGCCATTCGGCGTAGGGGTGCTCGGCGGCGAGTTCGGCCTTGATCTCCTCGTCCTCGATGATGCGGCCCTGGGCCGTGTCGACGACGAAGATCCGTCCCGGCTGGAGGCGCCCCTTGCGGACGACGCGGGCGGGGTCGATGTCGAGGACGCCGACTTCGCTGGCGAGCACGACGAGCCCCTCGTCGGTCACCCAGTAGCGTCCCGGGCGCAGGCCGTTGCGGTCCAGGACCGCGCCGATCAGGGAGCCGTCGGTGAAGGTGACGGAGGCCGGGCCGTCCCAGGGTTCCATCAGCATGGAGTGGAACTCGTAGAAGGCCCGCACCGCCGGGTCCATCTCGGCGTGGTTCTCCCACGGCTCGGGGATCATCATCAGCACCGCGTGCGGCAGGGAGCGCCCGCCCAGGTGGAGCAGTTCCAGCGCGGCGTCGAAGGAGGCGGTGTCGGAGTCCTCGGCGTCGACGATGGGGAAGAGCCGGGAGATGTCCCCGGGGAGGAGGTCGCTGGCCAGCGTCGCCTCACGGGCCCGCATCCAGTTGCGGTTGCCCTTGACCGTGTTGATCTCGCCGTTGTGGGCGACGTAGCGGAAGGGGTGCGCCAGCGGCCAGGACGGGAAGGTGTTGGTGGAGAAACGGGAGTGCACCAGCGCCAGGCCGGAGGCGTAGCGGTGGTCGGACAGGTCGGGGAAGAAGGGCTCCAGCTGCGGCGTGGTGAGCATGCCCTTGTAGGTGATGGTGCGCGGGGACAGGCTCGGGAAGTAGACGCCGGCCTCGTGCTCGGCGCGCTTGCGCACGCAGTAGGCGTAGCGTTCCAGCTCGATGCCGCTGATCCCCTCCGTGGCGGTGCCGGGCCGGCCCGCGACGAAGAGCTGGGCGAAGAACGGCATGACCTCGCGGGCGGCCGGTCCGCAGTAGCGGGGCTCGAAGGGCAGGTCACGCCATCCGAGCAGGGTCAGCCCCTCCTCCTCGACGATGCGCTCGACGGCGGCGGTGACGCTGGCCCGCTCGGCGGCGTCGGTGGGCAGGAAGCCGATCCCCACCGCGTAGGCGCCCGCCTCGGGGAGCTCGAACCCGCAGGTGGCGCGGTACAGCTCGTCGGGGATCTGGGTGAGGATGCCCGCGCCGTCGCCGTCGTCGGGGTCGGCGCCGGACGCGCCGCGGTGGTCGAGGTTGCGCAGAACGGTCAGCGCCTTTTCGACGATGTCGTGGCTACGACGGCCGGAGAGGTCGGCGACGAACCCGACACCGCAGGCGTCGTGTTCGTAGGAGCTGTCGTACAGGCCCTCGGAAGTGGTCTTGGCGTCCGTTGGGACGGACGGACGCTGCACCTGGCCAGCAGGCATCTACCCTCCTGTCGTCTTTCGTCTGGGCTTTCGAGAAAGCGCATTCGGGACGACATTGGCCCTGCTGCGTCAGCGTGCGATCGTTGCGTGCGCCTCCACCCATTCCGCGGGCCCCGGACGGGGAAACCCACGGTCACTTCCTCGTGCCAAATGGTGTATCGGCTGTTCAACGCAACACGTGCAGGTAACTCACGTTACCCGGGGGTCCACCTCCGATGTCAATCGTGAGGTCTAGACCAACCGCCGCCACATCGCGGCGGTTCTCGACGGGGGTCCCCCGGCCCGCACAGGATACGACGGCGCCGGCCCACGATCTTCGCGGGCCTTGCCAACTCGTATCCCACGAGCGGGCACCGCAAACCTCCCAGGGGAGCTCCACGGCCGGGACAGCTTACAGACGCCCCTCCCGCCCCACGACACCCACCCCCGCAGACCCCTCTCCCCCTCATCCGACGTGCACGCCGGCCGGTCCTGCCGCGCCGCGCGCGCCCGGCGGCATGTCGCGACCGCGTCCTTGGCAGACGCGGGAACAGGTGACGGCTCACCGTGACGAAGAGCACACCCTTTCCCTTTAGTCACCAACTTCGCTCTTTGTCCTTTATGGACGTTATGTAGCTCTTTGTGGATCCGGTGCCACGTGTCGCTCCCCCGCCCCCTCGTTCTCCCGTCTCCCCCGCCCCGGTCCGACCCCGGCCCGCCTGGCCCTACGATTTCACCGATGACCGACCTTCCCCCGCAGCTGTCCGCCCTGCTTGAGGAGCAGGGCGTCGACGCCAGCCGTAGCCACCGCGTCCTCGCCGCCCTGGCCGACGGTGGCTGGTGGAGCGCCCGCGACCTCGTGCGCTCCACCGCCGTCGCCCACCGCCTCGTCGAACGGATCCTCGACGCCCTGGGCCCGGATCTCGAACACGACGGGCAGCGCGTGCGGTTGCGCGACGCCGCGGGCTACACCGTCTTCGACCGCCCCCTGCCCGCCGACCCCGTCGCCCACCTCGCCGGCCGGCACCCACGGGCCGCCGCCGAACTGCGCCGCCTCGTCGCCCAGGCCCCGGAGTCGCGAATCGACCTCGACCACGTCGCGGCCACCGCCGACACCGCGCTGCGCCGCGGCCTGTTCCTGGCCACCCGCTTCCACCTACCGGGAGCACGCCTCCTGTGCGTGGGCGACCACGACCTGACCTCCCTGGCCGCCACCCTGGTCGAACCCCGTCTGGAGGCCGTGGTCGTCGACGTCGACGAACGGATGCTCGACTACATCGACTCCGCCGCGGCCCGGCTGGACCTGCGGGTACGCTGCTACTTCGCCGACCTGCGACTGGGCCTGCCCGCCGCCGTGCGGGGACGGGCCGATCTGGTCTTCACCGACCCGCCCTACACCCCCGAGGGTGTTGAACTCTTCCTCCGCCGCGGTCTGGAGGGGCTCGCCTCCCCCGGCGACGGCCGGACCCTGCTCGCCTACGGCGCCAGCGAGACCACACCGGCCCTGGTCGCCCGCACCCAGGCCAGGCTGACCAGGCTCAACCTGGCGACCGAGGCGATCTGGCCGGACTTCAACCGCTACCTGGGGGCCGAGGGGATCGGCGCGGCCAGCGACCTGTACGTCCTGCGCGCCACCTCGCGCACCCCCGTCGGCACCGACGAACGCGAGGCCGCGCGGATCTACAGCCAGGGCTCCAACGCCAAGGAGGCGCGTGGCGGCCTCGCCCCGGACGCGGCCGGGGATCTGCTGGAACGTGTGGACGCCGACCTCGTGGTCGGCGCCTGGCCCAGCGCGGACCGTGACCTGCCGAGAGCACGGCTGTCCACCTGGTTCGCCTCCCCCGTCTCCGCGCACCGTGCCCTGGTCGACCTCACCGGCGGCTGGGAGCACCTGGCCGGCCGCGCGATCCTCGCCGGTCGCGCCCCCGAACTCCACGTGGTGGTCCCCTCCGCCTCGGCGGACGTGCGCGACCAGGCCGGCCAAGAGGCGCTGCGCCGCCTCGTCGCCCCCCTGTACGACCTACGTTTCCTGCGCGGTGTGCCCGACCCGCGGCACACCGTGATCCTGGCCCGCCGCCGTTCCGACAGGCCCGACGACACCCCCGGGCAACGCCTGCTGCGCCACTGCCAGGAGCGCGCGCACGGCTCCGTCGCGAGCGCCCTGCGCGAGGGCCTGATCCGCGTCGCCGCGGACCTGGGCCGGTCGATCAACAAGAAGACCGCGCGCACGTCCGTGGCCGCCGCCGCGCCGTGGCTGTCCGGGCACACCCTGCTGGATCTCCCCCTTCACCGGCTGGAACGGCTCGGTGAGGTGACCGACCTGCTCACCGCGGATCTGTGCACGCCCGGGTGAGTCGCCGAAGACGGCGATGGTCCTCGCGCCAAGGGCACGAGGACCATCGCGGAGGTCGTCACGGCGAGATCAGCCGACCGGGACCTCCGTACCCGTGCCGTCGAGAGTGCCGCCCTCGGTCCCCGGTGCCGCGTCGGTGCCCGTCGTGCCGGCCTCCGCGCCTGAGGACTCCGCCGCGCCTCCTTCGACGCCGAGCACGCTCTCGCGCTCCAGCACCCGGCGGTACAGCGGGAAGTCGAAGTTGCCCAGCGCGATCAGCGGCGAGGTCAGGTCCTCCCGCTCCTCCGGCGAGGTCGAGGCGAGCGGCTGGACCCAGGTCACGACGAGGTAGTGGCCGTTGACCGTGGCCTCGGCGGCGCTGTACCCGGAGCCGAGCTTGTCGAAGGGCTCATCGGTGCTCGGCGGGACGAGGAAACCGCTGGGCTCGGCCTCCTCCCCCTCGGGGAGCTCCATCGCCGCGGCGACCGCCTGGGCGGCCTCGGTGTCGCGCAGCTTGAACATCGCGGCGACGCCGACATGGTCGGCCGAGGTGTAGCCGCCCCGGGCGACCTGCGTACAGTCGGCCTCTTCCAGGGCCGCGACGAGGGCGTCACCCCACACCGCGTTCGCGCAGGTGTCGTCGAGCGCCTTGGCCGTCAGGGTGAACTCCAGCCCCTGGCTGTCGATCTTCTCGTTGCCCCGCTCGAACACCTCCGACTCCGCGAGGGGTCGGGGGTCATCCTCGCGGGAGGCCAGCATCTCGGTGGATTCCCCCGAGGAGTAGACCTGGTAGGCGGCGGGCACGGCCTGACGCGCCCCGCCCCCTCCGGTGAACTCCATCACCAGCACCACGGCGAGGGCGGCGACGGCCACGCCCAGCGCCACGAACAGCACCGGGAGGAGCCGTCCCCCGCGGCGCCCCTTACGGCCTGCGGGGGCCTCCTCGTCGCGGCGTCGGCGCGTGCCGCTCTTGCGTCGCGACGACGCCGCCGAACCGGGTTCGGCCCGGCCGGAACCGGCGGGCTTCCTCCGCCGGCCGGGGGAACCAGACGCGGACGAATCGACTGAAGACACCGGGACCTCTCGAAGGGTGGGGAACAGGGCGGGCGACCACACGGGTCAGGACGGGTGCGCTGGGGTCCGATCGGGGACATGCCCCATCGGTCCGGAATCCTAGCCGCATCCGCGCACGGGTCAGCCCTCGCCGCCGCCCTTCTCGGCGTCGCGGACCTCCTCGTAGACCGAGACCGCGGCGTCCATGGCGACGACGTTCACGGTGGCCATGGAGTCGTCATCGCGCGGCTCGCCGCCGTCGGCGCGGGCGACCCAGAACACCGCGAGGTAGTGGCCCATGACCTGGGCCGTGGCCTGGCTGTAGCCCTCGTTCAACCCCTTCATGTCGGTGTTGAGCGGGAGGACGAACCCCGGAGCCGAGGCCGGGTCGAGCTCATCTGCGACCTTGGCGGCGGACTCGGTGTCGGCGAGGTTGAACAGGGTGAACTGGGCCACGTAGGTGTCGTCCTGGTCCTGGTAGACCCCGCGGGCCGCGGAGTTGCAGGAACCGTCGGCGAGCGCCTGGGCGAGTTCGTCACCCCACACCGCGGCGGTGCAGGTGTCGGTCACCTCGGAGTCGCGCAGGGTGAGCTCGAACCCGTCGAGCTGGAGCTTCTCGCTGCCGGGACCGAACACCCTGTCCTGCTCCAGCGGCCCCGCGTCCTCGGTGCGCGTCGCGATGGGGGCGAAGATGTCCTGCTGTCCTTGGGCGTGGAACAGGTCGGGTTGCAGGGTGGAGTGCCCCTCGGGCGGCTCGACGATACGTGTCGTGGCCTGATCGGCCCGGCCCTCGGCCGGAACGAAGAGCTGGTAGCTCAACAGGCCCAGAAGAGCGATCAGGGCGACGCCGAACAGCCCCAGCAGGCCCCCCAGCAGGTAGGTGCCCCGCTTGCGCCGGCTCTGCTCGGCGAGGGAGTAGACGACCTGGCTGGGACGGTCGCCGAGCACGGTGACCTTGCGCAACGCCGAGGCGGAGAACTTCGAGACCTGTTCGATCGGCCCGCTGTTGGTGGTGGCCCGACGGCCGCGGCGGGCCCCCGAGGACACGGGGATGGGACCGGTCTTCGCCCGACGGCTGCCACGCCGCGTCGAACGGCCCGGACGGTCGGAGGGGGCGTCACCCGCGAGGTCGATGCCCTCGGGATCGGTACGCGCGAGCTCCTCGTCGTCGTAACGGTCGTCGTAACGGTCCTCGGCCTCGAAGGAGCCGTCGGAACGCCCCCGGCGCGGACCGGTCTGCTCTGCGTGGTCGGTTCTGCTCACGTGGGTACTCATCCGTCCCGCGAGGCCCCCGGCGCCGCGCTCGGCGCGGCGCTCGGGGACGGTCGCGTCATTCCTTCCGGTCGGCTCCCTCAGCGCGCTTGTCACCGTCGCGCTGTCGCGCCGTGGCCGGGTTGGTGGTGTCGGTCACTTCACTATCGGCGTCGACGCCGATGGGGACGACCCGGGTGGAGAAGCGGTCAAGCCGGCGTCCGGCCCACAGGAAGTAGGCCAGGGCGCCGAGGAACACCAGAATCGAGGTCCAGTTGTTCAGCCTCAGTCCCAGGATGTCGTGCGCCGGGTCGACTCGAAGATATTCGATCCAGAACCGCCCCACGCAATATCCCATGACGTAGAGGGCGAAGAGCCGCCCACCACGCATGTCGAACCGCCGTCCCGCCCAGGCGAGGAACACGGCCAGAACAAGGCACCACAGCGACTCGTACAGGAAGGTGGGGTGGTAGGTGGTCACCCCCGCCTCCATGCCGTCCCGCAGCATGCCGCTGGGGTAGGGGGAGACCTCCAGGGCCCACGGCAGGTCCGTGGGCGCGCCGAACAGCTCCTGGTTGAAGTAGTTCCCCCAACGCCCGAACGCCTGGGCGAGCGGGATCGTCGGCGCGATGGCGAACGACAACTGTGACATCGACAACCCGCGGCGGCGTGCCACGAGCCAGACGCCCAGCGCGCCCATGGGAATCGCGCCCCAGATCCCTAGGCCGCCCTCCCATATGAACAATGCCCGGATCGGTTCTTTTCCCGGACCGAAGTAAAGCTGGTAATCGGTGATGACGTGGTAGAGCCGGCCACCGACGAGACCGAGCAGGACCGCGGGGACCGCGAGGTCCATGATCGTGCCGGCCTGGCCTCCCATGGCCTGCCAGCGGCGCTCGCTCCAGTACACGGCGGCGATGACCCCCGCGAGAATGCACAGCGCGTAGAAGTGGATCGTCAGCGGCCCCAACTGGAAGGCGCTGACATCGGGGCTGGGAATGGCGGCGAGGGCGCGGCCGGTACCGGCCGCGCCCACGTCGATGGTCGACGGAATCGTCATTCGTCCGTTGTTTCCTTGGCGGTGGGAGGATCGCTGGGGTTGGTGGTGGGTGAGTCCCCATCGGCGAGCGGCTCGGTGTCGACCTGACCGGGGGACGCCGCCTCGACGGCATCGGTCAGGCCGTCGACGGTGTAGATGTCGTTGCCTTGGAGCTGACCGTTGATGTAGACCGACGGGGTGCCCTGGAAGGCATTCTCCCCGCTGCTGTAGCGGTCGTTGACCGCGGCGGTGGCGTCGAGCACCTCACCGACGTAGGTTCCGTCGAGGAAGGAGTCGTCCACCCCGTTGCCACGGCCCCACTCCATCAGCTCGTGCAGGCGCATGCCCGAGATCTCCTCGTCGGACATCTCGGCCTGGGCCTTCTCCACCAGGGCCGGATAGTAGTCGTTGACCCACTGGTCGACGATCGCGCTCTCGCTGTCGATGCGCTCGGCAAAGGCCGGGTCGGTGATGCCGGCCTCCTCGCCCCACTCCTTGAGCTCGTCGACGGAGAAGCCCTCGCGGCCCTCGGTCGGCTGGTTCTCGAACAGCAGGTCGTTGTACTCGACGAAGGCGCCGTGGTCGGCCGCTGCGCGGGCCGCCGCCGCGCCGCGCAGCGAATTGGTGCTGATGGGATCGGGGCGCTGCGAGAAGATCGACACCGGCCGGTAGTGGACGATGGCCTTCCCCTCGGCCGCGAGCTGCTTGAGGTTGTCGCCGTTGACGGCCTCGAACTGCCGGCAGGCCGGGCACTGGTAGTCGGCGTAGACCTCGACGACCGGGGCCTGCGCCCCCTCGGTGGCCATGACCACGCTGCCGTCCTGCTGGAGCGTGCGGGGGGCGAGGGCCCCGTCCCACTCGGAGGACTGTCCACGGGAGGACATGACCAGGTAGCCGACGCCCACGACCAGGGCGACGACGACGACCGCCGCGCCGATGATGGCCAGGAGCTTGTTGCGTTTGGCCCTTTGCTGCTGCTTCAGCCGCTCCTGCCTGAGTCGCTCGCGGGACTCGCGTCGCGACGCCTTGCTCATCAGCCGATCACCATTCCTCGTTAGGATCGTCCTCCGGCACGGCCGCCTTAGCCGCGCGGTGCCCTGGTCAGGGCGGGTCAACTAAAGTGGGCGGCGCGGTACCACGATGTGGGCCGCGGTACCGGCGCGCCTAGTCCTTGGACCGCTCGTCGCTCGAATACAGGCCGAGGGCGCTGTCGAGCGAGAACGGGGAGCGCGGCCAGAGCATGACGATACCGGCCAGCGCGGCGAATCCGATGTCGCGCAGGATGTCGACACCGTAGCGGGTCTCCCCCGGGGCCACCTGCCCTCCGGTGCCGAAGCAGCCGCAGTCGATGGTGAGCCCGCGCGCCCAGGCCGAGATGATCCCGGCGATGAACACGACCATCAGCAGGGCGGCGACGGCGGCCGTGTAGCGGCTGGCCAGCCCCACGAGGAGCAGCAGGGCCAGGGCGACCTCGAAGAAGGGCAGGGTGTAGCCGATGAACTGGTTCACCCCGTCGGGGAACAGCTCGTAGGCCTCGACCGCCTGCACCGACAGTGCCGGGGCCCCCATCTTGGAGATGCCGGCGTAGCCGAGCACGCCCACCAGGGCGAGACGGGCGACCAGGGTGATCCATGGTTGGACGGTCTGCCAACGGGACCGGCCCGCCCCGTCCTGGGGACGGGGCTCGGGCTCGGCCGGCGGATGTGGTTCGATCTCGGTGGACATGCCTTCCCCGGGGGACTCGTGGACGACGTGGGCCGCGCGCAGGGCGCCGCCATCTGCCCTCAGAGCCTACTGTGCGTCATGGATCGGTGACGAGGGGTTGACGGGATCGGTCCTCCCGCCGTCTCCGGTCGCCGATTGCAACACTAATGACCCCGTCTTCCTTCCGGTCATCGGGTCCCTGAGGGGGAGTGCCCCGACCGGCGGACCTCAGGCGCGCCCGCGTACCCCTTCGGCCAGCTCCTGGGCGAAGGAACGCACCGCGGTGAGCGCCGTCTCCAGGTCGGGGGCGTCCAGGACCCGTTGGCAGAAGCCCGCCCCGACGATGACCCCGTCGGCGTAACCGGCCACCTCTGCGGCCTGGGCCCCGTTCGAGATGCCCAGGCCGACGCAGATGGGCAGCCCGCTGCGTTGGGTCACCGCCCGGGTGCGGGTGACGAGCTCCTTGGCGGTCCCCGCGACCTGGGCCCGGGTGCCGGTGACCCCCATGAGCGAGGCGGCGTAGACGAAGCCGCGGCAGGCGTCGGTGGTCAGGGCCAGGCGCTCGTCGGTGGAGGAGGGGGCGACCAGGAAGACGCGGTCCAGGCCGGCGGCGTCGGTGGCCTCGATCCAGGGGCCGGCCTCCTCGGGCAGCAGGTCGGGGGTGATCACCCCCGATCCCCCCGCCGCGGCCATGTCGGCGGCGAAGCGGGTGACGCCGTAGCGGTCGATCGGATTCCAGTAGGACATGACGAGCGCGGCCGCGCCGGTGCGGGCGGTGGCCTCGACCACGCGCAGGACGTCCTTGGGGGTGGTCCCGGCGGCCAGCGCGCGATCGGCGGCCTTCTGGATGGTGGGGCCGTCCATGGTGGGGTCGGAGTAGGGCAGGCCGACCTCGATGACGTCACACCCTCCCTCGACCATGGCCTCGATGACCTTGATGGAGGACTCGACGTCGGGGAAGCCCGCCGGCAGGTAGCCGATCAGGGCGGCGCGGCCGGCCTCGCGCGCCTCGCCCAGCCTGCGCTGCAGTGTGGTGGCGCTCACGCCTGCTCCTCCTTGTCGGCCACGAGCCCGAAGTAGGCCGCGGCGGTGTTGACGTCCTTGTCACCGCGTCCGGAGAGGTTGACCAGGATGGTCGCCTCCGGTCCGAGCTCGGCGCCGATCCGGCGGGCGCCGGCCAGCGCGTGCGCGCTCTCGATGGCGGGGATGATGCCCTCGGTGCGGCACAGCAGCCGGAACGCCTCCATGGCCTCGGCGTCGGTGACGGGGGCGTAGGTGGCCCGTCCGCTGTCGGCGAGCCAGGCGTGTTCGGGACCGACGGCCGGATAGTCCAGGCCGGCGGAGATCGAGTGGCTGGGCACGGTCTGGCCGTACTCGTCCTGGAGCACGTAGGTGCGGGCTCCCTGGAAGACGCCCGGGGAACCGCCGGTGATGGAGGCGGCGTGGCGACCGCTGTCCACCCCGTCGCCCCCCGCCTCGAAGCCGTAGAGGCGGACCTGCTCGTCGGGGATGAAGGCGGCGAAGATGCCGATCGCGTTGGAGCCTCCGCCCACGCACGCGGCGACGGCGTCGGGAAGCCGCCCGGTCAGGTCGAGGACCTGCTCGCGGGCCTCCGCCCCGATGACGTAGTGCAGGTCGCGGACCATCGCCGGGAAGGGGTGCGGACCGGCGACCGTCCCCAGGAGGTAGTGGGTGTGGTCCACGTTGGCGACCCAGTCACGGAACGCCTCGTTGACGGCGTCCTTGAGGGTGCGGCTGCCGACCGTGACCGGGACGACCTCGGCGCCGAGCATGTGCATGCGGGCGACGTTGAGCGCCTGGCGGCGGGTGTCCTCCTCGCCCATGTAGATCACGCAGTCCAGGCCGAGCAGGGCGCAGGCGGTCGCGGTGGCCACGCCGTGCTGTCCGGCGCCGGTCTCGGCGATGACGCGGGTCTTGCCCATCCGCTTGGTCAGCAGGGCCTGTCCCAGCACGTTGTTGATCTTGTGGGACCCCGTGTGGTTGAGGTCCTCGCGCTTGAGCAGGATCCGGGCCCCGCCACAGTGGCGGCTGAAGTTGCGGGCCTCGGTCAGCGGGCTGGGCCGTCCGGTGTAGCTCGCCAGGAGTTCCTTCAGTTCCGCCTGGAACTGGGGATCCTGCTTGGCCTTCTCCCAGGCCGCGGCGACCTCGTCAAGGGCCGCCACGAGGGCTTCGGGGCTGAAACGGCCGCCGTAGACGCCGTAGTGTCCGCCGGCGTCGGGAAACGCGGCGGACGGTTCGGTGGTGCTCATCTTGGCTCTCCAGGACCGCGCGGGTCCGTCGGGGACGCTGCGCGGGATATCGACGGGAAGGCGCGGCACGCGGGCGACACGGAGCGCGGACGTGCCGGCCGGATCGGCACGGCGACGGGAGCCCGCGGCGGCAGGTGCCGGACCGCGGGCTCCCTAGAGCCATCGACGCTCGTGGCGCCGGGAGGCGGCGGGGCGCGAGGACATCGGCACGGTCAGTGCCGATCCCTCAGCGCGGGGTGCGCGCCGGCGGTGACGAGGTCGGCGACGGCGTCGCGCGGGTTGCGCCCGATCACCAGGCTCTCGCCGACCAGGACCGCGTCGGCGCCCGAACTGGCGTAGGCCAGCAGGTCGTGGGGCCCCCGGACACCCGACTCGGCGATCTTGATGCGGTCGTCGGGGATCAGCGGCGCGAGCCGGGCGAAGGTGGAGCGGTCGACCTTGAGGGACTTGAGGTCGCGCGCGTTGACGCCGATGACGGTGGCCCCGGCGTCGAGGGCGCGCTCGACCTCCTCTTCGGAGTGGACCTCGACGAGCGGGGTCAGCCCCAACGACTCGGCCCGCTCGACCAGGGAGACCAGCGCCTCCTGGGGCAGGGCCGCGACGATCAGCAGCACCGCGTCGGCACCGTGGACCCGCGCCTCCCACAACTGGTAGGAGCTGACCACGAAGTCCTTGCGCAGCAGCGGGGTCTCGACCGCGGCCCGCACGGCCGCGAGGTCGTCGAGGCTCCCCCCGAAGCGCCGCTGTTCGGTCAGGACGCTGATCATGCAGGCGCCCCCGGCCGCGTAGTCGCGGGCGAGCGCGGCGGGGTCGGCGATGGCGGCCAAGGCCCCCTTGGACGGGCTGGAGCGCTTGACCTCGGCGATGACCTGGACGCCCGGGCTGCGCAGCGCGGCGACGACGTCCTTGGGCCACGGCACGGAGGCTGCCTTCTCCTTGAGCCGCTCCAGAGGTGTGGCGGCCTGCCGATCCGCGAGATCGGCGCGTACTCCGTCGAGGATCTCGTCGAGCACGCTCACGTGAGACTGCCCCCTCCATGTTGCCTGTCGGTTGTGGCTGTGACCGTCGGCATCCACGGGCGCGGACGGGCCCGGCGGGCGGCGTCACGGACGTCGGTCGCGGATACGCGAAGGACACGGACCCGGCGTCGTCGTGAAATCGTCACGCGCCGTGCCCGTGTCCCGATCGTATCGAGCCCGCCCGGGATGTGGGTCACCGACTCCGGAAACGGCCGCCAAAGGCCCGCATCGACGGGTCACCTGGTATCCCGGCCGGGGGCGCCAGGTCACCCGGGGGCGAGGAAGGCCGCGAAGGGAAGGTTGCGCAGGATCCAGAAGCCGACGATCGCCACGAGCAGGACCCACAGCCAGAAGGGGTGCAGGACCCGGGCGGGGCGTTGCGACGGCCGGAAGGAACGGTACAGCCAGCGGACGTAGCCGACCGCGAGGAAGGGGAGCAACGCCACGGTCAGGACGTTCATCTGGAGCGCGCCGACCAGATCGAGCTCGGTCAGCGCGTGCACGCAGCGCATGGTGCCGCATCCGGGACAGAACGTCCCGGTCACCATCAGCCAGGGACACGTCGGATAGTGACCGGGCTCGTTGGGGTCGACGAAGTGGACCATGGTGGCGGCGGCCAGGCCGGCCACCCCTACGAGCAGCGGCGCCGCCGCGGGATGCGAACGGCGCCGAAGACGCTCAAATGCCCGAAGGAACATCAGTAGTAGGTCGGCGTCGCGGCGAACAGGGCGCCGAAGAAGAGGATGTAGCAGATCCAGAAGACCACGTGCAGCGCGGAGCCGACCAGGCCGATGATGCCGAACAGCTTCGCCTTGTCCGAGGCCTCCTGCGCCCCCTGGAAGTCACCGATCCTCCAGCGGCTGCTGACCTGAAGGGAGAAGATCAGGCTGATGATGCCGAAGAGGGTGCAGCACAGGAGGGAGACGATCGCCGCCCACATCCAGTTGTTCGGCGGGTCGCCGGCCGGCTGTCCGCCCGGGTATCCCCCGCCGGGGTAACCACCGGAGGGGTAGCCGCCGGAGGGCGGAGGTCCGTAGCCACCGGGGTTCTGCGGACCGGAAGGGGGGCCATAGCTCATGGTCGGTGTTTCTTTCCTGAGACGGTTTCGGAGTTGATGCGCCGCGTATCCGAGGAACACCGCCAACAGGGGGCAAGGTTGGGGACACGGAGCAGCACGCGTCGCGAGCAGACCGAATCATGCCAGACTTCAGGGGAAAAACCGACATGGTTCTTGAGTCGATATGATCTCACTCTGCTCGCGACGTACGCTCCCACCAGAGGAGACGTGACCCGCCGCCTAGGCGCCGTGGGTCACTTGCTCGTCGCGGCGACCGGGGCGTCGTCCTTGCCGGTCTCCTTGCCCTCACCGGATCCGGTGACGGCCTCGGCGGCCTTCTCGACGACCTTCTCGGCCGGGGTCTGCAGGCGCTCCCACTCCTCGCGGGTCATCGGAACCGGACGCGGGGTCTTGCGGCCCAGGCCCGCCTTCTTCATGCCGCCGGCGATCACCGCGCACACGATGCTGCCGACCAGGGCGATGGCGGTCCAGGTGATCAGGCTGCTGCCGAGGACGATGAACACGGCGGCCACCGACCACAGCACGATCCAGGAGAGGGTCAGGAACCAGGCGGAGAGGGTGTTGCCGTGGTCGTCGTGGTGTTCGTCGGCCATCAACGCTCCTTCGAGTCGGCGTTATCGTCGGATGCCGTCGTCCCGGAGGCGCCCGTCGCACCGTCTGGGCAGGCGTCCGGGTCCCGGGAGGGATCGGCGGTGGGATCGGCCCCGCTGTCGAACGACTTCCACAGATCGGCGGGGTCACCGGTGGAGGCCGCGCGCGGGGCACTGTGGCGATCGTACCTGCTGCTCATGGCGGGCCACGCAGCACCCCGGACCGCGGTGAGCAGGCCCACCGCGACCAGGAGCAGGGCCGCCACCGCACCGATCCAGGGCCACAGCGGCTCGGTGACGGGGGTGGTGACATCGCCTTCGGCGGTCGCGACCCCGGCCGCCACCTCGACGATGTGGCCGGGGCGGGTGCCGCGCCACAGGTCGACCAGCGCGACCACGCCGAACAGGGCGATCAGCACGCCGACCAGCCGGCGGGCCACCCCGCGCGTGGCCACGACCGCGGCGAGCGCGGCGAGGCAGGCCCAGCCCAGCGCCGCGGCGGTGGGACTGAGCAGGTCGGCCTGGACCACAATGGGGGCGGGGGCGAGTGGTCCGGGCACCTCGACCGCGGCCCGCGCCCAGGGCCGGCCCGTGGCGGCGAGCAGGCCCGCGGCGCCCACGGTGATCAGGGCGAGGACGAGGGTGTACTCGCGGCGCCGCCGCGCGGGAACCGCGTTCACGGGCGGGCGGCGTCGGCCAACGGCAGGACGCCGGCGTCGAAGCAGGTACGGTCACCCGTGTGGCAGGCGACGCCGACCTGGTCGACGCGGACCAGCAACGTGTCGCCGTCGCAGTCCAGCGCCACCGAGACGACGTGCTGAGGGTTGCCCGAGGTCTCCCCCTTGACCCAGTACTCGCCACGGCTGCGCGACCAGTAGGTGGCCCGCCGGGTGGCGAGGGTGCGCGCCAGCGCCTCGTCGTCCATCCAGGCCAGCATGAGCACCTCTCCGGTGTCGTGCTGCTGGACGACGGCGGGCACCAGGCCGTCGGGGGTTCGCTTCAGCCGGGCCGCGATGGCGGGGTCGAGGTCCCGCTCGTAGGACCCGTTCCCGGAGGGACGTGCGCTCATGGAGTCCACCCTATGACCGTGTCCGGGGAGGTCGTCGCGGGGGCGTGGGTCCGTCCGGCGGGGACCACGGGTGACAATGGCCATAGGCGCCGTGCCCCACCGTGTCGCCGTCCCCGTTCCCGACCCACAGGAGACCCGTGACCGCCCAGCAACTCGCCGCCGACCTGGCCGGCAAACCGGACGCGTTGACCGGCCTGGCCGACCGTCTGGCCCGCCACGACCCCTACGCCGCGTTGCCGTCGCTGCTGGAGGACGAGCCGGCCACCGTCCTGTTGCTGGGAACCGGCGCCGCGCGGCACGCCTGCGCGGCGGCCGCCGCGCGGATGCGTCTGGTGGGACTGGGCGCGGTCGCCGAACACGCCTCGGCCGCCGAGTCCGTTCCGGCCGGCCCCGACACGTTGGTGGTCGCGGTCTCGCTGGGCAGCGGACAGCTCGAACTGTGCGGCGCCCTGGAACGCTACGTCGAACGCTCGCCGATCGTCGTGCTGGCGAACGATCCCCACGCCCCCGTGGCGCGCTACGCCGACGTGCTGGTGCCGCTGTTGGCCGGGCAGGAGAAGAGCGGCCTGGCCTGTCGGGCCTACCAGCACGCGCTGGCCCTGCTGCTCCTGCTCGGTCACCGGCTCGGCGCACCCCAGCTGGGGGCCGGCAACGACCTCTCGGTGACCTTGCGCCGGGTCGCCAACGCCAGTTCCGACCTGCTGGGACGGGCCCGGTCCTGGTTGCCGGAGGTGGCGTCGGTCCTGGCGGGGGCGGGCGGGCCGGGGCCGGTGCACCTGGTCGCCCCCGCCGACCGGCTCGCCTCGGCCTGGCAGGCGGCGCTGGCCATGCGGCACGGGCCGGTCGTCGCCGCGTACGCCTGCGAGAGCGGCGAGTGGTCGCACACCGACCGCTTCCTCGCCGCGATCGAGGACTACCGCGCGCTGCTCTTCACCGGTTCGGCCTACGACGACCGGGTGGCCGAACAGCTTCTCCAGCTTCGCGGCACCTTCGTCGCGGTGGGAGGCGAGGTGACGGGGGCCGCCGCGCAGGTGCGCTATCTCGGCGACACCGACCCCGACGTGCGCCTGCTGACCGAGCCGATCGTCGGCGAGCTGCTCGCGGCGCACTGGTGGGCGGGCCGACCGGTGTGAGACCGGTGGCCCGCCACGGCGGGTTCACGCCGAGCTGCGCACCCACGAAGCGTGCAGGTCGGCGTAGACACCGGGACGTCCGACCAATTCGGCGTGGGAGCCGCGCTGCGCGACACGTCCGGCGTCGAAGACGAACACCTCGTCGGCCGCCTCGGCCGTGGACAGCCGGTGGGCGATGGTGACGGAGGTGCGACCGGCGGTGAGGCGGTCCAGGGCGCGTTGGATGCGCACCTCGGTCGCCGGATCCACCGCCGAGGTCGCCTCGTCCAGGACCAGCAGGTCGGGGTCGGCGATGTAGGCCCGTACCAGGGCGACGAGCTGGCGTTCACCCGCCGACAGCGACTCGCCGCGCTGGCCAACGGGCGTGTCCAGTCCGTGGGCGAGGCCGGCGAGCCAGTCGGACAGCCCGAGGTCGGTGATCGCGGCCTCCAGTTCGGCGTCGCCGGCGTCGGGCCGGGCGAAGCGGATGTTGTCGCCGAGCGAGCTGTCGAAGAGGAACCCCTCCTGGGGGACCATGACCACACGCCGGCGCAGCGAGGAGAAGGCGACGCGGCGCAGGTCGACCCCGTCGAGGTGGACGGTCCCCTCGGTGGGGTCCATGAGGCGGGTGAGGAGCTTGACGAAGGTCGTCTTGCCGGAGCCGGTCTCGCCGACCACGGCGACGCGGGTACCGGGCCGGATCTCCTCGTCCACCTCGTCGAGCACGGTGGGACCGCCGGGATAGGCGTAGGAGACCCGTTCGAAACGCACCCCCACGGGGCCCCGCGGGAGTTGGACGCCGTCCTCTCCCGGGTCGGCGACGTCGGGAACGGTGTCGAGCACACCGAGGACCCGCCGCCAGCCGGCGATCGCGTTCTGCGCCTCGTTGAAGATCTCGGTGGCCATGACCATCGGCGACACGAAGAGCGTCACCAGGAACAGGAACGCCACGAGCTCGCCCGCCGTGAGGTCGCCGGCCACCCCCAGGAGCACGCCGACGACGATCACCGCGGCGTTGGCGACGGCGGCGACGAACTCGGCGAACGGCGAGATCGCCATGGACAGGCGCTGGGCCTTGACCTGGGCCCGGCGGGTGGCCAGCACGGTCTGGTCGATGCGCCGGCCGGTGCGCTCCTCGGTCGCGTGCGCGCGGATGACGGCGGCGCCCACGACGGTCTCGGAGATCGCGCCGAGCATGTCGCCGGTGCGCTCGCGCACCTTCAGGTAGGCCTTGGAGAGCTTGACCTGCAACCAGCGCGCGCCGAAGAGCAGCGGCAGGAAGCACACCCACACCAGGATCGTCAGCTGCCAGGAGTAGACCGCCATCAGCACGGTGGCGATGAGCAGCTGACCACTGCTGACGATCAGCAGGATGCCGCCCCACTGCATGAACGTGCTGATCTGGTCGACGTCGGAGGTGACCCGCGAGACCAGCGCCCCGCGCCGCTCGCTGTTTTGGGTCAGCACCGACAGGTCGTGCACGTGGCGGAACGCCTTGCGGCGCAGTGTCGCCAGACCGGACTCGGTGGCCCGGTACAACCGCACGTTCATCAGGTAGGAGCAGAAGCCGGTGACCACGATCAGCGCCGAGCAGACGGCCACCGCCGCGGCGACGAAACCGAGGTCGGGGTCACCTCCGGGCTGGAGTCCCCGATCGATGATCTGCTGGATCGCCAGGGGGACGACGACCTTGCCCACCGTCGCGATCACCGCGAACAGCAACGTCAGGCCGATCCCCCGGGTGAACTCCGGCGACAGCCGCAGGCCCCTGCGGAGGGTGGCGAGCGCGGAGTCGGAGGAGCGGCCCAGCATCGCCGTCCCCTCCCGGACCGCGGGACGCTCGGGGGCGTCGTCGGGCTCGACTCGGGTGCGCGCCGGGGCGCTCATCGCACGACCTCCTCGGTGTCGTCGCCGGCGGCCTGGGCGGCGCGCTGTTCGGCGGCTCGTTCGTAGGCGGTGACCAGCCGCCGGTAACCAGGCGAGCGGTCGAGCAGTTCGGCGTGGGTGCCACGGTCGCGGACCGTCCCCTGCTCCAGGTAGACGACCTCGTCGGCGAGTTCGATGGTGGCCCTGCGATAGGCGACGACCACGACCGTTGCGGCCAGGTCGGTGTCACGCAGGCCGGCGAGGATCCGCGCCTCGATCTGCGGGTCGACGGCGGAGGTCGCGTCGTCGAGGATGAGCAGCCGTGGGGAGCGCACGATCGCCCGCGCCAGGGCGAGGCGCTGGCGCTGTCCGCCCGACAGGGAGGCCCCCCGCTCCCCCAGACGGGTGTCGAGCGCTTCGGGCAGCGCGGCGACGAAGGAGTCGGCGTGGGCCAGACGCAGGGCGGCCCACACCCGTTCGTCGTCGATGTCGGCGCCGAGCGTGACGTTGTCGCGCACGCTGTCCTCGAAGACGAACGTGCTCTGGGGGACGAGCGCCGCCACGCGGGCGATCTCTCCCCTGGCGAGGTCGCGGACGTCGACGCCGTTGAAGGCGACGGTGCCGGAGTCGGGGTCGACCAGGCGCATGAGCAGGGAGGTCAGCGTGGATTTGCCGGCACCGGTGGAGCCGACCAGGGCGATCGTGCGCCCGGGGCTGAGTTCGAAGCTGACGTCGCGCAGCACCGTGGTGCGGGGGTGGGCGTGCTCCTCCGTCGAGGCGGTGTCGGTGAGGTCGCGTCCGGGCTCGGCGTACCCGTCCTCGTAGGAGAAGCCGACCCCGTTGACCTCGACGCGCAAGCCGCCCTCGCCGTCCAGGCGCGTCGTCCCGTGCTCCATGCTCCCCCGGGCCGACAGGACGGCCTGGACCCGGTTCCAGCCGACGACGCTGCGCGGCAGGTCGCCGAGCAGCCAGCCCAGGGAGCGGATCGGCAGGGTCAGCAGGGTGAACAGGTAGGAGATCTCGACGAGGTCGCCGGCCGCGATCTCGCCCTGGGACAGCCGCCAGGTACCGACGAGCAGGACGGCGAGCACCCCGATGTTGGGCAGCGACTCGATGATCGGGTCGAAGGCTCCGCGCATCCGGCCGACCTGGATCTGGGCGTCGCGCAGCCGGTGCGCCGCGCCGGTGAACCGTTCGGTCTCGGTGTCCTCGCGGCCGAGCGTCTTGACCACGAGGGCGCCGTCGAAGGATTCGTGGGCGACCTCGCTGACCTGGGCGCGCAGCGCCTGCGCCCGGGTGGCCAGTGGGGAGACCCGGCGCTGGAAGAGGTAGTTGAGCAGGGCCAGCACGGGGAAGACGACGAACCCGACGACGGCGATCACCGGATCGGTGAGGAGCATCGAGACCGCGGCGATGACGAGCATGAACAGGCTGCCGATGACCATCGGCAGCGGGGCGAGGGGCTGCCAGGCCGCCTCGACGTCGGCGTTGGCGTTGGACAGCAGTTGGCCGGTGGGGTGGCGGTGGTGCCAGGCCAGGGGAAGGTCCAGGTACCTGCGCGCGACGGAGCGCCGGTAGCGGGCCTGCATGCGGAACTGCATGAGACCGGCGTACAGGCGCCGTGCCGCCAGTCCGAGCGCCTTGCCCACCCCGACCCCGAGGGTCAGCGCGGCGGCGACGGCCAGTGCCGCCGCTGTCGTGCGTCCCTCTTCGAAGGCCGGCAGGATGACGGAGTCGGTGATGTGCCCGAGGACACTCGCGGAGGCCACGCTGAGCCCGGCGTGCAGCGCGCTGCCGATGACGGCGATCGCGAACACCCACGGTTCGGTGCGGATGGAGACCCCGAGCACGTACAGTCCCCGCCGCAACACCCGGGAGTCCACTGCGGGCGGTTGTCTGTTTACTCCCGGTGACATGCGTTCCCCCAGTTTCGTTGTCGGCGGTCCGGACAAGCCGGATGCCGCCAGTTCGGACGTGGCGGCATCGATCACACGCTACTCCGGCGGCCGGATATGGCACACCGATTTGTTCAGCACCGTCCCATGAAGACCTATTCCGCACTGTGGCCGGCCGCCCCGTCAGGGGCGACCGGCCACGGGACCGCAGGGTCCGGTCGGGGGTGCGGCTCACGCTCCGCCGCTGACCAGCGCCCTCCAGGTGATGGGGCCGACGATGCCGTCGGCGGCGACCCCGGCGCTCTTCTGGAACTCCCGGACGGCGTCGCGCAGCGCCTCGTCGTAGGTGCCGGTCACCGACACCTCGGCGCCGTGGAGGTGGGCGAGCAGGTACTGGATCGCCTTGACGTGCTCGCCGCTCATCCCCAGGCTCACCTCGCCGAAGGCGCCACCGCTGAGCCGCCCCCAGGTCTCCTGCCCGAGGACACCGTCCTCGGGCAGGTGGCGGTCGGCCTGGAAGGCCTTGACGGCCGCGGTGAGCTCCTTGGTGAACTTCTCGTCGGCCTTCTCCTTGTAGTGGCCGGTCCACCTCAGCAGGTGGGAGGCCGCGGCGATCTGGGGAGCGGAGTCGCCCTCCTTGTACTCCGGCCAGGGCAGCGCCCGGAGCTCGGCGCTGCTCCCCATAGGCGCGGGGGCCTCCTCGGCGAGCGCCGCGGGCGCGCCGGTGAGACCGAGCGCGAACGCGATCGCGCCGCTGGCCAAAACGGTGGTGGTCCTGGAATGCGTCATCTGTTGTTCTCCCTGTAGGCAGCGCCGTGCGGTCATATCGTCGGGGCGCTCCGCTCCCCGTCCGGGCCCGCCCCTCAACACCGACTTCCCCTCTTTGCGATCATATGATCACATAGAGTCACCGAATCGGAGGGCTTCGCACGCCCGCGCGTCACAGGTGAACGTCCAGGGACCCCTCGGGGAACAACCGGGAAGGATCCGCCCATCCCCCTGGTCTTCCACCGCCGGGCACGCTCACACTGGAGCGTGCCGGAACGACCCTCTCCCACCGACCCCACCGGTCCGCGCGCGCTGCTGGGCGCCGCCCACGACGCGCTGGTGCGCCGCTGCGTCCTGCTCTCCCGGGCGCTGCCCACCGGCGTGCGCGCCTCCGCGGCCGGCCTCGCGGGCTCTCCCTTGTCCTCCCGCCTGCTGCCCACCACCGCCCTGGCCCTGTTGGCCAGCGGCGGAAGGGTCGACGACGCTCGGGAGCTCCTGCCCGACCTGGCGCAGCGGGCTCATCGGCGGACTCTTCTGGCCCGCCTGCTCAACCGGCGCCTGGTCACGGCCATCACCGCATTGGAACAGCCGCGGCTGACCGAGGTCGCGCTCCAGCACCTGCGCGTGCCCCCGCGGCACGCCGCGAAGCTCGAAGGTTCCGTCGCGGTACGCCGGGCCAGGGTCCTGTTCGACCAGGGAGATCTCGACGGGGCCGGCAAGACCGTCGCCCCGCACGCCGACACCCATCCCGTGGCCGGCCTGCTGGCCCGCCGTTACGCGGGAGAACGCGCCGGGCTGGGCCCCCTGCCCGCCCTGCCCGAACGCGCCCCGGACGCGCCGGAGCCCCTACCGGGACGGGTGCTGCACCTGGTCTCCAACGCGCTACCGCACACCCAGGCCGGATACACCGTCCGCACCCATCGCATCGTCTGCGCGCAACAGGCCGCCGGGCTGGACCCCCACGTGGCGACCTTCGTGGGCTGGCCCCCCGAGGGAGGCGAATCCGAGCAGCAGGTCGACGGCATCACCTACCACCGGCTCCGCCCCGGCGGGCGGCTCCCCGAAGGACTCGGGCCCCGGGTTGAGGCGGGCGTGGCCGCCGCCACCGAACTGGCCCTCCGGCTGCGCCCATCGGTGCTGCACGCGGCCACCGACCACCGCAACGGCTCGGTCGCGCTGGCCGTCGGGGCCAGGCTCGGCATCCCCGTGGTCTACGAGGTGCGCGGTTTTCTGGAGGAGACCTGGCTGGCCAAGGCCGGACCGCGGGCCGAGGGCAGCGAACGGCACCGGCTGATCGTGGAACGTGAGACCGCCGTGATGCGGGCCGCGGACGCGGTCGTGACCCTGGCCGCCACGATGCGGGAGGAGATCGTGGCCCGCGGGATCGACCCGGACAAGGTCGTCTTGGCCCCCAACGCGGTGGACCCGGCCCTGCTGGAGGCCAGGCCGGACGGCGCGGCCTTCCGGCGGGCGCACGGGATCGGCGAGGAGGAGTTCGTCGTCGGCTCGGTGTCGAGCCTCGTCGCCTACGAGGGCTTCGACACGCTCATCTCGGCCGCGGCCCGGCTCCGTGACGCCGGTGTGGCCGTGCGCGTCCTGCTCGTCGGCGACGGCGAGGCCCGGGCCGGCCTGCGCGAACAGGCCGACCGGCTGGGGCTGGGGAGCGCCTGCCTGCTTCCCGGCCGGGTCCCCCCCGACGAGGCGCTGCGCGCCCAGGCCGCGTTGGACGTGTTCGTCGCCCCACGCGCGGACCAGCGGGTCTGCCGGCTGGTCACGCCGTTGAAACCGGTCGAGGCGATGGCCCTGGGCACGCCCGTCGTCGCCAGCGACATTCCCGCGCTGCGGGAGGTCCTGGCCGAGGGGCGGGCCGCCGTGCTGGTTCCCCCGGGCGACGCGGGCGGGCTGGCCGAGGCGCTGCTGCGGCTGCGCGGGGACCCGGGGCTACGCGCCCGCCTGGTCTCGGCGGGACGCGCCGAGGTGACCGGGCGACGCACGTGGCCGCGCGTCGCCCGGACCTACCGCGAGCTGTACGAGCGTCTGGGCGCCCGGTGAGCCGACACCGCCGTCCCGCGCACCGGCGCGCAACGGCGGCCGGGGTCAGCGGACGGGGTGGCCGTGGGCGCGCAGCTCTGCCTTGACATCGCCGATCGTGAAGTCGCCGAAGTGGAACACCGAGGCCGCCAGGACCGCGTCGGCCCCCGCGTCGATCGCCGGCGGGAAGTGCTCGACCTTGCCGGCGCCGCCGCTGGCGATCAACGGGATGTCGACGACCTCGCGCACCGCCCGGATCAGCTCCAGGTCGAAGCCCTCGCGGGTTCCGTCGGCGTCCATCGAGTTGAGCAGGATCTCGCCCGCTCCCAGCTCGGCGGCCTGCCGGGTCCACTCCACCGCGTCGATGCCGGTGCCGCGCCGCCCCCCGTGCGTGGTCACCTCGAACCCGCTGGGGGTCGAGGTCTCCGGGCCGACCCGCCGCACGTCCGCGCTGAGGACCAGCACCTGGTTGCCGAACCGCAGGGCGATCTCGCGGATCAGCTCCGGACGGGCGATCGCCGCGGTGTTGACACCGACCTTGTCGGCACCGGCGCGCAGCAACCGGTCGACGTCGTCGGGGGTGCGCACGCCCCCGCCGACGGTCAGCGGAATGAACACCTGGGAGGCGGTGCGGCGCACCACGTCATAGGTGGTCTCCCGGTCGCTGCTGGAGGCCGTGACGTCGAGGAAGGTCAGTTCGTCGGCGCCCGCGCCGTCGTAGCGCCCGGCCAGTTCCACCGGATCGCCGGCGTCGCGCAGGTTCTGGAAGTTGACGCCCTTGACGACGCGGCCGGCGTCGACGTCCAGGCACGGGATGACCCGTACCGCCAGGGTCATCGGGGGCTCACCGCCTTCAGGGCCTCCTCCAGGGTGAAGGCGCCCTCGTACAGGGCGGTGCCCATGATCGCCCCTTCGACGCCCTCGGGCACCAGCGTCGCGATCGCGCGCAGGTCGTCCAGGCTGGAGACGCCGCCGCTGGCCACCACCGGCCTGTCGGTGTGGCGGCACACGTCGCGCAGCAGGTCGAGGTTGGGGCCCTTGAGCGTGCCGTCCTTGTTGACGTCGGTGACGACGTAACGGGCGCACCCCTGCGCCTCAAGGCGCTCCAGGGTCTCATACAGGTCCCCGCCGTCCCGAGTCCATCCCCGGGCGGCCAGCGTCGTGCCGCGCACGTCCAGGCCGATGGCGATGCGGTCGCCGTACTCGCCGATGATACGGGCGCACCAGTCGGGGTCCTCCAGCGCGGCGGTCCCGATGTTGACCCGGGTGCAGCCGGTGGCCAGGGCCGCGGCCAGCGACTCGTCGTCGCGGATGCCGCCGGACAGCTCGACCTTGACGTCGAGCTCGCCGACGATGCGGGCGAGCAGCTCGCGGTTGTGGCCGCGGCCGAACGCCGCGTCGAGGTCGACGAGGTGGATCCATTCGGCGCCGGCCTTCTGCCAGCCCAGCGCGGCCTGGACCGGATCGCCGTAGCGGCCCCCGGAGTCGGCCTTGCCCTGGACGAGCTGGACGGCCTGGCCGCCGGAGACGTCGACGGCGGGCAGCAGTTCGAGCGTGGATGTCATTGGCAAACCTCGGTCGGATGGGACGGACGGTCGGTGTTCGGGCCGTTCACAGGGTGGCGACCCAGTTGGCCAGCAGCTTCGCGCCGGCGTCGCCGGACTTCTCCGGGTGGAACTGGGTGGCCCACAGCGGTCCGTTCTCGACCGCCGCGACGAAGGGTTCGCCATGCCGGGACCAGGTGACCAACGGCGACGCGACGGGCGCGCCAGAGGCGTCGAGCTCCCAGCGGCGCACCCCGTAGGAGTGGACGAAGTAGAACCTCTCGTCGGGGTCGATACCGGCGAACATCCGGGATCCCTCGGGGGCTTCGACGGTGTTCCACCCCATGTGGGGGACGACCGGCGCCTCCAGGCGCTCGACCGTGCCGGGCCACTCCGCGCAGCCCTCGGTGGTGACGCCGTGCTCGATGCCACGCTCGAACAGGACCTGCATGCCCACGCAGACCCCCAGAACCGGGCGGCCGCCGGCCAGCCGCCGGCCGATGATCCGGTCGCCGCCCGCGGCGCGCAACCCGGTCATGCACGCCTCGAAGGCGCCGACGCCGGGCACGAGCAGGCCGTCGGCGTCGAGCGCGGCATGCGGGTCGCTGGTGACGGTGACGTCGGCGCCGGTGCGTTCCACCGCACGCTGCGCCGAACGGAGGTTGCCCGATCCGTAGTCGAAGATGACGACACGTGGCTGCACGTGTGACCGCGCCTTTCCATGGGTCGTGGGTCAGTTGAAGTAGTCGAGCCGCAGGACGCCCGCGACGACCGCCAGCAGCGCGCAGACGGCGAGGGCGACCGCGAGCACTCTGCTGTTCCGCCAGGTGGCGATGGTCCCTCCGGCCAGGAGCCCGCCGAGGGCCAGCAGCAGGACCGGCGCGAGGCTGTCCATCACAGGGCGCCCTTGGTGGAGGGAACGCCGGTGACCCTCGGGTCGCGCTCGGAGGCGAACCGCAGCGCCCGCGCGAACGCCTTGAACTGGCACTCGACGATGTGGTGGGCGTTGCGCCCGTAGGGCACGTGGATGTGCAGCGCCACACGCGCCTGGGCGACGAAGGACTCGAAGATGTGCCGGGTCATCGTGGTGTCGTAGTCGCGGCCGATGACCGGGGCCATGTTCTGCGGCTCGGAGTGGACGAGGTAGGGCCGGCCCGAGAGGTCCACGGTGACCTCGGCGAGCGCCTCGTCCAGCGGGACCTTGGCGTCGGCGAAGCGGCGGATGCCCGCCTTGTCCCCCAACGCCTCGCGGAAGGCCGCGCCCAGCGCGAGCGCGGTGTCCTCCATCGTGTGGTGGGAGTCGATGTGCAGGTCGCCCTCGGTGCGCACGGTGAGGTCGAACAGGCCGTGCTTGGCGAGCTGGTCGAGCATGTGGTCGTAGAAGCCGACGCCGGTGGAGATGTCGGCGACGCCGGTCCCGTCGAGGTCGATCTCGACGAGGACCTTGGTCTCCTTGGTGGTGCGTTCGACGCGGCCGATGCGGCTCATGGGGATCGCGGCTCTCTGCTGGACGGTGTTGTGTGACGGTGTTGGGGCGAAGCGGACGGTCTAGTGACCGGTCACATTCGACAGCGCGGCGCGAAACGCCGCGTTCTCCTCGGGCGTGCCGACGGAGACCCGCAGCCAGCCCGAGGGACCCACCTCGCGGATGAGGACTCCCTGGTCGAGCATTCGCCGCCAGACCTCGCCGCGGTCGGGGAAGACCCCGAACAGGACGAAGTTGGCGTCGGAGTCGGCGACGCTGAACCCCCGTTCGCGCAGCCACGCGACGAGGGCGTCGCGCTCCTCGCGCAGCTGCTTGACGGTTCCCAGGAGCTCGTCGGCGAAGTCCAGGGCGGTGACGGCGACCGCCTGGGTGACCGCCGAGAGGTGATAGGGCAGCCGGACGAGCTGGATCGCGTCGACGACCGCCGGATGCGCGGCGAGGTAGCCCAGCCGCGCCCCGGCCATCGCGAACGCCTTGGACATGGTGCGCGAGACGATGAGCCGCGGGTGGCGGGGCAGCAGCGACAACGCGCTGGGCGTGCCCTCGCGGCGGAACTCCGCGTAGGCCTCGTCGACCACGACGACGCCCGGGGCCACCTCGGCCACGGCCTCGATCGTCTCCAGTGGCAGCGCCGTCCCGGTGGGGTTGTTGGGCGAGGTCAGGAAGACCACGTCGGGCCGGTGACGCAGGACCGCCGCGCGGGCCTCGGCCGGGTCGATCGAGAAGTCGTCACCGCGCCGCTCGGCCACCCAACGGGTCCCGGTGACACCCGTGATGACGGGGTGCATCGAGTAGGACGGCTCGAACCCCATGGCGGTGCGGCCCTGCCCCCCGAAGACCTGCAGCACCTGCTGGAGGATCTCGTTGGAGCCGTTGGCCGCCCACACCCCGCGGACGTCCAGGCCGTGGCCGAGGTAGTCGGCGAGCGCGCTCCGCAGCCGGACCGCGTCGCGGTCGGGGTAGCGGTTGAGCCCGACGGCGACATCGGCGACGGCGCGGGCCAGGGCCTCGGCCAGTCGCGGCGACGGCGGGTAGGGGTTCTCGTTGGTGTTGAGGGCCACCGGGACGTCCAGCTGCGGCGCGCCGTAGGGGGTGCGGCCGCGCAGGTCGTCGCGGATGGGCAGGTCCTCCAGGCCGAACTCGCTCACGCGCGCTCCTCCCCCTCGAACCGGGCGGTGACCGCCTGGCCGTGGGCCGGCAGGTCCTCGGCCTCGGCCAGCGCCACCACGTGGTGGGCGACGTCGGCGAGCGCGGCGCGGTCGTACTCGACGACGTGGACGCCGCGCAGGAAGGTCTGCACGCTCAGCCCCGAGGAGTGGCAGGCGCACCCCCCTGTGGGCAGGACGTGGTTGGAGCCCGCGCAGTAGTCGCCGAGGGAGACCGGGGAGTGGTCGCCGATGAAGATGGCGCCGGCGTTGCGCACCCGCGCGGCGACGGCACGGGGGTCCTCCGTCATGATCTGCAGGTGTTCGGCGGCGTAGGCGTTGGCGACGGCCAGCCCCTGGTCGAGGTCGTCCACGAGGACGATGCCGGATTGACGGCCGCCGAGCGCCTCGGTGATGCGCTCACGGTGCTTGGCCGCGTCGACGCGGGCCCGCAGTCGTTCCTCGACCTCGCCGGCCAGGCGCTCGGACGGGGTGACGAGCACCGACCCCGCGATGACGTCGTGCTCGGCCTGGCTGATGAGGTCGGCGGCGACATAGTCGGGGTCGGCGCTGTCGTCGGCGAGCACCATGATCTCGGTGGGGCCGGCCTCGGAGTCGATGCCGATGACCCCCTTGAGCAGGCGTTTGGCGGCGGCGACCCAGATGTTGCCGGGGCCGGTGACCATGGCAGCGGGCGCGCACTCGCCGGCGCCGTAGGCGAACATCGCCACGGCCTGGGCGCCGCCGACCGCGTAGACCTCGTCGACGCCCAGCAGCGCGCAGGCCGCCAGGATCGCGGGGTGGGGCAGGCCGCCGAACTCGGCCTGGGGCGGGGAGGCCACGGCCAGCGAGGGCACGCCGGCCTCCTGGGCGGGCACGACGTTCATGATGACGCTGGAGGGGTAGACGGCACGGCCGCCCGGGACGTACAGGCCGACCCTGTCCACGGGGATCCACCGTTCGGTGACGGTGCCGCCGGGCACCACCTCGGTGGTGATGTCGGCGCGGCGCTGGTCGCGGTGGACCAGGCGGGCACGCCGGATCGACTCCTCCAACGCGGCGCGCACGGCCGGTTCGAGACGGTCGGGGGCCGAATCGATCACCTCGCGCGGGACCCGGATGTCGGAGAGCCGCACGCCGTCGAACCGCTCGGTGAGCTCGATGAGCGCCTCGACGCCTCGATGGCGCACGTCCTCGCAGATCGGGCGGACCTTCTCGGTCGCGGCCTCGACGTCGAGTTCGGCGCGGGGCAGCAGGCCGCGCGGGTCACCTGGGGTTCCTCGGAGATCGATTCGGGAGATCACGCCCCTCAGTCTAGTGGCCGGGAGCCCCGCCCCTACCTGCGGTGACGAATCGCACCACGTCCCCGTCCGCCGCGCCGCCGACCGTCCCGGCCGGCCGGAGACGATCGGACCGGGAATGAAAATAAGCACATCCTAAGTTTGGAAAACCTAACCTCATTCCATTTTGAAAAGCCTTCCCTAAGCGAAGGAAATCACCTTTCCCCTCGTCGCTTTCAGCGCAATTTCAAACTATTATCGGAATATGACTTCCACGACGATCGGCTCCGAACGCGGACTTTCCAAGTTCCACCGCCTGCTGCTCGACCAGCTGCGCCACGAGTTCACCGCCTCCCAGCAGTACATCGCCCTGGCGACCTGGTTCGACGAACGCGACCTCCCCCAGTTGGCCAGGGTCTTCTACCGGCAGTCCCTGGAGGAACGCGACCACGCGATGATGATCGTGCGTTTCCTCATCGACAACGACGTTCCCGTGACCATTCCGGCGACCGGCGAAGTGCGCAACGAATTCGACACCGCCCGTGACCTCGTCGCGCTCGCGCTGCGCCAGGAGCGTGAGGTCACCGAGCAGTTCCACCTTCTGACCAAGGCCGCCCGCGACGAGAACGACTACACCGGTGAGCAGTTCCTGCACTGGTTCCTCAAGGAGCAGACCGAGGAGGTCGCCAAGATGTCGACGCTGCTCGCCGTGATCGACCGCAGCAACGGCAACCTCTTCGACGTCGAGACGTTCGTGGCGCGCGACATGCCGGACGAGACCGGCGGCGACGCCACCGCTCCCGGGACCGCGGGCCCCTCCCTGACCCTGTGACCGGCGTCCACCGCCACACCGGCCGGACGCAGGGCCCCTTCCGCGAGGCTTCCCGGAAGGGGCCTCCCTTTTTGGGCATACTTGTCCCGTGCTCCACCGGCTGCCGCTCTTCCCGCTCGGGTCGGTCCTGTTCCCCGGCCTGCCCCTGCCGCTGCACATCTTCGAACAGCGTTACCGGCGTCTGGTGAGCGACCTGCTCGACGCTCCCTCCGATACACCCCGGCACTTCGGAGTGGTCGGCATCGAACTCGGGCACGAGGTCGGCGAGAGGTCGGCCCAGCGGCTCTTCGAGGTCGGCTGCACCGCCGAGATCCGCACGTCCCGGCTGCGCGGAGACGGGCGTTACGACCTCGTCGTCGAGGGCGGCCGGCGGTTCCGGATCGACGAGCTGCTCCCTCCCGACGACTCCTTCCCCTACCTGCGGGCCTCCACCACCCCCCTGCCCGACGAGGACGGCCCCGGCGCGGGGGAACAGGTCGACGTGGTGGCCCGGCTGTTCGGCCGCTACTGCGAGCGGTTGACCGGGATCGGGATTCCGGCCGATCCCCCGGCGGACTTCCCGACCGCCCCGCTGCCGGTGTCCTACGCGGTGTCCGCGGCGATCATCGTGGACCCCGACGAGAAGCAGGGGCTGCTGGAGGCCGACCACGCCGCGGCCCGCCTGGAACGCGCCGCGGCGCTCCTGCGCCGCGAGAACCGGGTGCTGGCCTCGCTGCCCACCCTGCCGGCCGGGCAGTTCCTGCGCCAGGAGATCAACCTGAACTGACCGGACCGCGCGGCCGCGGCCCTCGCGGCGCTAGGGTTGGGACCGGCCGGACCTGCCGGCCGAGGCGACGGGACCGAGGGGATGGGGCGACGGTGAGCGGCAAGGGAACTCCGGCGACGGTCGCGGCGCAGCGCGCGAAGGCGGCCTTCACCCTGCACCCCTACACCGCTACGGGCAACGGCGGCTCCTACGGCGAGGAGGCCGCCGACGCGCTCGGGGTCGCCCACGAGCGGGTGTTCAAGACCCTGGTCGCCGACGTGGAGGGGACCCTCACCGTCGGCGTCGTCCCGGTCGCGACGTCACTGGACCTCAAAGCGCTCGCGGCCGCGGTGGGCGGAAAGCGCGCCACCATGGCCGACCCGCGCGCCGCCGAACGCGCGACGGGGTACGTGGTGGGCGGGATCAGCCCGTTGGGGCAGCGCAAACGGCTGCGCACCGTCATCGACTCCTCCGCGACGAGCCATCCGACCATCTTCGTCTCGGCCGGACGCCGGGGTCTGCAGATGGAACTGGCACCCGAGGAGCTGGTGCGGCTCACCGGCGCGGTGACCGCCCCGATCGGCGCCCGGGGCTGAGGACGGTTCAGGCGGGGCCTGTCTCCCGCGTCCCCTCCCCGGCCACCGCCGCCGTCCGGCCGTCCTGGTCCGGCGCCGCGTCCTGACCGTCCTCCCCGGGCGGGTCGAAACGGGGAACGTCCCCTCGCCAGAGGCTGACCGCGTCGAACAGGGCGTACTGGAGGACGGTGACGAAGGGCCACAGGAGCAGGGCGCTGTGTGCCCGCAGGTGCAGTCCCTCGCTGACGACGTCTCCCGGCCGGGCGGCCTCGATCGCGCGCTGGGCCGCGCCGGCGTCCAGGAGCGTCCCGACGCCCCACGCCGCGAGCGAACCGGTCAGCGCGCCCACCGCGAGTCCCAGCAGCATCGCCGAGCGCATGTCGACGCGCCGACGCACCGACAGGTGATGCTGGAGGAGGTAGCCCCCGTACCCGCACAGCAGGCCGGCCACCATCATCATCAGCGCGTAGTGCCCCTCGGCGGCGAACGCGGTCTCCGACAGGGGGAAGGGCGCGGTGGCACCGCCCTCGACGACCGTCACCCGGGGCCGCGGCGCGATCGCCCACCACAGCAGTCCCAGGAGCAGGCCCAGCACCGTCAGCAGCCCGAGCGCCGCGCCGCCGACGACGAGCCGTTGCCGCTTCACCGATCGCCCACCTCTCCCTCGCCGCCTCCGGCCGGGCGGTCCGCGCACCGAATCTATCCGCTGTTCCGGATCGGAAAAACGTGTGACGCCCGACGCGCCAATCACGACAATGGCCCCATGTTGGACATCGACCCGCGTACGTCCCCGCCTCCCGCCGCCGACGAGCGGACCATGCTCACCGCCTGGCTGGACTGGCATCGCACCACCGTCCGCTGGAAGTGCGCCGGGCTGGACCCGACGCTGGCGGCACACGCCCCCTGGCCCACCTCCCCCCTGATGACGATCGCCGGACTCCTCTCACACCTGCGGTGGATGGAGCACCACTGGTTCGAGGTCGTCATGCTGGGACTGCCCAACCGCTCCCCGTGCTCGGCCGAGGACCCCGACGCCGAATGGCGGCTGGGCGCCACGCTGCCCGTCGCCGCCCTGCTGGACGACTACGACGCCCAGTGCGCGCGCTCCCGGGAGATCACCGCCCGCCTGGAACTGGGCAACGCCGCGCGCCGGCGCGGCGCCCCCGGGCGTCCCCCCGTGACACTGCGCTGGGTGCTGACACACGTGCTGGAGGAGACCGCGCGCCACAACGGCCACCTGGACCTGTTGCGCGAATCCGGCGACGGGGCGACCGGCGTCTGAGCCCACCCCGCCGGGCGAGGAGGACGGGGCCGCGCGGCGTCCACGACGGCCCGCTCCCGGCCCCGCGGCACGTCGGCGGCGCCCCGGAGCAGGTCGGTGTCCAGGCGCCCGACGAAACGGCCCGCCTCCCCTGAGACGGGCCGTCTCACGGGAGGCGGGCTCCACGGGCCGGGCCGATCCCCTGGTGCCCGCCCTGGGCGCTTCCACGACATCGGCCGACATCACCGGGGCCGGGAGCCGCACGCCGGCCGGCCGTCTCCTCCCGCCGCCGGGAAGGCCCCGGGACCGGCGGGACGCTAGACGCCCCCCAGGCAGTTCGATCCCAGCAGCGCCTTCAGCTCGCCCATGAGTTCGGGCGAGGGCGCCACGCGCAGCTTGTCGTCGAGCGCGAACACCGTGGTGCGGGGACCGTTGTGGACCTGGAGATGGACCTGGGTCTGCCCCTGGTTGCGGGAGAGGATGTCCTTGAACTCCGCCACCACCTCGGGGACGACCCTGCTCAGCGGCAGGGACACCACGACCGGCTGGTCCTTGCCGACCTTGGACAGGTCGGGCTGGATGACCTCCATCGCGATCAGCTTCGGGGTGTCCTCACGACGGTCGAGCCGCCCCTTGACGAACAGGATCGCGTCCTCGGCCAGCACCTGCGAGCACAGCTGGTAGGTGTTGGGGAAGATCATGCAGTCCACGGCACCGCCCAGATCCTCGAGCTGCGCCATCGCCCAGGAGTTGCCCTGCTTGGTGACCTTGCGGGTGAGGCCCGACAGCAGACCGCCGACCGTGACGGTGGTCCCGTCCGGGCGTTCGGCGAGATCGGCGACCGAGCAGTCGGTGTTGGAGGCCAGCATCCCCTCCAGGCCCAGCAGCGGGTGGTCGGAGACGTAGAGCCCGAGCATCTCCCGCTCGAAGGTGAGCAACGTGGTCTTGTCCCACTCCCCTTCGGGGATGGCCGGCACCACCTGGATGCCCGACTCCGGCTCGGTGATGCCGCCGAACAGCGAGTCCTGCCCGGCCGCCTCGGCCCGCTTGTGACCGATGATCGCGTCGATCGCCTGTTCGTGCACCAGGACCAGGCCCTTGCGCGGATGCCCGAACTCGTCGAAGGCGCCCGCCTTGATCAGCGACTCCACGACCCGCTTGTTGCAGACCTGGGCCGGGACCTTGTCCAGGAAGTCGGCGAATCCCGAGAAACGCCCCTTCTCCGTACGCGCCTTGACGATCGCGTCGACCACGTTGCCGCCGACGTTGCGGATCGCCGAGAGGCCGAAACGGATCTCGTCGGTGCCGCGCGGGGTGAACGTCGAGTCGGACTCGTTGACGTCGGGCGGCAGCACCTTGATGCCCATACGGCGGCACTCGTTGAGGTAGAGCGCGCTCTTGTCCTTGTCGTCGCCCACCGAGGTGAGGACGGCCGCCATGTACTCGGCCGGGTAGTTGGCCTTGAGGTAGGCGGTCCAGTACGAGACCAGCCCGTAGGCGGCGCTGTGCGCCTTGTTGAAGGCGTAGTCGGAGAAGGGGACGAGGATGTCCCACAGGGTCTTGATCGCCTCGTCGGAGAAGCCGTTGGCCTTCATGCCCTCGCTGAACGGCTTGAACTCCTTGTCGAGGACCTCCTTCTTCTTCTTGCCCATCGCGCGACGGAGCAGGTCGGCCTGGCCCAGGGTGTAGCCGGCGACCGCCTGCGCGATCTGCATGACCTGCTCCTGGTAGACGATCAGGCCGTAGGTCGTGCCGAGGATGTCCTTGAGGGGTTCGGCGAGCTCCGGGTGGATCGGTGTGATCTCCTGGAGGCCGTTCTTGCGCAGCGCGTAGTTGATGTGGGAGTTCGCGCCCATCGGGCCGGGGCGGTACAGCGCGCCGACCGCGGAGATGTCCTCGAAGTGGTCGGGCTTCATCTGGCGCAACAGCGAACGCATCGGACCGCCGTCGAACTGGAAGACGCCGAGGGTGTCGCCCCGCTGGAGGAGTTCGAACGTCTTCTTGTCGTCGAGCCCCAGGGAGAGCAGGTCGATCTTCTCCCCCCGGTTGGCCTCGATGTTCTTGATGCAGTCGTCCATGATCGTGAGGTTGCGCAGGCCGAGGAAGTCCATCTTCATCAGCCCGAGCGTCTCGCACGTCGGGTAGTCGAACTGCGTGATGGTCACACCGTCGGCGGGACGGGTCATGACCGGGATGTGCTCGGTGATGGACTCGGAGCTCATGATGACGCCGGCGGCGTGGACACCTGTCTGGCGGATCAGCCCCTCCAGACCCTGGGCCAGGTCCATGACCTGCTTGACGTCGACGTCCTCCTCATAGAGCTTGCGCAGCTCACCGGCCTCGCTGTAGCGGGGGTGCTTCTCGTCGAAGATGCCGCTGAGGGGGATGTCCTTGCCCATGACGGCCGGGGGGAACGCCTTGGAGATGCGGTCGCCCAGCGCGAAGGGGAAGCCCAGGACGCGCGATGCGTCCTTGATGGCAGCCTTCGCCTTAATGGTTCCGAACGTGGCGATCATGGCGACCTTGTCCTCGCCGTACTTCTCCGTCACGTAACGGATGACGTCACCGCGCCGGCGCTCGTCGAAGTCGACGTCGATGTCGGGCGGGGACTCGCGCTCGGGGTTGAGGAACCGCTCGAAGATGAGGCTGTGCGGCAGCGGGTCGAGGTCGGTGATGCCCAGCGCGTAGGCCAGCAGCGCCCCCGCGGCCGATCCACGGCCCGGTCCCACCGCGATCCCGTTGGCCTTCGCCCAGTTGATGAAGTCGGCGACGACGAGGAAGTAGGAGGGGTAACGCTTCTGGATGATGACGTCGATCTCGTACTCGGCCTGCTTGATGTACTTCTCCGGCACACCGTCGGGGAAGCGCCGCTCCAGGCCCCGCAGCACCTCCTTGCGGAAGAAGCTCTCCTCCGTCTCCCCCTCCGGGATGGGGTACTTGGGCATCAGGTTGTAGTAGTCGAACATTCCGGAGGTGTCGATCATCTCCGCGATGACCAGGGTGTTGCGGCACCCCTCCTGCCAGGCGTCGGAGGAGTCGATCGCGCGCATCTCGTCCGCGCTCTTGAGGAAGTAACCGGATCCGGAGAAGCGGAACCGGTCGGTGTCGGCGAGCTTGGAACCGGTCTGGATGCACAGCAGCGCGTCGTGGGCGTCGCGCTCGCTCTCGTAGGTGTAGTGGGAGTCGTTGGTGACGACGGTGCGCAGCCCCAGCTTCTTGGCGATCTCCAGCAGCCCCGAGCGGACCCGGGTCTCGATGTCGAGACCGTGGTCCATCAACTCGACGAAGTAGTTCTCGCGCCCGAAGATCTCGCGGTACTCCCCCGCGACCTTCAACGCCTCGTCGAACTGCCCCAGGCGCAGACGGGTCTGGACCGCTCCCGAGGGGCAGCCGGTGGTCGCGATGAGCCCCGCGGAGTGCTCCGCGATCAGCTCCTTGTCCATACGCGGCCACTTGCGCACGTGGCCTTCCTTGGAGGCCCGCGAGTTCAACTTGAACAGGTTGTGCAGGCCCTCTTTGTTCTGCGCCCAGATGGTCTTGTGGTTGTAGAAACCACCACCGGAGACGTCGTCGTCCTTCTGCGAGGGGTCACCCCAGCGCACCCGCTCCTTGTGGAAGCGCGACTCGGGTGCGACGTATGCCTCGACCCCGATGATCGGGGTGACACCCGCGTTCTTGGCCTGCTTGTAGAAGTCGTAGGCGCCATGGACGTTGCCGTGGTCGGTCATGGCCACGGCCGGCATCTTCTCCCGCTGGGCCACTTCGAACAGCTGCTTCAACCGAGCCGCACCGTCGAGCATCGAGTACTCGGTATGGACGTGCAGGTGGACGAAGGAGTCGGCCATGGTGCTGTTTCCCCACATGCGGCTCGGTGGACTGGTGTGCCTCATGAGCCTATGACGGTCACGGGGGTCACGGATCCCGATCCGGCGCTCGCCGTCCCCGGCGACGGGCAAGAGCCCGTCGTCACCCGCGGCGCGGACAGCGGTGGGGTGTCGCCGAGATCACCGCCCGCGGGGAGGTGGATCGGCGCGCGGGTCGCAGTGTCGGCGTGTCGGGGCCGTGCCCGGCGGCACGGCCCCGGCCAGGGTCACCGAGGGGGGTCGATGGTGTGCCGTTCCTCCTCGGCGACCTCCAGTCCGCTCTCGATGACGCCGTTCATGATGCGGGCGAGGCGTTCGGCGCCGAGGCGCGGCGCCCGCCGGGCCATCGCCGCCACGACCGCGCGTTCACGCTCGGGGTCGCGTCCGGCGAACCCGCCGACGGGCTTGAGACGTTGCACGTCGGCGGCGAGCAGGGCGCGCCGCTCCAGCAGTTCGGCCAGTGTCGCGTCGACCTCGTCGATACGGGCGCGCAGTTCGGCGAGGGAAGGGCTGGTGGTCATCTGGGTCGTCTCCTCGATCCGGTGGACGCGGCCGGCGGGCCCGTCCGGGAGGGAGGGACGGCCGACCGCCACGAAAAGGAAAAGAGCGCGAGGTCGGTGACCTCCGCGCTCTTCGGCCGGCTCCGCTCCGCCGCCGTCACATGTCGGCGGCCGGCTGCTGCGGAGCCGGCTCGCTAAACAGGCGATAGCGGTGGAACATGCCGCTGATGATACCGGACCCGCCCGTGCCCCAGGTGCCTTCCGGGAACCGGGACGACTTCGGAGACGTCGGATGGGATGATCCCTCGTGTCCGCTTTCACGTGTCCGCACCGTGATTCCTCCCGAAGGGAAGAATAAGGAAACGACCGAATCCCCCCTCCCCCTCCCACAGAATCGAAATACACGCCCCTGAACGATTCGAGGAAAGAGGCTGCGGCGCAATGCCATCCCCTTCGCCCGGTTTCGACCTCTCTTGGCAGGTCCGGATCATGACCCCTGACGGTTACGTGGTGGGAGGCGGGATCCTGCTCCCCGGCGGCCACGTGGCGACCTGCGCCCATGTCGTGCGCGACGCGCTGTGCCTGGAGGACACGGACCTGCCACCGGCCCCGGCCGAGGTCGTCGTCGGCACCGAGGACGGACAGCGCCGCGCCGCCGGGCTCCTGGCCGAGCACTGGGACGACGCGCTCGACATCGCCGTGCTGACGCTGCGGGACGCGCATCCGGTCGGCGCGGCCGTCCAGTTGGGTCGTGTGGCCACGGGGCCCCGTCCGCGCAGGGTCCGCGTCCACGGCTATCCCCAGGGGGTCGAGGGCGGGTTGACGGCCCGCGCCGAGGTGGTGGGACGGGGCGGCACCCGTCTCGGACAGCTCCAGGTCGACATCGACCGCTCCCATCCCGTCCCGGTCGAGGGCGGTTTCAGCGGCTGCGGGGTGATCGACGATCTACAGGGCCGGGTGGTGGGCATCCTCACCAGCCGCGTCGAGGGGTTGATCCCCGAGGACGGGCGCACCGCCTTCATGATCCCGGTGGAACAGGTCCCGTTCCTGCTGGATCTCCTCACCGCGCAGGAGGAGGCCACCCTCGCCGTCCGCCGCTGGCTGTCCGGTCTGCGCTTCGGCGCGATCCGCAGCGCCTTCGACGAGGCGATGCACGGCCGCGCCGACCATCCGCGGGAGGACTTCGGCACCGCCCTGGATGCCTACGACTACCTCGCCGACCTGACCCCCGACGACGACGGCCTGCCACGCGACGCGATCTTCCTGGAGGAGGTGCGCGCGCGGGGCCTGTGGACCGGGGAGGGGCTGTCGGAGACCATCGACCGCCACCACCGCAACACCCTCGCCGAGGAGGAGTGGCGCGGGCTGATGCGACGCTCCCGGGCCCCCCGTCCCCCGGAACGGGCCGAGGCGCCCTGGCTCATCGTCTGCGCCGAACCGGTCGAAGGCGACCTCGACGGCCCCGAGCGCTACACCGTCACCTCCTGGACCGTCTCCGGGGGGCCGCGGCCCGGCTACAGCAGGGGGAGCGGCCGAACCGTCACCCGGGAGACGCTGGAGGAGACGGTGCTGGAGATGGTCGACGCCGCGAAGCGGCTGCCCGGGGCCGTCTCCCACGGCCTGAACCTCCAGTTCGTCCTCCCCTTCTCCCTGCTGGCGTGGCAGGTGACCAGGTGGGGGCGGCCGGCGCCGATCACCGGGATCGTCCAGCCCATCGGCGGCGCCCACGAGATCGTGCTGCGCTGCTGGGAACTCCTCTACAACGACCACCCGCAATGGCGGGACGTGCACGCCCAGTTACGCAAGCACCAGCACGCGCTTTCGGCCCGCAAGGAGGGCGACGTCTACTGGGTCTCGACCTCGACGACGAGCGAGACGGCCCGCAGGACGCTCAACACCCATCTGGCCGACGAGGAACTGGTCGCGTGCGTTCTGGGCGCAGATCCGCGCACCTCCGAAGGCTATGAACAGCTCGGCATCGCCCTGACCACCGGAATCCCGATCATCGTGTGGTTACGCGGAGACGCGGAGGGGACGGAACTTTTCCACCGCCATGTGCGACCGTTTCTCGGCGGCGACCGGGAACGCCTCTCACTGGCGAAAATCGAGGCCCTTCCGCACGCCTTGAAAAAGTTCCGCACGGGAAGTGAGATAGGATCCCGGCAGGAGGGAAGCGGCTATGATCCGCTCGAAGTCAGCATGGTTTACGAAATTTCGTCACAAATGCCCGATCCGCCCGATCTTGCTGATTTCCACCCGCACCACAGCAGGTGAAACCCCGTCCTAGGAAGGTCCGCCGATGGCGTCTGTCCCGTCATCCGAGCCGGGGCGAGCGCCCGGGAGCGACCACGGCGGCGAAGCGAGCCCGCAGATCCCCCGTTGGTGGATCTACCGCGGCACCGGGCGACCCCGCGACTACCTCGACCTCGCCTCCGAACTCCCCGCCCCGCCCCCGTGGCGGCGCTTCGACGGAGGCCCCCTCCAGCCCGCCCCGCCCGACGACCACTCCGAGATCACCCGGATGCTCGGCACGGCGACCCCGCGCTCCCGACCGCCGACCCCTCACGAGACCGAGGTCATCGACGCGGTCAACACCGCGCTCCTGCTCCGCCGGCCGCTCCTGGTCACCGGCGACCCCGGGGTCGGCAAGTCCAGTCTGGCCTACCGGGTGGCCCACGAGCTCAAACTCGGCCGGGTGCTGCGCTGGCCGGTCAACAGCCGCAGCACGCTGCGCTCGGGACTGTACGAATACGACCCCATCGCCCGCATCCACGACATCTCCGCCGACACCGCGGGAGGAGGGGGCGACCAGCAGCGCGCGGCCGATCGCCCCATCGGCGACTACCTGCGCCTGGGACCGTTGGGCACGGCCCTGCTCCCCCACCGGCTGCCCCGGGTCCTGCTCATCGACGAGTTCGACAAGGGCGACATCGACCTGGCCAACGACCTGCTCGACGTCTTGGAGAGCGGGCGTTACGCCATTCCCGAACTCGCCCGCCTCCGGTCCCGCCATCCCCGGATCACCGTGCCCACCGACGACCCCGACCGCGCGTTCACCGTGCACAACGGCGAGGTCCGCTGCTGCGCCTTCCCCTTCATCATCATCACCAGCAACGGCGAACGCCCCTTCCCACCCGCCTTCCTGCGCCGCTGTCTGCCCCTCCGGCTGCGCCGCCCCAGCGAGACCGAGCTCGCCGACATCGTCATGGCCCACTTCGGAGGCCGCCTGCGCAGCGACGACCACGAGCTGATCCGCCGCTTCATCGAACGCTCGGGAGAACTCGACGGGCTCTCCGTGGACCAGCTACTGAACTCCGTCTATCTCGCCAGTTCCGCCGGGCACCCCCCTGGCGCATCCTTGGACTCCGACGCCTGGGGCCGGGTACTCAGACTGGTCTGGCAACGCCTGACGGAAGCGGGCCACGGGTGACCGAACACGAGGGTCACGACCGGTTCGACGGGACGGAGGCGGAAAGCGCGCCGCCTCCCCCTTTGTCGTACCCACAGGCTTGCCCCGCCTCCGCGCCGCAGTGGTGGGAGGTCGCCGACGCCCTGTGGCTGGCCGCGGTGCGCGACGCGGCCGATCCCGCCTCCCCGACCCGGTCGCCGGACCCCGCGCCTTCGGACGCGCCCGCCGATCCACGGCCCCCGGCGCCCCGCCCCCGGCCGCTCGGGGACGAGGGCACCACCGGCGAGGATCCCGCCTCCGCTCCCCCGGAGCGGCCGGCCCCCGAGGCCGAGGAGACACGGCCCACACGGCCGGACCCCCCTCCCCCCGTCCCGCCCGCCTCCGGCCCCGCGGGCGCCTCGCCGGCCACGCCGGTGGAGTCCGTCCTGCGGCGCCCCCAGGCCCTGGTCCGGGCGTTGCGGGCGTTTCGCCGTCTCCGTCCCGGCGGGCAGCGACTCGACGAGTCCCGCACGGCCCAGCGCTACGCCGAGCTGGCCCTGGCCGCCCCCGAGACGGCCCGAGCCGGCCGCACACCGCTGCTTCCCGTCCTCTCCCCCGACGTGTTCCTCGCCGACGAGCTGACGCTCCTCGTCGACGACAGCCTGTCGATGATGCTGCATCGACCGCTCGTCCGGGAGTTCACCGACCTGGTACGCCAGGTACGGGTGTTCGGCGAGGTCCGACTCGTACGCTTCGACTCCGACAAGACCTTCTTCGGCGAGGTTCCGCTCAAGGGCGAGGGGGCCGCCGACCCCGCTCCGACGCTGCCGGCCCACGGCCCCGGCCGGCACGTCGTCCTGGTGCTCAGCGACGCACTGGGCTTCGGCTGGCACAGCGGGGCCGTGCAGTCGTGGCTGGCCCGCTGGGGACGCGACGCCTCCGTGGGCCTGGTGCAGGTGATGGAACGCCACCAGTGGCGACGCACCACGATGAGGCTGCACCGGGTCGCGCTGCGCGCCTCCGTCCCGGCCCGGGGCGCCTCCGTGCCCAACGCGCGCTACCGTGTCGCCCACCTCTCCACGCTGCCGATCGCGCCCGCCGCGCGCTCCGACGAGGCCGAGATCCGTGGTCTGGCCGTACCGGTGCTCGCGCTCGAACCCGAGGACATCGGCCGCTGGGCGCGCTTCCTCGCCGGGCGGGGCGATCCGGACGGCTTCCGGTGCAGCGCGCTGATCGTCGAGGACGCCGTGGAGGAGACCGCCGCGTGGGACGAGGAGGACGCCTTGGCCTCCCGGGAGGTGACACTCGCCGCGCGGGCGCGCCGGCGCGCCGCCCCCTTGAACGCCGACCAGCGGATCGAACGATTCCGGGCCGCGGCCTCCCCCACCGCGTTCCAGCTCGCGGTCTACCTCGCCGCGGTCCCGCTCAACCTGCCGATCATCCGCGGGGTGCAACGGCGTTTCGCCCCCGCCTCCCGCAGCACCGACCTCGCCGAGGTCCTGTGGTCGGACCTGGTCGACCGGATCGGTGACGACGACATCTCCCGGCCCGACCGTGTCGCCCTGGACTTCCACCCCGGTGTGCGCGAACGTCTGCTGGCCCTCGGCGGCCGCCGATCCCAGATCACCGAGCTGATCGGGTCGCTCGCCGAGGAGCATCGCGACTCCGTTCCCTGGCTGAGCCGGTTGACGCCGCTGCTTCGGCAGCCCGACGCCTGGCGGCCCCCCGAGGTCGACGCCGCCACGGAGCCGTTCGCCCGGGCCGTCATCCCCGCGCTCCAGGCGCTCTCGGGGTACGTCCGCAGGGCCGCCACCGACTGGGCGGAACGGATCGGCCCCTCCTCCCCCGCCCCCGTCGAGGGGAGAGGCGAGGAGGCGGCGTCCCCCTCCGCCGACGCCCCGGAACAACCGGCGGACGACCATGCGACCGCACAACGCGGCCCGATCCCCGACCCGCCCGTGAGCGCACCCGTCGGGACACCCGAGAACGGGCTGCCACCGACCATTCCCGAAGGAGACAGCGTGACAGACGTCCTGCGCAGCCTGACCGCGCAGCGGTCCGCCGACCGGGGTGCCTCCCCCACCATCTGGGGGCAGATCCCGCCTCGCAACCGCACCTTCGTGGGGCGCGAGCTCCTTCTCGAGGAACTGCGACGGCGGTTGCGCGAGGGGACCACCGCCCTGGTCCCCCAGACCCTCCAGGGTATGGGCGGGGTGGGCAAGACCCAGTTGGCGATGGAGTACGCGCACCGCAACCGGGCCGAGTACGACCTCGTCTGGTGGATCCCCTCGGAGACCTCCGCCCAGGTGCAGCAGGCCCTCATCGACCTCGCGGTGCGTCTGGGGGTCGGCTCCTCCAACGATCCCGCGGCCGCGGTACGCGCCGCGCTCGAGGCGCTGCGGCTGGGCGCGCCGATCGACAACTGGCTGCTGATCTACGACAACGCCGGCGATCCCGAGGAGCTTCAGGGGTTCCTGCCGACCGACGGCCCCGGCCAGCTCCTCATCACCTCGCGCTCGCCGCGGTGGCGGGCCGGGGACAACAGCCTGCTCGAGGTCGACACCTTCGAACGCGCCGAGAGCAAGGAGCTGCTGCACAAGCGCGGCCCCAAGACGCTCACCGACGACGAGGCCGACCGCATCGCCGAACGGCTGGGCGACCTCCCCCTGGCCGTCGAGCAGACCGCGGTGTGGCTGCTGGAGACCCTGATGCCGGCGACGGAGTGGTTGGAGGTCTTCGACGAGAAGGCCGACGAGCTGCTCGCCAACCTGGGCCCCAGCCCCGACTACCCGCGGTCGGTGGCGGCGACGATGAACATGACCCTGGACCGGCTCAGCGAGACCAACCCCGGAGCGCTGCAACTGCTGCGGGTGTGCGCGTTCCTCGCGCCGCAGCCCATCCCGCGCAAACTGTTCAACGGCGCCCGCAACGTCGACGCGCCGCCGGAACTGACCGAGATCCTCGCCGATCCCGCGATCAAGCTGAGCAGGGCGCTGCGCGCGATCGACCGTTACGCGCTGGTCAAGATGGACCACCGCAACGAGACCTTCCAGCTGCACCGGCTGGTGCAGGAGGCGCTGCGGATCCCGTTGAGCCCGCGCGAGCGCGAGGAGGTGCTGCACTGCGCGCACATGCTGCTGGCCAACCTCGACCCCGGAGACCCCTTCGCCATCCGCGAGTGGGGCCGCTACGTCGAACTGCTGCCGCACGTCCAGGCGACCCGGCAGTGGCGGTGCGACAGCGACTGGGCGCGCCAGCTCGTCCTGGGCGAGCTGCACTTCCTGTCCCTGTGGGGCGGCTACCAGGAGGGGCACGACCTCGGCTTGGAGGTGCTGGAGGAGTGGCGCCGGCGCCTGGGCGAGGATCACGTGCAGACGCTGCGTGCCGCCATGCGCTACGCCGAGATCCTGCGTGAGCTCGGCCGCTTCGAGGAGTCCTACGAGCTGTGCACGCGCACCGTCGAGACGCTGACCCGCACCAGCGGTCCCGACGACGAGGAGACTCTCGACGCCCACGCCATCCTGTCGTGGGACCTGCGTAATATCGGCGAGTTCCAGCGCGCGGTCGAGGTGAGCACCGACTCCCTGGAGCGGCACGAGCGGATCTTCGGCCGCGACGACCCCCTGACCCTGCGCGCGGCCCACCTGCACGCGGTCGGCCTGCGGCTGAACGGCCGTTTCGACGAGGCGATGCGGATCGACCGGTACAACTACGAGATCCGCGTCGAGATCCTGGGCCCCGAACACGCCCTGACCAACGGCAGCCGTTACGGCTACGGGATGAACCTCATGGAGTCCGGCCGCTACCGCGAGGCGGCGGTCGAACTGGAGGCCATCCACACGCTGAACAACCGGATCCGCGAACGGCAGAGCCCGTCGCGGCTGGTGACCATGCAGGCGGTGGGCACCGTCAAGCGACGGCTGGGGCTGCTGGAAGAGGCCCTGGAGCTGACGGAGGAGGCCTGGCAGCTCTCCCACCAGCGGCTGGGTCCCGCCTCCCCGGGAACGATGCGCGCGGCGGCCAACCACTCGGTGTCGTTGCGGGCGGCCGGCGCGCACGACGCCGCGCTGCGGCTATCGGAGGACTCCCTGAATCGCTTCCGCGACCTCTACGGCGAGCACCACCCGTTGTACGCGGACGTGGCGCTCAACCACGCGGTCGTGTTGCGGCTCCTCGGCCGGGCCGCCGAGGCGCGGCGGCTGGACGAGGAGGCGCTGGCCGTTCACGTCGACCGGCTCGGTGAGGACCACCCCAGCACGATCGCCAACGCGATCAACCTGGCCAGCGACCTGTTCGCGACGGGACAGGTCGCCGCGGCCCTGGAGATGGACACCACCACCCTCGACCGATGCCGGCGGGCGTTCCCCGAGAACCATCCGCTCACCCTCGCGGCTCTACGCAACCTGGTGCTGGACCGCCAGGCGATCGAGGGTTCCACGCTGTCCGAGGAGACCGATGATGTGATCCGGCGCTACGCGACGGTGTTCGGTCCCGACCACCCCAGCACGCTCTCGGCCGCCGAGAACGTGCGGGCCAACTGCGATCTGCACATCAACGACCTGTGAGCCGCGCCGCGGGGCGAGGGCGCCGTCCCCCGTCCCGCGGGGTCACCCGAGCCCTTTCCGCACTCCGGCGAGGAAAGCGCACCATTCCATGCACTGGAAGCCCAGGACGGCTTTCTCCGGGTTACGGGAATCGCGGAGCGCGACGCTGCCGTCCTGGTGACGAGCGGTTTCAACACAGCCGTTCGCATTGTTGCTGTGGCTCGACTTCCACCAGTGCAGGTCTGCCATCTCCCTGGTCAGGGAACCGCCGGCACGTGGCACCGTTCCGTCCTCGCCTCCACCAGGTCCCTCGCTGCGTGTTGGGTCAGGACTCATCCGATTCTCTCGAACTAAGCGCGACGGCGAGCCGCCGGGGGGTACGGAAACGGCACACGGAACTTCCCATGACGAATATGCTGACATACGGCCAGTGAGGTGGATATCCCCGGTCTCTACAAATCCATGTAGACCGATCCCGGACATTTTGCTTACGTCCTCCCGTTCCGGAGGACAGGATCGACGGACATCACCACGTCACGCCGGTGAAAGGCGGGAAGAATTGCCGGAGATCATTCGATTCGACAGTGCCCATGGCGGGTCGGTCCTCATCGAGACCGCTGGAGGACCCGCCAAGGTCCGCGATGTCAGCTCGCGGACCGCCTTCCGCACGGCCGAGGAGAAATTCGAGACGGTGCTGGGCAAAGTCCGCGCACTGTCCGACCTGGTCGCTCATGAATTGGGGGAACTGGCCTCCTCCCCCGACGAGGTATCGGTCGAATTGGGGGTCAACGTCACCGCCGGCGCCGACATCATGCTCGTCAAAGCCAATGCCGAAAGCACCATGAAGATCACGCTGACCTGGAGAAAAGGCGAAAAGGGCGCGGCCGGTCCACCCGAGGTCCCCGGCACGCCATGACGGCTCACCTCACCCCCGAAGGTCGCCGCGCGGCCCAGGTGCTGTGGGATTTCCACACCGCGCCGGACCGTGCCGGCGACGCCTCCGGCGCCGACATCCTCCTCGCCCTGGGCAGCCACGACCTGCGGGTGGCCGGGTACGCCGCCCGCGCCTGGGAGCGTGGGGTCGCCCCGCTCGTCGTCTTCTCGGGCGACCGGGGCCGTCACACATCCGGACAGACCGGTCCGGCCCGTTGGGAGCGGCCCGAGGCCGAGGAGTTCGCCGCGGTGGCCCGTCGTGAGACGGCGATCCCGGATTCGGCGATGCTGCTGGAGCGGCGGGCGACCAACACCGCCGAGAACTTCGCCTTCTCCCGGCTCCTGGTCGACGGGCACGGGATCGCGGTGCGCCGCGCCGTGGTCACCGCCAAGCCCTATATGGGGCAGCGGGCGCTGGCCACCGCGGCGGTGCACTGGCCGGGCGTGCACTGGTCCTTCCGCTGTTTCCCCGGCGGTCTCGCCGGCTACCACGACGACGACCGTTACCCCGAGGCCGAGGTGCTGCACTTCCTGGTCGGGGACCTCCAGCGCCTGGTGCTCTACGCCGAGCGGGGCTGGAGTGCCCCGGTGCCCGTTCCCGACCGGGTGCGCGAAGCCCACGACCTGCTTGTCCGGCTCGGTTTCACCCGGCACGCCGTCGTGGCCGGGCCCCTCCGGGGCTGAGGTTTCCCGCCCGGAGGGGCTGACGGTCAGCGCACACGTGGAACGTCGGTCTCGATGGTCCGGCGGTACAGGGGGTGGGCGCTGCGCGCGGTGCCGCCGGGGAAGTCGGTCTCCAGCTCGGCCAGTGTCGCGGCTCGCGCGGTGAGGGGGGAGGCCATGACGATCCAGCTCACCCCTTCGCTGTAGGGGGCGGTGGTGAGGGAGCCCCGGTAGCGGTAGGAGGCACGTTCGGTCGGGACGAGCCGGGTCAGGTCGACCGAGTCGACGGTGATGATCTCGGCGTTGTCCCGGCAGCGGGGGAACTCCCGGACCAGCCGCTGAAGGTCGGGGTGGTCCTCCCCTGCCTCCCAGAAGACCGCGACCACCAGGGCGTCGCCGGGGTCGTCGACGCGGTGGTGCTTGAGGTGGTGCTCGGCCCAGAACGTCCTTCCGTCGATCAGGTGCTCGGAGGGGGTGTGCCAGTGCACCTCGGAGAGAACGTAGTCGGCGTCACCGACGCGAAGGTGGTGGTCGTGGGAGCGGATGTGTCCGGCGACGTTCTCTTCGGGGCGGTGCACGCCCAGGCCCGGCGGCTCGTCGGCCGGATGGCGGACGTACTCCAGCTCGATCTTGGCCGAGTTCCCGTAGGCGAACTCCAGCCGGGGCAGGCGCCTGTGTGTCAGCAGATCGGTGCGGATGTTGACCGGGCTCTGTTCAAAGCCCCACCTGCGGGGCCGTCCGGCCTCGATCGAGCCGTCCTGCTCCGACACCGTTTCCTGGGACATGACAGTTCCTCCTCGCGGGATGGGATGTGGTCTCACGGGCCGGGATCCGCGCGGCAGCGCGGTGGGGCGCCGACCCGGTCCGTGCTGAGGAGATGCTGGCAGATCCGCCTCCCGTCGGGGTCGAAACGACGGAAAAGGCGGCTCCACCGGCCCCGTCCGCCTCTTCGGCGGGACGGCGGACGGGAGGGCCCTCACCTCTTGGCGTACATCCGCTCGACCTCACCGGCGTAGCGTTCCAGGATGGCCGAACGGCGCAGCTTGAGGGTCGGGGTCAGCGTCGCGTCCTCCTCGGAGAAGGCACCGGGCAGGATGGTGAAGCGGCGAATCGACTCGGCCTTGGAGACCTGCCGGTTGGCGGCGTCGATCGCCTCCTGAACTTCGGCGCGCACCTCCTCGGAGTCCGGTCCCCCCTCCCTGCGGGCCAGGGCCTCGCCGTCCAGGGTGATGAGCGCGGTCACGAAGGGGCGGCCATCGCCCAGCACCATGCACTGGTTGACCAGCGGGTGCTCACGCACCCGGTCCTCCATGGGGCCGGGGACGACGTTCTTCCCGCCCGCGGTCACCAGGATCTCCTTCTTGCGGCCGATGATGCGCAGGTTGCCCTCGGCGTCGAACTCGCCGAGGTCGCCGGTGGCGAACCAGCCGTCGGTGAAGGCGCCGCGGGTCTCGGCCTCGTTGTTCCAGTAGCGGGTGAAGGTCTGCTCCCCCTTGACCAGGATCTCCCCGTCCTGCGCGATGCGGATCGACGCTCCGGGCAGGGGAATGCCGACCGTTCCGGGGCGGACCCGGCCGGGCCGGGTGGCCGCGACGGCCGCGGTGGTCTCGGTGAGCCCGTAGCCCTCGATGACCTCCAGCCCCATCCCCCGGTAGAAGTGCAGCAGCCGTGGCTCCAGTGTCCCGCCGCCGGAGATCACGCGGGTGGCCTCCCCGCCGAGCGCCCCGAGGACCCTCTGGTACACCAGCCGGTCGAACACCGCGCGGCGCAGGCGCAGCAGGGGTCCGGGGCCGCCCTCGTCGAGGGAGCGGCTGTAGGCGACGGCGGTGGCGCGCGCCGCCGCGAAGATCCGGCCCTTGAGTCCCGTGCCCGCCTGGGTCTGGGCCGTGGCGTGGATCTTCTCCAGGACGTAGGGCACGGCCAGCAGGAAGGTGGGTCGGAAGGTGGTCAGGTCGTCCAGGAGCGAACGCACGCTGGGAGTGTGGGCGAGCCGGACCCCGGCGTGGATCGCGCAGATCTCCACCATGCGGCCGAACACGTGGGCCAGGGGCAGGAAGAGCAGTGTCCTGGGGCGCCGGCCGGCCGCGTCGGGGCGGAAGAGTTCGGGGAGCGCGGCGATGATGTTGTCCACCTCGGCGAAGAAGTTCGCGTGGGTGAGGACGCATCCCTTGGGCGATCCGGTGGTGCCCGAGGTGTAGACGATGGTCGCCGGATCCCGGGGGGAGACGGCCGCCCTGCGGCGGCTCACCTCCTCTTCGGGGATGTCCGCGCCCGCGGCGCGCAGGGTGTCGACCGCCCCCTCCTCGACCGTCCAGACGTGGCGTAGTCCGGTCAGGTCGGTTCGCAGCCCTTCGATGACCGCGGCGCGTTCGGCGGTGTCGGTGAGGCAGGCGCGGGCACCGGAGTCACCGAGGATCCAGCGGATCTGCCCTTCCGAGGAGGAGGGGTAGATCGGTACCGGGACGGCGCCGGCGGCCCACAGGGCGTAGTCGAACAGCGTCCATTCGAACGCGTTGTCGGCCAGCAGGCCGACGCGGTCCCCGACCTCGATCCCCGCGGCGATCAGGCCGCGGGCGACGGCGGTCACCTGGGTGGCGAAGTCACCCGCGGTGACACCGGTCCAGCGGCCCTCCTGTTTGCGGTCGAGCATGACCTCTTCGGGGGCCTCGGCCGCGCGGGCGTACAGGGGCTCGGCCAGTCCCCCCTCGGTGGGAGGGGTGGCCATAGCGGGGGCGGAACGTTCCTTCATGGTCTCCTTGCCTACACCCACGCCCGCGGTGGCGGACACGCGCCCCTATCCGGGCAGCGCGATCTGCACCATGATCGCGGTGCCTTCGGCGGTGATCTCACCGTTGTGGCGGATCTCGGCCGACACGAACACCTTGCGGCGCTCGGTTCCGGTCACCCGAGAGGTCACCGTCAACGGCGCGTTGAGGGGCGTGGGCTTACGGTAGTCGACGGTGAGGTTGGCGGTGAGCCCGGGCATGCCGGCCACGCCGGCGGCGGCGCCCAGCGCCTGGTCGAGCATGGCGGCGATCCAACCGCCGTGGACGAGGCCGGGCGGCCCCTGGTAGGTGCCGTTGAGAGTGACCTCGCCGCGCAGTCCACCGTCGGCCTCGGTGAGCTCCAGGGGCGGCGCCGTGGGGTTGACCGGTCCGGACACGAGGTTGGTGAGGGTGTTGTACTCGATCCGCCCGTCGGGGTGGCGCTGGCGCAGCATCGCGCCGGTCATGCGGCGCGTGGCGCCGAGCCGTTCGGTGAGCGCGGCCACGGCGGCGCCGGCCTCGGCGAGTTCGGCGGGGTCCGCCTCGGTGTGGGCGACCGCGTCGGCGAGCGCGCGCACCTGGTCGACCAGGGCGATCAGCTCAGCAGGCAGCGCCTCCGCCTCGACCACGGTGAGGCCGTAGTCGGCGGGATCGGGGAGTTCGGCGACCGGCTCTGCGTGGACCGTCATGGGTGTTCGTCAGCTTTCTCGTCCGCGTCGTGGTGGGGGTGCCCATCACTGAACCGAATCCTACTGGCCGGTAACCACAGAGGTCGGGGCCCGACCTGTGGGATCGGTGACATCGGGCCGTTCGCCCGGCCCGCCCAGAGGTGGGGGCGGTGGTCAGGTCAGCGCCTTGCGCATGCCCAGGTGCGGGATCCCCGCGTCGAGGAACTCCTCACCGAAGGCGGTGTAGCCGAGCCGCTCGTAGAATCCCCGTGCGTGCGTCTGGGCGTGCAGCTCGATCGAGGAGAGGCGGCGTTGACGCGCCCGTTCCTCCACCGCGCGGACCAGCGCCGCACCCAGCCCGGTGCCACGCGCGCGCTTGAGGACGGCGAGCCGGCCCAGCAGCGCGGTCTCCCCCTCCACGACGAGGCGGCAGGTGCCCGACGCCACGCCGTCCACCTTGGCGAGGAAGTGCTCGGCGTCACGATCGCGGGCGTCTCGCTCCTCCTCGATGGGAACGTCCTGTTCCGCGACGAAGACGGCGCCGCGGATCACGAAGACCTGGTCACGGTCCTCACACCGATCGACGATGACGATTTCAACCACGAAGAGACAGCTTATGCCCTTTCGACGGTTTCTCTCGTGTCGAGCGACCGGACGGCGCTGTCAGACCTCCGCCGGGATCGCCGCGAGCAGCGCGGCACGCTCGGGCGTGCTCTCCAGGCCGATCCACTCATGAAGCGCCTGAGTCCCCACCCTGGCCGGCCCGGCCCCGTCGAGGGCGGGTGGTCCGAGCACGCCGATCCTGATGGTGTCGGCGGGCGTCCCGCGGCAACGCCCCACCGCGCGGGCCGCCGTGGCGAGGACGTCATGGGCCTCGGCCGCCCGGCGGCTGGACAACTCCCGCGCACCGTGGTCGCAGGGGACGGGGCCGCAGGCACGGCACCGGCGCGACCGGCGCCTTCGCCCGCCGCCACTCCCTGCGCTGCGGGCTGCCCGCCTGGGCGATGGACGGGCGCGGCCGGCCTGCCGGCATGGCTCACCGGTCCATGGCCGGGGAACGGGGCGCGCGGACGACGTCCCGGTTCCGGGCGGTCCGGCCCGGTGACGCGCGCGGCCGCCGCAGCGTAGCCGTCCGGTGGGACGGCGCCCGGTCAGGAGGCCGCGGGCGACGCGGCGGTGATCTGCCAGACGTGCCCGTCGGGGTCGGCGAGGGTCACCGCGTATCCCCACGGTCGGTGCCCGGGTTCGCTGATCACCTCGCCGCCGGCCCGGCCGGCCCGGACGGCCAGGTCGGTGACGTCACGTTCAGTGACGACCGTCGTGTTCAGAAGGCACTCGCTGGTTCCCGACGGCGCGATCCCCCGGTCACCGAGGGCCCAGCCGAACCCGCCCGTGGGAACGAACATCAGGCGTGTCTGTTCGCCGATCGGGTACTGCAACGGCTCGGGTACGCCGTCCTCGGCCGGCGCGCCGATCGGCTCGAAACCGAAGGCGTCACGGTAGAAGGCCATCGTGCGTCGTCGATCGGCGATGGGCAGTCCGATGACGAAAACGCCTGTGGGCGAGGACATGGGAGACTCCGCTCGTGGTCGTCCACTGTGAGGAACCACCGTAGGGTCCGCTAGTGACCTTCGGCGGGGGAGCGCGGCCGGCCGGTCCCGTGGCGAGGCGGCGGGCCTCCCCCACGGCCACCGGTCCGGCGCCGCGCGTCGGTCGTGGCACGCCCGGCCGGGCGTTCGCCCCGCCCGCAGGGCTCTTCTGCGGAGCCGGGTAGGGGCGGATCCACGTGCCGCCCCCGCGCGGCAAAGGAGTCCCGTGAGTCCGTGGACCGCCATGCTCGGCGCGGCCGGGGTGCTGCCCGCTGAAGCCCGCCGGTCGTGCCGCCTGCTCCGGCACCCCTGGCAGGCGGCTTCGCCCTGACGTTGCCGGTGGCGTTGGCGGGCGCGCTCATCGTGGTCGACGCTGCCCGGCCGGCCGGTCGTGAGCGCGGCGGCTGTGGCGCCGGCCCTGCGCGTCCCGTCCCCGTCGGTGCTCCCGGAGGCCGCCGTGGCGGCCGCGGGGCGCGCGCCGGGCCGGTGACCGATGTCCGGCCCGTAGCGGCGCCGGACCTGCTGTGGCCGCGTGTGCGCCTTCACCCGTGGCCCCGGACGTGACAGCGTGGAGCCGACGACGCCCGTGTTCCTTGCGATGACGGAAGGCTCCCGCTGTGTCCCACACCCCTCTGCCCCCTCCCGAGGCCGTCCCCGCCACCACCGCAGCCGAGCAGACGGTGGAGGTCCTGGCCGCGGCCGGCGTCCGGCGCTGTTACACGGTTCCCGGCGAAAGCTTCCTGGAGCTGACCGACGCGCTGGAGCGGCATCCGGACATGACCTTGGTGTCGACCCGGCACGAGAACGGCGCCGGCTTCATGGCCGGTGCCGAGGCCAGGCTGACGGGCCGGCCCGCGGTGGCGGCGGCGACGCGCGGCCCCGGTGCGGCGAACCTCGCGGTGGGGGTGCACGCCGCGGCGCAGGACTCCCTGCCGATGGTCGTGTTCCTCGGCCAGGTCGAAACCGCCCACCTGGGCCGTGAGGCGTTCCAGGAGGTCGATCTCACCGCGTTCTACTCCCCCATCACGAAGTGGGCGACGACGGTGACCCGCGCCGACCGGCTGGCCGAGGTGACGGCCCAGGCCGTCCGGGTGGCGACCACGGGGCGCCCGGGCCCGGTGGCGATCGCCGTTCCCGGCGACCTGTTCGGGCAGCGGGTGACGCCCTTGATGGTGCCGCCACCGCCCCCGGCGGCGCCGCTCCCGTCGATCGACGCGCGCGAACGCGACCGGATCGCCTCCTGGCTGGCCTCGGCGCGGCGGCCGGTGATCATCGCCGGGGGTGGGGCCCGTGACGCGCGCGATGCGCTGGTGAGGACCGCCGAACGGTTCGGGGCCGGTGTCTACACGTCCTGGCGGCGCCAGGACGTGTTCCCCAACGATCACCCGCTGTACCTGGGCCACCTGGGCCTGGGCTGTCCTGCGGCGACCCTTCGGGCGCTCGAGGAGGCCGACGCGGTCCTCGTCGCCGGTTCGCGGCTGGGGGATGTCACCACCCAGGGCTACCGGCTGCCCGCCATCGGAGCGGACGGGACGTCTCGCGTCGCCCAGATCGACATCGACCCCGCCCAGGTCGGCTCGTCGATGCCGGTGCGCTTCGGGGTCGTCGCCGACGTCGCACGGGCCTTGGCCGCGCTCGCCGACGTCGAGGTCGAGGTCACCGAACGCGCCTGGTCGGAGCGTCACCACGACTGGGAGCGGTCCACCCTCCCCTCCCCGGTCCCCGACAGCGGCGCGCCGGGACTGCTGCACCCCTGGCAGGTCGTGGCGGCGATGCGCCGGGTCCTCCCCGATGACGCCCTCGTCACCAACGACGCCGGCAACTTCGCCGCCTTCCTCCACCGCGGCTGGATCTACCGCCACCCCCGCACCCAGCTCGCCTCGACCAGCGGGGCGATGGGCTATGCCGTGCCGGCCGCGGTCGCCGCGAAACTGGTGGAGCCGCGACGCCACGTCGTCGCGGTGGCCGGCGACGGCGGTGTGCTGATGACCGGCCAGGAGCTGGAGACGGCCGCGCGGCTGGGATTGGCGTTGACGGTCGTGGTGTTCCAGAACGGGTTGTACGGGACCATCGCCATGCATCAGGCCCGGGACCTGGGCCGGATGGCCGCGGTGGACATCAGCGGTCCCCTGGACCTGGCCTCCTACGCGCGCGGCCTCGGCGCCCGCGGCGTGACGGCGACCACCGTGGCCGAACTGGAGAAGGCGCTCGTCTCGGCGGCGGAGGCCGAAGGGCCGACGCTGGTCGACGTGCGCACCGACCCCGACGCGATCAGCCCTTCGGCGACGTTGACCGGGCTGCTGGCACGGCACCGGGGGTGAGCCCGAGCGGCCGGCCGGGTCACTCCTCCGCGGCGCCGACCGCCTCGCGCAGCGCCCGCACCGTCGCCCTGATCGCCGGGCGGCGCCCCGCGTCGGCCCTCCAGAAGACGTAGACCTGACGGACGAGCGCCGGCTGGACCGGGACCAGGCGCACCCCCTCGGGGACCGGTCCCCGGCCCAGCCGCGGCATGACGGCCGCCCCCAGTCCCGCGGCGATCATGGCGAGCTTGGTCTGGTGCTCCTCGACGCTGTGGGCGATGTCGGGTTCGACCCCGCGGGCGCGCAGCATTCCGTGCAGCCAGTCGTCGCAGATCGAGCCGCGGGTCCAGCTGATCCAGCGTTCGCCGGCGACCTCGTCGAAGTCGACGAGGTCCCGGTGGGCGAGGGAGTGTCCCGCGGGTAACGCGATGTCGGCGACGTCCTCCATCAGCGGCGCCTTGGCCATTGCGCCGGGAAGGGGGATGGGAGCGCCGGTCCAGTCCACGACGATCGCCATGTCGGACTCGCCACGCGCCACGGCGGGCACGCTCTCGTCGGGCTCCTGCTCGCGTAGCTCTACTCGCAGCCCCGGGTGGAGTTCGCGCAGGAGGACCAGGGCGGTGGGGGCCAGTCCGCGCGCGGCCGTGGCGATCGCCGACAGCACGAGGTGGCCGCCCACCTCGTCGCGGTGCGCCTCCAGGTCGGCCTCGGCGCGCCGGACCAGGGAGAGGATCTGTGAGGCGTGTTCGACGAGGATTTCGGCGGCCTCCGTGAGACGGATGCCCCGGCCGTTGCGCTCCACCAGGGGCTGGCCGACCTCACGCTCCAATTTGGCCAGCTGCTGGGAGACGGCCGAGCTGGTGACGTGCAACTCCTCGGCGGCCCGGTTGAGCGAACCGTTCACCGCGATCGCGTGGAGGACACGCATCCGCTCCACGTTCAGCATGTAAGGAATGCTAACCCACCGCTTAAGAACATTGAAGTAGTCCTAAGACCCGTCAGAACGCTACAAACAAGACATGAACCTCACGGCCCCGTCGCCTCGTCCCTTCGGCCGCCTCCGCCACGACTGGCGTCCCCGCTTCCTGCTCCTCGTCCTCATCTGGGGCCTGAGCTTCATGTTCATCAAGATCGGCGCCACGGAGCTGGGACCGGTGCAGATCGCCTTGGCCCGCGTCGTCACCGGAGCGCTGGCACTGGTCCCCGTCCTGTGGCTGCTCGGAGGCCGCCTGCCGCGTGGCCTCCGGGTGTGGGCGCACCTGAGTGTCGCGGCGTTCTTCCTCAACACGCTGCCCTTCACGCTGTTCGGCTACGCCGGCGGGCAGATCCCCTCGTCCGTGGCGGGCGTCGCCAACTCCGCGACGCCCCTGTTCACCCTGCTGGTGTCCCTGCTCGTCTTGCCGCAGGAACGGCCGACACGCCGCCGTCTGGCCGGGCTGGCCACCGGTTTCGCGGGGGTGATCGTGGTGTCGGGGGTGTGGCAGGGCGATACCGGGCCGGCTCCCGCGGGCCTGGCCGCGGCGTTCGCGGCGGCGCTGTGCTACGGCATCGGACTGCCCTACATGCGGCGCTTCCTCACCGGCGGCGAGTACGGCCCACTGGAGTTGTCGGCCGCTCAGCTTCTGGCCGGCAGCGCGCAGCTCCTCCTCATCGTCCCCTTCGCCGGGGGCCTGCCCGGGGCGGTCTCCCCGCGCGTCGTCTTGGCCATGCTCGCCCTGGGCGCGCTCGGCACCGGCCTGGCCTACGTGCTGCAGTACGGGGTGGTGAGCGCGGCGGGGGCGACGGTCGCCTCGACCGTGACCTACCTGCTCCCGGTCGTGGCGATGGCCGCCGGTGTGCTGCTGCTCGGCGAGTCGCCGTCGTGGAACCAGGTGGTGGGGGCCGTGGTCATCATCGCCGGAGCGCTGCTGTGCCAGGCCCCGTCACGGCCGTCCCCGGCATCGCCGGGCCCCTCCTCGGCGCAGACCGACGCGCCGCCGCTTCAGTCCTCCCGGAGCTGATCGACGGCCTTGCGCAGATCCTCGGGATAGGGGCTCTCGAACTCCACCGGGCGTCCCTCGGTGGGGTGCTCGAAACCGAGCCGGACGGCGTGCAGCCACTGGCGGTGGACCCCCAGCCGGTCGGCCAGCGTGGGGTCGGCACCGTAGAGGTGGTCACCGACGCAGGGATGGCGCAGGGCCGCCATGTGGACGCGGATCTGGTGGGTGCGGCCGGTCTCGAGCTTGATCTCCAGCAGGCTGGCGGCGCGGAACGCCTCCAGCGTGTCGTAGTGGGTGATCGAGGGACGGCCCCCGGCGACGACGGCGAACCTGCCGTCTCCGGAGGGGTGCCGGTCGATGGGGGCGTCGACCGTGCCGCGCAGCGGGTCGGGGTGGCCCTGGACCAGGGTGTGGTAGCGCTTGTCGACCGTGCGCTCCTTGAAGGCCCGCTTGAGGACGCTGTAGGCGACCTCGCTCTTGGCGACCACCATCAGGCCGGTCGTGTTGGCGTCCAGGCGGTGCACGATCCCCTGCCGCTCGGCCGCCCCGCTGGTGGCGAGCTGCACGCCGGAGGCGAGCAGTCCCTCCAGTACCGAGGGGCCGGTCCAGCCGACGGTCGGGTGGGCGACCACACCGACCGGCTTGTCGACGACGACGATGTCGGCGTCCTCGTAGACGATGGTCATCCCGGGCACCGGGTCGGGGCGCGGAACGGGGGCGCTGGGCGGCGGCGGCAGTGTCACATCGAGCCAGGAACCCGCCTGGACCCGGTCGGATTTGGCCCCCGCGGCGCCGTCCACCAGGACGTCGCCGGCGGCGACGAGTTCGGCGGCCCTGGTACGGGACAGCCCGAACATGCGCGCGATGGCGGCGTCGAGCCGGTCGCCTTCCAGACCGTCCGGCACGGGCATGCTGCGCCGATCACTCACGGCCGTCCTCCTTCCGCACGGATGTGCTCCCCTCGGCGGTGTCCTCCGCCCCTCGCCCTCCGGCCTCCCCCTGCGCCGGCGGTCGCGTCGCCTCCGCCTGGTCCTCCTCGCCGTCGGATTCGCGGGTGCCGTCGAGGTTGATCCCCCGGAACGCCAGCAGCACGGCCAGGATGCCGCCGACGACGATGCAGGAGTCGGCGATGTTGAAAACCGGCCAGTTGGGAACCTGGATCCAGTCGACGACGTGGCCGTGGAGCGGGGAGGGCGGCCGGAACAGGCGGTCGACCAGGTTGCCCGATGCCCCACCGAGGATCAGTCCGAGCGACATCCCCCAACCGACGCTGCGCAGCTTGCGGGCGGTGCTCAGGATGTAGACGATCACCCCGATCATCACCAGGCTGAAGAACCAGGTGTAGCCGGTGCCGATGGAGAACGCGGCGCCGGGGTTGAAGATGAGGGTGAGTTTGAGCAGCCCCCCGAGCAGCACCACGGGGTCCTGCGGCGAGAAGCGGGCCAGCGCGATCTCCTTGGTCAGGAAATCCGCGGCCAGCGCGGCCAGCGCCACGAGCAGTAGGAGGAGGACTCGCCGCGGTCGGGCCGGGGCGGATCCGTGCACGGTCTTGTCTTCGCCCCGATCGGGGTTCACGTCACTCAGCGACGCTCCTCGCGCTGTTCGCGCGCCACGACTCACGTGGCGCTGGGACCGACGCCTGTGATGCCGCCGGTCGGACCGGGCGGCACACGGGCGACCTGGGCCCCGCGTCCATCCGTTTCGTCGGCCGCCCACTGGGACGGGCGGTCCGCCTGCCATTGTAGGCCAGCGCCACACGACGTCGGCGCCGGTGACCGCCCCGTGCGCCGGCCGGCGGGGTCACTCCGCGGCGGTGAAGCCGTCGTAGTCCTCGGCGAGGGCGGCGAGATGGGGTTCGTCGAGTGTCGCCGGCCCTCCGTGCGGTCCGGTCCGGACCTCGATGACCCAGTCGACGTCCTCGGCGTCGTCCTCGCCGGCGAGCATGTCGCGGTGGACCAGGCATGGCTCGTACCCCTGCGCGAGGAGCTGTTCGGCCAGTTCCTCGGCGTCGTCCCGGTCCGGCAGCGTCACCAGGACCGTCCCGGCCCGCACCGGTTCCCCCGTCATCGGCCCTCCTGATCGTGGTCGTGTCGGACGCCAAGTATGCCCCCGCCCCATCGGGCCGGGAAACCGGTCCGGCACCGTCGTGGTTGCGTTATCCTCGGTGCCAGCGAGGCGTGGATGGGGACGAGTAGCGCCGGAGACGGCCCACAGCGACCCGGGGATGGTGGAAGCCCGGGGGGTGACGACCGTCGTGAACATCACCCCGGAGCCGCCGGAAGAACGGCCTCCCCGATGGGACGCCCAGTAGAACCGGCAGCGGCAGCAACGAAGTGGGGGACGCCCGGCAACGGTGTTCCCAAGGAGGGTGGTACCGCGGGGCCGTGCGCCTCGTCCCTCCGTCAGGACGAGCCCTGATGGAAAGGTACGCCGGATGACGCAGGAACGACTCCCCTCCCGCCCCTTCCCCTCCCTTCCCGCCCAGATCGACCTTCCGGCCGTCGAGCACGAGGTGCTGCGCCGTTGGTCGGAGCGGAAGGTCTTCGAACGCTCCCTGGAGCAGACCCGCGGCGGTCCCAACTGGGTGTTCTTCGAGGGGCCGCCCACCGCCAACGGCCAGCCCGGCGTGCACCACGTCGAGGCGCGGGTGTTCAAGGACGTCTTCCCGCGCTTCAAGACGATGAAGGGCTTCCACGTCGAGCGCAAAGCCGGCTGGGACTGCCACGGCCTTCCCGTCGAGGTGGCGGTGGAGAAGGAGCTCGGCCTCTCCGGCAAGAAGGACATCGAGGAGTTCGGTGTCGCGGAGTTCAACGCCCGCTGCCGCGCGTCGGTGTTGCGCAACGTCGACGCTTTCACCCAGATGACCGAGCGCATGGGCTACTGGGTCAACATGGACGAGGCCTATCGCACCATGGACCCCGAGTACGTCGAGTCGGTCTGGTGGTCGCTGAAGGTCATCTGGGACAAGGGGCTGCTCGTCCGCGACTACCGGATCAGCCCCTACTGCCCGCGCTGTGGAACGTCGTTGTCGGACCACGAGGTGGCGCAGGGCTATGAGACCGTCACCGATCCCTCGGTGTACGTGCGCTTCCCGCTGACCTCCGGCCCGTTGGCCGATCCCGACCACCCCACCGCGTTGCTGGTGTGGACGACGACCCCCTGGACCCTGGTGTCCAACACCGCGGTCGCCGTGCACCCCGACGTGAACTACGTCGTCGCCACCGACGGCACCGAACGGCTCCTCCTCGCCGAACCGCTGGTCGGCTCGGTGCTGGGCGAGGGCTGGAAGCTGACCGGGGAACGGTTCGAGGGCGCGGAGATGGAACGCTGGACCTACCAGCGGCCCTTCGAACTGGTGGCGTTCGACCAGCCCGCCCACTATGTGGTGCTCGCCGACTACGTCACCGTCGAGGACGGTACCGGCCTGGTCCACCAGGCCCCGGCCTTCGGCGCCGACGACATGGCCGTGAGCCGTGCCTACGGTCTGCCCATCGTCAACCCCGTCCGCGGCGACGGCACCTTCGAGGCGGACCTGGACCTGGTCGGCGGCGTGTTCTTCAAGGAGGCCGACACCGCGCTCACCGCCGACCTCAAGGAACGCGGCCTGCTGTTCCGCCACGTCGCCTACGAGCACAGCTACCCGCACTGCTGGCGCTGCCACACCGCGCTGCTCTACTACGCGCTGCCGTCCTGGTACATCAAGACGACCGCGATCAAGGACGAGCTGCTCGCCCAGAACGCCGAGACCAACTGGGTGCCGGCCAACGTCAAGGAGGGGCGTTACGGCGAGTGGCTGCGCAACAACGTCGACTGGGCGCTGTCGCGCAGCCGCTACTGGGGCACGCCGCTTCCCGTATGGATCTGCCCCGAGGACCACGTGAACGTCGTCGGCTCGCTGGCCGAGCTCGGTGAGCTGGCCGGGCGCGACCTCAGCGCCCTCGACCCGCACCGGCCCTATGTCGACGACGTCACCTTCGCCTGCCCCCAGTGCGGCGGGGAGGCCCACCGCGTCCCCGAGGTCATCGACGTCTGGTACGACTCCGGCTCCATGCCCTTCGCCCAGTGGGGCGCGCCGCACCGCAACGAGGACGTCTTCCGGGACAACTTCCCGGGCCAGTACATCTGTGAGGCCATCGACCAGACCCGTGGCTGGTTCTACTCGATGATGACCGTGAGCACGCTGGTCTTCGGCCAGTCCTCCTACGAGAACGTGGTCTGCCTGGGCCACATCCTCGCCGAGGACGGCCGCAAGATGAGCAAGCACCTGGGCAACATCCTGGAGCCCATGGCGGTGATGGAACGGCATGGAGCCGACGCGCTGCGCTGGTTCATGGCGGCCAGCGGCTCGCCGTGGACGCCGCGCAGGGTGGGCCACGCGGCGCTGGAGGAGATCGTCCGCAAGGTCCTGCTGACCTACTACAACACCGCCTCGTTCTTCACCCTCTACGCCAACGCGGGCCAGGCCTGGGACCACTCGCGGTTGGCGGACGCGCCCGCCCCGGCCGACCGGCCGCTGCTGGACCGTTGGGTCCTGTCGGAGTTGAACCGGGTCGTCAAGGGCGTGGACGAGGCGCTGGAGCGCTTCGACACCGCCACCGCGGGACGGCTGCTCACCGCCTTCGTCGACGACCTGTCCAACTGGTACGTGCGGCGTTCCCGCCGCCGGTTCTGGGCCGGGGCGAACACGCCCGAGGGCGCCTCGGCGTTCGCGACGCTGTTCGAGTGCCTGGAGACCGTGACGCTGCTCATGGCCCCGCTGGTGCCCTTCCTGACCGAGCACGTGTGGGCCGCGTTGCGCCGTCCCGACGCCGCGGAGTCGGTGCACCTGGCCTCCTGGCCCCAGGTCCGCGAGGAGCTGATCGACGAGGAGCTGTCCCGGCAGATGGCGCTCACCCGCCGTCTGGTGGAGCTGGGCCGGGCGGCCCGCGCCGACTCCGGCGTGCGTACCCGCCAGCCGCTGGCGCGCGCGCTGGTGGGCGCGACGCTCTTCGGTTCGCTGCCCGAGCAGTTGCGGGGACAGATCCGCGAGGAGCTCAACGTCGTCGCGCTGGACTCACTGTCGGTGGTCGGTGGTGACCTCGTGGACTACACGGTCAAGCCGAACTTCCGGGCCCTGGGCAAGCGCTTCGCCAAGCGCACGCCGCTGATCGCCCAGGGGATCGGCGCCGCCGACCCCAAGACGCTCGTCGAGCAGATCCGGTCGACCGGCTGGGCGCACATCGAGGTCGAGGGCGAACCCGTCGAGGTCAGCGCCGAAGAGGTGCTGGTGACCGAGCAGCCCCGCGAGGGGTGGGCGGTCGCCTCGGAGGCGGGCGAGACCGTCGCGCTCGACTTGGAGGTCACCCCCGAACTCCAGCTCGCCGGTCTGGCCCGCGAGGTGGTGCGGCTCGTCCAGGACGCCCGCAAGGCCAGCGGCCTGGACATCTCCGACCGCATCCACCTGTGGTGGAGCGCGACGGATCCCACGACGGCGCGGGCCGTCGCCGAGCACGCGGCGACGATCGGTGGCGAGGTGCTGGCCGCCTCGATGACCGAGGGCGCTCCCGAGGAGGAGGTCTACTCCGTGTCCTCGCAGGACTACGGCGTCACGCTGTGGCTGCGCAAGGCGTAGTCACGGGTGACCGCGTGACGGGGCGGGCCGGAGCTTCCCGGTCCGCCCTTCTCGTCTCACGGAGGGCCGCGCCCGGGTGGGCCGTCCTCCTCGTGTGAGAGGGGCGAGGCGACACGTCGTCGCCCCTCCCCGGAGATGGGCCGAAGACCCCGGTCCTCTGCGGACGGTCCCGCCGCCCGCGCGGCCGCCGTGCCCTCCTCAGGAGGGCGCGGGCTGCGACGGCAACACCCTGGTGGGCCTCGTGGAACAGCTGAGCGCGGGCCGAAGACGGCGTCCGGTGGCTACGGACGCCTCCGGTGTTACTCCGCCGAGGCCGTGGTGGGGCGGAGGGGCACCGTGCGATCCGGGTCCTCGTCGGGCTCCCCCGGGGCGTCGTCCCCGTCGCGTTCCGCGCTGTCGACATCGGCCCGGGAGTCCGCGCCGTCCCGCTCCGACCGGGCGGAGACAGCCGTCTCCCGTCCGGCATCCTCCTCCGGCGCGGGCAGGACTTCCCTATCCCCGTCGTGCGCGCTGCTGTCGGCGTCATCGGAGGCGAGATCCTCATCCTCTCGCTCCAGCTGTCCGGAGGGGGACGATTCCCCTCCCTCCTCGCCTTGCTCGGAGCCGGCCTCCCCGTCTCGCTCGCGAAGGGAGGAGTCCTCGGGCTCCTCGGCCGCGCGGGGTGCTTCGGGGGTGTCATCCGAGGGGTCGTCGGCCCAGGCCTCGTCCGCGATCAGCTCCGGTTCGACCGTCTCGGCGTGCTCCGACGCTGCTTCCCCAACGGGGTGGCGGAGGGGGGCCAGACTCTCGGTGTCGGACTCGTCGGTCGCCGCGGGTTCGGGGGCCACAACGGGCTCGGCGGTGTCGTCCGCGGGTTCGGGCTCCTCGCCGGACGAGGCCGGCTCGGGTTCGGCGGAGGCCGCATCGGACCGGTCGGAGGCGAGGACGGTCACGTCCCCCTCATCCCCGTGGCCGTCCGGCCCCTCCTCGGTGTCGTCTTGGCGCGCGGTGTCCCGGTCCGGGTGCTCCGCGAGGCCCGCCTCTTCGTCCCCGGGGGACGCGGCGACGTCATCGTTCTCTTCTCGTGGGGCGTCCGCGGACCGTTCCCCGTCCCGGCGGTCGTCCTCGTCCTCGCGGACCTGTGCCGGGGCGGACTCGCCGGGGACGACATAGGTGAAGTGGCGCAGGGGACGCGTTGTGGAGGGGCGCTCCCCCTCGCCGGAGCCCTTTCCCGGCTCCACGCTCTCCTCGGCGGCGGATGTCCGGGGGTCCCCCGGGTCGTGGGACACGGCGTGGTCGTCTCCGCCGACCAGGACAGCGTGCTCGCCGTCCCCGCGTTGCCGCCCTTTCCTTCCCGTGGTGAGGATGGCCTTGTGCAGGCGGCTGTCACCGGACCATGCGTCATCGGTGGGGGGAAGGTAACGGTGCGCCAGGACACCGGAGGTCGGGGGCTGGTGTTCCCCGTTTCCATCGGGGCCCGGGAACGACACCGCCCGCGCCAGCTCCATGGCCGACGCGGGTGCGGTGGACGTACTCGCCCCAGAGTCACCGCCCAACGAAAGCGGAACGGTGGTGGAACCGACAGAGGCGGCACGGACGGACGCCTTCCCCAAACCGCCCGTCCGGGACACCTCTGCCGGAAGGGTCCCTCCTGCCCGGTGATCCTGTCGAGAGCCGAACAGCGTCTTCCTCGCCCGGACGAATTCGACCGCGAGCAGGAGCGCCGTCAGCACTCCCAGCCCGAGAGCGATGTAGACCAGGGTCTGCTCTGCGAGGACCAGCGCCGCGCCGATCACGACCAGGGCCGCGACGACGAGGACGAGGCAAACGATGATCACTGGAGGGAGGGCCTTTTCACGAACTCAAGGGTTCATTTGTGTTGTGTCGCGTCCTCCACGCCCGTCAGCGACGGTCGTGCGGAGCGTCCGGGTGGTAACCACCGTGCTGGGCGGGCTCGGGCTGGGCGAACGGGTTGCCTCCCGGCGCGGTGCCGGGTCCACTGTGCTGCAAGGACGGACTGCCGCCGGTGGGCGCCATCGTCTGGAAGCTTCCCGTGGTCGTCGGTCCGGCGTGCTCGGTGGCCCCCTCGGCCAGTTCGCGCAGCTGCCGCTCGAAGTAGTCCTTCAACCGGCTGCGGTACTCGCGCTCGAAGTCCTTGAGCTCGCTGACCTTGTGCTCCAGCTCCTCGCGCTGCTGCACGAGGGAGCCCATGACCTGACGGTGACGTTCCTGGGCGTCACGGTCGAGGTTCTCGGAACGCGCGCGGGCCTCGTTGACGATCTGCTCGGCCTGGCGACGGGCCTTGCCGAGGATGTCGTCGGCCTCGTGGCGGGCCTTGCCGAGCGTCTCGTCGGCCTCGCGGCGGGCGTCGGAGATCGCCTGGTCGGCGGTCTGCTGGGCGAGCGCCAGGACCCGCGCCGCGGTGTCCATGTTGTCCTCGCCGCCACCGGGCAGCCCCATGTTGCCCATGCCGCCCATGTTGCCCATGCCGCCCATGTTGCCCATGACGGGCATCGGCTCGGGCTGCCGGATCGGCTCGGGCTGCCGGATCGGCTCGGGCTGGGGCGGCGGTTCCGGAGCGAGCTGCTGGGGCTCCTGCGGCTGGAAGTCGTTCATCCCGGCCGGCGGAACCTTGCCACGCAGGCACTCGGCGAGCTTACCCCGCAGCTCCTCGTTCTCCTGGATCAGACGGTCGAGCTCGGACTCGACCTCGTCGAGGAACGCGTCGACCTCTTCCTCGTCGTACCCCGGCCGAAGCCGGGTCGTACTGAACTGCTTATTTCGCACATCCGCGGGTGTTAGCGGCATGTTCGTCTCCTTGGCGCGCTTGGACTCTGTCCGTAGGGACGCTACCTGATCGTGACCTTACGGCAATCCAGACCATGACCAAGACCACATATCGGAACCGGAGCTTACCTTTCCGACATCTTGGACTCAGCTACACGATCGGGATCGTAGCCACGAGCTGGATGAGGATCACGACCAGCAGGAAGAGGACGGTGAAGCTCAGATCCAGCGCCACGCTTCCCAGCCGTACCGGCTTGATGAAGCGCCTCAGGAGCTTCAACGGCGGGTCGGTGATCGTGTACGTCGACTCGGCCAGAACCAGTACAAATCCCGTGGGTCGCCAGGACCGCGCGAACGACTGCACGATCTCGAAAACGAGCCGTCCGATGAGTACCAACATGAAGAGGTACAGGACGGTGATGAGTATGTTCTGGACGATACTCACACTCGTTCCCCGACCTGGTCACTGGACATCTGGAAAGATCTAACTCTGATTGAAGAACCCTCGCTCAGCGATGCGTGCTTTGTCTTCAGCGGTCACCTCAACATTAGCCGGGGACAACAAGAACACCTTGTTCGTCACGCGCTCGATACTGCCATGTAGACCGAAGATCAGCCCCGCCGCGAAGTCGACGAGACGCTTGGCGTCACTGTCGACCATCTCGGTGAGGTTCATGATCACCGGTATACCTTCCCGGAAATGCTCTCCGATAGTACGCGCTTCGTTATACGTGCGGGGATGCAGCGTAGTAATCCGCGCGAGATCGGCGGTGGCAGGAGCGGTATGGGTGACGTTGCGTCGCTCCCCGTTGGACACGGCGTAGTTGTCCGCCTCCGTCACGGGCTCGGCTCTGGAGTCGCCGCCACGGGCGTCGAGACCGCGGTCGCGGCGGTCGTCGGCCCCTTCATCGAAGTCATCGAAGTCATCATATTCATCCGCATAGCGGTGATCGTAACGGTCGTCCTCCACGAGGCCGAGGTAGACCGCCATCTTGCGCATCGCGCCGGCCATCTCTTGTCCTCCGTCGTCCCTGTGGTGATGCACCGCAGATGACTTGTCGCTGGCGGGCCCGCGCCCCTCATGTCCGTCCGGTGGGCGAACTCGACAGATGGGCGCCAAGTTCCATGTGGGGACATTACCCCACGATCGTCCCGCGATCGCCGAGCAACGCCGTACCCACCCTGAGGTGTGTCGCGCCCCTCGCGATCGCGGCCTCCAGGTCACCGCTCATGCCCGCGGAGATGGCCGTGGCATGAGGGTAGCGATCCCGAAGCGTAGAGGCCACCTCGGACAGTCGCGCGAACGCCGCGTCCGGATCGGCACCCAACGGCGCGACCGCCATGACACCCCCGAGCACGAGCCCCTCCTCCGCATCGATCGCCTCGGCGACGGCCATGACATCACGCGGATCGGCTCCGCCCCGGGGGCCGATCACCCCCGCCGACGCCCCCGGGTCCAAGTCGACCTGGACCAGGCAGGACAGTCGGCGCCCCTCGCTTCGGGCGCGCGCCCCCAGTGCCCGGGCGAGCCGCTCGCGGTCGACGGAGTGCACCACGTCGGCGTAACGCGCCACCGAACGGGCCTTGTTGGTCTGGAGCTGCCCGACGAAGTGCCAGGTGAGATCCAGATCACCGCATTCGGCGGCCTTGGGAGCCGCCTCCTGGTCCCGGTTCTCCCCGACGTCGGTGACGCCGAGCTCCGCCAGGATGCGCACGTCACAGGCCGGTCGGGTCTTGGTGACCGCGATGATCGTCACGTCCGCGGGGTCCCGGCCGGCGGCGTCGCAGGCCCTCTCGACCCTTTCGCGAACGGCGACGAGGTTCGCGGCGATCTGTTTCGCTCTACGCGAATCCATGTCGGTCACTCCTGTTCCCGCCACACGTATCCGGCCAGCCGGCCGGTCGGCGCGCCCCTCCGGTGCGAGAACAGTTCCGGGGACTCCAGCGTGCAGCGCTCATCCACGAGAACCCGGCCGACCCCGGCCCGTCCCAACTGGGCCGCGACCGCCGCGCGCATGTCGATCCCCGGCGTTCCCTCACGGGTGGTGCAGGCGGCCTCGGCGACACTACGGGCGACCTCATCGCGCATCGCCGCGGGCACCTCGTAGCATTCCCCGCAGATCGACGGCCCCAGCGCGACGACGACGTCCGACCGTGTGGCCCCCAGGCGCTCCATCGCGGCCACCATTTCCACGGCGACCCCTTTAGCCGTTCCCTGACGTCCGGAATGGGCGGCTCCGAGAATTCCGGCGACGGGATCGGCGGCCAGAATCGGCAGGCAGTCGGCGGCCAGGGCCGCCAGGACGAGATCCGGTTCGACCGTCACCACCGCGTCGACACGCCCGACGACTCCCGGCCCGGTCGCGACCGCCACGTCGGCGCCGTGCACCTGCTCCATCCACACCACACGTTCGGGATCGAACCCCAAGGCCACACCCGCCGTCTTGCGGTTCTCCTCGACGGCGGCCGGATCGTCACCGACTCCGGCGCCGAGGTTGAGCGTGTCGTAGGGAGGGGCGCTGACGCCTCCGTCGTAACGCTGCGTGAAACCGGCGCGGATGCCCGGTCCCAGCTCGATCACGGCACTCATCGCGGGGGAAGGTCCTCCTGGTGGGGGGTGGGGAAGCACGAGCCGGCGGCCGCTCGGGGCGAGCGGTCCGCCGGTGCGGTTGAGGGCCGGGACGGTCGTGGGTGGCGCCGTCCCGGCCACGGTCACTTGAGGAAGTCGGGCACGTCCAGGTCGTCGCCCTCCTCGAAGACGACCCTGCGGCGCGGCGCGGGGATGTCGCCGGAGCGGGAGAAGGGACTGTCCGCCGTGCCACGGCGCAGCGTCCCGTAGCTGTTGTCGCCGAGCGGGCGAACGTTGCGGGACTGGTAGGTCTCCTCCTCGGCCGGCGTCTCGGGCTCACGGACCGGTTCGGGGCGGGAGACCTCCTCGGCCTGGGGCCGTTCCGGCTCGGGGCTGGGCTCGGCCGGGCGGAGGGGGGCCTGACCGGCCCGCGGCGGCTGGACGATCTCGGGTTCGGGGGCCGGCTCCGGCTCGCGTGCCGGCTCGGCCGGCTGTGCCGCGGACGGTTCCGGCGCGGCCGGGGCGGGGGTGGGCGCCGGAGGCGGGCTCACCTGCTGCGGTGCCGGCGGAGGCGAGACGGGACCGGGCCTGCTGAGCGTCTGGGGGGGCGCGGCGTCGGCACGCGGTTCGTCGAAGCCCGCCGCTATCACCGTGACACGCACCTCGTCGCCGAGGGCGTCGTCGATGACCGCGCCGAAGATGATGTTGGCCTCGGGCGCCGCGGAGTTCGCGACGAGCTGGGCCGCCTCGTTGATCTCGAACAGTCCCAGGTCGGAGCCGCCCTGGATGGACAGCAGCACCCCGTGGGCGCCGTCGATGCTGGCCTCCAGCAGGGGCGAGGAGATCGCCATCTCGGCCGCCGCGACCGCGCGGTCGTCCCCCCTCGCCGATCCGATGCCCATGAGGGCCGACCCCGCTCCGGACATGACGGACTTGACGTCGGCGAAGTCGAGGTTGATCAGGCCGGGCGTGGTGATGAGGTCGGTGATGCCCTGGACACCGGAGAGCAGCACCTGGTCGGCGGCCTTGAAGGCGTCGAGGACACTGACCTGACGGTCGGAGATCGACAGCAGCCGGTCGTTGGGGATGACGATGAGCGTGTCGACCTCTTCGCGCAGCATCGCTATGCCGGTCTCGGCCTGCGTCGCGCGGCGCTTGCCCTCGAAGCCGAAGGGGCGGGTGACCACACCGATCGTCAGGGCGCCGAGGGAACGGGCGATGTTGGCGACGACCGGCGCACCCCCCGTGCCCGTACCACCGCCCTCGCCCGCGGTCACGAAGACCATGTCGGCCCCCTTGAGGACCTCCTCGATCTCCTCCCGATGGTCTTCGGCGGCCTTGCGGCCGACGTCGGGGTTGGCCCCCGCGCCCAGTCCGCGAGTGAGTTCACGGCCGACGTCGAGCTTGACGTCGGCATCACTCATGAGCAGCGCCTGAGCGTCGGTGTTGATGGCGATGAACTCGACGCCCTTGAGTCCCTCTTCGATCATCCGATTGACGGCGTTGACACCGCCGCCGCCGATGCCGACGACCTTGATGACCGCGAGGTAGTTCTGCGGTGCTGCCACGACGAGGGGCCTTTCCGCTCGCTTCGTGCCGGCGTTGCCGTTCCCCTTTCGGTGGTCTCTCCCGTTTCCCACCGCTGGGGCTCGGTCCTCCGGCGTCCGGTTCTACAGTGTTCGGTTGCGTTCCGCCTCCGGCGAGCCGGCTGCGGTGCCACGGGGATCGCGTGGAGGGCGGGACCCGGGGTCTCTCCCCATCGCATTCATCCCCGATGAACGAAGTCGATACTTATGTCAACTAAAGGTAGTGCTTTCCGACAGTAGGCCGACGTCCGCCGACGAGCAACCAACCACGAGATCAGCCTATCGGCGTGTCGCGGGCGGACGCGATGCGCGCGCTCGGCGCGTCGCGCCCGGATATGCCCGGCTCGGCCCCGGGACGGCTACGTGACGACCGCCACGTCGATCGCGCTGACGTCGTAGGAACGCTCCGCGCTCGGCGGGTGCTCACGCAGCAGGACCTCCAGGACGCGGGCCTTCTGGGCGGTCCGCTCGCCGTCGCCCCACATCACGCTCGCGCCGTCGGACAGGTGCAGCGTGATCTCGGCGCGGTCGGCGGCCTCGACGTGTTCCAGCCGCTCCAGGATCGAGGAGGGAAGCTCGCCGACGATCCGGGCCGCCTCGGCGACCGCGGGATTGCCGACGATCTCCCCCTTGACCGTGATCAGCGGCTGGTCGGGTGGGAGCTTCTCGGAGTCGGCGACACGTACGCCCTCTCGGTCGATGAGCCGGTAACCTCCGTCGACCTCGACGCTGAGGACCGGCCGACGCTCGGTGACCTCGACGCGCAGCGACGCCGGCCAGCCCCGGGTGACCGTGGCCGACTCGACCAGGCGCAGCTTCTCCACCCGTTCGCGCGCGGCCGACACGTCCACCCTCGCCAACGGCGTTCCGGTGGACACGTCGACGGCCGCCGCGACCTCTTCGGGACTCAGTCTGCTCACCCCCGTGACCTCGACGTCGCGGACGACCAGCAGCCGGGAGCCCAGCACCACCCACGAGGCCAGACCGAGGAGTCCCACCACGAGCAGGGCCACGAACGCGACCTGCCACGGGTCGGAGCGGCGGGGCCGGGCGGCACCGCCCGCCCCCCGGCCGGAAGCCGGCTCCTTCTGGCGCCCGGAGCCCATCACCGCACCTCTCTCACTCGTCGGCGCAACCGCCTAGCGCGCGAGCCGCTCCAGCGCCTCGACGATGATCGGACCGAGCTCGGTGACGTCACCGGCCCCCATCGTCAAGACGATGTCGCCCGGCCGGGCGAGCGCGGCCACCCGCGCCACCGCCTCGGCGCGGTCGGGGCAGTAGTGGACCCGCTCGTGCCCGACGCCCTTGGTGATCAGCTCCGCCGTCACCCCCGGCTCCGGATCCTCCCTGGCCGCGTAGATGGGCAGCACGGCGACCTCGTCGGCCAGCGTGAGCGCGTCGGCGAACTCGGTGGCGAAGATCCGCGTACGGCTGTAGAGGTGGGGCTGGAACAGCGCCACCACCCGTCCCGGCTCCTCGGGGCGCCCGGTGTCGGAGTCCAGCGCCGCCCGGGCGGCGCGCAGGTCCGCGGCGATCTCGGTGGGGTGGTGGGCGTAGCTGTCGTAGACCCGGACCCCACCCGCCTCGCCCTTGAGCTCGAAGCGCCGGGCGGCACCGGTGAAACCGGCCAGGCCCTGGACCGCGACCTCGGGGTCGTGGCCCAACTCGTCGGCCGCCGCGATGGCGGCGGCGGCGTTGAGCACGTTGTGCCGGCCGGGCACCGCGACCGCGCAGTCCAGCGGGTCGCCTCCGGGCGGGGTGAGGGTGAAGAGGGTCGAGAACCCGTCGGCGCGGACGTTCCCCACGCGGTACTGCGCGTCGGCGGACTCCCCGTAGGTGAGCACGCGCCGGCCGAGGCCGCGGGCGACCTCGGCGACCTTGCGCGCCCCCGGATCGTCGACGCCGACCACGAGGGTGTCGGCGACACGTTCGGCGAACGCCGCGAAGTTCGCGTGGATCTCGTCCAGCCCACCGTAGTTGTCGAGGTGGTCGGCCTCGACGTTGGTGACGATGGCGACCTTCGGGGCGAGCATGAGGAAGGAGCCGTCGCTCTCGTCGGCCTCGACCACGATGACGTCGCCGGCGCCCGCGTCGGCCCCCAGGCCGGTGGTCACCAGCCGGCCGCCGATGACGTACCCGGGCTCGACCCCCAGGTGCTGGAGCACCACGGTCAGGATCGAGGTGGTGGTGGTCTTGCCGTGCGTCCCGGCGACGGCGACACCACGCCGGCCCAGCAGCAGCGCCCCCAGCGCCGCGGCGCGCGGAAGCACGCGCAGCCCCCGCGATCGGGCCTCGACCAGCTCGGGGTTGTCCTCGCGCACCGCGGAGGAGACCACGACCGTGTCGGCGTCGCCGACGTTGGCCGCGGCGTGACCGACGTGCGTGCGCGCGCCGAGCTCCTCCAGGGAGCGCAGCACGTCGCTGTCCTTGGCGTCGCTACCGGACACCTCGACGCCACGCTGGATCAGCACCCGGGCGATGCCGGACATGCCGGCGCCTCCCATGCCGATGAAGTGGACACGGCCCAGTTGCGCCACGGGTACGGGCTCGGTAGGGGAGACCAGGCTCATCGGCCGTCCTTCCCTTCGTCGTCGAGATCGTCGTCGGAGTCGTCGATCGGCATCTCCGGCGTGGGGCGGTCCCCGCGGGCGATGGCCATGACCTCGCGGGCCAGCTCCATGTCGGCGTCCCGCCGGCCCATCTTCGCCGCGACCTCCGACATCGCGACGACCCGGTCGGTGTCGGTGAGCAGCGGCAACAGGTTGTCGCGGATCCACTGGGGATTCAACTCGGAGTTGGCGACCAGGAGACCGCCGCCGGCCTGGACGATGGGTTCGGCGTTGAGACGCTGCTCGCCGTTGCCGATGGGCAGCGGGACGAACACCGCCGGGAGCCCCACAGCGGTGAGCTCGGCGCAGGTCATCGCGCCGGAACGGCACATCGCCACGTCGGCGGCGGCGTAGGCGAGGTCCATGCGGTCGACGTAGGGCACGACGACGTAGGGCACACCGTCACGGGTGCGGTCCTCGGGCTCGCTCGCGTTCTTGGGGCCGACGACGTGCAGCACCTGGATGCCGGCGCGGCAGAAGTCCTCGCCGCTGTCGAAGGCGGTCTGGTTGATGGCCTGGGCTCCCTGGGAGCCCCCGAAGATCAGCAGGGTCGGCAGGTCGGGGCGCAGACCGAAGTGGGCCCGGGCCTTGTCCCCCATGGCCAGCCGGTCGAGCTTGGAGATCTGCTCGCGCAGCGGGATGCCCACGTAGCGGCCGTTGCGGATCTCGGTGTTGGGGTGCCCCGTGAAGACGTGGGGGGTCAACCGCGCACCGAGCCGGTTGGCCAGCCCGGGCAGCGGGTTGGCCTCGTGCACCACGATCGGGATACGGCGCCGACGCGCCGCGAGGTAGCCGGGGGTGGCGACGTAACCGCCGAAGCCGACGAGGACGTCGGCTTGGACCCGCTCCAGGTGGCCCGAGGCGGTGCTGATCGCGTTGGCCAGCTTGCCGGGGACCGAGAGCAGCTTGGGGGTGAGCTTGCGCGGTAGCGGGACCGCGGGGATCTCCCCCAGTTCGTATCCTCGCATGGGGACCAGACGGGTCTCGAGTCCCCGCTCGGTCCCCAGACAGAGGATCCGGGTGTCGGGATCGACGCGCCGTAGCGCGTCTGCCAGGGCCAGTGCGGGCTCGATGTGCCCGGCCGTGCCACCGCCGGCGAGGACTACCCTCATCGTCGCCGATTCCTCCTCGCTTGAATCTGCGTTGGACGCGTTCGGTTCTGGGCCCGACGAGCCGTGGCGGTTTTCCCACCCTTGTCGACATCGTCCAGGCCAAGCCAGCTTAGAGCCCTTTGCACACGGCCGGGACCGCGCGCCGCGAGCACTTCTCGGGCCTGCGGCTCGGACTTGGCCATGGCGAGCAGCATGCCCAGCCCCGCCATGGTGGGGATCAGCGCCGATCCGCCCGCCGACACCAGGGGCAGCGGGATGCCGGTGATGGGCAGAACGCCGATGACCGTCCCGATGTTGACCAGCGCCTGGACGACGATCCAGGCCGTGATCGCGACGGAGGCCAGCCGGACGAAGGGGTCGTCGGCCCGCGCCGCCACCCTCAGGCCCGCGTAGCCGAGCACACCGAACAGCCCGACCACCAGCAGGGTTCCGAGCAGCCCCAGCTCCTCGCCGATGATCGCGAAGATGAAATCGCTCTCGGGGTGGGGCAGGAAACCCCACTTCTCGCGGCTGCCGCCGATACCGACGCCGAACAGGCCGCCGGTCCCCAGCGCGTAGAGGCCGTGCAACAGCTGGAAGCCGGTGTCGGTGGGGTCGGCCTCGGGGTCGAGGAAGGAGGTGAGCCGGGCCATGCGGTAGGGCTCGACCGCGATCATGATCGCCACGAGCAGCGAGACCAGGCCGAACATGCCGATGAACAGCCGGCCCGGCGCGCCGACCACCCACAGCAGCGCCAGGAAGATCGCCAACAGCACGAAGGTCGTCCCCAGGTCGCTGCCCAGCAGGACGAGGAGCACCAGCACACCGCAGCCGGGCAGCAGGGGCAGGAGCAGGTGGCGCCACTCCACCAGTTGGCGCAGCTCCTCCTTGCGCGCGAGGACGTTGGCGCCCCACAGCGCGAAGGCGAGTTTGGCCGGCTCCGACGCCTGGACGGTGACCCCGGCGATCTCCAGCCACCGGGTCGCGCCGTAGTACTCCTGCCCCTGGAACACGGTGACGACGAGCAGGGCGATGGAGGCGAGCATCGCCGGATAGCCGACCAGCCGGAAGAGACGGACCGGCATGTGGGAGGCGAGCACCAGCAGCGGCAGGCCGAGCGCCGCGGCGAACATCTGCTTGCGGAAGAGCGAGTAGGCGGAGCCGGTCTCGGTGTAGGAGTCCACCATGGACGACGACAGCACCATGACCAGGCCCAGCGCGATCAGCAGGGCGCTGCTTCCGAACAAGAGGTAGTAGGAGGTCAGCGGCCGGTCGAGCCGGCGCACCAGCTCCCACGGTCCATCCGATGACGTCCCCGTCCCGGCCCGTGGGGGCCGCTTGACCCCGGCGGGCCGGGAAGTCGATGTCGAAGCCGCCATACGCCACCTCCGCCCACGCCGCGCTTCTCCCAGCATCGACCAAGTTTGGCGGCAAAGACCGTCGGGACCTCGCACATTCCCCGTGTGTTGGGGTTTTTTCTGCGACCGGGGCGGGTAGCGGCGCGCGGAATCGGCTTCCCGGAACTCCGCGCGCCGCCCCCGTCACACGTCGTGGGGAGGTCAGGACTCCAGGGCGCGTACGGCCTCGGTGAAGGCCTCACCACGCGCCTTGTAGTCGGTGAACATGTCCATGGACGCCGCGGAGGGGGCCAGGAGCACGGTGTCGCCCTCCTGGGCGAGCCCGGTGGCCGCGGCGACGACCTCGGTCATCGCCCCCTCGTCGGTGCGCGCGACATCGACCACGGGCACCTGCGGCGCATGACGCTGCAACGCCTCGCGCAACCGGGCGCGGTCGGCGCCGAGCAGGACGACACCACGGAGCCGTCCCGCCGCCGAGGCGACCAGTTCGTCGACCTCGGCCCCCTTGAGCAGCCCACCGGCCACCCACACCACCGATTCATAGGCGGCCAGCGAGGCGGCCGCCGCGTGCGGGTTCGTGGCCTTGGAGTCGTTCACGTAGTCGACACCGGCGATGGTCGCCACGTGCGCGATGCGGTGGGGTTCGGGCGTGAAGGCCGCCAGGCCGGCGCGCACCGACTTCGGGTCGACCCCGATCGACCGGGCCAGCGCGGCGGCGGCCAGGGCGTTGGCCACGTTGTGCGGCGCGGCCGGGGTGACGTCGGCGAGGGTGGCCAGCTCCTCGGCACTGGTGCGCGGGTCGGCGACGAAGGCGCGGTCCACGAGCAGGTCCTCGACGACACCGAGCTCGCCGGCGCGCGGGGTCTCCAGGGTGAAACCGACCAACGGCGCGGCGGGGTCGCCGCACTCCCCCGCCAGACGCCGCGACCAGGAGTCCGCGGAGTTGACGACGCGGATCGTCCCCGGCGCGTAGATCCGCCCCTTGGCCAGCGCGTAGGACTCCAGCCCTCCGTGCCAGTCGATGTGGTCGGGCGCGATGTTGAGCACGACCGCGGCGTGCGGTCGCAGTGAGGAGGACCAGTGCAGCTGGAAGCTGGACAGCTCCACCGCCAAGACGTCGGGGGCGTCCTCGCCCTGCACCGCCTCGATGACGGGGGTTCCGACGTTGCCGACGGCCAGGGCGCGCCGCCCGTCGGCCCGCAGCATCGCCTCCAGCATGCGCACCGTGGTGGTCTTGCCGTTGGTCCCCGTGATGGCGAGCCACACCTGGTCGCGCGGTTTGAGCCGCCAGGCCAGTTCCACGTCGCCGATGACCTCGACCCCCGCGGCGCCGGCGGCGGCGAGCAGCGGGGCGTCGGGCCGCCATCCCGGTGAGGTGACGACCAGCTCGGTCCCCTCGGGGAGGCTGTCGCCGCCGAGGACGACCTCGGCACCGGCCTCGCGCAGCTCCGCGGCCCGCGCCCGGGTGGCCTCGTCGGTCCGCGCGTCGAGGATGGTGACGCGCGCGCCCTGGGCCAGCAGCGCCCGCGCCACCGGCCCGCCCGAGACGCCCAGGCCGGCCACGCAGACCGCGCGGTTGCCGAAGCCCGTCTTGGATCCGCTGGTGTCGCTCATCACTACCTCGGCATCCATTCCAGGTAGAACAGCCCGACCCCCACCGCGACGAACAGGCCCTGGATGATCCAGAACCGGATGACGATCGTGCTCTCCGCCCAGCCCTTCAGTTCGAAGTGGTGTTGCAGGGGGGCCATCCGGAAGATCCGCTTGCCGGTCAGCCGGAACGATCCGATCTGCAGCATCACCGACAGGGTGATGAGGACGAACAGACCGCCGATGATCACCAGGAGCAGCTGCGTACGGGTGGTGATGGCCAGGCCGACGAGCAGACCGCCCAGGGCCAGCGAGCCGGTGTCGCCCATGAAGATCTTGGCCGGCGGCGCGTTGTACCAGAGGAAGCCGATGCAGCCGCCCAGCCCCGCCGCCGCGACGACCGCCAGGTCCAGGGGGTCACGGACGGTGTAGCAGTTGGGCTCCAGCGCGTTGACGCAGCTCTGCCGGAGCTGCCAGTTGCCGATGACCACGTAGGCGACCAGTGACAGGATCGTGGCACCGGTGGCGAGACCGTCGAGACCGTCGGTCAGGTTCACCGCGTTGGAGAAACCGACGATGAGGAACAGCGCCCAGATGATGAAGACGCCGAGCATCAGGGGCGGTCCGAAGTCGCGCAGGAACGACAGGTGGACCGAGCCGGGGGTGTAGGAGTAGCCGTTGGGGAACTGGGTGACGGCGAAGGCGAAGCCGATACCGACGATGGCCTGGCCGGCCATCTTGGCGCCGCTGCGCAGCCCCAGGCTGCGCCGCTTGTAGATCTTGATGAAGTCGTCGAGGAAGCCGACACAGCCCAACCCGACGAACAGGAACATCACGAGAAGGCCGGAGACCGTCGGTCTGGTCATCAACACCAGGTGGGCACCGAAGTAGCCGATGACCGCGCCCAGGATGATGACGATGCCGCCCATGGTGGGCGTGCCCTGCTTGGTCTTGTGGCCCTCGGGGCCGTCGTCGCGGATCTCCTGGCCGAACTTGAACCGGTACAGGATCCGGATCACCATCGGCATGGTCAGCAGGGAGACCAGCAGGGAGAGCATCGCGGCGATGAGAATGCCGGTCACTTGGCGTCCTCCACGGCGATGAGCTCCTCGGCTACCCGTTCCAGCCCGGCCACGCGGGATCCCTTCACGATGACGACGTCCTTGGGACGCAACCGCTCTCGCAACGCGGCGGCGGCCTCGAGCGCGCCGGGGACCTCGACGAGTTCCCCGGCCCAGGTGGAGACCGCCCGGGCGCCCTCGGCGATCGGAGCGGCGTGCTCGCCGACGACGACGAGGGTGTCGACGCCGAGTTCGGCCGCGAGCCGGCCGATGCGTTCGTGCTCGGCCTCGTGGGCGGGGCCGAGCTCGGCCATGTGCCCCAGGACCGCGAAGGAGCGCCGGCCGCGGGCGAGGACGTCCAGCGTCCGCAGTGCGGCCCCCATGGACTCGGGGTTGGCGTTGTAGGCGTCGTTGACGACGGTGACACCGTCCGGGCGGTCGGTGACCTCCATCCGCCATCGGCTCACCGGGCCGGACTCGCTCAGGGCTGCGGCGATGTCGGCGACGGCCATGCCCATCTCCGCGGCGACCGCCGCCACGGCGAGCGCGTTGTGCACCTGGTGGACGCCCACCAGGGCGAGGTTGACCGGCGCGCTGTCTCCTCCCAGCTCCAAGACGAAGCGAGGCCGTCCCGAAGCGTCCAGTTCCACGTCGCGGGCGCGCACGTCGGCCTGCTCGGCCAGGCCGTAGGTGACGACCCGGGCGTCGGTGCGCGCGCGCATCCCGATCACCGCGTCGTCGTCGACGTTGAGAACGGCGACGCCGCCCTGCTCCGCCGACGGCAGCGCCTCGACCAGCTCGCCCTTGGCCTGGGCGATGGCGGCGCGGCTGCCGAACTCGCCGACGTGGGCGCTGCCGACGTTGAGCACGACGCCGATGCGCGGCGGGGCGATGGAGCACAAGTGGGCGATGTGCCCGATGCCACGCGCGGCGACCTCCAGCACGACGAACCGGGTGGTCTCGTCGGCACGCAGCACGGTCAGGGGATGGCCGATCTCGTTGTTGAGCGAGCCGGCGGGCGCGATCGTGGGACCGAGGCGGCGCAGCACCTGGGCGAGCAGGTCCTTGGTGGTCGTCTTGCCGGACGAGCCGGTCACACCGACGATGTCGGCGTCGGGAAGCCGCTCGGCGACGGCCCGGGCCAGTCGCCCCAGGGCGTCCACGACCTCGGCGTCGCCTCCGTCAACCAGCAGGTGCGGTGCCGCCACCGGGCGGGACGCCAACACGGCTGCGGCGCCTGCGGCGACGGCCGCGTCGGCGAAGTCATGGCCATCGACCCGCTCGCCACCCAAAGCCACGAAGAGCGAGCCCGGGCCGACCTGCCGCGAGTCGATGACGACCGGGCCGGTGACGATGTCGGTGGGCTGCGCCGATCCGCATATGCGGGACTGGGTGATCTCAGCGATCCGATCGAGCGTCAGCGCGATCAAATCCACTCCTCATGTCGGGCCCGGTTCCACCGCGCCTGGGGGCTCCCTGACGACGGACAGCGCGCAGTACGGGGACATCGCTGTACACATGGGACGCAGGGCGGCGTTTCAACGCCACGGTGCCGGGCTGCAATTGCCGGACCTACCTTAGAACATGTTTGGTTATCGGGGTTGCGCCCAGCCCGGAATGGGAACCGGTTCGTCACCCCATGGCGACGGAGCGCACGGACAGCGCCCCGTCCCAGCCTTCCCTCTGTCGCCGGAAATCGACAGAAACTCGCAGGTCCGGCGTTTCCTCCCGGAAGGCACCCCTATCGACGCCGGGCTCTACTCACGGAGTGATCACGATTCACACCGGTTTTCGGACGGGCCGATTTTTCCCTCACGACCCGCCCGAGAGCACCGCCATCGGCCCGCGGGCACCCCTCTAGGAGCCGCCCACCCGCCAGCGCAGCGCATCGCGCAGCACCTCGCGGTCGTCGAACTCCAGGACCCGCCCCGCGACGTACTGGCCGCGCTCGTGGCCCTTGCCCGCCACCACGAGCACGTCACCGGGCTTGGCGCGTTCCACCGCCATCTGGATGGCCGTGGCGCGGTCGGGCTCGACCGTGATGCGGGCGCGCTCCTCCTGCGGGACCTTCGCGACCCCGTCGAGCATGCTCGTGATGATCGTGATCGAGTCCTCGGTGCGCGGATTGTCATCGGTCAGGATGACGGCGTCGGCCAACCGCGCGGCCGCCTCGCCCATGAGCGGACGCTTGGCCCGATCACGGTCGCCACCGCAGCCCACGACGATCGTCAGACGCCCCTCGGTGATGGAACGCAACGAGGAGAGTACCGCCTCGATCGCCCCCGGTTTGTGGGAGTAGTCGACGATCGCGGTGAAGTTCTGTCCCTCGTCGACGCGCTCCATCCGCCCGGGCACGCCCGGCGCCGCGGCGACCCCCTCGATCGCCTCGTGCAGCGGGATCCCGGCCTCGACCAGGCCGACGATCGCGGCCATCGCGTTGGAGACGTTGAAGGGGCCGGGCAGCCGCACCGCCGCGTTCGTCTCCAGTCCGCCCGGGCCGACGATCCGGAAGGTGCTGCCGTCAGGCCCCAGCTCCACGTCGACGGCCCGCCAGTCGGCCTCGGGGTCTCCCTCGGAGGAGAAGGTCGTCACCGGGACCTCACCGTGGGCGGCGACCATGTCGATGAGCGCCCGCCCGAACCGGTCGTCGCGGTTGACCACCGCGATTCTGGCGAACTCCGGGGTGAACAGGCGCGCCTTGGTGTCGAAGTAGTCGCGCAGGTCGGCGTGGAAGTCCAGGTGGTCCTGCGAGAGGTTGGTGAAGATCGCCACGTCGTAGTGGGCGCCACCGACCCGGCCCTTGGCCAGGGCGTGGCTGGAGACCTCCATGGCGGCCGCGTCGACGCCACGCTCGCGCATGACCGCGAACAGACCGTGCAGGTCGGTGGACTCCGGTGTGGTCAGCGAGGAGTCGACCCGCTCGTCACCGACCCGCATCTCCACGGTGCCGATCAGCCCGGTGCGCCGCCCCGAGGCGCGCAGCCCCGACTCGATCAGGTAGGTCACCGTCGTCTTGCCGCTCGTCCCCGTGGTGCCGATGAGCAGCAACTCGTCGGCCGGGTGGCCGTAGACCCAGGCCGCCGCCTCGCCCAGGACCGCGCGGGGATCTGGGACGGTGAGCACCGGCAGCCCGGTGGCCACGGCGCGTTCGTAGCCCTGCGGATCGGTGAGGATCGCCACGGCGCCGGCCCGGGCCGCCTGTTCGGCATAGGCGGCGCCGTGCGCCCGTTGACCCGGCAGGGCCGCGTAGAGGTCGCCGGGACGCACCCCGCGGGAGTCGTGCGTGATCCCCGTGATCGTCGTCTCGGTGACGTCGAGGTCGTCGCCGATGACCGCCGGAGGCACGGCGTCCGTCGTCCCGTCGGGGTCGGGGCGCCCGCCGAAGGCGTTCGTCTCCAGCAACCGGACGAGTTCGGACAGCGGGCGGAGTTGATTGTGATCAGGTCGCATTACCGGTGGCACGCCGATGAGGTTATCCGTTGTGACCCACCCGGGGTTAATCCACACGCCCGCGCGGCATGGCCCCGCGCCTCCCCTCGGACGGGAGACCAGGACGTCCGCACCTCACTCGAACAGGCGGATGTTGGGCTGCTCGGTCGCCGTCGGCGGGATCTGCAACGTCTTCAGCGCGAAGGACATCACATCGGTGAACACCGGAGCCGCCGCCTCGCCCCCGTAGTACTGCTCCTTGGGGTTGTGCAGGACGACCTGGACGATGAGCTCCGGATCGTCGGCCGGCGCCATGCCGACGAACGTACTGGTGTAGCCCCCGGTGTCATAGCTCCCCGTGTCGGGGTCGACCCGGTTGGCGGTGCCGGTCTTGCCCGCGACCCGGTAGCCCGGGATACGGGCGTCCTGGGCGGTCCCGTGTTCACCGGTCACCGCCTCGAGCATCAACCTGAGTTCCCTGGCGGTCTCCTCGGAGATGACCCGCTCCTTGGCCGGCTCCGGTGCCGGGCGGAACTCGCCGTTCTCGTCGGTGCTGCCCGCGATGACCGTGGGTTCGACGCGCACGCCGTCGTTGGCGACCGTCGCGTAGACGCTCGCCATCTGGACGGCGTTGACGGAGATGCCGTGTCCAAAGGAGATCGACGCCAGCTGGGTCCCCCACCACTCGTCGGGCGCGGTGAGGATGCCGCTGTTCTCCCCTGGCAGTCCCAGACCGCTGGGCTCGCCGAAGCCGAACTTGCCGAGATACTCGTACAGCCCTTCCGCGCCGACGTCCTCGGCGACCTTGATCGTGCCGACATTGCTCGACGTCGCCATGATCCCGTTGAGCGTCATCCGCTGGGTCGGATGGTTGTGGGAGTCGCGGAACGTCTCGCCGTGGCGACGGATGGAGTCGGGCACCGTGTAGACGGTGTCCGGGGTGACCACGTCCTCCTCCAAGGCCGCCGCCGCGGTGATCACCTTGTTGGTGCTGCCCGGCTCGAAAGCGGCCGACAAGGCCCCATTGGCGCGCTGTTCGGGTGTCGACTCCTCGATGGCGTCCGGGTCGTAGGTGGGGTAGTTGGCCATCGCGACGATCTCGCCGGTGGGCCGCATCACGATCACGCTGCCGCTGTCGGCCCCCAGTTCCCCGGCCCGTTGGGCGAGGGCCTGCTGGGCCCGCCACTGGACGTCCTGGTCCAGGGTGAGCCGCACGTCGTGGCCGGGGACCGGTTCCTTGGCGACGCCGTTGGCCATGGGGATCTCGGTGCCGCCCGTGCCGAGTTCGACCTGCCTGCTGCCGGGGTCGCCGGCGAGCGTATCCTCCAAGACGCTCTCCAGGCCCTCCAGGCCGTGCCCGTCGGTGCCGACGAAGCCGACGAGGTTGGCCGCCCCGGTCTCCTCGGGGTAGACGCGCTTGTAGGCGGTCTCGGCGGCCACCCCCTGGAGGTCCAGCTCGTCGAGTTCCTTCCACTCCTCGAGCGGGACCTCGCGCGCGATCACCTGGTAGCGGCTGTCGTCGGAGTCCACCTTGCGGGCGACCTCCTCCTCGGGCAGGTCGAAGCGGCGCGACAGCTCGGTGACGATCGTGTCGCGCTCGTCGGCCTTGACGTCGTAGGGGTCCACGAAGACGGTGCGCACCTCGACCGACATCGCGAACGGCCGCCCATCGGCGTCGGTGATCGATCCGCGCGTGGTCGGGATCTCCGTCTCGCTGAGGCGCAGCTCGGCGGCCGCCGAGGCGTAGGAGGCGGCCTCGATCCCTTGGATCTGCACCAGCCGCCCCGCGAAGACCAACAGCACCACCCCCATCAGGGCCAGGGCGATCCTGATGCGCGGGCCCGGATCACTACGGCGGAACCGTCGCCGCAGCGGTGGAACCGGGCCACGCGGGGGGCGGCGGGACGGGACGGCCTTCCCGCGCGGGCGTGGCCTGCCCCCCTTCGCCGCCGTGCCCGTCCGGGCCGGATCCACCGACCCGCGTGGCCGGCCCTGCCCCCCGTTCTCCCGCGGAGACGTCCCCTTGACCGTGCGGTCGGGGGTGCCACGGCGCCGGGGGTTGCGAGGGCGGGGGTCACGGGGTGTGCTCACCTTGCCTCCTTCACCGGTTCACCGACGCGGGCCCGCGCTCGGCGGCCCCGTCCCCCCGGTCTGCGCCGGCCACGCCCTTCACCGGGCCTCCCCGTCGACCTCGCCGGGGTCTCCGGTTCCGGGCAGCCCGCTGTCGGCCCCGCCTTCGTCACCGCCCCGGACCTCGCCGGTGCGGGTGTCGATGAACTGCGGCGCCTCGCCCGGCACCATACCGAGCTCTTCTGCCTGGCGGGCCAGCGCGTCGGGCGACTCGGCCTGGACGACGAGCTCCTGTAGGCGCTGCTGCTCGTGGGAGAGTTCCCGGTTCTCCCTCTGCAACTCCCCGATCTCGAAGGCGTCCTCGGTCAGGACGGTGCGCAGCGCCAGCAGGACCACCAGGGCGCCGCCGAGCAGGGCGAGGACGAGCAGGACGAAGGGCATGCGCGGTGGCTGCGCCGTCGCGGCGGGTCGGGAAGCGGGGCGGGGGACCGGCCGGGACGGCGTCGCGGCGCGCCGCGCGGACACATCGCGCGGACGGTGGGCTCTGCTCCGGGGGACCGATGCCGTCGCGGCGTGTCCGGCCGTCCGCCCGCGCCGGGCCTTGTCCTCGATCGCACTGCTCATACCGCGCTCTCCCGTTCCCCTTCGGCGCCCAAGCGGACAGACGCGCCCCCGGTCTGCGCACCGGTCGTGGCGTGGGGGCGTGTTCGCCCCCTGCCGGCGCGGCCCGCGGCCCGGGTGTCGCCGTTCCCCTGCGGCTCGCTCATCCCTGTCCCCTGTTTACTCCCGGTCCGGCTGGTCCGGTCCCGCGCCCGTTGCTTCCCCATTCACGGCGCGTCATCCCTCAGCCGTCCCTCGTCACGCCCTGCGGACCCGCTCGGCGGCCCGCAGGCGCGCCGAGGCGGCACGGGGGTTGCGGGCGTTCTCCTCCTGTGAGGGCAGTTCCGCCCCGCGGGTGAGCAGGCGGAGTTCGGGTTGCCGGTCAGGAAGCGGAACCGGCAGGTCGGGAGGTGTGGTGTCGGTGGCCAGCGCCGCCAGCGCGCGCTTGGTGATGCGGTCCTCCAGTGAGTGGTAGGACAGCACCGCGATCCGTCCCCCGACCGCGAGCCGGGACAGGGCCGCGGGCAGCGCGCGTTCCAGGATGGGAAGTTCCGCGTTCACCTCGATACGCAGCGCCTGGAAGGTGCGTTTGGCCGGGTTTCCGCCTGTGCGCCGGGTGGCGGCCGGGATCGCGCCGCGAACGAGGTCGGCCAGACGGCGGGTGGAGTCGATCGGCCCGCCCGCCCGCTCACGGACGATGGCCTGGGCGATGCGCGCGGCGAAACGCTCCTCGCCGTAGACCCGCAGGACGCGGGCGAGTTCGGCGGCGGAGTAGGTGTTGACGACGTCGGCCGCGGTGAGCCCCCGCGTGGGATCCATCCGCATGTCCAGCGGCGCGTCGTAGGAGTAGGCGAAGCCCCGTTCCGCCTCGTCGAGCTGGGGCGAGGAGACCCCGAGGTCGAGAAGGACACCGTGGACCTCGGCGATCCCGAGGTCGTCAAGGGCGCGCGGGATCTCGTCGTAGACGGCGTGGACGTAGTCGACCCGCTCCGCGAACGGAGCGAGGCGACGGGCGCTGCGCTCCAACGCGCTGGGATCGCGGTCGACACCGACCACCCGGAGCCGCGGATGGGCGCGCAGCAGGGCCTCGGAGTGGCCGCCGAGCCCCAGTGTGCCGTCCACGAGGACGGGCCGCTCGCCTTCCAGCGCCGGGGAGAGGACCTCGACGATCCGCTCCAGCATGACCGGCACGTGCTTGGGCCGATCCTCCAACGGACCCTCGTGCCCCTCCGCGGCCCTCGCGACATCGGTCGTCTTCGCCGACGCCCCGTCCACGGCCTCCGGTCCGGGATCGACCATCAGCACTCTTCCCCCTTGAATCGCTACTTCTTCAGTCGTCGGTGCCGGGCTCGGGTGCGGCCCGATCGACGTCCCTCGTGATCGTGACAGCACCCGGTGTCGACAACCGGACCAGACCGCCCCGGTCCGGCCCCCGGACGCGGCACGCGGAGCCGCTGTGACCCGCCTTTCGCCGTCTGGCGCCGGGGAAGATGCGTCAGCCGGCGTTCCTGCGCGTCTGGAGGCCGTGACCGGACGGGATTCGACGGTCGTGACCCGTGGACCCGCCGGACCGGCCGTCGAACCGGCGCGGCGACGCCTTGGGGTCACAGCACCCCCGGCAACACCTCCTCCGACAACTCCGCGAACGCCTGCTCCTGTTCGGTCTCGTAATCGGCCCAGGCTCGCGCGTCCCAGATCTCCAGGCGCGTGTTGGCCCCGATGACAACGCAGTCGCGGCCGAGTCCCGCGTAGGAGCGCAGACTCTGCGGGACCGTGACCCGGCCCTGCTTGTCGGGCGTCTCGTCGGACGCACTGGCGAAGAAGACGCGACCGTGGTCGCGCACCGACTTGGCGGTGACGGGTGCGGAACGGAGGGCGTCGGTGATGCGCTGGAACTCGTGCACAGGAAAGACGTAGAGACAGCGCTCCTGGCCTTTCGTGATCACCAGTCCCCCCGACAGTTCGTCGCGGTACTTCGCCGGAAGGAACAGTCGTCCCTTCTCATCGAGGCGTAGCGCGTGGGTGCCGAGGAACACCGGTTCCCACCTCCCACCGACCCGATGGAGCGGCGCCCCGCTCCACGGTGCCCCACTGTACTCCACTCTCCTCCACGGTCAACAGATTCCGCGGTCGCCCCACCCGCCCCCAGCGAGCATCGAAGCACTTCAGAGGGGGAGGAGCGAAACGATCCGGACGTGTCGGGCCGCGGGGCCCGTCACGGCGTGACGCGCCCCGGGGATCCGCCGGTGAGGCGGGTCACGGCGGGAGCCCGGACGTACTCTCCGGTTCCGGTTTGCAAAGCCCCGCTTTACGCCTAGCCTCAAGTCGTCGGAGCAGGCGGGGCGGGAGGGGACAGGTGTCACTGGACACGCGGCTCACCGGACGAGACGACGAGGCCGTGCATGACGTCGGCGCGGTCCTGGACACCGCCGACCGCATCCGGACGGCCGTCGAAACCGTGATCGAGGGCAAGACCGAGGTCGTGCGGATCGCGCTGACCGTCCTCCTGGCCGAGGGGCACCTGCTCATCGAGGACATCCCCGGCGTCGGCAAGACGATGCTGGCCAAGGCGCTGGCCCGGTCGATCGACTGCTCCGTCAGCCGGATCCAGTTCACCCCGGACCTGCTTCCCGGCGACATCACCGGAGTCAACGCCTACCACCAGGAACGCCACGAGTTCGAGTTCGTCCCGGGGCCGGTCTTCGCGAACATCGTCGTGGGCGACGAGATCAACCGGGCCTCGCCCAAGACCCAGTCGGCGCTGCTGGAGTGCATGGAGGAGAGCCAGGTCAGCGTCGACGGCGAGACCCGCGAGCTGGAACGGCCCTTCATGGTGGTGGCCACCCAGAACCCGGTGGACATGGAGGGGACCTATCCCCTGCCCGAGGCGCAACGCGACCGTTTCATGGCCCGCGTCGCCATCGGCTACCCCTCCCCTCAGGCCGAACTCGACATGATCGACACCCACGGATCCCGGTCGCCGCTGGCGGGGCTGGAGCCGGTGGCCAAGGCCGCGGACGTCCAGAACATGATCGACCGGGTCCGCGCCATCCACGTCTCCCCCTCCGTGCGCCGCTACGCGGTCGACCTCGTCTCGGCCACCCGTTCCTCCCCCGCGCTGCGGTTGGGAGCGTCGCCGCGCGCGACCCTGCACCTGGTCCGCGCGGCACGCGCCTACGCCGCGTTGGAGGCGCGCTCCTACGTCATCCCCGACGACCTCCAGGCCCTGGCGGTCCCCGTCCTCTCCCACCGGTTGCTCCCCAGCACCGAGGCGCGGATCGAGGGGCTGCCCGTCGAACAGGTCGTCCGCGACCTCGTCGCCAGGATCCCGGTTCCCGACTGACCCGAGGACACCTCCATGAACGCCGTCCTGCGCCCCGCCGTTCCGGTCCGGCCGGAGACGGGGTCGTGAAACCCCTACGCGCCTTCACCTTCCGCGGTCGGGTCCTGTTGTGCGTGGGCGTCGCGGTCGCCGTCGGAGCGGTGCTCGTCGGCGAACGCGATCTGCTGCGTGTCGGCGTGTTCGTCGTCTCGCTGCCCCTGCTGGCGGCATTGACCGTGCTGCGAGTCCCCGACGGTGTGCGGCACACGCGCGATCTCCTCCCCGCCAGGGTGACCGCCGGGGAGGAGGCGCGGGTCGTGATCCGGCTCACCGGTTCCTCCACGGCCCTGTTCGCCGGCGGGCTGGTCGTCGAGGAGACGCTGCCGCTGGCGCTGGGGCGGCCCCCGAGCTTCGCGGTGGGCCGGTTGCGCCGTGGCGAGGAACGGGAGATCGCCTACCGGGTGTGCGCGCGGGCGCGCGGACGCTACCCGATCGGTCCCCTGACCCTGCGCTTCCGCGACCCCTTGGGCTGCGTCGAACTCGCCAGGCCCTCGGGGTCGGGCCTGTCGCTGCTGGTGGTGCCCCGGATCGTGGAGCTCTCGGGGGCGGCGCCCGGTGGCGGGACAGCGGACAGCGACACCAGTCCAGCGCGTTCCATGGCGAGCAGCGGGGAGGACGACACCGTTCCCCGGGAGTACCGGCACGGTGACGACGTTCGGCGGGTGCACTGGCGCTCGACCGCGCGGCGCGGCGAACTGATGGTACGGCGTGAGGAACGGTGGCGACGCGAGCAGGCCACCCTCCTCCTGGACGCGCGGTCCCACGCCCACGCGGGTGAGGGCGCGGAGTCGTCGCTGGAGACCGCGGTGGCCGCGGCGGGATCGATCGCGCTCCACCTGTCGGCCGACGGCCGCGAGATCCGTCTGCTCGCCGCGGGAGGCGAGACCACCGTGTCCGGCCATGGCGTGCTCGACGTCCTCGCCGTGCTCCCGGCCTCGACGAGTGACCTGCGCTGCGAGCTCGGACTGCTCGACGAGTCCGTCGCGGCGGACCGGGGGCCGGTCGTCGCGGTGCTCGGCGCGCTGACCGAGTCGGACCTCGACGAGTTCGCGCGGACCCGCCCGGCGCAGGGGCGCGACCGGATCGCGGTGCTGTGTCGACGGGCGCCATGGTCCTCCCCGGCCCTTCTGGAGAAGGCCCAGGTGCGGCTCACCGGAACCGGGTGGCGGGTGCTCGCGATCGACACGCTGGACGACCTGCCCGCGGCGTGGCAGGGCCGTCGCCCATCGACCGAACGGACCGGACCCCTGGGAGGGCACAGGTGAAAGGCCGGGTCACGGTGGCGGCGACACTCGCCACCCTGGGCGCGCTGCCCCTGCTGCATCCGCTGTTCCTGGACCGGGACTGGTGGCCCGTGCCCGCCGTGGCGGTGCTCGCGGTCGGGCTGACCTCGCTGGCCGCCCGCGCCCTCCGCTCACCGGCGCTCCTGCTGCCCCTGTTCCAGGCGGTCGTACTGCTGGCACTGCTGACCGGCTGCCACGCCTCCGGCGAGGCGCTGCTCGGGGTCGTCCCCACGGGCGGTTCCATGGCCGTCCTGCGCGGACTGGCCGAGGCCGGGATGGCCGAGATCGACGCCAATCCCTCGCCCATCGAGGCGACCTCCTCCCTCGTGTTCGTCGTCACCCTGTCTCTGGGGCTGTTCGCGATGTTGGTCGACCTCGTCGTGGTGACACTGCGGCTGGCGGCGCTGAGCGGGTTGGCACTCCTCGCCCTGCTGTTCGTCCCCCTGTCGGTGCACGAGGAGGGCATCGGCGGTCCGGCGTTCGTCGTGGCCGCGGCCGGATTCCTGATCCTGCTCGTCGTGGACGGCTGGGAACGGGCACGCGAGCGCGGTGCCCTGCCCGGACGCGCGGGCGGGGCCGGACGGCACGCGGTGGACGGCCTCCTGATCGCCGCGCCCGCGACGGCTCTGGCCCTGTTGGTCCCGGCCGTCGTCCCCGGACTGGCCAGTGGGACGGTGTTCGGCCTGATCGACGAGGTCCGCGGGGACAACGGGACCGTGACCACGGTCCACCCGATGGCCTCCCTGCGCCGTGGCCTGCTCTCGACGCTGGATCGGCGTGTCCTGGAGTACCGCACCTCCACGGAGGAACCCGACTACCTGCGGGTCCACGTCCTCGACGCCTTCGACGGCGAGAACTGGACGATGTCGGCGGTGCGGGCGGCCCAACGGTACCGGGTGACCGAGGAGGCGCTGCCGCCGGTCCCCGGGGTCGAGTCCGACGCGGCCGTTGAAACGACGACCGACATCACCGTCACCCCGACCGCCCAGGACATGAACTTCCTGCCCCTGCCCTATCCGGCACAGCGGATCGAGATCTCCGGCGACTGGTTCGCCGACCCCGACACGTTGATGGTGTTCGCCCCCCAGGGCAACGCGGGAGGACTGACCTACCGGGTGACCTCCCCGCGTTTCGCGACCGACCCCGACGATCTCGCCGCCGCCTCCCCGAACGTGAGCGGTGTGGACCGGCGTTACCTCGACGTGCCCGCCGGCCTGGACCCCCGGATCGGGGAGCTCACCCGCTCCATCGTCGCCGACGCGTCGGGGCCGCACGAACGGGCGGTGGCCCTCCAGGAGTGGTTCACCGACGGAAGGTTCGAGTACAGCCTGCAGCCCCCGGCCGTCCCCGAGGGCGAGGACCCCTTGGCCCGCTTCCTCTTCGAGGAACGCGTCGGCTACTGCGAGCAGTTCGCCGCCGCGATGGCCCTGATGGCCCGCCAGGCCGGCATCCCGGCCCGGGTGGCAGTCGGCTACACCCCTGGGGAACAGATCTTCGACGACCACTGGCTGGTGACGGAACGCGACGCCCACGCCTGGCCCGAGCTGTACTTCGAGGGGCATGGCTGGTTGCGCTTTGAGCCGACCCCCTCCTCGGGGCAGGGGCAGCCGGGCGCGAACGTCCCCGATCACGCCTCCTCCGCCCCCGAGGGCGGGACTCCCACGCCGGACGCTCCGGAGGAGGCGGCGACCGGTTCCACCACCGACGTCCCTTCTCCCGAGGAGGAGCCCACGCCCTCCTCTTCCGGCAGCGGGGCACCGGCCGCGGAGGCGCCGACCTCGGCGCCGACCTCCCGGCCGGCACCGCTGTCGCCCCTGGTACTGGTCTCCTTGACGCTGGTCGTGGCGCCCCTGCTGCCGGCACTGCTGCGGACGCTCAGGCGCCGCGTCCGCTGGGCGGGCGCGCGCTCGCACGCGGCCAGGTCCCGCGCCGCGTGGCTGGAATTGCGCGACGACGTCCTCGACACCGGTCTGGCCTGGAATCCGGCCGAGAGCCCGCGTGGGGTCGCCCGCCGCCTGGGCGAGGAGCGGCGGCTGTCCGCCGAGGCCCGCGCGGCGCTCGACCGGATCGCGCTGGCCGAGGAGGGGGCCCGCTACGCCCCGGTTCCCCCCGCCCCATCGCAGGACCTGGCGGCCGACAGCCTGCTGCTGCGAGGCGCCCTGCGCGCCGGGGCCGGGCCCTGGGGGCGGATGCGGGCGGTGCTGCTACCGCGCTCGCTCCTGGTCTGGGGCGCCCGGCCCCGGAGGCGACGCGCACACGCGTGACCCGCAGACGGCTCGGGCGGGTTCGGGACAGGGAGGAAGGGGAGACAGACATGTGTCCGCCGGGGTGAGGGATCACCCCGGCGGACACATGTGAGATCTCTGTATTGGATCGCGTGGGCCGAAACGCTACTGTTCGCCCTCTTGACGACGGCGCCAGCGCTCCTCGAAGCGGCTCATCATGCCCGGACGCTGTTGACGGCGCTGCTTGGGCTGCGCCGCGGGGGTATTCGCCTCGGACGCGCCACCACCGGAGACGCGCCGCCACCCCGACAGGCCCCACAGGGTGCATGCCAGCATGACGACGAAACCGAGGGCACCGACGATCGGCTGCTGGACGATCACGCCCCCCATGAGGAGGCAGATGCCCAGGACAAACCCGATCGAGGCCTTGATGATCCAGCGCTTGTAGTGGACCTGAGGATTCGTCTGGCGGACGGTATTGGCAAACTTCGGGTCCTCGGCATACAGCGCCCGCTCGATCTGGTCGAGCATGCGCTGCTCGTGTTCAGAGAGCGGCACGGCGCCTCCCAAAAACAGTCCCCGGGTGGGGCAACCGGTACTGAGCAACCATCTGGTGGCCAGTGATATGCCCAGAATACGGCGCCTTAGCGCCCGGTGAAAAGAATACTTCCGCGTCTAGGTGACCCACATGGGTCACACTACCCGCGTGCTTCGCCCAAAACACCGGTCTCCACGTCCCTCTCTGCCTCCGACCTGGGGGTTCAGCGCCAGGTGGACGACCACCTGACGAGTACAACGATCGAGGGCGGCACAAAGTTACCGAATCATACGTCATCTTCGTCACGCTCTGCCAGCACGGCCGGTCGCAGCGCCGCCGGACCGAAACGCCGGGCGACGAGGTCCATGACCCGTTCGGCGTCGCGCCATCCGCTCTCGGGCTCGTCCAACGCGAGCTGCCGGTGCACGCCGGCCGCGGCCCGCAGCCCCTCTACCCGGACCCCCACCAGCCTCAACCGCGCCCCGTCCAGTCCCGCCGCCGCGTACAGGGACCGCGCCGTGGCGCTGATCTCACGGCCGACGTCGGTGTAGTCGGGGAGCGTGCGGGAGCGGGTGATCGTGGTGAAGTCGTCACGGCGCAGCTTGACCACGACGGTCCGCCCGACCTGGCCGGTGGCCCGCAGCCGTCGCGCCACCTTCTCCGACAGCCGCAGCAGCTCGCGCCCGATCCGCCCCGCGTCGGCGACGTCCTCGGCGAAGGTCTCCTCCGCGCCGATGCTCTTGTCCGGCGCGTCGGTGACGACACGGCGTTCGTCCCGCCCCTGGGAGAGCGCGGCGAGCCGGTCTCCCAGGGCGACGCCCAGTTCGCGGCGGAGGGTCTCGGGGGGTGTGGCCGCCACGTCCCCGATGGTGCGCAGCCCCAGCCGGGCCAACGTCTGCTCCGTCTTGTCGCCCACCCCCCACAGGGCCCCCAGCGGAAGCGGGTGCAAAAAGGCCCGCACGTGCCGCGCGGGGACGAACAGCAGTCCGTCGGGCTTGCAGTGGGTGGAGGCCAGCTTGGCGACGAACTTCGTGGAGGCGACACCGACCGAGCAGGTCAACCGCTGTTCGGTCCGAATCCGTTCGCGGATCAGGGTGGCGACGCGCACCGGGCCGCCCAGCCGCCGGCGCGCACCGGAGACGTCGAGGAACGCCTCATCCAGGGAGAGCGGCTCGACCTCGGGGGTGACCGAGCGGAGGATGTCCATGACCGCCGCCGAGACCCTGCGGTAGGAGGCTCCGTCCGGTGGGAAGACCACCGCGTCCGGGCACGCCCGCAGCGCGCGCGACATCGGCATCGCGGAGTGGACCCCGAAACGGCGGGCGGCGTAGTTGGCGGAGGCCACCACCCCGCGCCCGCCGGTACCGCCCACGATGACGGGACGGCCGCGCGCCCACGGGTGTTTGAGCTCCTCGACACCGGCGAAGAAGGCGTCCATGTCGATGTGCAGGATGGGGCAGTCCTCATCGGACACGGTGGTCAGGTCGAGCGGCTCGATGCCGGACGCGGTGACGGCACCGCGCATCGCGGTCCCCCGCTGGAGCTGGCGTCGGCTCATATGACCATTGTGCGGTCGACCTGGGACAGCCGCTCAGGCGGGGCGGCGGGCCAGCAGGTGCAGCTGGGTGGCGATCCCCGACAGCTCCGGGTGCGCCGAGGCGGACTTCTCCAGTTCCAGCAGCTCCCGGCCGGCCTGCGGGTCGCCGTCGAAGACGCGCCCCGGCAGCAGGTCCGTGAACACCCGGACCCCGCGGACCTTGATGTCGGACAGGCCGGCCGCACGGACGAGGCCGACGAGCCCTTCGGCGGTGAACCGGCGCGGCATCGGATCGCCCTCGCCCCAACGGCCGTCCGTGGAGTCCAACAGGCTCCGGGCGTCACCGAGGTGCCCGGCGAGCGCGCGGTGCAGCACCGCCGCGACCGCGTTGGTGGCCAGGACGCTCACCGCCCCGCCCGGCCGGGTGACGCCGACGATGTCGCCGAGCGCCGCCGCCGGATCCTCGACGTACTCCAGCACGTTGTGCACCAGCACCAGGTGGGCCTCCCCGGCCGGAAGCAGGCCGGCGAGGTCGGCGGTCTCGCCCTGGACCGCGCGCACCCGCACCCCCGCCTCGGCCGCGCGGCGTTCCAGCGCGGCCAGGGAGTCGGGGCTGGGGTCGACAACGGTCACGTCGTGACCGAGTTCGGCCAGGGGGACCGCGGCCCCTCCCGTCCCGCCGCCCGCGTCCACGATCCGCAGGGGCTCTCCCCCGGAGCGCTGGATGCCGGCCAGCTCGGAACGCAGCGCGTCCCAGACGACGGCGGTGCGCGCCGTGCCGGCGGCACGCTGCGGCCCTGAGGCGGACGCCGCGGTACCGGCCCTTTCCGTCACGAGATTCCCTCCCGCCGCCCGAAAGGTCACAGCGTGAGCTGTTCCTTGTTCTCCATCAGCCGCGACAGCAGGCCGTTGATGAAGGTCGGCGATTCGTCGGTGGACAGTTCCTTGGCCACCGCCACCGCCTCGGCGATCGCCACGCCGTCGGGGATGTCGGCGGCCCACAGCAGTTCGTAGGCCCCCATGCGCAAGATGTTGCGGTCGACGACGGGCATCCGCTCCAGCGTCCAGCCGATGGCGTAGTCGCCGAGCAGGTGGTCGATGCGCTCACGCCGCTCGTCGACGGCACGGGCGAGGTGCTCGGTGAACTCGTTGATCGGGGGCTCGGGCTGGGCCCGTCGCCGCTTGATCACCTCGTCGACCGTGACGCCGCGCACCTCGGCCTCGTACAGTACTTCCACCGCGCGTCTGCGGGCTTTGCGTCGCGCGCCGCTCATCGATCTCCTGCCAGGGGTGCCGCCGTGAAGTGGTGCAACGTCATGAGTTGACGCGACCCAGGTACTCGCCGCTGCGGGTGTCGACCTTGACCTTCTCACCGGTGCTGATGAACAGCGGGACCTGGATGACGGCGCCGGTCTCCAGCGTCGCCGGCTTGGTGCCGCCGGTGGAGCGGTCGCCCTGGAGGCCCGGGTCGGTCTGGGCGATCTCCAGCTCGACCGCGGCCGGCAGCTCGATGTAGAGCGGGGTGCCCTCGTTGATCGCGACGGTGGCCAGGGCGCTCTCCAGCAGGTAGTCGGCGCTCTTGCCGACGACCTCGCGGGGGATGTAGAGCTGGTCGTAGGTCTCGGTGTCCATGAACACGTAGGACTCACCGTCGGCGTAGAGGTACTGCATCTCGCGGCGGTCGACGTTGGCGACCTCCACCTTCACGCCGGCGTTGAAGGTCTTGTCGACGACCTTGCCGGAGGTCACGTTCTTCAGCTTGGTGCGGACGAACGCGCCGCCCTTGCCGGGCTTGACGTGCTGGAACTCGACGACGTTCCAGAGTTCGCCACCGTCGAGCTTCAGGGTCATGCCGTTCTTGAGGTCGTTCGTCGTGGCCACTTCGGTCGTCTCTCCCAGCGGTGAGGCAAAGTCATCTTGTCAAGGAACCACGGCCGTGCCCGTGGGGCTGCGGCGCGCGTCGCGGGAACCCGTGGTGTCGGCCGCCGGCGTCTCCGCCTCGGGCGGGACGCTCCTTCAGAGGAGCCGACACCGTTCCCCTGAGGAGTCTAGTGGGTGTTCGGGGCGACCTGCGCGTGCCGTTCAGGCGCTCACCGCCCGGTAGGCGGCGTCGAGCAGCGCGTCGGAGGGGCCGGCCAGGATCGCGGGACGGGCCAGACCCTCCAGCACCACGAACCGCAGTGTCGCGCCGCGGGCCTTCTTGTCCACCCGCATCGTGTCGCGCAGGCCGGCCCACGCCTCGCCCGCGTAGCCGGTCGGCAGACCGACCGAGGTGAGGATGCTCCGATGCCGCTCCACGGTCCGCGCGTCCAGACGCCCGTCGAGGCGGGCCAGTTCGGCGGCGAAGACCATGCCGATCGCCACCGCGTACCCGTGCCGGAAGGCGTAGTTCTCGGCGCGCTCGATGGCGTGGCCGAGGGTGTGCCCGTAGTTGAGGATCTCACGCCGGCCGCTCTCCCGCAGGTCCGCCGAGACGACCTCGGCCTTGACCGCGATGGCGCGCTCGATGAGCTCACGGGTGTGCCGGCCCTCGGGGCGGACGGCGCCCTCGGGATCGGACTCCACGAGGTCGAGGATGACCGGGTCGGCGATGAAGCCGGCCTTGATCACCTCGGCCAGGCCGCCGATGTAGTCGGCGGTGGGCAGGCTGGGCAGCGTCGCCAGGTCGCACAGCACCCCCGCGGGAGGGTGGAAGGCGCCGACCAGGTTCTTGCCCTCGGCGGTGTTGATGCCGGTCTTGCCTCCCACGGCCGCGTCGACCATGCCCAGCAGCGTCGTGGGGACCAGGACGCAGCGCACGCCGCGCAGCCAGGTCGCGGCGACGAAGCCGGCCAGGTCGGTGGTGGCGCCCCCGCCGACCCCCACAACGGCGTCGCTGCGGGTGAATCCGGCCCGCCCCAGGCGGGCCCACAGGTCGGCGGCCACCGCGGCGTCCTTGGCCGCCTCGCCGTCGGGCACCGGCATGGGGTGGACGACGTGGCCGGCGGCCTCCAACGCCGCGCACACCGGACGGGCGATCTCGCCGAGCGAACCGGGATGGATCACCGCGACCCGCGCGGCCGTCCCGCCGACCAGCCCGGCGAGCTCGCCCAGCACACCGCTGCCCACGACGACCTCGTAGGGCGCCGAGGACCCCCCGACACCGATCCGTGTTGCGCTCATCCTTCTCCGTTCCGGGCAGCGGGGAGACGGGCGACGATCTCCTCCACCGCCTCCTCCACGCGGTGGGTACTGGTCGAGACCGTGACCGTGGCCAGCGACTCGTAGATGGGCAGCCGCTCCTCCAGCAGCGCCTTCAACCTGGCCCGGGGGTTGCCCAGCAGCAGCGGTCGGGCCTGGTCCAGGCCGACCCTCTTGGCCGCGTCGGCGAACTCCACCTGGAGGTAGACGACGTGGTGCCCGGCGAGCGCGGCGCGCGTGTCCGGATGCAGGACCGCCCCCCCACCGAGCGCGAGGACGCCGGGATGCCCGGTCAGCGCCTCGACGACGACCGCGCGCTCCAGCTCGCGAAACGCCGGCTCACCGTCCTCGACGAAGATGTCGCCGATGGGCTTTCCCGCCCTCGTCTCGATCTCGGCGTCGGTGTCGACCAACGGCGCGCCCAGCCGGGCCGCCAGGGCGGCCCCCACCGTGGACTTGCCCGATCCGGGCGAACCGATGAGGACCGCGATCGGCCTGCTCATCACCGAATCCCCCTTCCCCCGCGGGAGGTCCCGCCCGGGGCCGCGGACCCGCTCACCTGATGGTCAGCGCGTCCAGGTAGTTGTTCAGGTTGCGGACGGTCTCGGCGACGGAGTCGCCGCCGAACTTCTCCAGCGCGGCCTCGGCCAGGACGAGTGCGACCATGGCCTCGGCCACCACTCCGGCCGCCGGCACCGCCGTGACGTCGCTGCGCTGGTGGTGCGCCTGGGCCGGCTCGCCGCTGGTGACGTCGATCGTGTCGAGGGCCTTGGGGACGGTCGCGATGGGCTTCATCGCGGCGCGCACCCGCAGTGGCTCCCCGGTGCTCATTCCGCCCTCGACGCCGCCGGCGCGGTTGCTGCGGCGGCGGACCCCGTCGGGTCCGGGCTCGATCTCGTCGTGGGCGGCCGAACCCCGGCGTCCCGCGGTGCGGAAGCCGTCCCCGACCTCGACGCCCTTGATGGCCTGGATCCCCATGAGGGCTCCGGCCAGGCGCGCGTCCAGGCGCCGGTCCCAGTGGACGTGGCTGCCCAGGCCGGGCGGAAGTCCGTAGGCCAGCACCTCGACGACACCGCCCAGGGTGTCGCCGGACTTCTTGGTGTCGTCGACCTCGGCGACCATCCGGGTGCTGGTCTCGGGGTCGGCGCAGCGCAACGGGTCGGCGTCGATACGCTCCAGGTCCCCGGGGCCGGGCAGCGGCGCGTCGTCGGGTACGCCGATCTCCCCCATGGACACGACGTGGCTGAGGATCTCCACCCCGAGCGCCTGGCGGCAGAAGGCGCGGGCGACCTCGCCGATGGCGACGCGCGCCGCCGTCTCCCGGGCGCTGGCGCGTTCCAGGATGGGACGCGCCTCGTCGTGGCCGTACTTCTGCATGCCGACGAGGTCGGCGTGGCCCGGGCGGGGCCTGGTCAGCGGAGCGTTGCGGGCCACTCCCTCGAGCTCCTCGGCGGGGACCGGGTCGGGCGACATGACCCGCTCCCACTTGGGCCACTCGGTGTTCCCCACCTCGATGGCGACCGGCCCGCCCTGGGTACGGCCGTGCCGGATGCCCCCGAGGATGGAGACCTGGTCCTGCTCGAATTTCATACGGGCGCCCCGGCCGTACCCGGCGCGTCGGCGGCGCAGCGCGGCGGCGATGTCGTCAGAGGTGACGGACACGCCTGCCGGGAGGCCCTCCAGGATCGCGACGAGTGCCGGCCCGTGGGACTCCCCAGCGGTCAGCCAGCGCAACATGCCCTGATCTTCCCACGGTCGGGACCTCGGCGGGACATCGGGGCGACTGCGGGTCGTCCCCGGGAGCGGGCCGTCCGCCTGGTGGCGCTCCTTCCGGGGCGGTGGGCTTCCGCCCCGACCGGCCTTGCCAGGCCACTCCGGAAGCCCACCACCACGCCGGTCGCCGGACCGGACGCGGCGGCGCAGATCGACGTGTCCGTCGGGCCGGCGGCACCTGGTGGTCCGCTCGTGTCGGTCGCGGGCGCCCCGGACGGCGGTCCGGCGCTCCGTCCGCCGCCATGCTGCCAGGGCGCCGCCAGGCCGGCCGGGTGCTGGAGCGACGCGAGGTGTCGGCGGCACGCCCGAGGCCCGCCGGCCCGCTCCGCGGGACGCCGCGCGGGTGGCGCCGACGTCGCCGGTCGACGCGGTCTCAAACCGTGGGCGTCGGGTGGAGGCGCGCTTGGTGGCGGCCGCGCGCCGGGCCGTCGGACAGGCCGCGCCGGTGAGAGGGACGGCGTGATCTCGACGGTGCCGGGCGGCCCGTTCCCCGACCCCGTGCCGCGGAGCCCGACGATCCCGGCCGTCCTGCGCGCCGGGCCGCTGCACCGTCCGGGAGGTCGGCCCCCGGCGGGGTCGATCTGCGGCGGCGCGGGGCTCAACCGAGCAGGGCCGGCTGGGGGTCGCCGAGGGCGATGACCGCGAACGCCCCGGCGATCATGAACGGGCCGAAGGGGATACGGCTCCTGCGGGTGGCCCTCCCCAAGGCGATGAGCACCAGGCCGTAGCAGGCCGAGAACAGGAAGGCGGCGAAGGTGCCCGAGACCGCCGACCCCAGAGAGCACCAACCGAGGTAGAGCCCCAGCAGCCCCGAGAGCTTGACGTCCCCCCACCCCATCCCCGCCGGGTGGATGAACCACAGCACCCAGTAGAACGCCGCGACCCCGGCCATGCCGGCCAGCGCGGTGAGCATCCGCCCGCCCCCATCGGGAACCGCCAGCGCCGCCGCCCCGAGCAGCGCCAGCGCGACCGGATAGGCCGGCAGGACCAGCGGATTGGGCAGGCGGTGGGTACGCGCGTCGACCACCGCCAGCACCACCCCCACCACCCCCAGGAAGGCGAAGGCGGGGATCTCGACGGCGGACCGGCCGGGCAGCAGGGCCAGCCCGCCCAGCACGGCCGCCGCCGTCACCCCGACCACCGCGGGGGCGCGCACCGCGGTGGCGCAGTCGGCGCAGCGTCCCGTCAGGGCGAAGCGCGCCGGCAACGGCGTCCAACGCGGCCAGGGGACCCGCGTCCCGCAGTGGGGGCACTGGGGCGGGGGCGGCCCCTGTGACCCGTCGGGGACGGGCTCGTAGGCCCGGAACAACGGGACCACCCGGCCCGCGACGGCCCCCAGCAATCCGCCCAGAAGGGCCAGGGCCAGCGCGGGGAGGACAACGGAGATGGAGGGCATGGGGGAACTCTAGGCCGGACCGTGGACGCACCGCCCGGCCGCCCACACCCCGTCACTTCCCGGTCGTGCGGCGCCTTCCCGCCGACCGCGCGGCGCCCGCCCGTGGCGGGAAAACGACTCCATCCGAGAAGGGCGGCGCGGTCTGGGCCGGGTGGCCGACGGGGGCACATCCGCCGTCCCCGTGGGACGGCCCGTCCCTCGGGCGTCAGTCGCGGCGCGCGCGCACGACCGCGCTGAGCTCCACGCCTCCGGGCAGGAGAGGGGCGAGTTCCTGGGCGAGCCGCTGGGCGACCCTGCGCAGGGACTCGTCGTCGCGGCGCTCCAGCTCCAGGCGCACCCCGATGTCGGCGCGGTCGGACTCGTGGATCCGTACCCGCTCGATCCCGAACTCGGTGTGGGTGATCCGGTAGATCAGGCCGAGGACCTGAGGGTCGTCCTTGGGGCTGGGAACGGTCCCGTGCTCGGCCAGGGTGGCCAGGAAACGTCCCTGGACGGCGTAGGTGACCGGCCCCGCGACGTCGATGACGAGGGCGTCCGTGCCCTCCTCGACCGCGGTGCGGCAGGCGTCCACGGCGGTCACCGGTACCGGCCGGGCGTCCTCACGCCAGCGTTTGACGGTCTCGACCGAGGTGAAGGCGAGCATGCCACGCCGACCGTCCCTGCCCACCAGGATCGGCACCGCGACGTCGCTCTTCTTGTCGTGGGTCAACCCGTCGGCGTCGGTCTCGACCTCGGTGGCGACGGCCACCATCGGGACGAGGAGCCGGGAGGGACCGAGCGCGGCCAGGACCTGGCGCTCACCGATCGCTCCCCGGGAGTAGGCGTCCAGTTTCTCGCGCACCTCGGGATCGGCGCTGCCGTCGTCGTCACGGAAGCGCTGGGCGCCGATGATCGTTGGTCCCTTCACGAGGCGACTCTACTTCCTCCTGGGGGATGTCAGTGGGCGGGACCGGCCAGGACACCCCTTGGGGACGGTCCTCATCCGTTCTCGGATTCGCGCAGACCGCGTTCCAGGACGTCCATGATCTCTGTCAGGTGCTTGACCTGCTCCGGGTTCAACCGGTCGAACAGGCTGGCGCGCACCAGCGCGACGTGGCCGGGAGCGGCCGCCCGGATCGCCTCGCGTCCCTGTTCGGTGAGCACCGCCCAGGCGCCGCGACGGTCCTCCGAGCAGTGCTCGCGCCGCACGTACCCGTCGCGCTCCAGCCGGGCCACCTGGTGGGAGAGGCGGCTCTTGGAGACGATGACGGTGTGGGCGAGGTTACGCATGCGCATGCGCATGCCCTCGGCCTCCGAGAGGTGGACGAGGATGCCGTACTCGACCAGGGAGAGGCCGTTCCTCCGGTGCAGGTCGCGGTCGAGCCGCTCCTCCAACAGGGAGTTGACCACGAGGTAGCTGCGCCACGTCCGTTGCTCATCGGCGTTCAGCCAGTCGACCTCGCTCATACCCCCATCGTACTTACGCGTCCGGCGTCCGGCCCGCCCTCCCCGCGTCGCCGCCCGCCGTGGGCCGGTTACGGTGGACCTCTGCGACGCCTCGCCCGTGGAAAGGAACCACCCGTGTCCAGCGGCCCGTTCTCACCCGATGTCGTGCGCGCCGTCACCGCGCACATGAACGACGACCACGCCGAGGACACCCTGCTCATCTGTCGCGCCTTCGGCGATTCTCCGCGGGCCACGTCGGCGCGCATGACCGGCCTGGACGGCGCCGGCGGGGAGTACGTGGTGGTCGTCGACGGCGTCGAGGAGACCGTGCGCATCCCGTGGGGGCGCCCGCTGACCGAGCGCGGTGAGATCCGCGCGGAGGTCGTGCGGTTGTACCGCGAGGCGTGCGCCCGGCTCGGGGTCGAGCCGCGTGGTGGACGATAAGGGCGGGCGCCTGCCCGTGGGGAGGGCTCGCAACGGGGCGGAGGTGGTGCGGCCGTCGCCCCGGCCGCACCACCTCCGCCCCGCCGCGGGTCACGCGTCCGCGTCGAGCTCGTCCAGCCAGGCGCGGACGCTGTCGTTGTGCTCGCCCAACCGGGGCGGCGGCAGGTGTCCGGCGCGTCCCGCCGTGGTCTCGTCGGGGTGGGTGTCGAAGCGCACCGGAGGACCGGGCAGCTCGATCTCGCCGAGCACCGGGTGGTCCACCGACAGCACGAGCCCCTGGGAGCGGGTCTGCTCCCACTCGTAGACCTGGTCGATGGTGCGGATCGCCCCACAGGGGATCCCGATCGCGCCGATGCGCTCCAGCCACTCGTCCCGGGACCCGCCGGCCAGCACCGCCTCGATCGCGGCGTTGAGCTCGGGCCGGTTGGTGACCCGGTCGGCGTTGCGGGCGAAGCGCGGGTCCGTCGCGTCCAGTCCGAGCAGCGCCGCGAACTTGGCCCACTGGCCCTCGCTGGCGACCGCGACCTGGAGCATGCCGTCGGCGCAGGCGTAGGTGCCGTAGGGGGCGATGGAGGGGTGGTGGTTGCCGATGGGGCGGGGCACCTCCTTGGCCACGGTCCAACGGGTGCCCTGGAAGGCGTGGACGCCGACGATCGAGGAGAGCAGCGAGGTGCGCACGACGCGGCCCCGGCCGGTGCGCTCGCGTTCGTAGAGGGCGCTGAGCGTCCCGTAGGCACCGTGCAGCCCCGCCAGCAGGTCGCCGATGGGCACGCCCACCTTGGTGGGCTCCTCGGGCGAGGAACCCGTGATGCTCATCAGGCCGGCCTCGCCCTGGGCGATCTGGTCGTATCCGGCCCGGCCGCCCTCGGGGCCGTCGTGCCCGAAACCGCTGATCGAGCAGACCACCAGACGCGGGTTGAGCTCGTGCAGCCGCTCCATCGAGAAGCCGAGCCGGTCGAGCACCCCGGGGCGGAAGTTCTCGACGAGGACGTCGCTGGCCCGCACGAGCCGGGTGAGCTGGGTGCGGCCGTCGTCGGACTTGAGGTCGAGTTCGATCGACTCCTTGTTGCGGTTGCAGGAGAGGAAGTAGGTGCTGATGGGGTCGCCCTCGGGGCCCACGAACGGCGGTCCCCAGCCGCGGGTGTCGTCGCCGGTGCCCGGCTGCTCGACCTTGATGACCCGTGCGCCCAGGTCGCCCAGCAGCATCGCGGCGTGCGGCCCCGCGAGGGCCCGCGACAGGTCCAGCACCACGATGCCCGAGAGCGGCCCACCGGCGTGCGTCATTGCGCTCCTCCTCCATGCTTCGGCGACCGAAATTGGCCTAGCCAATGAGCCACGCTAGCCAATCTCCGCGAAAGGGGACAACCCCCTCGCACCATTCCCTCGGCCCCGGCCACGCCCACACCCCGGCGCGGGTCCCGACCGGTCGGGGTGAGGACCCCCTCCGCCGCCGGGGACTGACCTACCCTGGAGGGGCGACCCAGCTTTTCCAAGCGAGCGGAGAGACGCCGTTCCCACGATGGCCACACCCGACCCCTCCGACCCCACCGCACCGACCCAGCGGATCGAACCCGCCGCGGCCGGCCCCCGGTCGGCCCCCGACCAGGAGCGGACCCGCCGGGTCACCGCCCTGCTCCGGCCCGGGAACCGGACCAGGGTAGCGCCGGCCCCGGCCCCGGGCGGCGAGACCGCGGTACACACCCGGCGCCTTGGGGCCACCGCCTCCCCCACCTCGTCACAGCCGTGGTGGCGCCGGTTGCTGCGCCCCCTGCTCGACTGGCTGGCGCGGCTGGTCTCCCGTGTCGTCATCGGCCCGGCCGGCGACCTGGACCACGCCGTCCCGGCCGAGCTCCGCCGCTCCTACGAGGTGCTCGGCCACATCGGTTCCGGCGGCGAGGCGGTGGTCTACCTCGCCGAGCCGATCGGCGCGGCCTCCGAGGGCGGCGCCGGCGGGCCGCGGCCCCGCGTCGCGCTGAAGGTCTACCGGCCCGGCCACGACATCAACCGCGAGTTGCTCGACCGGCTGCGCGCCCGTGGCACCGCCGACCCCCACACGCCCGCCATCCACGGCTACGGGCATGCGCGCAGCGCCTGGGGCGAGGAAGTGGCCTGGGAGGCCCAGGAGTACTTCGCCGAGGGATCCCTGCGCGCGATCATGGACCGCTCCCCCCTCCCCGAGGACGAGGCCCGCGGCATCGTCGCGGCGGTCGCCCAGTGCCTGCACCACTGGCAGGACTCCCTCCAGCACAACCACACCGACGTCAAGCCGGAGAACCTCCTCGTCCGCGCGACCGACCCGCCGGTGTTCGCCCTGACCGACTTCGGCGGCGCGGTGCGCGCCACGATGAGCCGCGTCTACGGCGGGCTGGCCATCACCGAGGCCTACGCGGCGCCCGAGGTCGTCGAGGGCCGCCGCGAGGCGCCCGCCGCATGGTGGTCGCTGGGCATCATGGTGCACGAGCTGATGACCGGGAGGCGGCCGGAGCGCGGCGAGAACTGGCTGACCGCCCGCAACAGCGAGGTCGACGTCTCGGCGATCCCCGACGAACGGTGGCGGCTGCTGGCCCGCGGACTGCTCACCCCCGTCCCCCGGGACCGCTGGGGGTACGCCGAGGTCACGCAGTGGCTGGCCGGGGAACGGCCGCAGGTGGTCAAGACCAGGCGGCACGCGCCGATCAAGTTCGCCGACGTCTCCCACGACGATCCCCCCAGCCTCGCCTTCGACCTCCTCGACCGCTCCGACAAGGGCGAGGTCTGGTTGCGCACCCACTGGCCGGCGCTGCGCACCTGGCTGGACCGCGAGGTCAACGACTACACCTTCGACCGCGCCCATCTGACCGTCCTCGACGCCCACCCCGAGCGCGTGCACGTGGCCATCAGCGCCTTGGCGGCGAGGTTCGTGCCGGGCATGCCCCCGCGCTACCGCGGCCACGAGGTGACCGCCGAGGGGGTGCTGGCCCTGGCCACCGGCGAGGGGAGCCGGCACGCCGCGCTGCGCGAGGCGGTCGAGCTGGGCGCGCTCGGCCTGGCCGCGCGGCACTGGTGCGACCACCCCGCCTGCCGCGCCGAGGGGACGAACCGGTGCGCGCTGCTGGAGCGCGTGCAGCACGAGGTTCCCCTCATCATGCGTCAGGTCGAGGCCACCGTCGCGGGCCTCGCCGCCCGCGACGATCACGAAACCGTCCATCCGGGCCGCCACGAGTGGGACGCCGGCTGGGCGCGAGCGGTGGAACTCGTCTTGGACCCCGACTCGGCGGGCCACTACCGCCGGCTGCTGCGCGCCCAGTCCTGGCACCCCGCCCACCGCAGCGACGCGCCGCGCGTCCCCTGGTGGCGCGAGCAGCGCCGGATCGCGCTGAAGGGCCGGGGCGGTGTGACCACGACGAACGCGGCGCTGGTGATGGCCCTGTTGACGCTGCCCACGGCGGCGCGCGAGGGCGAACTGCTGCGCCAGCGCGAGCGCGCGGACAGCAGGGCGCTGTGGCGGGGACGCCGCGAACGGATGGGCACCGCGCTGAGCGACGGCTGGGCGAGCGCGCGCGAGCGCGTCACCGGCGCGGGCCGTTCCGCCGCCCCCGCCGCCCCCGACGGGCGGTCCGGCTCGCCCTGGGAGCGGTTGCGCCCTCGGCGGCTGTCCGAGAGCGAACGCATCGATCGCCACATGGAGCGCCTCCAGCGCGCGATGCGGGCCGGCCGGTGCCGCCGCCTCGCCTACCCCGCCGCCCTGCTGGGTCTCCTCGACGGGAGCGGCCTGCTGCTGTGGCACACCCGCGGCCTCTACAGCGACCAGCCGTGGATCGCCTCGGCCCACGAGGCGCTGACCGCACTGCGCGGGAGCGCCCTCGTCTCCCCCGTCGCCGAGCTGGCCACATCGCTGCTGGGCCTGCTCCCCGCCGGCGCGGGGCTGGTGTGGTGGTTCCCCGTGGCGCTGGGGTCGGGGTTGTTCGTGGCCGGCCGGGTCGCGGCGGGCCAGCGGCGCCGCGCCCGTACCCGGCTCGTCGCCGGCCGCCTGGCCGTGGCGGGGTCGGCGGTGATGCTGGTCCGCCTGCTGTCCAGTGGCTTCTTCCTGGTGGGGATGGGGGTGCTCATCCCCCTCAGCCTGGTCCTCGGATAGCGCCGCCGGGCTTTGGAGGGACGGCGCCGCCCAGATCCTCCGCCGCCCCGGGCCGGACGGTTATGATCGCCGATGGTCGACATCGGATGTGAGAGCGGTGGGACACATGAGCGGTCAGGCGACAGTGGGGACCGACACGATCGAGCTGGCCGCCGGTGACTACCAGGCGTCGATCGATCGGCGCGGGGCCGCGCTGCAACGCCTGGTCTGGCGGGACCGCGACCTGGTGTGGGGCTACCCCCCTGGGGAGGCGCCGGTGGCCTTCCAGGGGCAGGTGCTGCTGCCCTGGCCCAACCGGATCGGGGACGGCCGCTACTCCTTCGCTGGTGTCGAGCACCGCCTGGAGATCACCGAGCCCGGACGCGCCACCGCGCTCCACGGCCTCACCCACTCCGCGGCCTGGCTGCCCGCCGACATCTCCTCGACCGACGCGCTGTTGACCCACGTGCTCGACGGCGCGCCGGGATATCCGTTCCGGCTGGAGTTGTCGGTGCGCTATGACCTGGACCCGGTGACGGGGCTGAGCGTGTGCATCGGCGCGCGCAACGCCGGAGCGGATCCGGCGCCCTACGGCAACGGCACGCACAACTACCTGACGGTCGGCTCGGTCGTGGACGAGGCGGTTCTGGCGCTGCCGGCCGGGGCCCACCTGCCCGTGGACGAGCGCCTGCTGCCCTGTGGCCCGCCCACGCCCGTGCGGGGCACGCCGCTGGACTTCACCTCCGCCCACCGGATCGGCGAGACCGTCTTCGACACCGCGTTCACCGACCTGCGGCGCGGTCTCGACGGTCTGGCCTGGACCGTGCTGTCGGATCGGGACCACGCTGTGGCCCTGTGGGCCGACGCCTCCTACCGTTGGTTGCAGGTGTTCAGCTCTGATGTGCTGGAGCCCGGGGTGCGCCGTCGTCAGCTCGCGGTGGAGCCCATGACCTGCCCGCCCAACGGGTTCGCCTCGGGCACCGATCTGATCGTGCTGGCCCCTGGCGAGACGACCGAGTCCCGTTACGGTATCCGCCGGGTCGATCCGGTCCCCGCGCACGGGGACCGAGCGTGACGCGACGACACCGCGCGGGATCTTTCAGGGCCGGTTCTCGCCGGAGGCCAGCAGGGCCCGCATCCGGTCGAGGTCCTCGGGGGTGTCGATGTCGTCGGGGCGGGCCACGTCGTCGCAGGCGACCATCGTCACCAGGTGGGAGTAGGCGCGCAGGAAGTGGCGGGCGCCGACGTCGCCCTCGGCGAGCGCGTGCACGCTCGGCCAGTGTTCCCTTCCCAGCAGGACCGGGTTGCGGAGGTTGCCGGAGTAGGTGGCGACCGCGGCCCGGGCGCCCTCGCGGTAGGCGCCCAGGAGGCGTCCGATCGCGGCCGGGGTGACCAGCGGCTGGTCGGCCAGGGCCACGACCACCGCGTCGACACCGGGCGGGAGCGTGGCCAGGCCCATGCGCAGCGAGGAACCCATGCCGTCGGCCCAGTCGGGGTTGTGGATCGTGACCGCCGCCTCGACCGTCACGTCGGCGGCCCCGGTCACGACGTAGACCGGGTCGCATCCGCCTTCACGCAGGATGCGCGCTCCCCGGTCGACGAGCCGCTCCCCCTCCAATTCGACCAGGGCCTTGGGGCGCCCCAGGCGGCTGCCCTCCCCCGCGGCCAGTAACAGTCCGGCGACCGACGTGGTCTCGGCGTCACGCTCCCGTGTCGTCATGCCGCGATGATGCCATGCGACAAGCTCTGGCAGGTTGCATCTGCGACTCTCGCTTCACGCCCGTTATGCCCGTGATCTATGCGATGGCGCGTTGATGTACCCGCCCTCGGCCCCCGATTCACCTGCCGGCTTGGCCGCTTGTGGCCGGTCAGACTCGACCTCTGCGCCACCTGATACGGCGTCGCGGGCGGGGCAGCGGGATGCCCGACGCCGGCTCCTCAGCGGGGGCGGGCGCGCTTTCACGCGCCTGGGGGTCCCCCACCGGTCCCCGGGGTTTCGAGGACAGCGGACGGGTCGGGTCGGCGTCGCCCGGCGGAACCGATTCCCGGGGCCTGGCCCCCGTCCCCTCACTGGAATCGCCCACCTGCTCGTCGATGAGGGCGGCGGCCTCGCGGTCCAGGTTCGTCGTCAACGGCGGCGTGTGATGGCGCTCCCCGTCCCCCTCGACGAGGGCGGCGGCCTCCTCATCGATCGTGGTCTCCAGGAAACTGCGCCGAGTGGGCTCCTTCACCGTCTGCGGCGCGAGCGTGGTGCGCTCCTCGGGTGGCAACTCGTCGCGCAGGGGATCGGCGAACCCTCCCCGGAAGAACTTCCTCGGTCGTTTGGTGCGCTGTACCAACAACCAGCATCCGAACACCGCGAACGCCACGATGAGCACGGCTCCGGCCCAGCCCCACGACGGCATGACCGCCTCCTCGGCTCTTGTTTTCCGCTCTTTGGCGGAACTTCCCGCTCACGGCGGGTTGCAACGCCCGCCCGGGGAGTTTGTCGTCCCCGCCGGCGAAACCGCCGGTCACGGCGCCGCGAAAGCCGGTTCCGGAGAAGGGCGCCCGCGCCTCATTCCCGTATCGTCTCCTCGCGCGGTCCCCCGACCAAGGCAGGTCGGCGCTGCGGGCGCGCGGACTCGTGGTGGATCCGTCCGGCCGTCGAGGAGAGGGGCCGACCGCTTCCTCCCCAGCGGACCTGGATCAGCTCCGCGGCGATGGACACCGCGGTCTCCTCCGGGGTGCGCGCCCCCAGGTCCAGGCCGATCGGTGAACGCAACCGTTCCAACCGCTCGTCGGGCACCCCCGCCTCCCGCAACCGGGCCAGCCGGTCCTCGTGGGTGCGCCGACTGCCCATGGCGCCGATGTAGCCGGCCGGCGTGCGCAACGCGACCTCCAGCACCGGGACGTCGAACTTGGGGTCGTGGGTCAGCACGCAGATCGCGGTCCGCTCGTCGATCTCGTCCTCGATCTCGGAGAGGAAGACGTGCGGCCACTTGACGACGACCTCGTCGGCGCGGGGGAACCGCTTGGGGGTGGCGAAGACCGGCCGGGCGTCGCACACCGTGACCCGGTAGCCCAGGTAGGCGCCGATGTCGGCGACGGCGGCGGCGAAGTCGATCGCCCCGAACACCAGCATGCGCGGCGCCGGCGCGAACGACTGGACGAACACCTCGAGTTCGTCGCCCCGGCGCTGGCCGTCGGCCCCGTAGCGCAGGATGCCGGTGCGCCCCTGGGCGAGCATGCCGCGCGCGTCGTCGTCGACGGCCGCCTCCAGCCTCCGGGATCCGAGGTCTCCCTCGGCCCCCTCCGGCCACAGCACGCGGCGCGCGCCGAACCGTCCCGGCCCCGAGACCACGGTGGCCACCGCGACGGGGCGGTGCTGGTTGACCGCGTCGATGACGTCGCCGAGCCGCGGGAAACGGTGGGGGTCGACGGGTTCGACCAGGACGTGCAGGGTGCCGCCGCAGGTGAGGCCGACGGCGAGGGCGTCGTCGTCGCTGACACCGTAGGTGCGGCGCGCCGGCTGTCCGGTGCGGATGACCTCCTGACCGAGTTCGTAGACCGCGCCCTCCACACAGCCTCCGGAGACGCTGCCCACGACCTCGCCCCCGGCCGTCACCGCCATGGCCGCGCCGGCGTCGCGGGGCGCGCTGTGGTAGGTGTCGATGACCGTCGCCAGGGCGAACGTCTCGCCGGTGGCGTACAGCTCCGCCACCGTGTTGCGGATGTCACGCACGGGTTGCTCCTCTCCTGACGGTTCCGCCGATGATGACGGCCGTCAGCCGTTCCAGCGCGTCCAGGCTGTGCCCGGGCACGAAATCGTCGACATGAGGCAGGGCGGCCCGCATCCCCGCCGTGAGCGGTTCGTAGCCCGGCCGTCCCCGATGCGGGTTGGCCCACACCACGCGGTGGGCGAGGCGGGCCAGCCGGCCCATCTGGACACCGAGTTCGTTCGCGTCGCCCCGTTCCCAGCCGTCGGAGGCGATAACCACGACCGCCCCGCGAGCCATACCGCGGCGCCCGAAACGGTCGAGGAATTCCTTGAGCTCGGCGCCGAGACGGGTCCCGCCTCCCCAATCGGGGATGGCCCTGCCGGCCGCGGCGAGCGCGGCGGCCGGGTCCCGGGCCGCCAGACCGGGGGTGAGCCTGGTCAGCCGGGTGCCCACGGCGAACACCTCGGTGTGGCCGGGATGTCCGCGCAGGACCGCGTGGGCCAGGCGCAGCAGCGCGTCGGCGTAGGGCCGCATCGAACCGCTCACGTCGATCAGCACTACGACGCGGCGGGGGCGCAGACGGCGGGCGCCGCGCACCAGATGCAGCGCCTCGCCCCCGCGGCGCGGCATGGCGCGGACCGTGCGCGCCAGGTCGGGCCGGCCGCGCCGGGCCGGAACCGTGCGCCGGGACCGACGACGCGGGCCGCGCCTCTCCACCAGGCTGAGCAGCCGCGCGACCTCGGCGCGTTCGGCCGGAGCCAGCGTCGCGATGTCGCGGGAGCGCAGCACCTCGGTGTCGCAGGCCGCGACGGCGTGCTCGGGGGCGTCACAGGCGCCGCGCTCCCTGCGCGGCGCGGGATGCCACACCGGGGCCCGGAACGTCTGCGATCCCTCCCCGCCCGTCGGGGGACCGGGGAGTCCGGCCTCGACGTGCCGGGCGAAACAGGCGTCGTAGCGCTCCAGGTCCTCCGGCCCTGAGCACAGGGTGATCCGGCCGGCCCAGTAGATCGCGTTCGGCCGGCCCACGCCGAGTTCGGCCACCGCCGTGAGGAAGGCCCGCGCGCGGGCGGGGTCGGCGCGCACCCCGGCGGCGCGCAACGCGCGCGGCAGGTCGAGGAGGGACCTGGCGAGGTCCCGGGCGTCACGGTCGAAGGCCATGGCCGCCTACCCCGCGCTCCCCGTGGGCCGCCGCCCGAAGATCAGACCGGGCAGGTCGGGTGTGACGTTCTCGTGGTCCTCGCGGTGCTTGAGCAGCGCGCCGAGGGTGCGCGCGGCGAGGTCGGGGGACAGCTCCCGGGCGCCGAGCTCGGCCAGCGCGGCCGCCCAGTCGATGCTCTCGGCGACACCGGGCGGTTTGACCAGGTCGGCACCGCGGCCGCGGGGGGCGCGCAGCCGCTGGACGACCTCGACCACCTCGCGCACGAGCCGTTCGGCCACCCCGGGCAGGCGGCGGCCGATGATCGCCACCTCGCGCTCGGGGTCGGGCTGGGCCATCCAGTGGTACAGGCATCGGCGTTTGAGCGCGTCGTGGACCTCGCGGGTGCGGTTGGAGGTCAAGACGGTGACGGGCGGCACCTCGGCGCGCACCGTTCCCAGCTCCGGGATGGAGATCGCGAACTCCGACAGGAACTCCAGCAGGAACGCCTCGAACTCGTCGTCGGCCCGGTCGATCTCGTCGATGAGCAGGACAGCGGGCACCGGACCGGTGCTCTCCAACGCCCGCAGGAGGGGGCGGGCCAGCAGGAAGCGGCGGTCGTAGAGGCCGGCCTCCAGTTCGTCGGCCTGGTGCGCGCCCGCGACCTGGGCGGCCCGCAGGTGCAGGAGCTGACGGGGGTAGTCCCAGTCGTAGAGCGCCTGGGCGGCGTCGATCCCCTCGTAGCACTGCAACCGGATGAGGGGACCGCCGAGCACCTCGGCCAGGGCCTGGGCGAGCCCCGTCTTGCCCGCTCCCGGCTCGCCCTCCAGGAACAGGGGGCGGGCCATGCGCAACGCGAGGAAGCAGGCCGTGGCCGTTCCCTCGTCGGCGAGATAGTCGCGGGCGTCCAGCGCCGCGGCGAGCGCGTCGGGCCCGGCGATCGCGGCGACCGCGGGGGAACTGGTCATGGGCACCCCTCCCGTGCTCGTGGCCAGGCTATGCCCGGTGGGGGCCCACCGTAATGATCACGATCCTCCGAAATCGGCGTCGCGCTCTCGTGGTCAACCACATATCCGCCCATCTCGGACGGACCGCGCGCCTGCTCAGCGACACCGGGGTGGCAAGCGAGCGGGGAGGGGGCGGTCGGCGACGACCGCCCCTCGACCGGTCCGCAGCGGAGGGCGACCCGTCCGCTCAGTGGCCGGGCTCCGCCGCCTCGCCCCGCTCCCGCAGCAGCGCGCGGAGGGCGGCCAGGTTCTGCTGGGCCCGGTCACCATCGTTGCTCTGGATCCCCATCACCGCCAGCGTCGACCCGTCGGCCAGGTCCACCGAGGGCCAGGGCTCGCCCACCGGCATGCGCACGTCGACGATCTCCGGCCACACCAGGACGTGGGTGCGGATCGAGTTGACGATCGTGACACCTTCGTCGGTGGCGGTCACCCGCGGCCGGGCGAGGAGGTGCAGCACCCCGACCGAGAGCACACCGAGCAGCAGCAGGCCGACACGGTCCTGGAACTTCCAGTCCGCCGGCAGGATGAGCGCCAGCACGGCCATGGTCACAAACAGCAGCCCGGCCAGCCCGTAGGCGACCATGCGGATGTTGCGCGGCCGCCACGTCACGGGTGGCGTGGGCGCGGCGCCGGTCTCGTCCACGGCGTCCTCGTCTCTGGTGTTCCCGGGGTGCACGCTTCTTCTCCCTCATACCCGCCGGTCAACGGCTCCCGCCCCTGTGGCGGTCCGGCGCTCAGGCGGCCCCGGCGCGGAGCCGGCGCAGCACGAGCGCAGTGTCGAGCGCCGCGACGGCGGCCTCGTACCCCTTGTCCTCTCGGCTGCCGGGGAGGCCGGCACGGTCGCGCGCCTGTTCCAGGGTGTCACAGGTCAGCACGCCGTTGGCAATGGGGCTGGATTCGCGCAGCGCCGCCTCGGTCAGCCCGTGGGTGACGGACTGGCAGACGTAGTCGAAGTGCGGCGTCCCCCCGCGGACGACGGCCCCCAGGGCGACGACCGCGTCGTGGGAGCGCGCCAGTTCCTGGGCGACCACGGGGATCTCGATCGCCCCGGCGACCCGGACCACGGTCGGCGTGTCCACACCCGCCCGCCGTGCCACCTCCAGGGCCCGCTCCAGCATGGAGTCGACGATCTCGGCGTTCCACCTGGTCGCCACGATGCCGAGGGTCATCCCCTGGGCGTCGGGAATCCCCGTGGTCGGACTTCCTGCTCCACTCATCTGCGTCTCCTCGATCTCGCCGGTTGTCGGTGCGCCCGCGACGCGCTCAGTCGGCCACCGCGATGCCGGGCAGGTCGTGGCCCATGCGGTCGCGCTTGGTCCTCAGGTAGCGGAGGTTGTCGGCGGTGACCACGGTGGGCATCGCGATCCGTTCGGTGACGGTGACGCCGTGACGGGCGAGTCCCTCGCTCTTGGCCGGGTTGTTGCTGAGCAGCCGTACCGAGGTGACCCCCAGGTCGGCGAGGATCTGCGCGCCGGTACCGAACTCGCGGGCGTCGGCGGGCAGACCGAGTTCCAGGTTGGCGTCGACGGTGTCGGCGCCGGCGTCCTGCAACCGGTAGGCCTCCAGCTTGTGCAGCAGACCGATGCCGCGCCCCTCGTGGCCGCGCAGGTAGACGAGCACTCCACGCCCCTCCTGGGCGATACCGGCCATGGCCGCGTCCAGCTGGGTACCGCAGTCGCAGCGGTGCGAACCGAAGGCGTCGCCCGTCAGGCACTCGGAGTGCAGCCGGACCAGCACGTCGGCGCCGTCGCCGATGTCGCCGTAGACCAGGGCGACGTGTTCGGAACCGTCCACACTGCCCCGGTAGCCCACCGCGCGCCACTCGCCGTGGCGGTTGGGGATCCGGGTCTGCACGACCCGCTCGACCAGGGTCTCGGTGCGCCGCCGGTACTCCACGAGCTGTTCCACGGAGACCAACCGCAGACCGTGCTCGTCGGCGAACTCCCGCAGTCGGGGCAGCCGGGCCATCGTCCCGTCGTCGTTGACGACCTCGGCGAGCACCCCGGCCGGAGCCAGCCCGGCCAGCCGGGCGAGGTCCACCGCGGCCTCGGTGTGACCGCGACGGGCGAGCACGCCCCCGGCCCGGTAGCGCAGCGGGAGGACGTGTCCGGGACGGACGAAGTCCCCGGCGACGCTGGCGGGGTCGGCGAGCAGGCGGATCGTGCGGGCGCGGTCGGCGGCGGAGATCCCCGTGGAGACACCCGTGCGCGCGTCGACCGTGACGGTGTAGGCGGTGCGCATGCTCTCCTCGTTGGTCGCCGTCATCAACGGCAGGTGGAGGCGGTCCAGGTCCTCGCCGAGCATCGGCACGCAGATGACGCCGGAGGTGTGGCGGATGGTGAACGCCAGGAGTTCGGGGGTCGCGGCCTCGGCCGCGAAGATGATGTCGCCCTCGTTCTCCCGATCGGTGTCGTCGACGACCACGACGGGGCGGCCCGCCGCGATGTCGGCGATGGCGTCGGCGATGTCGTCCAGTTCGACCGGTGCCGGGGTCTGCTGCTCGGCGGCGATCGTCATCGATGCTCCTCGTGTCCTGCGGTCACTGTGGAATGGGTGGGGATGGTGGGATGGGGCCATCAGGCCGACGCGGTGCTGCCGGGGCCGTGTCGCGCGTCCGCCTGCTCTCGCAGGTCGGCCCGGTAGTGGCGCATCCAGTCGCGGATGCCGATCAGCGCGAGCACGAAGAAGAACCCGTAGACGATGCCCGTGACCCATAGCCCCGACATCAGGGCGAGGGGGACTCCGACGAGGTCGACGATGATCCAGACCACCCAGAAGTCCACGAGCCCCCGGCTCTGGCCGAAGGTGGCGATCGCGCTGCCCACGAAGATGAAGGCGTCGGGCCAGGGCGCCCACGAGACGCCCGTGTAGTCGAACAGCAAGGCCACCGCGACGGTCCCGCCGACGAGCAGGCCCGCCAGCAGGCCCCGCTCGCGCGCCGTGGCCGGACGCACCGGGAGCTCGGCGCCGCCACGGGTTCCCTTGGCCCATCGGTACCAGCCGTAGACGACGATGACCGCGAACATCACCTGCTTGAGGGCGTTGCCGGTGAGATGGGCGTCGATGGAGACGGCGAACAGCAGCACGGTGCCGACCAGCTGCACCGGCCAGGTCCAGATCGTGCGCCGGATCGCCAGGGCGACCGTGCCCAGCGCGGCGGCGTTGCCGATGAGGTCGGCCCAGCGGACATGCTCGCCGAACAGGGTGAACCCCGCGTAGGCCCACTCCAGCCACCAGACCCCGGTGTGGACGGCGCTCATCGCGCGGCCTCCCCCGTACCCGTCGACGTTCCCACGCCCACCAGGCGCTCGACGTACTTGGCGATGACGTCGACCTCGAGGTTGACGGTCGCGCCGACCCCCTTGTGGCCCAGCGTGGTCAGCTCCAACGTGGTGGGGATGAGGCCGATGCCGAAGGAACCGGGGGCGACGGTGACGACGGTGAGGCTGACCCCGTCGACGGCGATGGAGCCCTTCTCCGCGACATAGCGGGCCAGCCGGTCGGGCAGCGAGATGCGGACGGTCTCCCAGTTCTCGCCGGGGACGCGTTCCAGGATCTCGCCGGTGCCGTCGACGTGGCCCTGGACGATGTGGCCGCCGAGGCGGTCGGAGACGCGGGCGGCGCGTTCCAGGTTGACGGGGGATCCGGGGACGAGGGCGCCGAGGCTGGAACGCTCCAGTGTCTCCCTCATCACATCGGCGGTGAAGCGGCCGTCGGCGACGGAGGTGACGGTGAGGCAGGTGCCGTTCACCGCGATGGAGTCGCCGTGCCGGGCGTCGGAGGTGACGGTGGGGCCGTGGATCGTCATCCGGGCGGCCTCGCCGGCGGTGCCGACGGGATCGACGGCGACGACCTCGCCGAGTTCTTCCACGATTCCGGTGAACACGAGGGAGCCATCCCCTTACCTGGTCAGGCTCCGGGGATGTGCGTGAGCGGCGGACCGCCGGGACTCCGGGTTCCCGTGGCCGTGCTGGACGACGGAAAGCCGGTCTCCCACGCGCGCTGCCTCCCATCCGGACTTTCACCGTCGGTACCGGAATTCCACCGGTTCAACCGGCCGATGGCTTCGGCCGGGTCGCGGACTGTCACCGCCGGTTCGGACTTTCACCGACCCCGGAGCACGCGTTCGAAAACGTCTCGCCCAACAGTTTGCCACGCCCGGGTATTCCCGGCGTCGCGCGGGGCGGGAACACGGACGTGGCCGGCCACCACCTCCGTGGTGACCGGCCACGCGAAGTCGCCGGTGGGAGGGCCGGTCAGCCCGCCGCCCGTTCGGCCCGGGCGCGCAGCGCCTCGACCGCGCCGGCCGGGTCCTGGGCACCGTAGACGGCGGAGCCCGCGACGAAGACGTCCGCGCCGGCCTCCGCGCACCGTTCGATCGTCTCCTCGCTCACCCCGCCGTCGACCTGGAGCCACACGGCCGCCTCGCGGTCGCGGATGAGTTCGCGGGTACGGCGGATCTTGGGCAGGACGACGTCGAGGAACTTCTGTCCGCCGAAGCCGGGCTCGACCGTCATGAGCAGCAGCATGTCGAGCTCGGGCAGCAGTTCGGCGTAGGGCTCGATCGGCGTGGCCGGGTTGAGCGCGAGCCCGGCGCGGGCGCCCTGGGAACGGATGGAGCGCAGCGTGCGCACGGGGGCCCGGGCGGCCTCGGCGTGGATGGTGACGCTGCCCGCGCCGGCCTCGGCGTAGGCGGGGGCCCAGCGGTCGGGGTCCTCGATCATCAGGTGGCAGTCCAGCGGCAGTGTGGCGGCCTTGTGCAAAGCCTCCACGATGGGCAGCCCCAGGGTCAGGTTGGGGACGAAGTGGTTGTCCATGACGTCGACGTGCAGCCAGTCGGCGGAGTCGGCGACGGCCGCCGCCTCGTCTGCGAGATGTGCGAAGTCGGCGGAGAGAATGCTGGGTGAGATCTGGATTGCCACGGTCCCGAGTTTAGGGTGGCCGCACGGCACCGGGCCGACCGGCCCGCTGCGGGCGCGTGCGGGGGTGGGCTCGCCCGCGTCCGGCGGCGGGGGCTCGGTCAACTCCGCCTTACCGTCTCCCGGCATGGCTTTGTCATGACCAGGCCCTTCCTCTGTTGGGTTTTGATGCGCGAGAGCCCACTATGAGGCGTGGCCCGGAAAATCACCTCTCTCCTCCCGATACCGGGTCGGAAGCGAGCGGTCCATGACAGACCGGGCAACGAAGCCGACGACGCCTCCTGCCAGAGGGGAAAACCCAGCATGAAAACGATCGTTCTACGCCGCCTGGCCTTCACCGGGATCGCCGTCTCCGCGCTCGCCCTGGGCGCCCCGGCCGTCGCGTCGGCCGACGTCTACTACGCCAAGGAGGCCAACGGCTCCGGGCCGCACGGCTCCCACTCCTACCAGGTGGTCTCCTACGTCAAGGACGGGAAGGCCTACTACTCCAAGTCCTGGAGCCACAGCGGCCACCACGGTTCCGCGTCGGGCAACGTCACCAGCGGAACGGCCTGACCCCGCCCTGGCGCGCGCCGGCCGTGGGGAACCCGCACCGCTCCCCACGGCCGACGCGTATGCCAGGGGCGGGGTCAGCGCGCGTCGGCCGGCGCCTTGCGCAGCAGGGCCAGGAACATCGCGTCGGTCCCATGGCGGTGCGGCCAGAACTGCGCGAAGTCGCCCGCCGCCACCTCCGGCACCTCCGCGAGATGGTCGGCCGCGCGCAGCAGCACCGCGTCGGAGCGCCCGGCCAGCACCGCGCGCACCACGCCCTCGGTCTCGCCCAGGTGGGGGGAACAGGTCACGTAACCGACCACGCCCCCCGGCCGGGTCGCGTCCAACGCCCGATCCAACAGGGCGCGCTGGATCGGCTCCAGCTCCGCCGCGCTGGCCTCGCTACGCCGCCACCGCGACTCCGGACGGCGCCGCAGCGCCCCCAGCCCGGTGCAGGGCACGTCCACCAGCACCCGGTCGAACACGCCGTCACGCCAGGCCGGGCGGGTGGAGTCGGCGACGACCACACGGGCCGCGTCACGCACCGACCGTTCAACGGCGCCCGCCACCAGACGGGCCCGGGCCGGTTGCACCTCGGCGGCCAGGAGCCGAGCCTCGCGCTGTCCGGCCAGCCCGCCGAGCAGGCCCGCCTTACCGCCGGGGCCGGCGCACATGTCCAGCCAGCGCGTGTCGGCGCCCTCGACCGGGACCCGGGTGAGCGCCAACGCCACCAGCTGACTGGCCTCGTCCTGCACCGCCGCGCGGCGCTGGCGCACCGACCGCAGCGCCGCCGGATCGCCCTCGGGCAGGTAGGCGGCGAAGGGGGAGTAGCGGGCCTCCTGCGCGCCTTCCTCGATCAGCTCGGCGACCGCGGCACGGCCCGGTTTGGCGACCAGGGTCACCCGAGGGCGCTCGTTGTGGGCGACGAGCAGGCGCTCGGTGTCGGCCAGGTCGCCCCCGGGATCCTCGCCCAGGGCCGCGGCCAGCGCCTCGACCATCCAGCGCGGGTGGCTGTGCACGACCGCGAGGTGGCCGACCGGGTCGACGGCGCGCTCGGGAGCCACGATCGCCGTCCACTCCTCCAGCGTGCGGGCGCTCACCCTGCGCAGCACCGCGTTGGTGAAACGGGCCCGGTGGTGGCCGACGACCCTGCGCGCGACGTCGACCGTCGCGCTGACCGCGGCGTGCGGCGGGATCTTCGTCGCCAGCAGCTGGTGCGCGCCCAGCCGCAGGAGCGGCAGCACCTCGGCGTCCACCGAACGCAGCGAGCGGTCGACGCAGGCGTCCAGGATCGCGTCGTAGGTGCCCTGGCGGCGCAGCGCGCCATAGGTCAGCTCGGTCGCCAGGGCGGCGTCGCGGCCGCTCACCCCGCGTTCGCGCAGCAGCGACGGCAGCAGCAGGTTGGCGTAGGCGTCCCGCGTGTCCACCGCTCGCAACACGTCGTAGGCGATCCGCCGGGCCGGGTCCTTGGGCGTGGGCGGCCCTCCGGCGGGCCGGGGGCCCCGGCGCGCGGGACGATAGGGGGAACGGGAACGGTCACTCACGGTCGTATCAGCCTCATGCCAAGCGGGAACTGGGCGGCCCGAGATCGCGGGCCACCCATCGAGGGTACAGAGAGGCACAGGTCAGTGCGGACGGAACAGGGGCCGACCGCCGCGCGGCGGCGCCCTCTCCGCTCACTCCCCGCCGAGGCGTTCGTCGGCGCCCGGGCGGACGCCGCGGGCCCAGTCCACGGCCGACATCAGCCGCTTACCCTGGGGCTGCACCTCGCCGAGCTCGACGGGGTGGGTGGCGGTGCCCACCAGGACGCGCTTCTTGTCCGCGGAAAGACGACCCGGCGGCAGCGCCGGGGCGTCGAGGACCGGCACGACCGGACCGAGTTTGATCCGGGTCCCCCGGAAGGTGCTCCACGCCCCGGGGGCCGGCGTGCACGCCCGGATCAGGCGGTCCACGCGCATCGCGGGGGCCTCGAAGTCCACCCGCGCGTCCTGGGACGTCAGCTTCGGGGCGTAGGAGACCCCATCGGGGCTCTGCGGTCGAGCGGTGAGCTCACCGCGCTCGATCCCGTCCAAGGTGCGCACCAACAGGCCCGCCCCGCTACGGGAGAGGCGGTCCAGCAGGTCACCGCTGGTGTCACGCGGACCGATCGGCTCGGTGACCGCGCCGAAGACCGGACCGGAGTCCAGGTCGGGCTCGATCTGGAAGGTCATCGCGCCGGTGACGTCGTCGCCGTGGAGCACGGCGTGCTGGACCGGCGCCGCGCCACGCCAGGCCGGCAGCAGCGAGAAGTGCAGGTTGACCCAACCGTGGCGGGGGATGTCCAGCGCGCTTTGACGCAGCAGCGCGCCGTAGGCCACCACCGGGCAGCAGTCGGGCGCGAGCTCCCGCAACCGGTCGAGGAAGGCCGGATCGCTCGCCTTCTCGGGTTTGAGCACCTCCACCCCCGCCTCGGCGGCACGCTGGGCGACGGGGCTGACCGACACCCTGCGGCCACGGCCCGAGGCCGCGTCGGGACGGGTCACGACCGCGACGACCTCGTGGCGGGACTCCAGCAACGCCTCCAGGGACGGAACCGCCACCTCGGGCGTGCCGGCGAAGACCAACCTCATGTACGACCCCACACCTTCAACGTTCGACATCTGACCGGCGGCGCGCCGCGGCCAGTCTAGTCCGGCCGCTCCCGGGACCGGGGTTCCTGCGCCGGCCCATCCCCGCCCCCGGCCCGCAGGACGCTCAGCTGGGACGGTCGCTCCCCTCTGGTAAGACTGGCAGTGATGACCACACAGCCCGGCCCCGATGAGGAGGCCCTCTTCGACGTGCCCCGCGCGGCGGCCCCGAAGAGGACCGCGGGCGCGGCCCCCGCCCGGCGCCGCCCCGCGGACACGCTGCCCGTCGCGCGCGTGGTCGTCGACACCCCGCTGCCCCACCTGGACCGGCCGTTCGACTACCTGGTCCCCGATTCCATGGACGCCGAGGCGGTCCCTGGATGCCGGGTCCGGATCCGGTTCAACAACCAGGTGCTCGACGGTTTCCTCGTGGAGCGCGCGGCCGAGTCCGACTTCACCGGCCGCCTGTCCTACCTGCACCAGGTGGTCTCCTCCGAAGCGGTGCTCACCCCGGAGGTCCACGGACTCGCCCGAGCCGTCGCCGACCACTACGCCGGCACGCTCAACGACGTGTTGCGCCTGGCCATCCCTCCGCGGCACGCCCGGGTGGAGAAGGAGCCCGTGGGCGAGGTGCCGCCCCCGCCGCCCCCACCCGCCCCCGGACCGTGGGCGGAGTACCGGGACGGGGCGGCCTTCCTGGCGGCCCTGTCGTCGGGCCCGCCGCCGCGTGCCGTCTGGAACGCGCTGCCCGGCCCCGGGTGGGCCGACGCGATCGCGGTGGCCGCGGCCACGACCGTCGCGGCCGGACGCGGCTGCGTCGTGGTCGTCCCCGACGGCCGGGACGTCGCCGTCGTCGACGCCGCGCTCCGCTCCCTGCTGGGGCCGGACCACCACGTCGCGTTGACCGCCGACCTCGGCCCGGCCGAACGCTACCGCCGCTGGCTGGCGGTGCTGCGCGGACGCGCCCGGGCCGTCGTGGGCACCCGCGCGGCGATGTTCGCGCCGGTCCACGACCTGGGCCTGGTCGTGCTGTGGGACGACGGCGACGACGTCCACGCCGACCCCCACGCCCCCTATCCACACGCCCGCACCGTGCTGGCCATGCGCGCGCACCGCGCCGGCGCGGGTGCCCTGATCGGCGGGTTCACCCGGACCAGCGACGCCGCCCGGCTCATCGAGACGGGCTGGGCCCTCCCCCTCACCGCCGACCGGGAGCTGCTGCGCCGCAGGGCGCCGCGGATACGCGCCGCGGGCGACGACGTCGAACTGGCCCGTGACGAGGCCGCGCGTTCGGCCCGGCTGCCCAGCCTGGCCCTGCGCGTGGCGCGCGAGGCCGCCCGCGAGGGCCCCGTGCTGGTCCAGGTCCCCCGACGGGGCTACCTCAACGCCCTGGCCTGCGCGAGCTGTCGGGCCCCCGCGCGTTGTGACACGTGCCAGGGTCCCCTCTCCCTGCGCAGCGCGCACGCGATGCCCTACTGCCGTTGGTGCGGCCGGATCTGCGGCGAGTGGCGCTGCCCGTCGTGCGATCACCGGCGGATGCGCGCGAACGTGGTGGGGGCGCGGCGAACGGCGGAGGAACTGGGGCGGGCCTTCCCCTCGCTCCCGGTGCGCACGTCGGGCCGCGAGGAGGTGTTGACCGAGGTCGGTCCCCGGCCCGCCCTGGTCGTGAGCACCCCGGGAGCCGAGCCCGCGGCCGAGGGTGGATACGCGGCGGCGCTGCTGCTGGACGGCTGGGCCCTGCTGGGCCGCGCCGACCTGCGCGCGGCGGAGGAGGCGCTGCGTCGCTGGTGCAACGCGGCGGCGCTGGTGCGCCCGGCCACCGAGGGCGGACAGGTCGTCGTGCTGGCCGACCCGTCCCTGCCGGTCACCCAGGCGCTGATCCGCTGGGATCCGGGAGGGTTCGCCGAACGGGAGCTCGCCGAGCGCCGCGAACTGGGTTTCCCGCCGGCCGTGACCATGGCGTCGGTCACCGGAGATGCCGCGCGGGTCCGGGAGCTCGTGGAGGGATTGGACCTGCCGCGGCAGGCCGAACTGCTGGGACCGGTCCCGGTCGGGAGCCCGGGCAGGGACGAGGCGACCGAGCGCGCGTTGCTGCGTGTCCCGCGAGGCGAGGCCGGGTCCTTGGCCGCCGCGTTGAAGGCCGCGGCGGCGGCGCGCAGCGCGCGCCGGGACGAGCGTCTGGCCCAGGTCAGGGTCGACCCCCTCGACGTGATCTGAGCGGGCCGCCGCGCCCCTGGCGGTCCACTCGACTCCGTCTCCGTCTCACGTCACGACGCCCCATCCCCATTTGGTGCTAATGTTGATAGCACCATGTTGCTGACGCTCGATCTGAACGATCCCCGGCCGCTCCACGAGCAGGTCGCCGGCGCGATCCGACGCGCCGTCGGCGAGGGTGGATACCGGCCGGGCGATCGGCTGCCTCCCGCGCGCGAGCTCGCCGCGGCGCTCGGGATCAACGCCAACACCGTCCTGCGGGCGCTGCGCGACCTCCGCGACGAGGGGATCCTCGAATTCCGGCGCGGCCGGGGGGTCACCGTGGCGGAGCGTCCCGCCGGGCGGGCCCTGATCGAGCAACGGGCACGCGACCTCCTCGACGAGGCCGCGCGCTACGGCTACGGGCGCGACGACCTCATCGACATCCTGAAGGAGCTGCCATGACCGACCGGATTCGAGCGCCGATCCTCGCGGGGGTGTGGGGGACGCTGGTGGGGGCCGCCCTGGCCGCCCCGCCGTTGGCGCTACGCGACCGCCTGCCCGACCCCGTGGCGATCCACTGGAGCGGCGCGGGAGCCGACGGCTCCGCCCCGTTGCTCACCTTCACCGTCCTACCGGTCGCGGTGTGGCTGGTCGGCGTCGCGATCGCGATCGGCCTGGCGCTATGGGGACAGACGCTCACTCACCGGTCCGGCCGGGTGTACTGGTGGGGATTCCTCATCGGCGGAGGCGTGTTCCTGGTCGGGCTCTCCCTGCTCACCCTGGACGCCAACCTGGACCGTTCCTCCTGGTCACGTGCCGACCTGAAGGAGTGGGGGGTGGCGGTGGTGATGGCCGCGTCGCTCGCCACCGGCGTGCTCGCCGGCTGGCTCGGCCGCGGCGCGCCCGACGTCCCCACCGACACCACGCGGCAGCCGCCCGAGCTGCGCCTCCGTCCCGGCCGGCGATCGGTGTGGGTGGGCCGTGGCGCCAACCCCTGGCTCGCCCTCCTGGCCGCCGGATCCTTCTGCCTGGTGTTGGCCACCCTGTGGACGGGCGGCGTCGCCGGCGGGGAGGCCGGTGGTCTCATCGGCCTGGCCGTCATCCTGGGCCTCGTCGGCCTGTTCACCTCGTCGGTCAACGTACGGGTGACCGAACAGGGCGTCGCGGTGGCGTTCGGTCTCTTCGGATGGCCGGTCCACCGGATCCCACCGGAGAGGATCGCGCGGGCCAGGGCGCAACAGCGCACCCCCGGCCACGTCGGCGGATGGGGGATCCGGGGGCGTCCGGGCAACATGACCGTCATGCTGCGCGCCGGGGAGTGCCTGGTCATCGACTACCGTTCCGGGGGGCGGTTCACCGTCAGCGTGGACGACGCCGAGCGCGGCGCCTCCCTCATCAACGCCCTCGTCGCGGGGGATCGGTCCGAGCGCTGAGTCGAACGGCGCGACGCCACGGGGCGGAGGGCGGCGGCCTCTAGTGGACGCCGAGCACGTCGACGACGTAGACCAGGGTGTCGTCCTCCGAGATCCCCAGGGATTCCTTGCCACCGGCCGCGCCGTAACCGTACTCGGGTGGAGCGACGAGCATCACCCTGCTGCCGACCCTCACCCCGGGAAGCTCCGCGTCCCAGACGGGGACGATCTGCCCGCTTCCCACCGGGAAGGCCGTCGGACGCCCGCCCCAGTCCCACGTGCTGTCGAACACGGCACCGTCGTCCCAGGTCACCCCGGTGAACTGGACGACGACACGATCCCCCTTCCGGATCTGTGGCCCCTCCCCCTCGATGAGGGGGACCGCCACCGGTTCGGTGGGGGGATCGCCGTCGGGGACGTCGATCCGCGGCTCGCTCCCGGGCTCCTGCTCGACCGAGGGCAGGTCCGGGTCCGAGACGGGACGCATCTCGCCCTCGACGGTCCGCGCGGCCGGATAGTGCGTGACGATGTCGAGGACGTGCAGGCCGGCTCCCTCACTCCCGTCCGGTGGTCCGGACTCCGAGGAACCCTTCGGAACCGCGACGGCCAAGCGCGTCCCCTCACGATGGCCGGACAGGGAACCGGCGCCCTCGGGCACGTAGGCGGCGAACTCCTCGGTGGAGAGCAGGACCTGCTCTCCCACCGCGTGGGAGGAGAAGACGGGTTCGCCGGGGGAGCCCTCGGCCCAGTCGTAGGAGACGAGGTCGGCGACGACCAGCGCGTTGGCCCCGACCTGGTCCCCCTCCCCCTCGATCACCGTGTCGATGACGACCCCATCGGGAAGCGGGCCGAACTCCCCCACCCTGGGCTCCGCACCGAAGGAGCCCGAGATCTCCGGAAGCTCCGAGGCATCCGCCTCACCGCCGCATCCCGTAGCGGCCAGGACCAGAAGGACGACCGCCCCGGCCAGACCTTCCCGCCTCACCGCGATACCTCGTACTCCGACATGTAGACCTTGGCCGGCCCCTCCTCCGAAGGATCCGGATACAAGACCACCGCCGTGAGCTGCGTGCTGAAATCACCGACAAGGACCTCACAGCCCCACGGAGGTCCCGGGTAGCGCTCCAGATCCGCGGGATCGATCCGAAGCCATTCTCTTTCGAATTCAGGAACGCCATCACTGAATGGCAGGAAATTCCCCGCCTGCTCACAGACGGATTCCGCCGCCTCGTGATCATCGATCACGAAGTTGATCCGATAGACGACCCGCCCGTAATCATCGAACCCCGAATCCACGCTGACCTCCCGCATCCCCTCGGGCAACGACAGGTCACTGAACTCCGCGAACCCCTCCAAAGACGCCTCAGGCGGAGACACCGTAGGATCCGGAACCTCCAATTGAGGTTCGATAATATCCTCCAGCGAGCACCCGGAGAGCACCATGAGAACGGCCGACAGCAAGAAAACCTTACGGACACGCATCGGACCGGTCACATCTCTCCCGTGTAGGTGTGTTCCTCGGAACGACCATACATGAGGAATTCCTGGGCGACTCCAGCTCTGTGCAGTTCGGCGAGTTGCTCATCGGTGATCGTGAACCCCAGAATGTCAGTGGACTTGTTCCCGTCCCAGTTGTACTGGTCCCGATAGTTTACGCGGGTACGCGCTTCGTACCGCCACCGCCCTCCCGGCTCCTCCGGAGGGTAGACGGTAATTTGGCCAGTCACGTTCATGTCGAACTCCCCGGTCGCGTAGAACCAGTTTCTATTCTCACCAGCCCCGTGTGCATATCCGAATTTCCGCCAATCTGTATTGACAGGGTAAGTGACCGGGACGGCAATCTCATCAGACTGAGCTTCTCTAACCGCGATTTCAGCGAGACTGTCCACGAAAGTATCTGCCCGCTCTTGAAGCCCCGGGATCTCCTCCAGCATGCGGTCAACATCCTGCTCCAGAGGATCACCACTATTCCCAAGGTAGTGGAGCAGATTCCGCGATGCGTCAGGCCATGACCCCGCCATCACGTGGGACATCGTCTCGGCGGCGGACTTGGTGAAGTAGTCGTCCAGCGGCCAATTATCGGACCCCCACTCCCCCGAGCCGGGATCAGCCGGCTCCCACGGAGGCGGGTCGGGTTCGTCGGTTCTCTCCCCCTCGACTCCTTCTCCCACTTCGTCGTCGGGAGGTTCGTCTCCCTCGGTACCGTTCTGCTCCTGGGGGTCATGGTGGCGGTTCTCGTCGGTCTCGCGCTCCCGTCCGGCCTCTTCTCCCGCGTCCCTGCGATCGTGATCGGTTCCCAACCCGTCCTCGGCCCCTTCGGGGTGATGGACGAACGAGAAGTGGACACCGTCTCCAGGTGTGGTGAAATCGGCCGTCTGAATCGAGAAGGCTCCCGATTGCTGCTGCGCCTGCTGTGTTCCCGGGTGCGCCTCGGACGCCTCACCGGCGTTCGACACGGCGGGAGAGCATCCCGCCAAGGAGAGAGCGCGGCACACTGCGTCACCCATTCCACCTGCGATGCGTCCGCCGAGATCGGAGAAAACCAGAACGGCGGTGACGGCGGCGACCAGTACCACAAGTCCCGCATACTCGACAAAACTCGCACCCCGATCGTCTCGCCACCCAGAATCGCCCACGCCACCCTCCCTCTCCCCCCTTCCAGAAGGAGAGTAGGTGGACGGGGCAGGGCTGTCGTGAGCCCTCAGGCCTATTTAGGGACCCAATCCGCCCACAGCGCCCCCTCCCACCACACTCCCTTTCGTCTCACCGCTCCTCCCGCTTCGGGGTTCCCCAGTGGAGAATCCGGAAATCTCCTGAAGGAGTGGGGTGTTCTTCTCGCTGCCGCGTTCCGTGACGCCGGAGAGCAAGGGGCCGCACCCCAGCCAGAGAGCCGACCTCACCGCGATACCTCGTACTCCGACATGTAGACCTTGGCCGGACCCTCCTCCGAAGGATCCGGATACAAGACCACCGCCATGAGCTCCGTACTGAAATCACCGACAAGAAGCTCACAGCCACGCGGAGGCCCCGGGTAGCGCTCCAGATCCGCAGGATCGATCCGAAGCCGCTCCTGTTTGCGCTCAGGAACGCGATCACCGAGTGGATTAAAACTCCCCGTCTGCTCACAGACGGATTCCGCCGCCTCATGATCGTCGATCACGAAGCTGATCCAGTAGACGACCCGCCCGTAATCGTCGAACCCCGAATCCACACCGACCTCCCGCATCCCCTCAGGCAACGACAGGTCACTGAACTCCGCGAACCCCTCCAAAGACGCCTCAGGCGGAGACACCGTAGGATCCGGAACCTCCCATCGAGGCTCGATCACATCCTCCAGCGAACACCCGGAGAGCACCACGAGAACAGCCGACAGAAAGAACACCTCACGGACACCCATCGGACCGGTTCCCCTCATCGCCTCATCACCGCATTCCATGACGCCGGAGAGCAAGGGCGCTAAACCCTGACAAGAGGACCGGCCTCACCGCGACACCTCGTACTCCGACATGTAGACCTTGGCCGGCCCCTCCTCCGAAGGATCCGGATACAAGACCACCGCCGTGAGCTCCGTACTGAAATCACCGACAAGGACCTCACACCCCCACGGAGGCCCCGGGTAGCGCTCCAGATCCACGGGATCGATCCGAAGCCATTCTCTTTCGAATTCAGGAACACCATCACTGAATGGCAGGAAATTCCCCGCCTGCTCACAGACGGATTCCGCCGCCTCGTGATCATCGATCACGAAATCGATCCAGTAGACGACCCGCCCGTAATCATCGAACCCCGAATCCACACCGACCTCCCGCATCCCCTCAGGCAACGACAGGTCACTGAACTCCGCGAACCCCTCCAAAGACGCCTCAGGCGGAGACACCGTAGGATCCGGAACCTCCCATCGAGGCTCGATCACATCCTCCAGCGAACACCCGGAGAGCACCACGAGAACAGCCGACAGAAAGAACACCTCACGGACACCCATCGGACCGGTTCCCCTCATCGCCTCATCACCGCATTCCATGACGCCGGACCGATCTCACCGCGATACCTCGTACTCCGACATGTAGACCTTGGCCGGACCCTCCTCCGAAGGATCCGGATACAAGACCACCGCCATGACCTCCGTACTGAGATCACCGACAAGGGCCTCACACCCCCACGGCGGGCCCGGGTAGCGCTCCAGATCCACGGGATCGATCCGAAGCCGCTCCCGTTCACGCTCGGCCAAAACATCACCGTATGACAGGAAATTTCCTACCTGCTCACAGACGGATTCCGCCGCCTCATGGTCATCGATCACGAAGCTGATCCAATAGACGACCCGCCCGTAATCGTCGAACCCCGAATCCACGCTGACCTCCCGCATCCCCTCAGGCAACGACAGGTCACTGAACTCCGCGAACCCCTCCAAAGACGCCTCAGGCGGAGACACCGTAGGATCCGGAACCTCCCATCGAGGCTTGATCACATCCTCCAGCGAACACCCGGAGAGCACCACGAGAACAGCCGACAGAAAGAACACCTCACGGACACGCATGGAACCGGCCACTTCACTCCCAGATTGGTGTGTTCGATATCGATGGGCTTGTCATCGTTCCAGTTCCAACTGCCGCCGGTGATTTACGCGGACACGTGTTCCGTACCGTCATCCCCTCCCTTGGAAGGAGAGCAGGCGGTCGAACGGAGAGGCACCCCCTTCGCCCCCGCCCATGGCCGGCGGCGCGCCCGCCGGCATCCCCTTCATCTCGCCACCGCGTTCCATGACGCCGGAGAGCAAGGGTGCCGCTCCCCAGCGAGAGGACCGATCTCACCGCGACACCTCGTACTCCGACATGTAGACCTTGGCCGGCCCCTCCTCCGAAGGATCCGGATACAGGACCACCGCTATGAGCTGCGTGCTGAAATCACCGACAAGGAACTCACACCCCCGGGGAGGTCCCGGGTAGCGCTCCAGATCCGCGGGATCGATCCGAAGCTGTTCCCGTTCGTACTCGGCCAGGCCATCGGCGTACGAGAGAAGACTTCCCTCTTGCTCGCAGACGGATTCCGCGGCCCCATGATCATCGATCACAAAGCTGATCCAATAGACGACCCGCCCATAATCGTCGAACCCCGAATCCACACCGACCTCCCGCATCCCCTCAGGCAACGACAGGTCACTGAACTCCGCGAACCCCTCCAAAGACGCCTCAGGCGGAGGCACCGTAGGATTCGGAACCTCCCATCGAGGCTCGATCACATCCTCCAGCGAGCACCCGACAAGCATCACGAGAACAGCCGACAGAAAGAACACCTTACGGACACCCATCGGACCGGTCCCCCTCATCGCCTCATCACCACGTTCCATGGCGGCCGGGTATAGGAGGTGGCACTCCGGCGGTGGTGTCAACGTCACCGCGATACCTCGTACTCCGACATGTAGACCTTGGCCGGCCCCTCCTCCGAAGGATCCGGATACAAGACCACCGCCATGACCTCCGTACTGAGATCACCGATAAGGGCCTCACAACCCCGCGGAACGCCTGAATGGCGTTCCAGATCCGCGGGATCGATACGCAACTTCTCACGCTCATATGCGGGAACACCATCACTGTATGGCAGGAAGATCCCCGCCTGCTCGCAGACGGATTCCGCGGCCTTATGGTCGTCGATCACGAAATCGATCCAGTAGACGACCCGCCCGTAATCGTCGAACCCCGAATCCACACCGACCTCCCGCACCCCCTCAGGCAACGACAGGTCACTGAACTCCGCGAACCCCTCCAAAGACGCCTCAGGCGGAGACACCGTGGGATCCGGAACCTCCAATTGAGGTTCGATCACATCCTCCAGCGAACACCCGGAGAGCACCACGAGAACGGCCGTAGACGAGAACGCCTTGTCGATCCACCCTGAAACGGCCATGCCTCTCCTCCACTCCTCCACGAGCGGTTTCCAGATGAGGACCCTACGCGACCGATCTTCACGGGACCGGAGTGGTTTCCCCATCCGGCCACCGGAACGGTTCCGGCCCTTCTATCGCGCGCAGTGGCTCCGGCGGCAGGCATGGGCCCATGTCCCGCTCCGCCATCCGCCCGATCCTCCACGGAAAGTGATGTCTCAAGCCATCGAATTCATGTTCTTCCGTGAATTCGGCGATGCCCCGGTCCCTTTGTCGCCGGGGCCTGGCACGAGTGGAACAGCACCGCCGGCCGTCGCCCGTCCCACCGTCCCCGTTCCGGTGTGCCGGAGCCTCCGGAAAACCAGGTGCCTCATGTCGGAGGGTGCCGTTACCGTCGGTCCCATTCGTCCCCATCACTCCAGGAGGCGCAGGTGAAGCACTCCACCCCCGAGGCCGCGCGGATCGCCGACCAGGGCACGATCCTGCTCTGCCAGGTCGGCTCCGGCGTGCACGGAACCTCCGTCGACGGTCTGAACGACCGCGACGAGATGGGGATCTGCGTGGAACCGCCCGAGTACGTGATCGGGCTGCGCTCCTTCGAGCAGTACGTCTTCCGTTCCCAGCCCGAAGGCGCTCGATCGGGTCCCGGCGACCTCGATCTCACCGTGTACTCGCTGCGCAAGTGGATGCGGCTGGCCCTGAGCGGGAATCCCACGGTCCTGTTGCCGCTGTTCGTGCCCGACGCGGAGATCGTCCACCTCTCTCCCCTGGGGGAGGAGCTGCGCGCCTCGGCCTCCCGCATCGTCTCCCGGCAGGCCGGCCACCGTTTCCTGGGCTACCTGCGAACCCAACGCGACAGCCTGCTCGGCCGACGCGGCGGACGCCGCACCAACCGGCCCGAGCTGGTCGACCGCTACGGCTTCGACGTGAAGTTCGCGATGCACATGGTGCGTCTGGGGGTGCAGGGCGTGGAACTGCTGGAGACCGGGCGGATCACGTTGCCGATCCCCGACCCGTGGGGGCCGTGGCTGCGCGACCTGCGCCGTGGGCGCTTCACGCGGGAGGAGGCCCTGGAGGCGGCGAAGGGGTTGGAGGAACGGCTGGAGGAACTGTCGAGGTCGTCGTTCCTGCCCGAGCGGCCCGACCACGCCTGGGCCGACGCCTGGATGACCCGGGCCTACCTGAGCGCCTGGCGTGAGCGCGACGAGGTCGCCTAGCCGGCAGCGGGGCGCCCCGCTGTCTCAGGAGCGGCGCGCCACCCCGGCGAGGACTCCGGTTCCGCGACCGGTGACCTCCTCGTCGGGGTAGGGCCACCAGGCCATGTCGGCGAGGCCGGGTTCGATCAGCCGGAACGGGGCGAACAGCTCGGCGGTGTGTTCCCGGCTCCGCGTGTCGGGGCAGCCGTGGGGCGGCCGGGTGATCGCGAGGTGGCTGCCCGGGCACAGCACCGCGTGGAACGTCGCCGCCAGTTTGTGCGGTTGGAGCGGGCCCGTGAGGCGAAGCTGGGCGTCGAGGACGAACACGGCGACCGGTGCCGTGAAGTCGACCAGCCCCCGGACGCGGAGCCGGCCGATGAGCTCCCCCGCGGGGAGACCGCCGGCGCGTAGGACCGTGATCTCCTCCTCCCCCGCCTGTCCGCGGCCGGCCAGGGAGGGGACGGAGTCGGTGTCGATCCGTAGGAAGTGGGGGTCGGGGACGTGTTCCCGGGCGGCGTCCCGGGCGGCGCCGACGGCGGCGGCGTCGGCGCCCAGGGTGATGTACTGGCGGACGCGCAGATCCGCGGCCAGGTAGCCGACGGCCCGGCGCAGGAAGGCGGTCTGGGCCCGTTCCAGGGGAGAGGGAGGTTTCACGATCGCTTGTGCCCGTGGTGCCGCACGGCGCGGCCCGCTACGTCGTTCGTCCAGCCGGACCACGCGCGGCCAGGGGATCTCCAGCACGCTCGGCCGCCGGTCGGTCCTCGTCGCCCACCAGTGATCAGTCACGATCGCGCTCCCCGAGCCGTCGGCTGATGGGCGCCCGGACCGGAGTGGACTCGTGATCCATTCCGGCTCCGTTACGGTGCCCGTTCATTAGCGCCCGATGCTACCGCCTCTTCGGACTTTTATCCCCCCGGGATAATTCTCACTTTATTTAAGCGAATTTTGTCCTCTGAAAAGTCTTTTGTCCTTTACCCGTGGAGGCGGAGGTCCGGAACCGGGACGATCCGCCCCTCCTCGCGTGCGTAGGTCCACCGGGGTCCCTCCGCCACGAGTTCGGCGACCGCGTGGACGAGGCGGTCCACGTGCTCCGGGGTCGTCCCCAGCCCGATGCTGGCCCGGACCGCGCGTCCGTGTCCCTCCGGCAGGAGCGCCCGGGTGAGGGGGTGGGCGCAGAACAGGCCGTCGCGCACGCCGATCCCGTACTCGGCGGACAGCGCCGCGGCCAGCAGGTCACCCGCCACCCCCTCCACGACGAACGACGTGATCGCCACCCGTGGCCACCCCGTCCCCCACAACGCGAGCTCGGTCACCGCGGAGATTCCCGCCAGGCCGTCCCGCAACCGGCCGAGCAACAGCTCCTCCCGCAGGCGCAGATGTTCCCACCCCGCCTCGGTCAGGGCCTCACAGGCCGCGGCGAGCGCCACCGCCCCGATGACGTTGGGGCTGCCCGCCTCGTGCCGATCCGGTAGGTCGCTCCAGACGACACCGGCGTCGGTGACGTTGGCGGTGGCGCCACCACCGGCCAGGTAGGGGTCGGCCGCCCGGAGCCAGTCGGCGCGTCCGGCGAGCACGCCACAGCCGAAGGGCGCGTAGAGCTTGTGGCCGGAGAAGGCGACGTAGTCGGCGCCGCAGGCCGCCAGGTCGAAGGGCCGGTGCGGGACGAGCTGGGCGGCGTCCACCACGACGCGCGCCCCCTCCTCCCGCGCCACCAGCGCCAGTTCCTCGATCGGCCACACCTCGCCGGTGACGTTGGACGCCGCCGTCACGCACAACAGGCGGGGTCCCGGCCGCGCGGCCCGCAGCGCGGCGCGGGCGGCCTCGACCGCCTCCTCCGGCCCGCCGGGCAGCGGGAGCCGGACGACCTCGCCCGCCCGGCTCCCCTCGTGCTCCCAGGGCAGCAGGCTGGCGTGGTGCTCTCCGGCGAACAGCACCACGGTGGTGCCCCGCGGCAGACACCGCGCCAGGAGGTTGAGCGCGTCGGTGGTGCCGCGGACGAACACCACCGTGTCCTCCTCGCCGGCGCCGACGAAGCGCGCCACCGAGGCCCGGGCCCGCTCGTAGGCGTCCGTGCTGATCTGCGAGTGCAGTCCGGCCCCGCGGTGCACGCTCGCGTAACGGGGCAGCGCCTGTTCGACGGCCTCGCGGACCGCCTCCAGGCACGGGGCGCTGGCCGCGTGGTCGAGGTTGGCGTACTCGGCGCTCCCGCCGGTGACCAGCGGAACCCGCAGTCCGGTCCCGACCACGGCGGGGGCGTCGGGCAGGTCGGTGGAAGCGAGCGGGGACGGGGCGATAGCTGTCATCAGGCACCTCTCAGAGTCACAGAGGACCCCAGGGCGCATCTGCTGGCACCGTCGGACGGGGTCCGCGCTTGTCTGACACGTTGACGTTGGTGGTCGTGTCTCGACCTGGTCCTCACCCGGGGCACCCCACCGCGGAAGGAGGGTTGCCGGCCAGCGAGCCGGGGCTTGGCGCTGGCGCTCATGACCTGGCCCGGACTATAGCGCACGCTCCCCTGGGGAAGGCAAACCGGGCTGTTCGGGGGTGGGAGCGTTGACACCGCCACGATCGGATCCGACATACTGGGAGGGCCTGCCCTCCCGCCGAGGGTGACCGGTCCTTCCCGGTCGTCCTGTCCAGGCGCGAGACTCCAGTGCAAGACATGGAGTACTCGCATGCCCTCTGGAGGAACAGCACCGTGCAGGCACACGACCGTTTCCGGCCGCTCCTGGACAACCCCGACGTGGTCCTGGTCTCGGGCTACGCCCGCCTTCCCGACACGGTCGCCGGTCACTCCCAATACGAACGGCTGGGGGTCGTGCTCGCCGTCGACCTCTCCGACGGCCGCGTCGTCGCCGCGGACACCACCTTGCTGACCGATCTCGCCCGAGAGTTCTTCCGCTGTCTCGTGGAGGGGCTGTCGGTCCGTACCGACACCGCCGAAATGGTGCGTCGCGTCCAGACCCGTTACGCCGGGCAGTCGGGGGGAGCGCTGGCCACGGCACTCCGCCGCTGTCTGGAGACCTGTCACCAGTTGCGCGCTTCCCGCGCCGGCACGCATGAGGAGTGTTCCCGAGGATGACCGACACCGATCGCACCGCCCCCTCCGGTCCCCTGGACGGGATCCTCGTCGCCGACCTGTCCCGGGTGCTCGCCGGGCCCTACGCCACCATGCTGCTGGCCGACCTCGGAGCCGAGGTCGTCAAGGTGGAACACCCCGGTCACGGAGACGACACCCGCTCGTGGGGACCGCCCCGGGCCGGTGGGGAGGCCGCCTACTACCTGGCCGTCAACCGCGGCAAACGGAGTCTGGCCGTGGACGTCAAGGACCCCGACGGTCTGGCCGCGGTGCGGGAGCTGTGCGCGCGCGCCGACGTGGTGGTCCAGAACTTCCGTCCGGGTGTGGCCGAACGGCTCGGCCTGGGGTACGCGGCGGTGCGGGAGCGCAACCCCGCGGTGGTCTACTGCTCCATCAGCGGCTTCGGCCCCGGGCACGTCCCCGCCCAACGGCCGGGGTTCGACCTGATCGTGCAGGCGGAGAGCGGGCTGATGGCGGTGACGGGCGAGCCAGACGGCGCGCCGGCCAAGGTGGGCGTCGCCGTGACCGACGTCCTGACCGGGCTCAACGCGGCCGTGGCGATCCTCGGCGCGCTGGTGCGCGCCCGCGCGTCGGGAAGGGGCGAGCACGTCACCGTGTCGCTGATCGGCTCCGCCCTGTCCGGGCTGGTCAACCTCGCCCAGCAGGCCCTGGTCACCGGCCGCGAGCCGGGACGCGCCGGCAACGCCCACGGCGCGATCGTGCCCTACCAGGTCTTTCCCACCGCCGATTCCGACATCGTGATCGCCGCCGGCAACGACACGCTGTACCGGCGCCTGTGCGCCGTGCTGGAGCGGCCGGACCTGGCGGCCGACCCACGCTACGCCACCAACCCCGGCCGGGTGGAGCATCGCGGGGAACTGGTCGCCGAGATCACCTCGGTACTGCGTGGGCGCGGCGCCGAGGAGTGGACCCGGCTGCTGATGGAGGCGGGCGTGCCGGTGGGCCGGGTGCGTGGCGTGCTCGACGCGATCCGCACGGCCGACGCGGCCGGCGACGACGTCACCATGACGACCGACCACCCCACCGCCGGGCGCCTGGACCTGGTCCGGGCCGGCTTCCGGCTGGAGTCCCAGGCCGATGACGCCGGCGCGGTGTCACCGCCTCCCCTCCTGGGTCAGCACTCGGCCTCCGTGCTCGCCGAGCTGGGCTTCACGGCCGAGCAGATCGGCGGGATGATCGACCGGGGCGCGGCCCGGCAGGCCACTCCCTGACGATCCGCCCGCCGGCACGCTCGGTTCCCTGGACATCCACACCACAACCGAAAGGACCCATCATGGGCGACCAGCACAAGCCCGCCGCCCCCGACGCGCGGGACTTCCTCGCCGTTGACACGTCGCTGGACGCGGAGGAGGGCTCGATCCGCGACACGGTCCGCGACTTCGCGACCCGGGAGCTCCTCCCCCACGTCGCCGACTGGTTCGAGGCCGGCACGATCCCCGACCCTCGCGGACTGGCCAAGGCGTTCGGCGACCTCGGCGTGTTCGGCATGCACCTGGAGGGCTACGGGTGCGCCGGGACGAGCGCGGTCGCCTACGGGCTGGCCTGTCGTGAACTGGAGGCGGTGGACTCGGGGCTGCGCAGCTTCGTGTCGGTCCAGGGGTCACTGGCGATGACCGCGATCCACCGGTACGGCTCGGAGGAGCAGAAACGGGAGTGGTTGCCGCGCATGGCGGCCGGCGAGGCGATCGGCTGCTTCGGACTGACCGAACCGGACTCCGGCAGCGACCCCGGATCGATGCGCACCCGCGCCCGCCGTGACGGCTCCGACTGGATCCTCGACGGGACGAAGATGTGGATCACCAACGGCTCGGTGGCCGATGTCGCCGTGGTCTGGGCGACGACGGAAGAGGGGATCCGCGGGTTCCTCGTCCCCGCGGGAACGCCCGGCTTCAGCGCCAACGTGATCCACCGCAAGCTGTCGTTGCGCGCGTCGATCACCTCCGAACTGGTGCTCGACGGAGTGCGGCTGCCGGAGTCGGCGCGGCTTCCCGGTGCGGCCGGTCTGGGCGCGCCGTTGTCGTGCCTCAACGAGGCCCGTTACGGGATCGTGTGGGGGGTCGCCGGCGCGGCGCGCGCCTGCTACGAGGCCGCGCTGGAGTACGCCGGCACGAGGGTGCAGTTCGGCCGTCCGATCGCGGCCTTCCAACTCACCCAGCGCAAGATCGCCGACATGGTCGTGGACGTCAACTCCGCCGCCCTGACCGCGCTCCAGATCGGCCGGCTCAAGGACGCCGGCGCCTGCCACCACACCCAGGTCAGCTACGGCAAGTTTGCCAACGTCGCGGCGGCCCAACGGGTGGCCGGCGCCGCGCGGTCGATCCACGGCGCGAACGGGATCACCCTGGAGTATCCGGTGCTGCGGCACCTGCTGAACCTGGAGACCGTGGCCACCTACGAGGGCACCGAGGAGGTGCACGCGCTCAGTCTGGGACAGGCGGTGACGGGTATCCCGGCGTTCCGATGAGCCCCTTCGCCCCCGCGGGTTCGCCGTCGGGCCGGCGGGTATGGAGGGTGCGCGCGAGGTGATCGTCGCGCCCCCCAGAATGGAGGGGAGTGCGACGTAGGGAGAGGCGATGACGAACGGCACCAGGCGATTTGAGATGACCAGACTGCGACGCACGGCGAACGCCCTCATCGGCGGTCTCGTCAAGTACGGCGCCGCGCCACGGGAGACCCACCTGCTCACCACCCGCGGCGCGAAGTCCGGGTTCCTGCGTACAACGCCGATCAGTCTCGTGGAGAACGCCAACGGCCGTTTCCTGGTCGCTCCCTACGGCCCCGTGGGCTGGGTCCGCAACCTCCGCAAGGAGGGCATCGCGACGCTGCGCCGGGGCGGTTGGATCGAGCTGATCAGCGTTCTCGAGGTCGAACCCGAACGGGCGGCGCCGGTACTGCGCGAGTACCTCGCCCATCCCCGGGCCGTGGTGGTCGGTTCCTACTTCGAGGTGGGCCGTGACTCCTCCGACACCGAGTTCGTGGAGGCGGCACCCAACCATCCGGTGTTCGAGATCGTGCGCAGCACCACCATTCGCATCTGAGGCCCGCCGGAGGCGGCGTCGCGGTGGATCCCGCGACGCCGCCTCCGGCATGTCAGGGGGAGATCCGTCCCTGAGAGTCCTCCGAAAGCAGCATCCCGGTTCGGCATTCGGCAGGAGGCGCGGGAGACGCCCGGGCGGAAGTATCGGAAGCGTTCCGGCCGGAAGGGCGGCCGACTGATGGAGGGACGCTGACGATGGAGACCACGACCACACGGACCGGAGTAGCCGCGGGGCCGGCCGCGGCGCGGCGACTGCCGCTGCTCGACGTGTTACGTGGCGTGGCGATCCTGGGCACGCTCGGCACGAACGTGTGGATCTTCACCGCCCCGGGCGGCGACATCGCTCCGCTGGCGGCCGGCACTCCACTGGTGCCGTTGGACTCGCTGCTGACGGACCCCTCGCTCTCCGGAATCGCCGAGGTGCTGCTCCGCTTCGCCGCCAACGGAAAGTTCCTGGCCCTGCTGACCGTGCTGTTCGGCGTGGGCCTGGCGATCCAGTTCCGTTCGGCGGCCCGGCGAGGGGACCGTTGGCCCGGGCGCTACCGCTGGCGGGCGCTGTTCCTGCTGTTCGAGGGGGCGGTGCACTTCACCCTGGTGTTCGCCTGGGACGTGCTCATGGGGTACGCGGTGACCGCGCTGATCGTCGCGTGGCTGCTCCCCCGCTCCCGCGTGGTCCAGCGGGTCGCGTTGTGGGGCTCGGGGGCGTTCCACGTCATCGCGATGACCGCGTTGACCGTGGTGCTGGTGGCCGCGGCCCGCTCCGAACCCGGCGGCGGGGACGCCTCCGCGGTCGAGGATCCCGTGGTCGCGCTCTACGCCCAGGGCGGTTACCTCGACCTGGTGGCCTTCCGGCTGGCCAACGTGGCCGTGCTCCGCGCCGAGATGGTGGTGGCGCTGCCGTTGATGGTGTGCCTGTTCCTGGTGGGGGTGCGGCTGTTCAGGGCCGGGGCGTTCGATCCCGGCGCCTCCGGGCGGCGCATACGGACGCGCATGCTGGTCTGGGGCGTGGGCGCGGGCCTGCCGCTGAACCTGGCGACGACGTTGGCCGGGCCCGACTTCTTCCTGCTCGACCGCTACGTCGCCGCGCCGGTACTGGCGATCGGCTACATCGGCCTGGTGGGGGTCGTGATGGACCGCGTCCGGCGTCCGGGGCCGCTCACGCACGGCCTGTCGGCGCTGGGCCGTACGGCGCTGTCGGGCTATGTCGCGCAGAACGTGGCGTGCATGCTGCTGTGCTACGGCTTCGGGCTGGGACTGGCCGAGCGGATGGCCGGCAGTGGGCCGTGGTGGGTGCTGGGCCTGTGGGCCGCGGTCAGCCTGCTGCTGGTCGTGGCGGCTTCCCTGTGGCTGCGCCGTTTCTCGCAGGGGCCGCTGGAGGCCGTGCAGAAATGGACGCTGGCTCGCCTGCCCTCGGCCTCCTGAGGCGCCCATGGACGAGACGGGACGGGACCCGCGCATGACCGCGCGGGTCCCGTCCCGGCGTTGTCGCGTGCGGGGCAGGCGGTCAGGCCCCGACGGCGCTCTTCAGCGCCTCGGCCCGGTCGGTGCGCTCCCAGGTGAACTCCGGGAGCTCGCGGCCGAAGTGACCGTAGGCGGCGGTCTTGGAGTAGATCGGGCGCAGCAGGTCGAGGTCGCGGATGATGGCGGCCGGACGCAGGTCGAAGACCTCGAGGACCGCCTTCTCGATCAGCTCGGGGGCGACCTGCTCGGTGCCGAAGGTCTCCAGGAAGACGCCGACCGGGTGCGCCTTGCCGATGGCGTAGGCGACCTGGACCTCGGCGCGCTCGGCCAGCCCCGCGGCCACGACGTTCTTGGCCACCCAGCGCGTGGCGTAGGCCGCGGAACGGTCGACCTTGGAGGGGTCCTTGCCGGAGAAGGCGCCGCCACCGTGGCGCGCGTAGCCGCCGTAGGTGTCGACGATGATCTTGCGGCCGGTCAGACCGGCGTCTCCCATGGGGCCGCCGATCTCGAAGCGGCCGGTCGGGTTGACCAGGAGGCGGTAGTCGTCGGTCTCGAGGCCGTAGCTGGCCACGACCGGGGCGATCACGTGCTCCTTGATGTCGGGCGTGAGCAGCTCGCCGAGGTCGATGTCCGAGGCGTGCTGGCTGGAGACCACGACGGTGTCCAGCCGGACCGGGGTGGCGCCGTCGTACTCGATCGTGACCTGGGTCTTCCCGTCAGGGCGCAGGTAGGGGATGGTGCCGTCGCGGCGCACCTCGGACAGCCGCTGGGACAGCGCGTGGGCGAGCTTGATCGGCAGGGGCATGAGCTCGGGGGTCTCGCGGTTGGCGTAACCGAACATCAGCCCCTGGTCGCCCGCGCCCTGGAGGTCGAGGTCGTCGGAGTCCTGGTTCTCGCGCTTCTCGTAAGCGGTGTCCACGCCCTGGGCGATGTCGGGGGACTGCGCGCCGATCGAGACGGAGACCCCGCAGGAGGCCCCGTCGAATCCCTTCGCGGAGGAGTCGTAGCCGATCTCGAGGATCTTCTCCCGGATGATGCTGGGAATGTCGACGTAGGTTTCGGTGGTGACCTCACCGGCGACGTGCACCTGCCCGGTGGTGATCAGCGTCTCGACGGCGACCCGGCTCTTCGGGTCGTCCTTGAGCATTGCGTCGAGGATCGCGTCACTGATCTGGTCGGCCATCTTGTCGGGGTGGCCTTCGGTGACCGACTCGGAGGTGAAAAGGCGACGGGACACGTTGAGGGACTCCTTGCAGCGGCTGCTGGCTGACAGTTGTCGGCGGCGATCGGTACCCGAGGGACGCTACCGCCCGCAGGTCTCCGGCCGACGCGATCGATTGGTGGGAACCACTGTAGTAGGGCGCCTTCCCGCACGGCATCCGCACAACAGTACGACACCGGCGATGGCATGTCACCATGGAATCCCACCAAATGACGACCTTACCGGTGGGTTTTCACCGGGACAGCCTTTCCGTCACCAGATCCCACACCCGATCGGCCAGATCCTCCTTGGGACCGCGCGGGATCTCGGTGCTCGTACCGTCGCGGCCGAGCACGACCGCCTGGTTGTCGACGGTCCCAAAGGCCCTGCCCCGACCGACCTGGTTGACCACGAGCAGGTCGCAGCCCTTGCGGGCGAGCTTGGCGCGCCCGTTCTCCAAGACGTCGTCGGTCTCGGCCGCGAACCCGACGATGACCTGGTCAGCCCGCGCGCGCTCGCGCACCAGCTCGGCGAGCACGTCAGGGTTCTCGACCAGGGTGATCGGCGCGGGTGCGGCCCCCGTCTTCTTGATCTTCCCACCGGCCTCACTGGAGGGCCGGAAGTCGGCGACCGCCGCGGCCATCACCACGGCGTCGGCCGCGGGCGCCTCGGCCAGAACGGCCTCGCGCAGCTCCAACGCGGAACCGACCCTGCGCACCTCGACCCCCGCGGGGTCGGCCAGCTCCACGTTGGCCGAGACGAGGGTGACCTGGGCGCCGCGGGCCACCGCGGTGGCCGCCAGCGCGTACCCCTGCCGTCCCGAGGAACGGTTGCCGATGAACCGGACCGGGTCGATGGGCTCGCGGGTGCCCCCCGCCGAGATCACCACCCGCCGGCCGGCCAGATCGGTGGACAGGGCGCCGCGCGCGAGCACGCGCCGTCCCACGGCGAACAGCTCGGCGGGGTCGGGCAGCCGGCCACGGCCGGTGTCGGCGCCGGTGAGCCGGCCCACCGCCGGGTCCAAGACGATGGCGCCCCGCGATCGCAGTGTCGCGACGTTGGCCTGTGTGGCCGGGTGCTCCCACATCTCGGTGTGCATCGCCGGAGCGAACACCACCGGACAGCGGGCGGTGAGCAGCGTATTGGTGAGCAGGTCGCCGGCCAGGCCGTGGGCCGCCCTGGCGAGCAGGTCGGCGGTGGCGGGGGCGACGAAGACGAGATCGGCGCGCTGGCCGATGCGTACGTGCGGGACCTCGTGGACCCCGTCCCACACACCGGTGGCGACCGGACGGCCGGACAGCGCGGCCCACGTCGGCTCACCGACGAAACGCAACGCCTCGGCGGTCGGCACGACGGTGACCCCGTGCCCGGATTCGGTGAAGCGCCGCAACAGGTCGCAGACCTTGTAGGCGGCGATGCCCGCGCCCACTCCCAGGACGACTTCGGGCTGGTGTTCAGTGCTCACGGTCGAACCCTAACGAAACCGCCCCGGCCCCTGGTGGGCGACCCCGGACGGTCCGTCTCAGACGCCCTCGTAGGGGTCCGCGCTGAGCAGCCCCTCCTTGACCTCGCGCAGGGCGATGGACAGCGCCTTCTCCTGGACCTGGGTCTCGACGAGCGGCCCGACGTACTCGAGCAGGCCCTCGCCCAGCTGGGCGTAGTAGGCGTTGATCTGCCGAGCGCGCTTGGAGGCCATGGTGACCAGGCTGTACTTGCTGTCGACGACCTGCAGGAGCTCGTCGATGGGCGGGTTGGTGATGCCTTCGGCGACAGGCAGGGTGCCAGCCACGTTGCGTACTCCCGGATATCGACCGGCCCCGTGTCGACGGGGCCGTGGGTGGATCGTGCGGTGGCCGTCGCAGAGCGCCCCTGGGCTGCCGCCCTGTCGGGTCGCCCCTATCACACAGACGGCGCGAACATCAACGCTAGCAGCTCATCGCACACGTCGCGCACGGACGTGTTGACGAGCGTGGTGTCGAACTCCTTCTCGGCCGCGAGTTCGACGCGGGCCGTGTCGAGGCGGCGGCGGATCACCTCGGGCGATTCGGTGCCGCGGCCGGTCAGCCGGCGCACCAGCTCGTCCCACGAGGGCGGGGCCAGGAAGACGAGATAGGCGTCGGGCATGTTCTCGCGGACCTGGCGCGCCCCCTGGAGCTCGATCTCCAGCAGCACGGGATCGCCGCCGGCGAGCCGTTCGACGACGGGACGGCGCGGGGTCCCGTAGCGGTTTCCCGAGAACTCGGCCCACTCCAACAGCTGCCCTTCGGCCACGAGGCGGTCGAACTCCTCGTCGGAGACGAAGTGGTACTCGACGCCATCGGTCTCGCCCGGACGAGGGGCGCGGGTGGTCACCGAGACCGAGAGCCACACCTCGGGGTGGCGTCGGCGGATCTCCTTGACGACCGTGCTCTTGCCCACTCCCGACGGCCCCGACAGGACGATGAGCCTCTTCGACGGGCTGGTAGGGCTGGCGTCGTTCCGCGGCTCAACAGGCACTGGATTCCAAACTCTCAACCCCGCGCGAGCGGATCGACGGTTGTTCGTGCTCCGGCACCGCGTGGACGAAGGCGACGCGCGTGCCGTGCGCCCGACCTCGTCGCGGACGGCCCCATAAAGCCGTTCCGGCACATCGAGCGGGCCGTTGGCATGGGTCTTTTATACCACCGTGCCGCGGCGCGACCGGGCGGGATCGCGATCGGAAGATCGCTCTCGCCCCAGGTCACACCGCGGCATCGGTGTCCGGTCGGCCGGAGCCTAGGGCTCGCGACCTGCGGTCACCGAGCGGGACATCCACGTGCCGGATCTCCCGCTCGGGATCGTCCGGTTATTCGGCGCTGCCGAACTCGCGCTCCAGCGCGGCGCGCTGGTTGGCCCCGAGACCACGGACACGCCGGGACTCGGCGATGTTGAGGCGCTCCATGATCTGCTTGGCGCGGACCTTGCCGACGCCGGGGAGCGACTGCAGCAAGTCGGAGACCTTCATCTTGCCGATGACGTCATCGGTCTGCCCGTCGGCGAGGACCTCGGACAGGGAGATGCCACCGTGCTTGAGACGGTTCTTGACTTCCGCACGCTCTTTTCTGGCCTTCGCGGCTTTTTCCAGAGCCGCGGCGCGCTGTTCAGGAGTGAGGGGAGGAAGGGCCACGCCGGGTCACCTCGGTTTTCTCTCGTTTGCGGAGGGCGGACGCCTGCGCAAGTTAGTAGGTTCCGGGCCTGTTCGGCAACGCAAAGTGGCTTTTCAAGCGCTATTTCGTCCAACTAACTACGTTGCGTTATCAGGCGATCGCGGAGAGGTGATGAAAATCGGGATTCCGGCCTCTTGCGCAGCCGCCTCCCTCTTTCCCCTTCCAGGACCGGAACCGACGTGACCTTTCCCACTCCGGCCCATTTCGGCCACATTTCGGTTGGGCCTTTATCCCTCCCACTTATGACCGTAAGTGGGCCTACCGAGGGTCACGCCGACGCCGTCGACGCCCTGCGCAGTGCCGCGGCGATCGTCGCCGCCGCCGCACCGGGGTCGGCGGCGCGGGTGATCGGACGACCGATCACCAAGAGATCGGCCCCCGCTGCGATCGCCTCCTCCGGCGTCGCCACGCGGGCCTGGTCCCCCTTGTCGGCCCCCGCAGGACGGACGCCGGGGGTGATGAGCGTGATGTCCGGACCGACCTCCGCGCGCAGCGAGGACACCTCGTGCGGCGAGCACACCAGCGCCCGCGCCCCCGCCTCCACCGACAGCACGGCCAGGCGGCGGACCGCGTCGTGGGCCGGGCCCCGCAGCCCGATCTCCTCCAACGCGGCGTCCTCCAGCGAGGTCAAGACGGTCACGGCGGCGATCCTGGTCTCGGGGGCGGCCTCGACGGCCGCGCGGATCATGTCGCGCCCGCCCGCCGCGTGGACCGTCAGGATCGAGGGGCGCAGCCGGGCGACGGAGCGCGCGGCGCCGGCCACCGTGGCGGGGATGTCGTGCAACTTCAGGTCGAGGAAGAGCGCGACCTTGTTGGCGCCGCGCATGGAGGCGATGACGTCGGGCCCATAGCGCAGGTAGAGCTCCAGGCCGACCTTGACCGTACTGACGTGCGGGGCGACCGACGACGCCCAGCGGGCTGCGGTCTCGATGTCGGGTGCGTCGATGGCGACGGCGATGGGCGCGACCACGTTCGTTCTCCTTCGTTCTCCGGGTGAGCGGCTCTCGTGGGCGTCCGCAGGTGACGGAGCCCCTGTGGGGGACGCACGGTGCCATCGCGCGTCTCGCGACGGCACCGTGCCGGGCCCACGCGGGCGCACTGCCCCGTGCGGTTCCCCGGCTGGACCGGATCATGCCCGTGGCAGTGCGATCGCGCTGGTGATTCGGGGTGCCCGGACCTGCCGGGCACCGGATCTGTCATCGTCTGCGGCGCTCAAAGGGCCGTGGCCGCCCCGCCGCTACTTCGGCCTCTCCTCGGCCGTTCCCAGCGGGAACGGCCCGCCACAGGCCATCTCAGCGCGCCCGGTTCAACGCAGCGCCGTGGCTCCCAGAGGTCGGTGGGCGGCGCCGATGAGGTCCCCCACCCGGGCGACGCCTCGTTCCTCCAGGGCCTCCTCGAACTCCCGCAGAATGCGCACGCAGGCGGAGGGATCGTGGAAGATGACCGTTCCCACGGCCACCGCCGAGGCCCCCGCGAGCAGGAACTCCAACGCGTCGGAACCGGTGCGCACGCCCCCCATCCCGATGATGGGAACATCAGGCAGCGCGGCGTGCACCCGATAGACGCAGGCGATCGCGATCGGGCGGATCGCCGGCCCCGACAGCCCGCCCGTCCCCCCGGCGACCGCGGGACGCATCGTCGCGGTGTCGATCGCCATGCCGCGCACCGTGTTGATCATGGACAGCCCGTCGGCCCCGGCCTCGGCGCAGGCCGTGGCCAGCCCCACCAGGTCCGGCACGTCCGACGACAGCTTGGCGAAGACCGGGATGTCCGAGCGGGCCGAGGCGCGGACCACGCGCACCACCCGCGCCGCCGCCGCCGGGTCCTCGGTGAAGTCGCGCCCGCGGTCGGCCAGGTTGGGGCTGGACAGGTTGATCTCGATCATCGTGACCCCCGGCGCCATGGACAGGCGCCGGGCCAGCTCCGCGTACTCCTCGGCAGAGCCCCCCGCGATCGAGACCACGGCGCGCCCGCCGCGCGCCAGCAACCAGGGCAGGTCCCGCTGGAGGAACACCTCGATCCCCGGGCCCTGGAGCCCGATCGCGCTGAGCATCCCGCTGGGGGTCTCGGCCATGCGCGGCGCCGGACGTCCCGCCCGCGGCTCCAGCATCACCGATTTGGTGACGACCGCGCCGATCCGGGCGACGTCGAAGAACTGGGCCAGTTCACGTCCCGCGCCCGCGCAACCCGCCGCGGTCATGATCGGATTGGCCAGCTCCACGTCCCCCAGTCGGGTCCGCAGGTCGGGACTCATCCCGGACGCACCTTTCGTTGCCTCGTCCCGGCCGGACCCGTCGGTCCGCCGGGCCTCCTCCTGTGTCCCCCCGCCGCCTGCGGGCACCTCGGCCACCGGCGGGAGCAGGGGGCCGCCCGCGCCCTTCCACCATGTCGCGCCGGGAGTCGTCGCGGCCACGGCTAACCCGCCTCGCGCGTCTGGACGGCGTCGTCACCGTGCGTCTTCCAGCCCGGGGCGCCCAGGGCGTCGAAGGGGATGGTGCCGACGTCGTCGAAGCGCACCCGCTCGCCCCGGAACACCGGACCGTCCACACAGGAGCGCGTCATACGGGTGATGCCGTCATCGCCGATCACCGGGATGACGCACGTCATGCACACCCCGGTGCCACAGGCCATCGTCTCCTCGACCGACACCTGCACCGGGATGTCGTAGCGCGCCGCCAGCGCGGTGACCTCGCGCAGCATCGGCATCGGCCCGCAGGCGTAGATCACGTCGGAGCGGGCGTCCTCGACGACCTGGGGCAGCACCTCGGTGACCTGGCCGCGCAGGCCGAAGGAGCCGTCGTCGGTGGTGAAGGTCGCGGTCTCGGCGACCCTGCGCGCGGTGATGGCGCCGAAGACCCGTTCCGCGTCGGCCGCGCCCAGCACGAAGTCGACCCGGCAGCCCCGCCGGCGCAGCGTGTGCGCCAATGGGAACAGCGGCGCGGCCCCCGCGCCGCCGCCCACCAGCACGCAGTTGACCGGGTCGCGCGGCAACGGGAAGGGACGTCCCAGCGGCCCCACGATGTCGAGCAGGTCCCTGGAACGCCGCTCGGCCAGCCAGGCGGTGCCCCGTCCACGCACCGCGAAGAGGAACTCCACGGTTCCCCCGTAGTCGGGCTTGACCTCGTGGATGGCGAACGCGCGGCGGAGCAGCATGCTGGACTGCTCACCGCCCACCGCCACCGCGACGAACTGTCCCGAACGGAACCTCTCGGCGATGCCCGGCGCCACCACGGTGATGGCGTGGTAGGCGTCGACACGCCGCACCGTCAGCACCGGACTGCGCATCTGCACGGGTCGGAAATCACTCACTGTCCACTGACCTCGCTTCGCTCGGTGGATCCGGGGCGGTCGGACCCGGTTCCACGTCTCGCGCCGGTCCGGCGGCCTCCCTCGTCGGTTCCCCCACAGCTTCTCCGGACAGGTCGCGGACCGCGAGCACGGCACGCGCGAAACCACCGAATCGGTCCGAAGAGGGTCCGGGTACGCCGGACGCCCCGCTGTCGACAGCAGGGCGTCCGGACCGCCCCTGAGTCTAGCCCCGGCGCGCCTGAAGGCTCTCGGCGTGCTCCTGGAGCGAGCGCACCCCGATGTCGCCGCGCACGAGAGCCTCGATGCCCTGGACCGCGGCGGACAGGCCCTGGACCGTGGTGACGCTGGGCACGCCCCGCACCACCGCGGCCGTGCGGATCTCGTAACCGTCCAGGCGCGGGCCCGACTGTCCCGCACCGCCGAAGGGGGTGTTGACGATCAGGTCCACCTTGCCGTCGTGGATGAGCCCGACGATGGTGGGCTCCCCGTTGGGACCGGGCCCTTCGCTGTGCTTGCGCACGACTTGGGCCTGGACCCCGTTACGGCGCAGCACCCAGGCCGTCCCCTCGGTCGCCAGGATCTCGAAACCGAGGTCGGCCAGCCGCTTGACCGGGAAGATCATCGTGCGCTTGTCACGGTTGGCCACCGAGACGAAGACCGTCCCCGAGCGGGGCAGCGACCCGTAGGCGGCGAGCTGGGACTTGGCGTAGGCCGACCCGAAGTCGACGTCGAGTCCCATGACCTCGCCGGTGGAGCGCATCTCCGGCCCGAGGACCGTGTCGACCCCCTCGCCCTTGCGGTCGATGAAGCGGTTGAAGGGCAGCACCGCCTCCTTCACCGACACCGGCGCGTCCATCGGCAGCGTGCCGCCGTCGCCCTCGGCCGGGAGCAGCCCCTCGGCCCGCAGTTCGCGGATCGAGGCCCCCAGCATGACCCGGGCCGCCGCCTTGGCCAGGGGGACGGCCGTGGCCTTGGAGACGAAGGGCACGGTGCGCGAGGCGCGCGGGTTGGCCTCCAGGACGTAGAGCACGCCCGAGGCCAGCGCGTACTGGACGTTGAGCAGGCCGCGCACCCCGGTCCCGCGGGCGATGGCCTCGGTGGAGTAGCGGATGCGCTCGATGTCCTCGTTGCCGAGCGTGATCGCCGGCAGCGCGCACGCCGAGTCGCCGGAGTGGATACCGGCCTCCTCGATGTGCTCCATGATGCCCCCGAGGTAGAGGTCGGCGCCGTCGTAGATGGCGTCGACGTCGATCTCGATGGCGTCGTCGAGGAAGCGGTCGACGAGCACCGGGTGTTCGGTGCTCACCTCGGCGTTGCGCTCGATGTAGTCGCGCAGCATCGTCTCGTTGTAGACGATCTCCATGCCGCGTCCGCCGAGCACGTAGGAGGGACGCACCAGGACGGGGTAGCCGATCTCGTCGGCGACCGCCTTGGCCTCCTCGAAGGACTGGGCCATGCCGTGCTTGGGCGCGGGCAGGCCGGCGTCGGCGAGCACCTTGCCGAACGCGCCGCGGTCCTCGGCCAGGTCGATGCTCTCGGGGCTGGTGCCGACGATCGGGACGCCCGCCTCCTGGAGGCCGCGCGCCAGGCCCAGAGGAGTCTGGCCCCCCAGTTGGACGATCACGCCGATCACCTCGCCGGTGAGCTGCTCGGCGCGGACGACCTCCAAGACGTCCTCCAGCGTCAGCGGCTCGAAGTAGAGCCGGTCGCTGGTGTCGTAGTCGGTGGAGACCGTCTCGGGGTTGCAGTTGACCATCACGGTCTCGTAGCCGGCCTGCGACAGCGCGAAGGAGGCGTGGACACAGCTGTAGTCGAACTCCACGCCCTGGCCGATGCGGTTGGGGCCGGAGCCGAGGATGATGACCTTGGGCCGGCTCCCCTCGGGGACCTCGGTCTCCTCGTCGTAGCTGGAGTACAGGTAGGGCGTGTTGGCGGCGAACTCCGCGGCGCAGGTGTCGACGGTCAGGTAGACCGGGTGGATCCCGAGCGCGTGACGCAGCTCCCGCACCACCTCCTCGGACTTGCCGAGGATCTCGCCGATCTGCTGGTCGGAGAAACCGAGCCGCTTGACCGAGCGCAGCAGGTCGGCGTCCACCTGGGGGGCCGCGGCCAGCTCGCGCGCGGTCTCCTCCAGCAGCAGCAGCTGGTCGAGGAACCACGGGTCGATGCGGGTGGCGGCGTGCAGCTCGGCCACCGTCGCCCCCGCCCGCAGCGCCTGCTGGACCAGGCGCAGCCGACGCTCGCCGGGGGTGGCGACGGCGCGCAGCAGCTCGTCCTTGTCGCCGGGCTCGCCCGCCCAGGTGAATCCGACGCCCTTCTTCTCCAGGGAGCGCATCGCCTTTTGCAGCGCCTCGGGGAAGGAACGGCCGATCGCCATGGCCTCGCCCACCGACTTCATGGTCGTGGTGAGGCCGGGGTCGGCTCCGGGGAACTTCTCGAAGGCGAACCGCGGCACCTTGACCACGACGTAGTCGAGGCTCGGCTCGAAGCTGGCCGGGGTCTCGGCGGTGATGTCGTTGGGGATCTCGTCGAGCGTGTAGCCGACCGCGAGCTTCGCGGCGATCTTGGCGATCGGGAAGCCCGTGGCCTTGGAGGCCAGCGCCGAGGAACGCGAGACCCGCGGGTTCATCTCGATGACGATGATCCGGCCGGTCTGGGGATGGACGGCGAACTGGATGTTGCAGCCGCCGGTGTCCACGCCGACCTCGCGGATGACCGCGATGCCGATGTCGCGCATCCGCTGGTACTCGCGGTCGGTGAGGGTCATGGCGGGCGCCACCGTGATCGAGTCGCCGGTGTGCACGCCCATGGGGTCGAGGTTCTCGATGGAGCAGACGACGACCACGTTGTCGTTGGCGTCGCGCATCAGCTCCAGCTCGTACTCCTTCCAGCCGAGGATCGACTCCTCCAGGAGCACCTCGGTGGTCGGCGACAGCGCCAGGCCCTGTCCGGCGATGCGGCGCAGCTCCTGCTCGTTGTGGGCGAAGCCCGAACCGGCGCCGCCCATGGTGAACGAGGGCCGCACCACGACCGGGTAGGACAGCTCCTCGGCCGCGGCCAGGCACTCCTCCAGGGTGTGGCAGATGCGGGAGCGGGCGGACTCCCCGCCGATCCGCTCGACGATGCCCTTGAAGGTCTCGCGGTCCTCACCGGACTGGATCGCCTCGACGTTGGCGCCGATCAGCTCGACGCCGTACTTGTCGAGGACCCCCGCCTCGTGCAGCGCGACAGCGGTGTTGAGGGCGGTCTGCCCGCCCAGCGTGGGCAGCAGGGCGTCGGGACGCTCCTTGGCGATGATCTTCTCGACCATCTCGGGGGTGATCGGCTCGACGTAGGTGGCGTCGGCGATCTCCGGATCGGTCATGATCGTGGCCGGGTTGGAGTTCACCAGGATGACACGCAGGCCCTCTGACTTGAGGACCCGGCAGGCCTGGGTGCCGGAGTAGTCGAACTCCGCTGCCTGCCCGATGACGATCGGTCCGGAACCGACCACGAGGACGGATGAAAGGTCACTACGGCGCGGCATTGCTCTTCCTCTGCGGAGGTGGTTGATGCGCGGGGCCCGCGGCGATCGGCGCGGTCGCCCCGCGGACGACGGGGTTCCCCGGCTGTCGGGGAGAGGCGGGACGGGGACCGGGGGTCACCGTCGGCCTTCGCGCGAAGGCCGACGGTCGGCTCCGGCGTGTCTCACCCAGCGGCCCGCGCGGACACCGCGCCTTTCCGCTCGGCCATGAGGTCGCAGAACGCGTCGAAGAGCTCGGCGGCGTCGTGCGGGCCGGCCGCGGCCTCGGGGTGGTACTGGACGCTGAAGGCGGGCCGGTCCAGCAGCCGCAACCCCTCGACCACGCCGTCGTTGAGGTCGACGTGGCTGACCTCGGCCCGGCCGTAGGGGGTGTCGAACGGGCCGTCGGTGGGCGCGTCGACCGCGAAGCCGTGGTTGTGGCTGGTGATGTGGACCCGCTTGGTGTGCACGTCCTGGACCGGCTGGTTGACGCCGCGGTGACCGAATCGCAGCTTGTAGGTCCCCAGGCCGAGGGCGCGGCCGAGCACCTGGTTGCCGAAGCAGATGCCGAAGAGGGGCTTGCCCGCCTCCAGGACGCCGCGCATCGCGGCGACCGGGCCGTCGGCGGTGGCGGGGTCGCCGGGGCCGTTGCTGAAGAACACCCCGTCGGTGTCGAGCGCGAGGATGTCCTCGGCGGTCGAGTCGGCGGGCAGGACGTGCACCTCGCACCCGCGTTCGGCCAGGCGCTGGGGGGTCATGGCCTTGATGCCCAGGTCGACGGCCGCGACCGTGAAGCGGGTGGCCACCCCCTCGGGGGGACGGACCACGTAGGGCCGGGCCGTGGTGACCTCGGCGGCCAGGTCGGCCCCTGCCATCCCGGGACTGGCCAGGACCCGCTCCAGCAGGGCCGCGGGATCGGTCTCGGTGGTGCTGATCCCCGCCCGCATCGCACCGCGGTCGCGCAGGTGGCGGGTGAGCGCGCGGGTACCGGACATCGCGATGCCGACGACGCCCTGGCGGCGCAGCTCCTCGTCGAGGGTGCGCTGGGAACGCCAGTTGGAGGGGAAGCGGGCCGGCTCGCGCACGACGTATCCGGCGACCCAGATACGACCGGACTCGGGGTCGTCGTCGTTGACCCCGGTGTTGCCGATGTGCGGGGCCGTCATGGCCACGATCTGGCGGTGGTAGGAGGGGTCGGTGAGGGTCTCCTGGTAACCGGTCATCCCGGTGTTGAACACGATCTCACCGAACGTCTCGCCCTCGGCGCCGAAGGAACGACCGTGGAACACCCGGCCGTCCTCCAGCACGAGCAGAGCGGGGACCTTCGGGTTGGCTGCTTGTGTGGTCACTGAATCTTCCCATCGAGAACCGTCGGAACACCGCGCAGGAACGTGGCGACGACCCGGCCGGGCAGGCGCATGCCCCGATAGGGGGTGTTGGCGCTCTTGGAGACCATGGCCGTCGGGTCGACCTCGCGCGTGGCGTCCGCGTCATAAAGCGTAACGTTGGCGGGTTCGCCGACCGCGAGCGGGCGGCCGTGCCCGCCCAGACGGCCGATGCGCGCCGGGGCGGCCGACATGCGCTCGGCGACCCCGGCCCAGTCGAGCAGCCCGGTGTCGACCATGGCGTGCTGGACCACCGAAAGGGCGGTCTCCAGCCCGATCATCCCCATCGCGGCGTTGGACCACTCGGTCTCCTTCGCCTCAATGGGGTGGGGCGCGTGGTCGGTGGCCACGCAGTCGATCGTGCCGTCGGCGAGTCCCTCGCGCAGCGCGCGGACGTCCTCGGCGGTGCGCAGCGGCGGGTTGACCTTGTAGATCGGGTCGTAGCTCTCGGCGAGGTCGTCGGTGAGCAGCAGGTGGTGGGGGGTGACCTCGGCGGTCACGTCGCAACCGCGGCTCTTGGCCCAGCGGATGATCTGCACGGATCCCTTGGTGGAGACGTGGCAGATGTGCAGGCGCGAGCCGACGTGCTCGGCGAGCAGGCAGTCGCGGGCGATGATCGCCTCCTCGGCGACGGCCGGCCATCCGGCCAGGCCCAACCGGTCGGAGACGACGCCCTCGTTCATCTGCGCGTGCTCGGTCAGCCGTGGCTCCTGCGCGTGCTGGGCGATGACACCGTCGAACGCCTTGACGTACTCCAGCGCCCGGCGCATGAGCAGCGCGTCGGAGACGCACTTGCCGTCGTCGGAGAACACGCGGACCCCGGCGATGGAGTCGGCCATCGCGCCCAGCTCGGCCAGGTGCGCGCCGTCGAGGTTCTGGGTGACCGCGCCCACCGGCTGCACGTCGCAGTATCCGGCGTCGCGGCCCAGCCGCCAGACCTGCTCGACGACACCGGCGGTGTCGGCGACGGGGTCGGTGTTGGCCATGGCGTGTACCGCGGTGTAACCGCCCATCGCGGCGGCCCGGGCACCACTGGCGACGGTCTCGGCGTCCTCGCGGCCGGGTTCGCGCAGGTGGGTGTGCAGGTCGACCAGGCCGGGCAGGGCGATCAGCCCCTCCGCATCGACGACCCGCGCGTCCCCGGCGTCCAGGCCGGCGCCGACGGCGGCGACGACGCCATCGCGCAGCAGGAGGTCGGTGGGGTGGCCGCCCAGCAGGCGGGCGCCGCGGAGCAGGTAGGTGGTGGTCTGGCTCATTCGTCGTCTCTCCTAGTTGCCGATCGCCGACTCGGACCCGCCGAGCAGCAGGTAGAGCACTGCCATGCGGACACTCACACCGTTGGTGACCTGTTCGGTGATCGTGGAGCGCGGGGAGTCGGCGACCTCGGCGGAGATCTCCATACCGCGGATCATCGGGCCGGGGTGCATGACGATGGCGTCGTCGGGCAGACGGGCGAAGCGGTCGCGGTCCAGCCCGTAACGACGGCTGTACTCACGGGCGCTGGGGAAGAAGGCGGCCTGCATGCGCTCGGCCTGGACGCGCAGCATCATGACGACGTCGCTCTTGGGCAGCACCTCGTCGAGGTCGTAGGAGACCGCGCACGGCCAGGCGCCGACCGAGACCGGCAGCAGGGTGGGCGGGGCCACCAGGGTGACCTCGGCGCCGAGCGTGCTGAGCAGCAGGACGTTGGAGCGGGCCACCCTGCTGTGCAGGATGTCGCCGACGATCGCCACGCGCAGCCCCTCCAGGCGGCCCATGCGCTCGCGCATCGTGTAGGCGTCCAGCAGGGCCTGGGTGGGGTGCTCGTGGGTGCCGTCGCCGGCGTTGAGAACCGCCCCGTCCACCCATCCGGCCAGGCGCCGAGCGGCCCCCGAGGAACTGTGCCGGATGACGACGCCGTCGGCGCCCATGGCCTGCAACGTCAGCGCGGTGTCCTTGAGGCTCTCGCCCTTGGAGACGCTGGATCCCTTGGCGGAGAAGTTGATGACGTCGGCCGACATGCGCTTGGCCGCGGCCTCGAAGGAGATGCGGGTCCGGGTGGAGTCCTCGTAGAAGAGGTTGACGACGGTCCGCCCCCGTAGTGTGGGCAGCTTCTTCACCGACCGGCCGCTGACCTGCGCGAGCTCCCTGGCCGTGTCGAGGATGAGAAGGGCCTCGTCACGGGAGAGGTCCCCGGCGGAGAGCAGGTGCCTCATCGCTTCTCCTCCTCGATCGGCTGTCCGCCGCGAGGACGGGCCGGGCCCAGCAGGACGGCGTCGCTACCGTCCAGTTCCTCCAGCAGCACGGTGACGCTCTCGCGCAGCGAGGTGGGCAGGTTCTTGCCGACGTAGTCGGCGCGGATCGGCAGTTCGCGGTGACCGCGGTCGACCAGGGTCGCGAGCTGTACCGCGCGCGGGCGGCCGATGTCGTTGAGCGCGTCCAGCGCGGCGCGGACGGTGCGGCCCGAGAAGAGGACGTCGTCGACCAGGACGACGACACGTCCGTCGATGCCCTCGGCCGGGATCTCGGTGCGCCCCAGCGCACGGGCCGGCGCCAGGCGCAGGTCGTCGCGGTACATGGTGATGTCGAGGGAGCCCCAGGGGACGGAGCGGTTCTCGACCTGCTCGATACGCCGGGCCAGCCGCCGGGCGAGAGGAACGCCGCGGGTGGGGATCCCCAGCAGCGTGATGTCGGTGCCGCCCTTGGTGCGTTCCAGCACCTCGTGGGCGATGCGGGTCAGCGCCCGGTCGATCTCGGGGCCTTCGAGGACGGCCCGCGCGCCGTCGGAGTCCGCGCGCGAGGGCGGAGCTGCGGCCTGTTCGCCACCTTCTGCATGATTTCGGGCACGCATAGTGATGACCTCCTTCCCTGCCTCACAGGACAGGTCGTTAAAGGACGTCGGACGATCATCACGCTATCAGCGCGGCACGGGAGGGCCGACATGGCAAGGACCCCATCCCCTGGAAGTTGTGATGCTCGTCACCGAGCGGAGTATTGACCAGATCCCGCCCGCCGTACTCGCTCTCGCGCCCCTAAACTTCCGGCGACAGTGGCCACAACGCGCCATCCCTTACGCCGCAGGGGTTTCCGCCTCACCTTGCCAGAATGAAGTGTCCTATTTAATTACGGTATGAGAGCCCCCTCACTTACGCACAGTTTGGCCACTGATTCGTCGCGTTTTCACCTAACGGCTTGACCTCGCGCGCTCACCGCTTTACCGTCACTGTCCGTAACCAATCTGGGTGGAACGGCTCCGCGCCGCTCCGGCCGGGCCCCGTCGTACGGGCCGCCGGACCGCCGCGTCCGTCGAGTGGGCTCGGGGAGAGTCCACCGCCCACCTTCACGGCCGGGGAGCGACGAAGAAAATGCCATCGGAATACGCCAAGTCCCTCGGCGCGCGGCTGCGCGCCATCCGCACCCAGCAGGGGCTGTCCCTGCACGGTGTCGAAGAGAAGTCCCACGGGCGCTGGAAGGCCGTCGTGGTCGGTTCCTACGAACGTGGTGACCGCGCCGTGACCGTGCAGAAGCTCGCCGAGCTCGCCGACTTCTACGGGGTCCCCATGTCGGAGCTGCTGCCGGGCGGCGCGGCGCCGACCCCGCTGGGCCCCACGCCCAAGCTGGTGATCGACCTGGAGCGCATGCAGCAGCTGCCCCAGGAGAAGGCCGGCCCGCTGGCGCGCTACGTCGCCACGATCCAGAGCCAGCGCGGCGACTACAACGGCCGCGTCCTGTCCATCCGCCAGGAGGACCTGCGCTCCCTCGCCGTCATCTACGACCGTTCGCCGGGGGACCTGACCGAGGAACTGATCAGCTGGGGCGTACTCGACCCCGAGGCACGCCGCGCGGTCGACGCCTTCTAACGGCGGCGACCACCGGCCCGGCCTTCCTCCGTTGTGGGCCACGCTCGCTGGCGAGAGCGGCCCACAACGGCGGGTGAGGCCCGGCCCCACGCGCTCGGGCCGTGGCGGTCGCCGCCCCACCACGCGCCGGGGCGGTTCGGCCTGCGCGGGCGAGCCCGGCGGGCGGGTTCATCCCGCGCGCCGTAGCGCCGTGCCGCCGGACGTGGCTCCGAGGATCGCCCGGGCCACGTTCACGAACGTCCGGGCGTCCCTGATGAGCTCATCGGCCTCGGCCCGCGAGACCGCGTCGGGCAGGTGAGCCTCGGCCGCGGCGCGTTTGGCCGCACCCGCGGCGAAGAACCCGGCCCACTCGCGAAGTTCGGGCGCGTTCTCCTCGAGCAACTCCCACACACTGCGCAGTGCCCTGCCCCGCACCGGCCGGGCCGACGGCCCGCTTCGGTGGGCGACGATGGCCGCGCCCGCGCGCAGGGCCGCCATGTGGGCGTTGATGTAGCGCAGATCGGGATCCGAGGCGTCGACGGCGTCGCGTAGGTAACCGTGAGCCGATTCGAGCAGGTTCAGCGCCGCCGGGGCGGTCCGCGGGCGCGGGCGCGCGTTGACCAGGTCCGCGGAGAAGATGGGTGGCTGTACGACGGTCATGGATGACCTCCAAACCGGGTGCCCGTTGGATGCGGCCGGGCGAGGGGCTTCCCCTCCTCCCGCCCGACCGCTCCCGTGTCCGTCCGCCGCGGGGGCGGCGCCGGGCACGAGCCTGTGAAGGGCTCCAGGGTCACCCGTCGATCAGAAGGGGATCGGCCCCGCATACGCGGAAAGCGTTCCGTCCTTGGTGATCCGTGCGTCCGACCAGGGCTTGATTTCAGTGAACCTTATCGAACACCTGTTCGTCAAGGCCGCCCACCTGCGCCTTCGTCATCACCGGGACGCGAGCGGAACTTCCGGCGTACAATCGCCGCCATGGGACCGGCCTCTCTGCTCGTCGCCGACCGCCTCGCCGAACTCGGGGTCAACGGCGAGGTACGCGAACTCCCCCACCCCGCTCGAACCGCGGCCGACGCCGCCAGGCAGCTGGGCTGTCCGACCGGGGCGATCGCCAACAGCCTCATCTTCGCGGTGACCTGTGACAGTTCCCCCCGGCCCACCCCGCTGCTCGTGCTGACCAGCGGCGCCCACCGGGTGGACACCGCCAAGGTCGCCGCCCTCCTCGGCGCCACCTCGGTGGAACGGGCCACGCCGGAGTTCGTCCGCGCCGCCACGGGACAGCCCATCGGCGGCGTCGCCCCGTTGGGACACCCCTCGCCCATTCCCACCCTGGTCGACGAATGGCTGCGCGGGTACGACGTAGTGTGGGCGGCAGCGGGACACCCGCACACCGTCTTCCCGACCTCGTTCGCCGAACTCGTCCGGATCACCTCCGGAACGGTCGCCGACGTCGGAGCGGACTGACCAGCCGATCCCGTCCCAGGAAGCGCCGTGGACACCCAGACCGAGATATGGGATCTCGCCGCGCCGGCGTTCGTTCGCGCCATTCCGGCGCTGGCGGAGATCTACTCCGCGGCCATGCGCCCCGAGCCCGACCTTCTCCCCGGCCGGCGCGCCATCATGCACCACCACGCCGACCTGCCCTCGTTCCACTCCGTCGTGGCGGTGAAGGCCGACACGGACGAGGCCGTGGGCTTCGCCTACGGCTTCCACGGGCGGGCCGGGCAGTGGTGGCACGACGTGGTCACCCGGGAACTGACGGCGCACGATCCCGCCGCCGTTCCCCGCTGGTTCGGCGACTCCTTCGAGATCGCCGAGGTCCACGTCCGTCCGGAGTCACAGGGACGGGGCCTGGGGCGCGCCCTGCTGGAACGGCTCACCTCTGGCCGGACCGAGCGCACCGCGGCGCTGTCGACCCCCGTGGGCCCCAGCCGCGCGCGGCGGCTCTACCTCTCGTGCGGCTTCGTCGACGTGCTGGACTCGCTGCGCTTCCCGGGAAGCCCCGACCAGCCGTTCGCGATCATGGCCGCGACGCTGCCCCTACGGGAACCCGCGAGCCGGCGATCCTCCGGTAGATCTCCCGGGTCGCGGTCGACTGGTTCAGCGTGATGAAGTGGATGCCCGGCACCCCTTCGGCCAGCAGCCGTTCGCACAGACGGGTCCCCTGCTCGATACCGAGCTGACGCACCGCCTCGGGATCGTCCCCGAGGCGTTCGAACTCCTCGGCCAGACGACGGGGGAAGGGCGCTCCCGACAGCTGCTCGGAGCGCTCGATGGTGCTCAGCTTCGTCACCGGCATGATCTCGGGGATGATGGGGATGTCACACCCCTTGGCCGCCACCCGGTCGCGCAGCCGCAGGTACTGGTCGGCCTCGAAGAACATCTGGGTGATCGCGTAGTCGGCTCCGGCCCGACACTTGCGGACGAAGTACTCCAGGTCAGTCTCAAGGTCGACCGAACGCGGGTGCTTGTGCGGGAAGGCCGCGACGCCGACGCTGAAGTCCCCGCTCTCCTTGATGAGCCGGACCAGCTCCTCGGCGTACTCCAGCCCCTCGGGATGGCGCACCCACTCGCCCAACGGATCGCCCGGGGGATCGCCGCGCAACGCCAGCATGTTGGTGACCCCGACGCCGGCGAAACGGCCGATGAGATGACGCAGCTCGCGCAGCGAGTGGTTGACCGCCGTCATGTGGGCCACCGGCAGGAGCGTGGTGTCGGTCGCCACGCGCTCGGTGATCTCGACCGTCCGGTCGCGGGTGCTGCCACCCGCCCCGTAGGTGACCGACACGAAGGAGGGTTGCAGGGCCTCGATCTCGCGGATGACCCGCCAGAACTTGCGTTCGCCCTCCGCGGTCTTCGGCGGGAAGAACTCGAAGGAGAACGTCGTCTCGCCCGCGGCGAGAAGATCGCTGATGCGCCGCGGGCGAGGGGCGGCTCCCCGCGGCGCGCCGGAGCGTGACGGTGACCCAAGCATGACCCTTACCTTAGGCCACGTCGTCATCCTGCGCCCCGGCCGGTGGCCGGATGAGGCACGGGGACGACGGAGTACGTCCCGAACCTGGTGGTATGGGCCCCGGTCTGGTAAGGGATAACCTGCTCTCCATGAGTTCCTCGCACTCCTCCCCCGTCTCCTTCGTGCGTCCGGCGATCGACGCCCGGCTCGCCGGGTTCGTCCAGCGCCGCCGCCCCGAGGTCCTGGAGATCGGCGCGGAGCTCGCCCCGTTGCTCGACTCCCTGGACTCCATGCTCACCGGGGGGAAGCGGCTGCGTCCGGCGTTCTGCTACTGGGGGTGGCGAGGGGCCGGCGGCGAGGACGTCCCGGAGATCTACGCCGCGGCGGCGTCCCTGGAATTCCTCCAGGCCTGCGCGCTCATCCACGACGACGTCATCGACAACAGCGACACCCGCAGGGGGCTCCCCGCCGTCCACCGGCAACTGGCCGCCCTGCACGCCGACGCCGGCTGGGACGGCGGGTCGCTGGAGTTCGGGCGCGGCGCGGCCGTTCTGCTCGGCGACCTGTGCCTGGCCTGGTCGGACGAGATGTATCAGGCCAGCGGCCTGCCCGCCGACGCGCTGAGCGCGGGCCGGGGCCCGTTCGACCTGATGCGCACCGAGGTCATGGCGGGTCAGTACCTGGACCTGGTGGAACAGGCGCGGGGCGCCGACAGCGTCGAGGCGTCGCTGCGGGTCATGCGTTACAAGTCGGCCAAGTACACGGTCGAGCGGCCTATGCATCTGGGAGCGGCGCTGGCCGGACGCGGCGTTGAGCTGGCCCCCGTCTACTCCGCCTACGGGATTCCGCTCGGCATCGCCTTCCAGCTCCGCGACGACGTGCTCGGCGTGTTCGGCGACCCCGAGTTGACGGGCAAGCCCGCCGGTGACGACCTGCGCGAGGGCAAGCGCACCCTGATCGTGGCCGAGACGCTCAGCCGCGCCAAAGCAGCCGAGACACGCCGGTTCCGGGACCTGCTGGGCGATCCGGGGCTGAGCGCCGAGGACGTGGAGTGGATGCGCGACGTCATCGTCGACAGCGGTGCTCTGGCGGCGTGCGAGCAGCGCATCGACGACTACGTCGGTGAGGCGACGACGGCCCTGGAGAGCGACCTGATCGCCGAAGAGGCCCGCTCCGCGTTGGCCGACCTGATCGTGGCGGCCACCGCGCGCAAACACTGAAGGACCCGAGTGTCACCTTCGGGTTCCACATGGGGCCTCCCCCTCATGGGGGACGCCGGGGTGCGCGCTCGTCTCCCAGACTGAGACACGGCCCGCGATTCCGCCCGAGTTGGAGATCCCACGATGAGCCCGCCCGCCGCCCCGTCCCCCGGCCCCGTTCGCGCGTCCGAGCGGATCCTCGCCCCCGACCTCGCCCGGGGGTCGATGCTGCTCCTGATCGCGCTGGCCAACACCCCCTGGTACATCTGGGGACGGGAACTGAGCGGCTACTCCGTGCATCCCACCGAGGGATCACTGCTCGACCGGGCCGTGCAGTTCGTGATCATCACCGCCGTGGACGCCCGCGTCTACCCGATGTTCGCGTTCCTCTTCGGCTACGGGATGGTGCAGCTGCTCCGGCGTCAGACGGCCGCGGGGGTGCCGGAGCGCTCGGCGCGCGCCCTGCTGCGCCGGCGCAACCTGTGGCTCCTGGTGTTCGGGTTCCTCCACGCGGCGCTGCTGTGGATGGGCGACGTGCTCGGCGCCTATGGCCTGGCCGGCCTGGTCCTCGGCGCGCTCTTCCTGCGCCGGCGCGACACCACGCTGCTGGTCTGGGGCGGTGTCCTGGCCGCGCTGCTCTTCCTGGCCGGGATCCTGGCGGTGCTGGGCGCCGTCGCCCTCACCCTGCTCGGGGGGTCTTTGGGCGCGGGCGACCTCATGGCGGGGTTGAACGCGAGCGTGACCACGGGGAATTACGCGACCTCGGTGGTGGAGCGCGTCCTGTTCTGGCCCTCCGCGGTGGTCGACCAGGGACTGTTGTCCATGTCCGTTCCGATCGCGATCCTGCTCGGGTTCTGGGCGGCACGGCGACAGATCCTGGAGGAACCGCACCTGCACCTGCCCCTGCTCCGGACGGTGGCGGTCGTCGGTGTCGGCCTGGGCCTGCTGGGGGGAGTGCCGAACGCGCTGCACCACCTCGGCGCCCTGCCCCTGCCGGCCGAGCAGGGCTGGGTGTTCGTCTTCACCCAGACGGCCACCGGCCTGGCCTGCGGGATCGGTTATGTGGCGCTGTTCGGGCTGCTGGGGCACCGCCTGGCCGGCCGTGCCCGGCACGGCCTGGCCATCACCGCCGTCACCGCCGTGGGCCGACGCTCGCTGTCGGCCTACCTGGCCCAGTCGGCCCTCTGCGCGCCGTTGCTGGCGGCCTGGGGTCTTGGGCTCGGAGGCGAGTTCGGTAGCGCGGCCATGGCGGCCTTCGCGCTGGGCGTCTGGCTGGTCACCGTCGCCGGCTGTTACGCGCTGGAGCGCGTGGGGCGGCGTGGCCCCGCCGAGGCGGCGCTACGCCGGCTCGCCTACGGTCGCGCGGCCGGCCGGAGCTGATCCGGCCGACCGCCGGTAGAGGTGGGCCTCAGCCCGCCTCCGTCAGCCTGCGGCGGAATTCCGCGGCGGCGGCACGGGGATCGGCGGCCTCGGTGATGGCCCGCACGACCACGACACGACGGGCGCCCGCCGCCACCACCTGGTCGAGGTTGTCCAGGTCGATGCCGCCGATGGCGAACCAGGGGCGGGCGGTGGCCAGACCCGCGGCGTACTCCACGAGGGGGATCCCCGCCGCGGGACGGCCGGGCTTGGTCGGTGTGGCCCAGACCGGTCCGACGCAGAAGTAGTCCACCCCCTCCTGCTCGGCGGAGGCCGCGGCGGCCGACGGGGAGTTGTTGGAGCGCCCGATCAGCGGCCCATCGCCGACGATTTCACGGGCGTAGGGGACCGGCAGGTCGTTTTGGCCCAGGTGCAGCACGTCGGCCCGGACGGCGCGGGCGATGTCCGCGCGATCGTTGACGGCCAGCAGCGCGCCATGGCGTTCGCACGCCTCGCGCATGACCTCCAGCGCCTCCAGCTCCTGACGGGCCTCCAGCCCCTTGTCGCGCAACTGGACGATGTCGACGCCGCCGGCCAGGGCCTCGTCGAGGAACCCGGCCAGGTCGCCTCGTTCCCGGCGGGCGTCGGTGCACAGGTAGAGCCGGGCGGATTCCAGGCGTTCTCGCAAGCTCGCATTCACGCCGCCCAGGTTAGGGCGTGCGGCGCGCCCTCCCGCGCGCCGGCCCACCCTGGGCGGGAGGCGTGGCCGGACGGCCGGCCACGCCCGTCGGGTTCACCGTCAGGTCACAGCAGCATGGCCTGGGCACGGCGCCGGACTTCGGTGCCGCGGTTGGCCCGCAGTGCGTCGATGGGCGAGCCCGGCAGCGACTCATCAGAGGTGAACATCCACCGCAGGGACTCCTCCGGGGCGAACCCGCAGTCGGCGAGCACGGTCAGGGTTCCGGGAAGTCCCTTGACGATCTCGCCGTCGGTCACGAAGGCCGCCGGAATCGACAGTTCGCCGTCACGCACGGCCCCGGCGAGTCGGTGCTCGCGGACGAGCTGTTTGATGCGGTTGGGGCTGACGTTCAGGGCCTTGGCGGCCTCCCGGAGAGTCAGCCAGTCGCCGACGAGGGCGTCGGTCTCAGGGTCGATCTGCGTCACGTGACCCAATTTCCCACACCCTTTCCCCTCCCAAACCCGGTTTCCGCCGGTGATCGCTCTAGGCGTAGCCGCCGCCCGCCCTGCCCAGAGCCCCTCCGCGGTCCCCTCGAAAGGGCGCCACTAGGATGGGCGCGAGGACACGAGAACCCCGCGGGAGCCGGGCGGACCCGGCTGAGAGGGAGGCTGACCGCCTCCGACCGCACGAACCTGATCCGGATCATGCCGGCGAAGGGAGCGGAGGGCGACATCATGCGCACGACGACCGACTTCGACGTGATCGTCGCCGGCGGTGGACTGATCGGCCTGGTCACCGCCTGGCGGGCGGCCCGGCTGGGGCTGCGCGTGGCGGTCGCGGCGCCCCACACCCCGGGCGAAGCGTCGGGGGTGGCCGCGGGCATGCTCACCCCGGCCACCGAGGCGACGTTCGGCGAAGAGGCGCTCATGCGCTTCGGGCTCCTCTCGCGCGACCGCTATCCGGAGTTCGTCGCCGAACTCCGCGCCGACAGCGGGCATGACGTGGGCTACCGCACGGAGGGCACCCTCCAGGTCGCCTTCGACACCGACGACCTGGCCAGGCTCACCGAATTGATGGAGCTCCAGGCACGGCTGGGCATCCAGACCCGGCGCCTCACCGGACGCGAGTGCCGAAGGCTGGAGCCGATGGTCGCCCCTTCCGTCCGCGGTGGTCTCCTCGCCCCCGACGACCACTCGGTGGACCCCCGCCGGTTGACGGCCGCGCTGCGCGCCGCCGCGGAACGGCACGGCGCGGCACTGGTGGACGCGAGGGTCGAGGAGGTCGCCGTCTCGGCGGAGCGGGTCCGCGGCGTCCTGCTGGACGACGGCCGGCGGCTGGAGGCCGACCAGGTCGTCCTGGCGGCCGGTACCTGGACTTCGCGTATCGGCGGGCTGCCCGAGGGGGTGGTGCCCCCGCTGCGTCCGGTCAAGGGCCAGCTGCTGCGGCTGCGCACCCCTTCGGGCGAGGAGCCGATCGTGACCCGCACGGTACGGGGGCTGGTCCGCGGCACCCCCGTCTACCTGGTCCCGCGTGTCGACGGCGAGGTCGTGCTCGGCGCCACCCAGGAGGAGATGGGCCACGACACCCGGCTCACCGTCGGGGGCGTCTGGGAGGTCCTGCGCGACGCCCGCGAGCTGGTGCCGGGGGTCACCGAACTGGAGATCGCGGAGACCTGCGTGGGCCTGCGCCCCGGCTCTCCCGACAATGAGCCGCTGCTCGGGCCGACCCGCGTGCCCGGTCTGCACCTGGCCGTCGGTCACTTCCGGCACGGCGTGCTGTTCACGCCGGCGACGGGCGACGCGATGGCCGAGGCGCTGACGACCGGGGAACTCCCCGACTACGCGCGCCGCTTCGCCGCGACCCGGTTCTCGCACGCCTCCGCGACCGTCTGAACAGCCGCACCCGTGCGGCCGGGCGGTCCGCGCCATCGCCCGGCCCAGGAAGGAAAGAGTGAAGCAGTGGACGTGATCGTCAACGGTGAGCGTCGCGATCTGGCCCCGGGCACCACGGTGGCCGACCTGGTGCGGTCGCTGACCGACGCAACGGGCGGCGTCGCCGTCGCCGTCAACGACGAGGTCGTACCGAAGGCCGCGTGGAGCGGTACCCCGGTCTCGGCCGAGGACCGCGTGGACGTGCTCACCGCGGTGCAGGGAGGCTGAGATGACCACCACCCCGACAACGGACGGTCCTGCGGTGTCGGCCGCCGTCGAACACGATCGGCTCGTCATCGCCGGTGAGGAGTTCGGCTCGCGGCTGATCATGGGCACCGGCGGAGCCCCCTCCCTTCAAGTGCTGGAGGAGGCGCTGCTGGCCTCTGGAACCGAGATGACCACCGTCGCGATGCGCCGGGTCGATCCCACGTCGACCGGTTCGGTCTGGGACGTGCTGCGCCGTAACCGGATCCGGGCGCTGCCCAACACCGCCGGCTGCTTCACCGCGACCGACGCGGTGCGCACCGCGCGGCTGGCCCGCGAGGCCCTGGAGACGAACTGGGTCAAACTCGAGGTCGTCGCCGACGAGCACACCCTGCTGCCCGACCCGGTGGAGCTGCTCGACGCGGCCGAACGGCTGGTCGACGAGGGGTTCGTCGTCCTGCCCTACACCAACGACGACCCCGTCCTCGCCCGCCGCCTGGAGCAGGTGGGCTGCGCCGCGGTCATGCCGTTGGGCGCGCCGATCGGCTCGGGGCTGGGCATCCGCAACCCGCACAACATCGAGTTGATCGTGGAGCAGGCGGGCGTCCCCGTCATCTTGGACGCGGGGATCGGAACCGCGAGCGAGGCGGCGTCGGCGATGGAACTGGGCTGTGACGCGGTGCTGCTCGCCACCGCGGTGACCCGGGCGCAGGAGCCCGTGCTCATGGCGTCGGCGATGCGTGACGCGGTCACCGCCGGCCGTCTGGCCCGGCGGGCCGGCCGTATCCCGGTACGCCGCTACGCGCACGCCTCCTCCCCCGCGGTGGACTGATCCGCCCAGGGCACGACAGCCGGCGGAAAGCGGCGTGACCGGACGCACACCGTCCGATCACGCCGCGCGACGTCCTCCCGGTCGCGGGCGGATCGGGGCCGGCCCCCGCCCGTGGCCTCCGCGTTTCGTGGCGGCACGCGGCCACGACCCGCCCGCATCGTCGCGATCGCCCGTAAACTCACCCTCGTGGACATGACGACTGCGGACCCGCTCGTTGGCGCGACCCTCGACCATCGCTACTCCATCGAGGCGCGCCTGGCGGGTGGAGGCATGGCGACGGTCTACCTTGCGCACGACCTCCGGCTGGACCGGCGTGTCGCGTTGAAGGTCATGCACACCTCGCTCGCCCAGGACCCCACCTTCGTGCGCCGCTTCATCAACGAGGCGCACGCCGTGGCCAAGCTGTCCCATCCCAACGTGGTCCAGGTCTACGACCAGGGGACCGACCAGGGGCGCGTCTTCCTGGCCATGGAGTACGTTCCCGGTCGTACGCTGCGCGACGTGTTGACGGCCCGCGGGCGCTTCTCCCCCGTCGAGGCGTTGCAGGTCATGATCCCGGTGCTGGCCGCCCTGGGCGCGGCGCATCGCGCCGGCATGGTGCACCGTGACGTCAAGCCCGAGAACGTCCTGATCGACCAGGAGGGGCGCGTCAAGGTCGTGGACTTCGGCCTGGCCCGGGTCATCGAGGCGACGCAGCAAGAGCTGACCAGGACCGGGACCCTGATGGGCACGGCGGCCTACCTGTCCCCCGAGCAGATCTCGCAGAGCCTGGCCGACGCCCGCAGCGACGTCTACGCCGCGGGCATCATGCTGTACGAGCTTCTCACCGGCGAGCAGCCGCACACCGGCGAGAACGCCATCACCGTGGCCTACCAGCACGTCAACGAGGACGTCCCTCCCCCCTCCCACATCGTCCCCGGCATCCCGCCCGAGGTGGACGAGCTCGTGCTCCGGGCCACCGAGCGCAACCCCGACTACCGTCCCGCGGACGCCGGCCGGTTCCTCGCCTCGTTGTTCGAGGTCCACCAGGCCCTGGGAGGCGGCACCGGCCCCAACGGGACGATGGTCGGCCATGCCCCGGGGGCCTCCTCCACAGGAGTGCCCGAGAGCGGGGACAGCGAGCTCAACCGGACCCTCGTCGTCGACCTCGATGAGATCGGCCTCGCCTCCGAGGGCTCCGGCCACCGACGGCGACGGAGCGGCCCCGGCGCGAACCTGCCGATCCTGCTCGTCGGCTCCCTGGTGCTGGTGGCCCTGCTGGGCTTCGGCTGGTGGATGCTGCTCGGTCGCTACGAGAGCGTCCCCGACCTGGTGGGGATGTCGCGCGAGCAGGCCCAACAGGAGCTGGCCAGCCACGGTCTGAAATTGGAGGTGGCCGAGGAGGCCGTCTACAGCGACGAGGCCGAGATCGACGCGATCGCCGAGTCGACTCCGGCGGCCAACGGCCGACTCCTTCCGGGCGAGACCGTGACGGTGGCCCTGTCCAAGGGACCCCAGAGCGTCGAGATGCCCGATGTCGTGGGCAAGCCCGTCGAAGAGGCGCGCACCCTGCTGGAGGACAACGGCATCACCCTGATCGAGGAGGAGACGACGGTCTCCTACGACCAGAAGTCCGGGACGGTGCTGTCCTCCGACCCCGAAAGCGGCGAGCAGGCCGATCGCGAGGAGGCGGTGACCCTGACGGTCAGCGCCGGCTTCGAGTTGCCCGGCGTCGTCGGCCGTGACCAGGACGAGGCCAGGAGCCTGCTGGAGGACAAGGGGCTGCAGGTGGACGTCACCCAAAAGCCCAGCGACGACGTTCCCGCCGGACAGGTCATGGAGCAGAGCCCCGGCGAGGGCGCGGGGGTCGAGAAGGGGGTGACCGTCACCCTCACCGTCTCTTCGGGCCCCGAACAGGTCGAGATCCCCGACATCACCGGGTGGAAGGTCGACGACGCGAAGAAGAAGCTGGAGGAGCTGGGCTTCACCGTCACCGTCCACCGGATCCTGGGCGACCGGGTGACCGAGTACTCCCCCCAAGGCGAGGCGGAGAAGGGCAGTGAGGTCCAGATCTGGGCGACCCCGTTCGGGGGCGGCGACAGGGGCCGTGGACGTGGCGGCGACGACGACTGAGGTCCGCCCGCGGGAAGGACGCCTTCTGTCGCCCGGCTTCCAGCGCCGTCTTCGCCCGGCCTCTCGCCGGCCGGACGCCCGTGGTTTCGGGGGCGGTCTCCGGTAACGCGGGCCGGCGGCCCCGTGAGCCCGAAGCGGGGCTCGCGTACCGGGGGTGAGCGTCCCGACGCACCGGACCTCGTCCCCCTGAGGGGATTCCCGTCGTGGCCGGGCCCGCGTCGGCGGATTCCGGCACGACGGTACCGCCCGGGCTCCACCCTCGTGGCGCCCGGGCGGCTCCTTCCGGCGCCGTTCCCCTCTTCGCTCCGACGGTTCCCCGGCCGTCTGGAGCGCGGCGCCGTTCCTCCCCCTGTTCATCCGGTTCCGGGCTGAGCCGGTTCCGGTCGGTCCAGGCCGGTTCGTTCCTCTCCGGCCCGTCCTGTGGCATCACACTAGGCCCAGTGGGGGGCCCGCGGAGAGGTTCGGGGCGTCTGATCGGCGGGCGGTGCGGCGGCGTCGCCACGCGGGGAACGGTTCACGCCGAACGGTCATCCTCGGACGATGAACGGTCATCCCCTGTGTCAGGACGCATGACCCGGCAGGTGCATACGGGCCAGCTTCTCGTCCACGTCCGCGGGCACCCGATGGCGGGTGCACCAGGAGACGGTGACCATCACGGCCAGCGTGAGCGGGAACAGGAACAGCGTCGGGGCCAGCGCGACGGCTCCGCCCTCCACGTCCGTCGTCCAGCCCAGCGCCCCGGCGCTCACGCACAGGGCCGTTCCGGCCATTCCGAAGAGCACCCCCGACGCGGCGCCCACGTCGGTCAGACCGCGCCACCAGATCCCCAGGAGAAGGAGCGGGGCGACGGTCACCGCGCTGACCTGGAACGCCACCAATGCCAGCACGTTGAGGCCCAGCTCGGTGACCTCGGGAACGAGCGCTATCAGGGCCAGCGGCAGGCCCAGGGCCAGGACCGCCCCACCCCAAAAGGCCCGGCGGTCGCCGGCTCCCGCGCACTGGGCGATCATCCCGGCGACCGCGGAGGTCAACGCGACCGACGCCGTGACCACCGCCGCCGCGGCCCCCGCGGCGAGCAGCGCGGTCAACACCATGCCGGTGGACCCCGGCAGGAGGCGCTTCGGCAGCTCCAACGGCAACAGGTCCAGCCGGCCGGTGACCAGGAGGTCGGGGGTGTGGACGCGGCCGAGTCCCCCGAGCAGGATCGGAGCCACGGAGAACACCGAGAGCAGGGCGAGTACCAGGATGAGCGTCCGGCGGGCCGATCTGGGCCCCGTGGTCCCGTAGAAACGGGCCACGAACTGTGGAAGGCCGATGACCCCCAGCACCAGCGCGAGGTAGATCGAATACCCGTCCCATGTGAAGGGGCCCATGTGCACCCCGTTCCACTCCCCCGTGTCGAGCACCGGCAGGAAGGAACGGTGGGGAACGGGGGCTCCCTCGGCGAAGGACATCCGGGTCCCGCCCTCGACCTCGTACATGCCGGGCTCCAACACGACCGCGCCGTCCTCGCCGGTGTAGGCGACCCCGTTGATCCGTCCCTCGACCCGCACCAGGGTCGACTCGGAGACCACGACGTGCTGCCCCTGGTCGATGTCGACCCCCATCGACTCGTGGAACACCGGCGGTCCCGACATCGTCCCGGTGTCCCCCCCGTGTCCCCACCACACTCCGGCCAGCACGAGGGCCGGCAGCCCGATGGCCACCAGCTTGAACCAGAAGTGCAGGGCCTGGAACCCCGTGCTGGATCCCCCGGCCGAACCGAGCACGACCGACAGCGTGAGGACGAGGAGCGCACCCCAGGCGCCCCATTCGGGCACGTGGGTCAGCTCCCGGGTGAGCATCCCGGCCGCGACGTACTGCACCAGCAGGTACAGCACGGAGGCGAGCACGACGCTCGCGGTGACGATCCGGCGCGCCACGCGCGAGCCCAGCCGCCACTCCGCGAAGTCGGAGGGACTGTAGGCGCCACTGCGTCGCAGGGGCGCGATCACCAGCGTGGCCAGCAGGACATAGCCCAGGGCGATCCCCGAGAAGAACCAGGCGCCGCGCACCCCGGAGGCCAGCACGATGCCGCTGGAGCCCAGGAACAGCACCGCCGAGAGGAACTCCCCGCACACCGCGGCCGCCGCCGACCTCGACGACACAGGGCGGACGGCGACGCTGAAGTCGGAGGTGGCGCGGGAACGGGTCAGGTAGCCGACGACCAGGAGCGTGGCCAGCAGAGCCGTGAGCGCCAGCAGCGCACCGCCCATCGGTGAGGTCACGGGAGGTCCCGTCGCGTCGCGCACCGGCACCGTTGTTCACCGCGTTCGACCATCCGCACGTAGCATCCCACCGAGAACAGGGCGAGCTGCGGCAGGAACATCACGAAGACGGCCCAGCCGAACTGGCTGCCGAAGAGCCTCGGGACGGCCCCGCACAGCAGGGGCGCCCCCATGGCGAGGAGCAGGCAGGGCAGCACACAGGCCGCGCCCAACAGGAGCTGGTGGCGCATGTGGGCGGCGATGTCGACCACGCGGCGCGGCGCGGGTGCGAGGGGCTGCGCTCCCCCCTGCTCCGTCAGGGCCTGCCGGGTGGCCGGACCGGCGACCACACTGCGCCGTGTCTTCGTGGCCACGCCGTCGAGGAGGGGCGGCTCGCTCACGCCGGTTCTTCCTCCCCCGGCGGCGGCGGCAGGAGGCGATCGCGTACCTCGCGGGTCTGTCTACGGCTCACCGGCAGCAGCTCGTCGCCGACTTTCACCCTGGTCCTCGTACCGTCGGAGTGCAGTTCTGAGACATGCCGGGCGGCCACCAACATGCTCCGGTGCACGCGCACGAAGCCGGCACCGGTCCAGGCGCGTTCCAGCGCCCCGAGGGTGCTGCGGATCAGGTAGCTTCCCTCCGCGGTGCGCAACCTGACGTAGTCTCCCCGGGCCTCGGCGTACCAGATGTCGGCGCGTGAGATGAAGCGGGTGCGCCCGGCGAGCTCCACGGCCACCCGCTCGGGCGAGGGGTCGGGGGCGTGGACGTGGGTCAGGCGTCCCAGGGTCTCGCTGAGACGCTCCTCCCTGAGGGGCTTGAGCAGGTAGTCGACGGCGCGCAGCTCGAAGGCGGTGACCGCGTGGTCCTCGTAGGCCGTGACGAAGACGATGGCGGGGGGCCGGGGCAGCGCCGAGATGAAGCGGGCGATGTCGATTCCGCTCGGTCCCGGCATGTGGATGTCCAGGAAGAGGACATCCAGGAGGCCGGCCGCGACACGCTCACCGATGAGCCGCATCGCCGTCGTGGCGTCGCTTGCCGTGACGACATCGGCCACACGGGGGTCACGCCGAAGCAGGTAGGCCATCTCCTCCAGTGCCGGAACCTCGTCGTCCACTGCGAGGACACGGAGCATGCCACTGAGAATGTCCGAGCCTTCTGCCAGCCGCAACCGTTTTACGGTAATGCGATGGGATCTCTATTTACCGCACTGTTATTTGCCCCATTTTTCCTTTTATTCCTGCGGGTGGCTCGCCCGACTCCGTCCGGAAGCAGGACAAGCGCCCTCATCCCCCCATCCCCTCGGGACGGAATTTCGGAATACGCAGGTTCACCTTGGTCCCCATCCCGATCCCGGTCTCGATGACCAGCCCGTAGGCGTCGCCGAACATGTTGCGCAGCCGCTCGTCGACGTTGGCCAGCCCGATCCCCGACGTCCCGGCGGCCTCCCCCGCGAGGATCGCGCGCAGACGTTCCGGATCCATTCCCACACCGTCGTCCTCGACGCTGATATGGGCCTCGGGACCGGCGTCACGGGCGGTCAGGCTGACCAGGCCGGTCCCCGTCCGCGTCTCCAGACCGTGCCGGATCGCGTTCTCCACCAGTGGTTGCAGGCACAGGAAGGGGACCTTCACCGAGAGCACCTCGGGAGCCACCCGGACCTTCAGGCTCAGCCGACCACCGAAGCGGGCCCGTTCCAGGGCCAGGTAGCGGTCGATCGACCGGAGTTCCTCCTCCAGCGTGGTGAGGTTGCGGGAACTACGGAAGGAGTACCGCGCGAAATCGGCGAAGTCGAGCAGGAGGGCGCGGGCCCGCACCGGATCGGTGCGGACGAAGGAGGCGATCGTCGTCAGGCAGTTGTAGACGAAATGCGGTGAGATCTGGAGCCGCAGCGCCCGCAATTGGGCGTCGGCCAGCCGGGCGCGGACCCGGTCCAGATCCGCGAGTTCGAGTTGGCCCGAGGCCCACCTGGCCACCTCGACCGTCGCCTCGGTGAGCGCGGGCACACCGGGCCGGCCGAACGCCAACAGCGCCCCCACCACCCGGTCGGCCACCGTGAGCGGGGCGACGGCGCCGCTTCCCAGGGGACACGCCGAGTCGTCACAGGAGGGCCGGGGCAGCGTCTGGGGCCGGCCCCCCGCGAGGACCGGCCGGGCGAGTTCGACGGCGTCGACGCATCCCGGCCCGGCGCCGTCCCAGGCCAGGAGCCCTTCGGCGTCGACGATGGCGACGGCGCGGGCCCCCAGCAGTACGCGCAGGTGCCGCACCGCCCTGCCCGCCGGACCACTGCGCAGCCCCTGGCGCAACGCGGGTGCCGCCAGCGCGGCGATGCCCAGGGTGCTCCTCGTCGTCTCGGCGACCGGCGCGGCGGCACGGCGGCGTTCGGCGGACACCCGTCGCAGCAGCTCGCAACAGCAGGCCAGGGCGATCAGGCCCGCGGTGATCGCGACATAGACCATGCGCCACAAGCTAGAGGATCGGCCTACGGCGGGTGGGGCGTTCTCGGGAGCCACCGCACCGGCTTCAGACCAAGGGTGGACCTTGTCCCGGTTCCTCCTGGTAGGAGTAGCGCTGCTCGGCCCAGGGGTCGGCGAGGTTGTGGTACCCCCTCTCCTCCCAGAAGCCACGGCGGTCGGCGGTCAGGTACTCGATCGCCCGCAGCCACTTGACGCTCTTCCAGGCGTACAGGTGCGGGACCACGAGCCGCAGCGGATGGCCGTGCTCGGGTGAGAGCGGCCGCCCCTCACGGTGCGTCGCCAGCAGGACCTCGGGGCGCAGGAAGTCGTCGATGCGCAGGTTGGCGCTGTAGCCGTACTCCGCCCACACCATGACGTGGGTGACCGACGGCGCCGGCGGCGCGAGTTCGACGAGCCTGGTCGCCGGAACCCCTCCCCATCGGCTGTCGAGGATGGTGAACCTGGTGACACAGTGGAAGTCGGCCACCACCTCGGTGACCGGTAACTCCGCGAACTCCGGCCATGTCCAGCGGTGACCTCGCGGATCCTGTGTCGCACCGTAGACACGCAGGTCCCAACGGTGCGGACGGAAACGGGGCACCGGCCCGTAGTGCACGGCCGGCCACTCGCGTGGCTCGTACTGTCCGGGGGGCAGTCGATGCTGCGACATCGCTCTCCTTCGTGGCCGTCCCGGCAATCCTGCCAGGCTTCCCCGGCCCGCCCGAGCAGACCCCGGTGTCGCGGCGGATACAACGAGGTGCGCTATAGTCACTGTTATGCAGCGGAAGTTTTGGCGCTTTTATGGCTACCGGCCCTTGGGTAGGACGGTCGCCCGACTAGCGCTGCGCTGACACGGACGACTTTCGAAGAGCCCCGGGCCGAACGGCCCGGGGCTCTTTTCGTTTTCCGGCTCTTCCCGATCTCACACCGATTGCTGAGGACGAAGCACATGGTCATCGTGATGGCTCCCGAAGCCTCTTCCGACAACATCGACGCCGTCGTCGAGCTGGTGGCCGCGGCGGGGGGCGAGGCCTATGTGACGCGCGGCGTGAGCCGGACGATCATCGGCCTGGTCGGCGACGTCGAGCGGTTCGAGGGGCTGGGGCTGCGCGCCCTTCCCGGGGTCAGCGACGTGCTGCGCATCTCGGCCCCCTACAAGCTGGTCAGCAGGGAGAACCACGTCAGCCGGACCGTGGTCAGCGTCGCGGGCGTGCCGATCGGCGGCGATGGGATGACGTTGATCGCCGGCCCGTGCGCGGTGGAGACGCCGGAACAGACGCTCAAGGCCGCCCTGATGGCGCGTTCGGCCGGTGCCGCGCTGCTCCGTGGCGGCGCCTACAAGCCGCGCACCTCCCCCTACGCCTTCCAGGGGCTGGGCGAGGCCGGTCTGCGGATCCTGGCGGACGTGCGGGCGGAGACGGGGCTGCCGATCGTCACCGAGGTCGTCGACGCGGCGGACGTGGAACTCGTCGCCTCCTACGCCGACATGCTCCAGGTCGGCACCCGCAACATGCAGAACTTCGCGCTGCTTCAGGCCGTCGGCGACGCCGGCCGGCCGGTCATGCTCAAGCGGGGGATGAGCTCCACCATCGAGGAGTGGCTGATGGCCGCGGAGTACATCGCCCAGCGCGGCAACCTCGACATCGTGCTGTGCGAACGCGGCATCCGCACCTTCGAGAAGGCCACCCGCAACACCCTGGACATCAGCGCGGTCCCGGTCGCCCAGCGCCTGTCGCACCTTCCGGTGATCGTCGACCCGTCGCACTCGGGGGGCCGACGCGACCTGGTGCTGCCGCTGTCGCGCGCGGCGATCGCGGTGGGCGCTGACGGACTCATCGTCGACGTCCACCCCCACCCCGAGACCGCCCTGTGCGACGGCCCCCAGGCGCTGGTCGGAGAGGACCTGGAGGAGCTGGCCACGCTGGTCCGGACACTGCCGAACGCGCTGGGCCGCGTCCTCACGCCGGCTCCGGAGGCGGTGGCCATGGGCGTGTGAGGCGCCGCATCCGGCTCCGCGGACGCCATCGACGTGTCACGACGCGAACGTCCGGGAGCCACCCGGGGCGGAGGCCAAGCGCCTCCGCCCCGGCGGAGCGGGTCAGGCCCCGGCGGGCATCGACTCGGGGCCGCCGAAGTAGCTGGGCTTGTGCAGCTGGGCGGTTCCGGCGAGGTAGTCGGCGAGTTCCTCGGCGTCCAGCCGCTTCTCGATCTGGCGCAGGTCGGCGATCTTGGCGGCGGTCTCGACCTGTCGCGGGGTGAGCAGCGTGCAGCAGTCCTCGTCGGGCAGCTCGGAGATCGCCAGCGTGCCGATGCGACGGGCCTGGTCCATGATCTCGGTCTTGTCCATGCCCACGAGGGGGCGCAGGATCGGCAGGTCCACGGCGTCGTCGAGGGCCGTGATGTTGGTCAGGGTCTGGCTGGAGACCTGTCCCAGGGCGTCACCGGTGATCAGGGCCGCGCCGCCGAGACGGTCGGCGAGCACCTCGGCGGTCTTGAGCATGAGACGGCGCTGGGCGACGATCTGGAGCCGCTCGACGCCGGAGTTCTTGATCTGCTGCTGGGCCTTGCCGAAGGGGACGACGAACAGCCGCGATCCCCCCTGGAAGCGGTCGAGCTGGCGGACCAGGCTGTAGGCCTTGTAGATCGACTCGGGCCCGGTGAAGGGCATCCCCGAGAAGTGCAGGAAGTCCACCTTGAGACCGCGGCGCATCATCCGGTGCGCGGCGACCGGGGAGTCGATGCCGCCCGACATCAGCACCAGGGCGCGTCCGCTCATACCGACGGGGAGTCCCCCCTGGCCGGGCATGCCGTCGGTGAAGACGAACGCCTCGTCCTTGTCCACCTCGATGGACACGGTGTTGTCGGGGTTCTTGAGCTTGACGTCGAGGTGGGGGTGGGCCTTCTTGACGGCGGAGCCGACGTGCGCGGCGAGCTCGGAGGAGATCAGGGGGAAACGCTTGTCACGGCGGCGGGCCCGCACCGCGAAGGTACCGGTGCGCTCGGCCATGGAACGCACCGCGACGTCGGTGATCGTGTCGAGGTCCTTGGCGACCCGGCGTACCAGGTGCACCCAGACGATGCCCATGACGTTGCACATGCGCTCGGCCAGCTCGGCGACCTCCAGGTCGGAGGCTCCGGGCAGGCGCAGCATGATGATGCCCTTGCGCTGGGAGATCTTGAGTTCGGGCAGTCCCTTGGCCGCGGCCCGGATGTTGTTGTGCAGCCGGCGCTCGAACAGGTGCCGGTTGCTGCCCTTGAGAACGATCTCGCCGAGCTTCATCAGGACGCACAGCTCGCCCAGGCCGTCCAGACCCTCCGGGGCACTGGGCGCCGGGCCGACAGCGTCCTCTCGCGCTTCGACGACCGCGTGGTCGGACGTGGCGGACATGACGACGCCTCCCAGGTGATTCGGTGAAAGGGGATCGGGGCTCGCTCGTGGGGTCCCGTACTCCAGTATCGAACACGCGCGCAACCGGTTGGACCACCTTCGTCCCGGCGCGGACCTCCTGGCACGCGAAGGGCCCCGCCCTTGTGAGCGGGGCCCCGAGCGCGGGATCCGTGGACCGGCCTAGCCGAAGAAGACCTCGGCCTCCTGGTAGCGCTCGACCGGAACGGTCTTGAGCTTGTCGGTGGCCGCGGCCAGCTCCACCCGGACGATGGAGGTGCCCTGGAGGGCGACCATCTTGCCGAAGTCGCCGTCGTGGACGGCGGCGATGGCGTCCAGGCCCAGGCGGGTGGCCAGGACGCGGTCGAACGCCGAGGGGGTGCCGCCGCGCTGGACGTGGCCCAGGACGACCGAGCGGGCCTCCTTGCCGGTGCGCGACTCGATCTCCTCGGCCAGGCGCTGGCCGATGCCGCCGAGCCGGACGTGGCCGAAGGCGTCGCGTTCGCCGCTGGCGAGCTCCATCTGGCCCTCCTTGGGGTGGGCCCCCTCGGCGACCACGATGATCGGCGCGTAGTTGGTCTTGAAGCGGCTCTCGACGTGGGCGACGACCTCGTCGATGTCGAAGGGGCGCTCGGGGATGAGGATGACGTTGGCGCCGGCGGCCATGCCGGAGTGCAGCGCGATCCAGCCCGCGTGGCGGCCCATGACCTCGACGATGAGCGCGCGGTGGTGGGACTCGGCGGTGGTGTGCAGCCGGTCGATCGCCTCGGTGGCGATGTTGACCGCGGTGTCGAAGCCGAAGGTGTAGTCGGTGGCGTTGAGGTCGTTGTCGATGGTCTTGGGGACGCCGACGACCTTGACGTCGAAGTCGTGGAGCTGACGCGCGACGCCGAGGGTGTCCTCGCCGCCGATGGCGACCAGGGCGTCGACCCCGAGACCCGCGAGGTTGTCCTTGACCCGCTCGACACCGCCCTCGATCTTCATCAGGTTGGTGCGCGAGGACCCCAGGATCGTGCCACCGCGCGGGAGGATCCCGCTCACGGCCGCGCGGTCCAGCGGCATGGTGTCGCCTTCGAGCGGTCCGCGCCAGCCGTCACGGAAGCCGACGAACTCGTAGCCGTAGTCCTTGATACCCCTGCGGACCACCGCGCGGATGACCGCGTTCAGCCCCGGGCAGTCGCCGCCTCCGGTCAGAACCCCGACTCGCATGCGTGTACTCCTCAAATTCCCGTTGGAAACCAGCGCCATGGGGTCACCCGCGACGCCTCGAACATGGATCATCGACCTCGCGGTGCGCCGCCGCCGACCAGGCGACGGCACTGTGACAGGCGTCACGGAAGCGGGTCCCAAAAGAGTTGAAAGATGTTCACACCCGGGTAGATCTCCGGGATGCGCCCCCTTCACGGGACACCGTCGCCGTACCGCACACCTCACATGGTCTAGACCATAGTCGTCCGAGCTACTGGAGGCCAACCCCATGACCGTGCTCACCATCGACGCCGGGACCACCGGCGTGACAGCGCTGATGGTAAGCGAGAACGGGACCGTCCTCGCCCGCGGTTACCAGGAATTCGCCCAGCACTACCCGGATACCGGATGGGTCGAGCACGTTCCGGAGGAGATCTGGCAGGCCACCCTGGCCGCCTGCCAGACCGCGATCGACGCGGCCGGGGTCCAGCCGGCCTGTCTGGGAATCACCAACCAGCGTGAGACCGCGGTGCTGTGGGACCGCAAACGCGCCACCGCGCCACGCCGTGCGATCGTCTGGCAGGACCGCCGTACCGCCGGCATCTGTTCCTCACTGCGTGAGGAGGGGCATGAGGAGCGGATCACCGAACTGACCGGGCTGCGCCTGGACCCCTACTTCACCGCCACGAAGCTGACCTGGATCGCGCGCAACGACGAACGGGCCTGGAAGGGCGTCCAGGCCGGCGATGTCGCGATCGGAACCGTGGACTCCTACATCGTCGCACGGCTCACCGGCGGGGCGCGCCACATCACCGACGCCTCCAACGCCTCGCGCACCCTCCTCTACGACATCAGGGCCGGCTCGTGGTCGCCCGAGCTGTGCGAGCTGTTCGGCGTCCCCATGGAGGCGCTGCCCGAGGTCGTCCCCTCCTACGGCGCCCTGGGCGAGACCTCGCCCGAGGAGTTCCTGGGCCTGCGCATCCCCATCGCCGGCATCGCCGGTGACCAGCAGGCCGCGATGTTCGGACAGACCTGCTACTCCCCCGGCACCTCCAAGTGCACCTACGGCACCGGGTCCTTCGTCCTGCTCAACACCGGCGGCGAACCCGTCGCGCCGGAGCACGGCCTGCTGAGCACCGTGCTGTGGCAGCACCCCGACGGCCGGTTGGAGTACGCCCTGGAGGGCTCCATCTTCGTGACCGGCGCCGCGGTGCAGTGGCTGCGCGACGGCCTGGGGCTGATCGACAGCGCCCCCCAGTCGGAGGCCCTGGCCACCAGCGTTCCCGACTCCGGGGGCGTGGTGTTCGTCCCCGCCCTGACCGGTCTGGGCGCGCCCGACTGGGACCCCCAGGCGCGTGGCGCGATCTTCGGCATCACCCGTGGCACCCGACGCGCCCACCTCGCCCGCGCCACGCTGGAGGCGATCGCCTTCGAGGTCCGTGACGTCGCCGAGGCGATGACCAAGGCGTCGGGCACCGAACTTCCCGAGCTGCGGGTGGACGGCGGGGCCTCGGCCAACAACCTGCTGTGCCGGCTACAGGCCGACCAGCTCGGCGTCAGCGTGGCCCGGCCACGGATCCAGGAGACCACCGCGCTGGGAGCGGCCTTCCTGGCCGGGCTCGGCGCGGGCGTGTGGTCCTCCACCGAGGAACTGGTCGACACCTGGAAACTCGATCTGCGTTTCGAGCCGGGCGAGCGTGACGAGGCCGCCTACCGTCGCTGGCGCGAGGCGGTGGAACGCTCCAAGGGCTGGGCCGACCTGGGGTAGCCGGGGTGGTGTCGCGCGTCGAAGGGGCGGGCACCGTGTGGCGCCCGCCCCTTCGACGCGCGCCGTGGTCGTCGATCCGGGGAGGGGTCAGCCCGTGGAGCCGGCGTCCTCGCCGGCCTCTCCCCGACGCTCGGCCTTCCGCTGTCGGCGCTGCGCCTTCTTCTCCGCCTTCTTCCGCGCGCGTTCGGTCTTCTTCGACTCGCGCTCGGCGCGGCGCTGCTCCTTGCGTCCGGCGTGCTGCTCCTTGCGCTCCTCCTTGGCCGCGGCCTCCAGCTCCGCCTTGACCGACTGGGCGTAGCGGTCGACGTACTCCTGCCCGGAGAGCTTCATCAGGGCGTACATGATCTCGTCGGTGACGGCCCGCAGCACCCTCGGGTCCTTCTCCATGCCCTGATAGCGGGAGAAGTCGAGCGGTTCACCGAAGACCACCTTGGGCCGGATCCCGAGCCGGGGCAGGGTCCGTCCCGGAGGCATGATCTTGTCGACGTTGATCATCGCCATCGGCACGACCGGGGCACCCGACTCCAGGGCCAGGCGGGCCACGCCGGTCCGGCCTCGGTAGAGCCGGCCGTCGGGTGAGCGGGTGCCTTCGGGGTAGATGCCGAGGAGCCTGCCCTGCTTGAGCACCTTCAGGCCGGTGCGCAGCGCGGCCTCACTGGCCTTGCCTCCGGACCGGTCGATCGGGATCTGTCCGACTCCGGTGAAGAAGAGCCTGCTCGCCAGCCCCTTGACGCCCTTGCCGGTGAAGTACTCGGCCTTGGCGAGGAAGGTGATCTTGCGGGGAAGAGGGAGGGGCCCGAAGAAGTGGTCGGAGAAAGAGAGGTGATTGCTCACCATGATCGCCGGTCCGTGCCTCGGTACGTTCTCGACGCCTTCGGCCCGCGGCTGCCACAGCACCGCGAGCACCGGGCCGAGAATCGCCTTGACCACCCAGTAGAACACCCGGATTCACCCCCGCACGCACGGGGAGGGGTCGCCCTGACTTGTCACGCTCACCTTCCCGCTTCCACGAACAATCGCCGTTATCTTCGCATCGCTCGCGGCCTACTACCAATGTCGGCTCTGGTTACCTGGGGGTAGGGGACCTTCGGCCCACTCCTCCGCCACACCAGGGCGGGGGTTACGGGGGCCTTGTCCCTGAGCTAATTTCGTAGACCCGGTGCGCTACGCCGACGGCGCGACGACGCACACAGGACTGTCGAGGGAGAACCCATGTCGTTACTGCCAGGCGCCGGGGCCTTCCGGCACGACGGCGGGTCCGTCGGCGTGGTGCTGTGCCACGGTTTCACCGGAAGCCCGCGGTCGATGCGGCCCTGGGCCGATCACCTGGCCGCCGCGGGGATGACGGTACGTCTTCCCCTGCTCCCCGGACACGGGACCACGTGGCAGGACATGAACCTGACCACCTCCGACCAGTGGCTCGCCACCGCGGAGGAGGCCCTGCAGGACCTGCGCGGACGTTGCGACGAGGTCTTCGTGATGGGCCTGTCGATGGGCGGGTGCCTGGCGTTGCGGCTCGCCCAGCTCCACCCCGGCGCGGTGTCGGGGATCGTCGTGGTGAACCCCTCGATCGCGGTGGAGAACCGGGGCCTGCACGTCGCCCCGCTCCTCAAACACGTGCTCCGGTCCACGCGCGGTCTCACCAACGACATCAAGAGGCCGGGTGTGGACGAGCACGGCTATGACCGCGTGCCGCTCGCCGCGGCGGCGACGCTGCCCCGGCTGTGGCGGGCGACGCGACGCGGGCTCGCCTCGATCACCGCGCCGATCCTGGCCTACCGCAGTTCCGAGGATCACGTGATCGGTCCCGCGAGCATGCGTATCCTCACCGAGGGAGCGGTCAACACGACGGTGACCGTCGTGACGCTGGAGAACAGCTACCACGTCGCGACACTCGACCACGACGCGCAAACCGTCTTCGAGGGAAGCCTCGCCTTCGTGCGCGGGCACAGCCGGAGCGGGGAAGGGACAGCAGCATGACGCACCGTCGTGGCAACGGCCTGCTCGCGGACTCCTACGTGCCGCTGATCCTGCTGCCTCCGGCGCTGGCCGACGTCATGCTCGACGCGCTGCGCCGGGCCGGGATCGCCGCCTACGCGGTCCCGCTGGGCGAGGACGTGCTGGAGCCGGACGGGATCACGCTCGAGGAGCCCCCGACCGACCACCTCTACGTCGACACCAACGAGCGCTCCGCCGCCGAGGAGATCCTGCGCGCGGAACTTCCCGGGCTCCGGGAGTCCGCCACCGAGCCCGGCGACGACGCGATCGCCGGGCTGGACGAGGCTCCCACCACCACGGCGCAGACCGGCCGGCGCGATCCCGCGGCGCCGGCCGACGGGGAGGACGAGGAGGTCTGGGCCGACCTGGTGGCACGCTTCTACGCCCAGGAGGGCGCCGGCGACCTCGGGCCGCCGGTGTGGCCCGACGCCGAGAACGTCTCCCCGGGCGAACGCGAGCGCCCACCGGAGCCGGACGAGGAGCACGCCACCGACGAGACGCCGACCGTGTCCCGACGAGGCCGGCGCGAGGGCGTGGTCGAGGAGGACGAGGGGCACTACGTCCCGCCGCCGCCTCCCCCACTACCGCGCGGTGACCTCGTCAGCCGGTTGTCCTGGGGCGGGCTGTTTGGAGGACCGCTCCTTCTGCTGGGATCGATGCTGGTGGGCATGCGCATCCCGGGCTGGCTGGCCTTCCTCGCCGTGGGCGCGTTCATCGTCGGATTCGTGGTGCTGGTGGCGCGCATGGGCGATCGCCCGCCACGGGACAGCGGGCCCGACGACGGTGCCGTGCTGTGAGGGCGACCGGCCCCGCTCACAGCGCGATCTCGGCCAGCAGCGGCCGGTGATCCGTGGCGAGCTCGAGGTCGGCTTCGCTGACCAGTTCCAACGGCACTCCCGCGCCCACGGGCCGCAGCCCGGGCCCGGTGAAGATCGCGTCGATGCGCTTACGCGGGCGCCGCGCGGTGAAGGTCATCTCCCCGCCTCGGGGAACGGTCGCACCGGTGTCGACCATGCCCGACGCCAACAGCCGCCAGGCGGGTCCGTCCGCCTCCTCGTTGATGTCGCCGGTGAGCACGGGATCCACCCCGTCCCCCGTGACGGCCGCCAGGCGCTCCACCACCTCCGCGGCGTGCTGGAGGCGCGCGCCCTGGTGCAGGTCCAGGTGGGTGGTGGCGAGCGCGACACGGCGTCCGGCCACCTCCACCACCGCGATCGAGACCGCCCGTACGTGCAGCCCGAGGTGGTAGGTGAGCCGATGGTGGGCGGTCCGGACGACCCTGACATCGGGGGCCGCGAGGATCGCCAGGCCCCCGACACGCCGGTTGACCACGGGGGCCAGGCCCACCGCCCGGGCGAAGCGACGTCGCCGGCTGCGCCACCGCCATAACCGGGGCGCCTCCTGGAGGCAGAGGACATCGGGACGACAGGCCCTGACGACCCGGACGAGCGCGTCGACGTCATCGCGGAGTGAACGGACGTTGTAGGACAGGACCCGCAGCACCGCCATGCCCAGGGGATACCCCGTTCGGGCAGGCGTGACCCGCTCCCGGCCACACGGTCGCGGCCGGGAGCCGGGAGGTCAGCGTTCCACGAGGTCGGCCGCGCCGACCAGGCCCGCCTCGGCGCCGAGCTCGGCCGTGCGGATCTCCGCGAGCCGGCGGGTGACCCGGCCGGTGACGCTTCTGGCGAACGCCGCGCGGACGGGTTCGAGCAGGATCTCGCCGGCCTCGGAGACGCCGCCGCCGATGACGAAGCACTCGGGGTCGAGGATGGCCGCCATGTCGGCCAGTCCCAGACCGACCCAGTGACCGACGATCCGGAAGCACTCCAACGCGGCGCCGTCGCCCTCAAGGGCCGCCTGGGTGATCTCGGGGCCCTGGATACGCGCCACATCGCCGTCGGCGAGCTTGAGCAGGCGCTCGGCGCGACGGGGCTCGGTTCTGGCGAGGTCCTGGGCCTCGGCGACGAGGGCCCGGCCGCTGGCGTACTGCTCCCAGCAGCCGTGGTTGCCGCAACCGCACCGGCGCCCGTTGGGGACGATGCGGTAGTGCCCGATCTCGGCGGCGATGCCGTAGCGTCCCCGGTACAGCCGCCCGTCCAGGACGACCCCTCCGCCGATGCCGGTCCCCAGCGTCACGCACACCACGTTGCCGGTGTCGCGGCCGGCCCCGAAGCGGGCTTCTCCCCAGGCCGCCGCGTTGGCGTCGTTCTCGATGACCACGGGCAGGTCGATGCGGCGCTGGATCCGCTCCTTGAGCGGTTCGTTGCGCCAGGCGAGGTTGGGCGCGAACACGACGACGGAACGGCCCTCGTCGACGAAGCCCGCGGTACCGACCCCGACCCCGGCGAACGTGTCGTCGGGGTGGGTGGCCATCAGCTCCTCGATGGCGTCGCAGACCACGTCGGCGATGGCCGAGCTGTCGTTGGCGGGGGTGGGGTGCTTGACCTTCGTGAGGATCCGTCCATCCGGATCGACAACGCCGGCGGCGACCTTCGTGCCACCGATGTCAACGCCGATAGTCAACCGCATGGACGGCTCCTTTTCACCTCATGTCCGGGCGCGCTGCCCGGGGTTTCCCGGGCGCTCGAATGGAGTAAACCATTGGATTAAACCAGCGCCCCGGTTCAGTGGTGGCCGTCGGCCCCGCCCCGTGACCCGTCCGGGCGCGCGGAGCCGTTGCGGCGCTCCCGCTCGGCCTGTTCGCGGGCGCGCTCGAAGACGTCCCAGGCCTGGCCGACCGCGCCCACGAGAACCGACCCGGCCCGGCCGAGATGCCCGACGACCTGGGGGGCGGCGGTCCGCACGATGTCGATGACCTGGTCCAGGGGCGGCTCATCGCGCCGGGTCTGCTCGGCCACGGCCTGCTCCCACACGTCGCCCTTGGGAGGTGGCGGGGTGGAGACGACGTTGGTGACGCCTCGCCGCACACCGGCGATGATCAGCTTCCGTTGCAACGCGTCCACCAGGCGCAACGCCTCGTCGATGAGCTCGGAGGAGGGCGCGGGGTCGCGGTTCGGCTGTGCCATGGTCACCTGCCTGTTCGTCGGTCTCCTGTCACGTTAACCGGACGATGGCGCCGGGAGTTCCACGCGGGCGGGAAACCAGGGGGAACCCCGGAGGGTTTCAGGGTGGGGCGGGAGAAACGGTTCCGTCGGTCAGGGAACGTGGCGCTCGTCGCCTACCAGCGCGTAACCCGCTCATCTGTGCTTCCGCAGCACCCTACCGGTGCATACTTGGCTTTTCCAGGCACAGAGCCTCCGGCTCCGGCCGCGCACCGCGGTCTGGTCCAGGATCACTATCCCATACCAAAGAGAAGCCGGTTTTACCGGCCGGTAGCAGAACTTGTTACCGTCCTCACGTTCCCTCGTCGAACCCGTATCGTCCAGGAGCTGACCACGTGCGCGAGTACAGCCGTCCAATAAAGGTCGAGATCCCTACCGACGCGCGTCTGACCGACACCGTCTTCGCGCGCGCCGCGCAGGAGCCTGACACCGTCATGCTCCGGCGTCTGGAGTCGGGGCAGTGGCACGACGTGACCTGCGGGGAGTTCGGCGCCACGGTGACCGCCATCGCCAAGGCCCTGATCGCCGCCGGCGTCGGGCACGGCGACCGCGTCGGCCTGATGTCACGCACCCGCTACGAGTGGACCGCCATCGACTACGCCGTGTGGGCCGTGGGCGGTGTGACCGTCCCCATCTACGAGACCTCCTCCGAGGAGCAGGTCCAGTGGATCCTCGGCGACTCCGGCTGCGTCGCCGTGTTCGTCGAGACCGCCGAGCACGAGAACCGGGTCGAGGCGGTACGCGCCGACCTCCCCTCCCTCACCTCGGTGTGGCGCATCGAGGACGGTGGGCTGAAGGAGTTCACCGCCTCGGGCGGCGAGATCGACGGGGCGGTCGTGGAGGAGCGCCGTCGCGCGGGAAGCGCCGACGATCTCGCGACGCTCGTCTACACCTCCGGCACCACCGGACGCCCCAAGGGCTGCGAGCTGACCCACCGCAACCTCCTGTTCACGATCCTCAACATCATCGAGGGGCCGCTTCGGGAGGTCTTCACGGTGGAGGGGCGCTCGACACTGCTCTTCCTGCCGCTCGCCCACTCCTTCGCGCGCATCATCCAGGTCGGCTGCATCGAGTCCAAGACGGTGCTCGGCCACTTCCCCACCACCGGCCCCGAACTCATCGACACCCTCGGCGTGTACCGGCCGACGTTCCTGCTGGCCGTGCCGCGGGTCTTCGAGAAGGTCTACACCAAGGCCGAGCAGAAGGCCGTCTCCGAGGGCAAGGGAAAGATCTTCCACGCCGCGGCCGAGACCGCGATCGCCTACAGCCGCGCCCTCGACTCCGGCGGCCCCGGACTGCTGCTCAAGCTCAAGCACGCCCTGTTCGCCAAACTGGTCTACGGCAAGATCCTGGCGGCCGTGGGAGGCCGGGCCGGCTACGCGGTCTCCGGCGGGTCCGCGCTGGGCGAGCGGCTGGGGCACTTCTTCCGGGGTGTCGGGCTGACGATCATCGAGGGGTACGGGCTGACCGAGACCTCGGCCCCGACCGCCGTGAACAGCCCCGACGCCAACAAGATCGGCACGGTCGGCCCGCCCTTCCCCGGCGTCTCGGTGCGGATCGGCGAGGACGGCGAGCTGCTCATCAAGGGCGACCACGTCATGCGCGGCTACTGGGGCAACCCCAAGGCGACCGCCGAGGCCTTCGACGAGGACGGCTGGTACCGCACCGGCGACCTCGGCTCGCTCGACGAGGACGGCTACATCCGCATCACCGGCCGCAAGAAGGAGATCATCGTGACCGCCGGGGGCAAGAACGTCGCCCCGGCCGTCATCGAGGACCGCATCCGCGGCCACGAGCTGGTCAGCCAGTGCATGGTCGTCGGCGACAACCGCAACTTCGTGTCCGCCCTGATCACCTTGGACGCCGAGGCCCTGGAGTTCTGGAAGAAGCAGAACCGCAAGGAGGGGGAGCTCGCCTCGCTCATCTCCGACCCCGACCTGGTCGCCGCGGTCCAGCAGGCGGTCGACAACGCCAACAAGGCCGTCTCCCGCGCCGAATCGGTCCGCAAGTTCAAGATCCTGCCGGTGGACTTCACCGAGGAGGGCGGCCAGCTCACCGCGTCGCTGAAGGTGAAGCGGCACGTGGTGGCCCGGCAGTTCGAGCGTGAGATCGAGGAGATCTACGGGGGCTGATCCACGGGGCGGTCGGTGGAGGAGACGCGCACCGGCCGCCCCCGCCCTACCTCTCCAGCAGTTCCCCCAGCCGGGCCGCGGCCCGGTCCCAGCTCCACTCCTTCTCCACCCAGGCCCGGCCGCGCTCCCCCATCTCCCTGGCGGCCGAGGGGTCGCGCAGCAGCCGGACCACAGCGCGCGCGGTGGGGCCGGGGCGCGTGCCGTCGACCACGTGACCGGTCTCCCCCTCCTCGACCGCGTCCGGGGCCCCACCCGAGTCCCCCGCGACCACCGGCAACCCGGTCGCCGACGCCTCCAGGTAGACGATCCCCAGGCCCTCGACGTCCAGGCCCCCGTTGCGGGTACGGCACGGCATCGCGAACACGTCGCCGGCGTCGTAGTGGGCGGGAAGCTCCTCCCAGGGAACCGACCCGGTGAAGCGCACCGACCGATCCACCCCCAGCTCCTGGGCCAACCGCTCCAGCCGGGACCGGTAAGGGCCGCCCCCCACGATCAGCAGCGCCGCCTCGGGCACCTCGGCGAGCACCCGGGGCCAGGCCCGCAGCAGCGTGTCCTGCCCCTTGCGGGGCACCAGCCGCGACACGCACACCACGACCGGTCGGTTCCCCAGCCCGTACCGTTCCCGCACCCACGCGCCCCCCGCCCCGCGCCGGAACCGGTCCACGTCCACGCCCGGCGCCAGATGGCGCATGCGCGCCGCGGCCTCGGGGGTGAGCGCGCGGGCCAGCCGGGTGCGCGTGTATTCACCCAGGTAGGTCAGGACGTCGGTCTGCTCGCCGATCCGCCGCAGCAGTTCCCTGCCACCCGGCAGCGCCGCCCAGCCCGCCTCGTGTCCGTGGGTCAGCGCGACGATGCGCCGCGCTCCGGTTCGGCGCAGCCCGCCGGCCAGCAGCCCGAGCGGGGCGGCGGCACCGAAGAGGACCGAGTCGCACTCCTCCAGCCGGGCGATGGAACGGGCCCGGCGCAGCACGCCCGGGGTGGGCAACAGCACCGAGGTGCGCTCCCGGATGACCGGGAAGGGCTGGCGCAGGTCGAACGCCTCGGGATCGCGCCAACCACGCGCGCCGGGCCGGCGCGCCGGGGAGGAGCAGTAGACCACCACGGAACCGGGCGGCCGGCGCAGCGCCAGCGCGTGCACGAATGCCTGGATTCCACCGGGGCGGGGCGGGAAGTCGTTGGTGATGATCAGCGTTCGGGCCACGGGGGCAGTCTAGGAGCAGCCCGCTCCGGTTCCCACGGGGCGAGGGGGCGCGTGGACGCCGAAGGGCCCTCCGGACGCCGGATCCAACCCTGCACCCGGCCCGGAAGGCCCTGTCGTCCGCTGTGGGAGGCGGCCGCGGCTAGGGACGCACGCCGCCGACGAACTCGCTGCGGTAGTAGTCGTTGAGCGTGACCTCGCCGATGGGCTTGGACGAGGTGGAGGCGTGCACCATCTTGCCGTTGCCGGCGTACATGCCGACGTGGGTGGGCGAGGAGCCGTAGAAGAACATCAGGTCGCCGGGCTGGAGCTGGTCCCAGGAGACCCGGGTCCCGGCGTGGAACTGCTCCTGTGAGGTGCGGGGGAGGCTGACGCCGGCCTGCGCCCAGGCCGCCTTGGTCAGGCCGGAGCAGTCGTAGCCGTCGGGGCCGTTGCCGCCCCAGATGTAGGGCTTGCCGATCTGGGCGTAGGCGAAGTCCAGCGCCACTCGGGCGTTACCGGAGGCCGAACCCGTGTAGGAGGCGCCGCCGCCGGAGGACGAGGAGGATGAAGAGGACGCCGAGCCCGACGAGGTGGAGCCCAGGTTGGCGGTGGCCGCCTCCTGCTCTTCGGCCGTGAGTTGCTCGAGCAGCTCCTCCTGCTCGGCGATCTTCGCCTCGCCCTCCTCCTTGGCCTCCTCGGCCTCGGCGAGCTTGTCCGCGGCCTCCTGCTCGATCTGCTGGGCCTCGGCCTCCAGTTTGGCGAGCTTGTCCTTCTCCGAGGAGTAGCGCTCCAGGCTGGCCTGCTGGCTGCTGGAGAGGTAGCCGAGGTCGGCCGACTGCCGGAGGACCTGCTCCGGCCCCTGTGAACCGAGCAGATAGGCGGGTGAGCCGTAGTCCACGCCGCTGTAGGCGGAGCTGGCCAGGATGCGGACGTCATCGCGCAGGGCGGCGAGCCCTTCGTCGGTCTCCTCGAGGTCGTCCTGGATCTCCTCGAGCTTCTTCTGCGCGGCGTCGTGGTCCTGCTTGGCCTGGTTGTACTCCTCGTTGAGTGCCGAGAAGTCCCGCTCGAGCTGCTCGATCTCCTCCTGCACGTCCTGCGCCGTGGGGTCGGCGTGGGCGACCGCGGGGGTGAGGATCAGGGCGCCGGCGGCGATGAAGCCGACCGACGCCAGGTGGCGGCGATAAGAGCCACGATCATGGCGTTCATCCACGGTTGTGGCACACCTTTCTCCCAGTCATCCGCCTACCGGCCGAGCACGGGGCTTCGGTGGGGAGTCCGGCGCCGCGGACTGACCGACGGGCGCGGGGGTTTCCCGGGAGCCACCCTGGCGCGCGGCCCGGTCGGGCGGGGGTGTCGCGCGGGGGCTGGGCTCCCTCGGTCTCCGCGCCTCGGGTGAGTTAGCGAGTGGAGCGCGGAGTTCGGCGGGAGTGGCCGCCGCCATCCTGGTGATGGCGAGAAGACGACCTCACTCGGCGATGAACCCTAGTGCATCTCCAGGACTGGTCTCAACCAATTCGTTACGTTAGCCCCATTTTTCCTGCAAGGAGCACCCCGTCCCCTTGACGACGACGCCGCCCGGGCCACGGCAGACCGTGGCCCGGGCGGCGAGGCGAACAATCTCACTCGTCCCGGTCGACGGGACGAACGCTAGGGGCGGACGGCGAACTGGTACTGACCGTCCCAGTAGCCCGCCAGCGACGTGATCTCGATGTTCTTGCCGGTACGCGGGGCGTGGACCATCTGGTTGTTGCCGACGTACATGCCGACGTGCCCCAGGTCACTGAAGAAGAGCAGGTCGCCCGGCTGAAGAGCGTCCCGGCTGACCCGCTGGCCGACCTCGGCCTGGCCGTAGGTGGTGCGCGGCAGGCTCACGCCGGCCGCCCCCCAGGCGCGCATGGTCAGACCCGAGCAGTCGAAACCGTCCGGACCGGCACCGCCCCAGACGTAGGGCTTGCCGATCTGGGCGTAGGCGAAGTCGAGAGCGGTGGCCGCGCTGCCGGAGGCCGACCCCGTGTAGGTGGCTCCCCCGGAGGAGTCGACGGAACCGTCGTCGGTCGGGTCGGCGCCGGGGAACTGCGCGAGCAGCTCCTCCTGCTCGGCGATCTTCTCCTCGACCTCGTCCTTCTTCTCCTCGGCCTCCTCCTTCTGCTCCTCGGCCTCCTTCAGGGCGTCCTCGGCCTCCTGCTTCAGCTTGATGAGGCGCTCGGAGGAACCGGCGAACTCCTCCAGCTCGGCCTGCTGGCTCTCGGAGAGGTAGCCGATGTCGGCCGACTGGTCGAGGATGTCGGAGGGGTCGTCGCTGGCCAGGATGTTGGTCGTCGACCCGACGTCGGTTCCCTGGTAGGCCGCGCTGGCGAACTGGGCGACCTTGTCACGCAGCTCGTTGTAGCGGTCCTCCTCGTCGCCGACCTGCTTCTCGAGCTCGTCGACCTTCTTCTTGGCGGCGTCGTAGTCCTCCTTGGCCTGGTTGTAGTCCTGGACTACGCTGTCGGCCTCTTCCTGGAGTTCCGCGAGCCTCTGCTCGGCCTCCTCCTGCGTCTGCTCCGGCTCGGCGTGGGCGATGCCGGACGGCAGGATGATGCTTCCTGCGGCCACGACTCCGAGACCGGTGACGATCCGGCGGGCCGTGCGCCGACCACCGTTGTCAGTCATGGGCGGTACACGCTCCTTCATCAAAGTCCGCTGCGGGAGTGGGGATGGGCGAGGGGTCGGCGCCAGCGATCACGGCGCACGCGAGCCAGGCGGCGGGGGAACCGCCGTCCCGTGCGTGGGGGGTCGTTGACGCGGCAGCACGACCACGTGCTCCCGCACGATCGGGCGAACCTCCCGCGCGCGGTCGGGCTACCACGAGTCCGCCACTGCGGCGCGGAAGCGATCAAGCTCCGGATAGAACCTAGCGGACGACCCCACCGGGCTCAACCACAACAGGGCACTTGTAACGGCGGACACAGTCGTCCCAGAGGTGTCACCGCAGCCCTCCACCTCGGGAGCCGACCCCGCCCACCTGGCCGCTTTCGGTCAGACGGCGCCCTGATGTCCGCATCCGTGTCCGTCAGGAGGCGAAAGACCACGCTGCAATCGTGACCTGCCGGCGCCCGCCACCCCGCCCACACCGCGTGCTCCCGCGCGGCCGGGCCTCTCAAGCCGAGGGGTCCAGGCGGCGCAGCAGCAGCGCCGAGGGCACCGCGTGGGCCCCCTCGCGCCGGACCGCGGACACGATCTCCCGGTCGGAGGTGACCACCGCCAAGGGCCGTCCCGAGGGTTCGGCCCGGACGAGCCGGATGATCAGCTCGTCGGCGGTCTCCCCCGGCTCGCTGAACAACAGGCGCACCCGTCGCTGGCCGGACTGCACGGGCGGGAGGTCGACCTCCGCCCCGTCGAAGACGCACGTGATCTCGGCCTTGGTACGGCTCGCCAACCCCTCGAGGCCGGCCATCAGCCGGGTGCGCTGATCGGCCAGGGGGAGCGTGCCATAGCCCGTCTTGGTGACGTTGTAGCCGTCGACCAGGAGATGGACGCGCGGCATGGTGAGCAGCTGGTCGATCAGGGCGGGATCGTCCGTGGGCAGCCCTCCCGTCATGGGGGTCCGCCCGCGCGCCCCGCCGGCCACCAGGTCCGCCGGGCTCTCGATGGACGTGGGCAGCGCCAGTTCGCGACGCAGCCCGTGCGCCGCGTCCAGCAGCACGTCGACGAGGACCCGCAGCCGCGCCTCTTCGGCGCTGCGCCCCGCGCGGGCGGCGCGGCGGGCGTTGTCCACCTGGGCCTCGGCGGCGGCCAGCCGGTTGCGCAGCCGCCGGTTCTCCGCTTCCACCGCGCTGACCTGTCCCGCGGCGTTGCCGCTACGGTCCGCGGCCTCGGCGATCGCCTGCTCGGCGCGGCCGATCGCCTCCTTGGCCCGCTGTCGCTCGGCGTGGATCCGCCGGCGCAACTCGGCGATCTCGCCGCGCTGCTCCCGTAGTTCGGCGCGGAGCCGGATCACCTCGTCACGGTGTTCGTCCTTGAGCTCGCCGATCTGACGGCGGAGCTCGGCGATGGTCTCGGCCGCCTCGTCGGCCTCCTTGGCGCTGGCTCGCCGCTCCAACTCGCTGTTGACCCGGTTGACGACGTCGACCCAGCCGTCAGGGCGGATGAGATAGGCGGCCGCGGCGACCGTCACCGGATCGGCGGCGGGGGGCACCACCCCCTTGCGCAGCCCTTCGGTCAGCTCGGGCCAGACCGCCTCCATGCGTTCGGCGACCCGTCCACGAAACGTCGCGTCCGTCTCCAACTGGGCGGCGATCTGCGGGCCGGCGAGCCGGGCCCGTCTGCGCGGCTCGAACTTGGCGACTCTACGCAGCACCGGGGGGAGATCGGTGATCGGCAGCCCGCCGAGAACGTCGGACCCGTAGTCGATGACGCGGGTCCGCACGCTCTCCGGGAGCACGAGAGGTACCCCGCCGTTGCCGGAGGCGTGGGAGGACTGCTCCGGCGCGGACGTCCCGACGTCCTCCGGTTCGGCGCCCGCCGTCCCGTCGGAGTCGGTGCTCATGCCCGCCCCACGGGGCCTTCCGCCGCAACGGTCTCGCCCGCCGGACGGTCGACGACCTCGACGGAGTCGACCGCGTTGCACCAACGGCACCGGACCTGCTCGACCGTCTCGCTCAGCGTCTCGCTCTCCTCGAAGCGGCTGTCACCGGACAGGTCGAAGTGCAGGTAGTCCCGCGAACGGACGGTGCGGGTCACGTCGAACCGGGTCAGGTTCCCGCATTGGGTGCACCGCCACCGCTGGGCGTCGGTCGGCATCGTCGTGCTCACGGCCTTGTCACTCCTCGACTTCGATCCCCGATCCCCTCCACGTGGAGGGCGGCCCGCACCGGTTCCTCCGGCCGGCCGTTGCTGGTCCGGTCCATCTTTCCATGTCGGGGGATAGTTCCCCCCAGTCCCCCACAAGGTGCAGGAACCCCGCCCCCATCGCGGCCCCGCCTTCCGCCGGCACGCACCACCTCCACCACGGTCCCTTCCCGTCACCACCTGCGCCTACCCTGACGAGGTGGCACAACAGCAGCACTCGGTCCAGACGTCGCTGGAGGACCTGGGGACACCCCTGTCGGCCACGACCTTCGTGGTCGTGGACCTGGAGACGACGGGGGCGCGGTCCAGCGGCGCCGGCATCACCGAGATCGGCGCGGTGAAGGTCCGCGGGGGCGAGGTCCTCGGCGAATTCGGCACCCTCGTCAACCCCGGCGTGCCGATCCCCCCGTTCATCACCCTGCTGACGGGCATCACCCAGGCGATGGTCGCCACCGCCCCGCCGGTCGACGCCGTCCTCCCCGGTTTCCTGGAGTTCGCCGAACTGGACCGGGGCGCCGTCCTGGTCGCCCACAACGCCCCCTTCGACGTGGGTTTCCTCAAGGCCGTCTGCGCCGACCACGGTCTGCCCTGGCCGGCTCCCACGGTCGTGGACACCGTGCCGTTGGCCCGGCGGCTGATCCCCCGCGGCGAGGTCGGCAACCACAAGCTCGCCACCCTCGCCGGCTTCCTCGGGGTGCCCGACCGCCCGACCCACCGGGCGCTCGACGACGCCAGGGCGACGGTGGGCGTGCTGCACGGCCTCTTGGAACGGCTCGGCGCCTTCGGAGTGGACACGCTTGAGGAACTGCGGGCGTTTCGCAGCGCCCCGACCTCGGTCCAGCGCGGCAAGCGGCACCTCGCCGACGACCTGCCCGAGTCCCCCGGCGTCTACGTCTTCGAGGACGCGCGCGGCGACGCGCTCTACATCGGCAAGAGCGGCAACCTGCGCCGGCGGGTGCGCTCCTACTTCACCGCGGCCGAGACCCGCCGCAGGATCAGGGAGATGGTCGGGCTGGCCGAGCGGGTCAGGCCGATCGTGTGCGCGACCCCCTTGGAGGCCGAGGTCCGCGAATTGCGGCTGATCTGCGAACGCCACCCTCCCTACAACCGCCGTTCCCGCCACCAGGAACGGCTGGTCTGGCTCAAACTGACCCGCGAGCCCTATCCGCGCCTGTCGGTGGTGCGCGACCTGGCCGAGGACGGCGCCCCCTACCTCGGACCGTTCCGTAGCGCGCGCGAGGCGCAGCTCGCCCGCGAGGCCCTTGAGGAGACCGCCCCGATCCGGCGCTGCAACCACCGTCTGCGCCGCTCCCCCACCGTGGCCGCGTGCGCGCTGGCCGGGATGGGGCGCTGCGGCGCCCCGTGCGAGGGACGGGAGAGCGTCGACGACTACGCCGCGCACGTGGCCGCGGTGACCGCGGCGATGACGGATGAACCGGGCCGCGTGGTCACCCGGCTGCGGCAGCGGATCGAGGAGCTGTCGCGGGAGCTTCGCTATGAGGAGGCGGCGGCCCACCGCGACCGCCTGGCCGCGTTCCTACGGGCCTCGATCCGCCGGCAGCGGTTGGCCGCGCTGGCCGGCTGCTCCCACCTGGTGGCCGGCCGCCCCACCCCCGCCGGGTGGGAACTGGCGGTGATCCGACACGGCCGGCTCGCGGGATCGGCGCTGATGGGCCGGGGGGAGCGTCCCGCGCCCTTCCTCTCCGCCCTCGTGGCGACCGCCGAAACCGTGGAGCCGGGCCCCGGCCCGGCGCCGCGCGCCACGCCCGAGGAGATGGAGTGTCTGCTGCGCTGGCTCGAATCCCCTGGTCTGCGGTTGGCCGAGATCGAGGGCACGTGGAGCTGCCCGGTCGATGGAGCGGAGAAATACCGGGACCTGACAGACTGGGGCCATGGCAGGCATCCCGCTCAGTGACGACTATCCGGTCCGGCGCGTCCCCGTCGTCACCTACCTGCTGATCGCGGTCAACGTCGCGGTCTACCTCCTGTCCCCCTCCTCACTGGTGGCGACGTGGTACGGCGCGGCCGACGGGATGGTACGGGCCTGCGCCCAGGAGTTGTATCTGCTGCGCTGGGCGGCGATCCCGGCCGAGCTGCTGACCGGCGACGCGCTGGGCGCGGCGGGGCTCACGCAGACCCCCGGCTGCCCGCCCACCGAGGTGGCCAAGATCCCCTGGATATCGGCGGTGACGTCGATGTTCCTGCACGGGGGCACGCTCCACCTGCTGGGCAACATGGTCTACCTGTTCGTCTTCGGCCCGTGTGTCGAGGACCGGCTGGGCCGGATGCGCTATCTCGGGATGTACCTGGCCTGCGGTGTCCTGGCCTGCTACGGGTTCGCCCTGAGCGAGGGAGCGATCGAGGTGCCGATGGTCGGCGCCTCCGGCGCGATCTCCGGCGTGCTGGGCGCCTACCTGGTGGTCCAGTTCCGCAGCCGGGTGATCACCCTGGTCTTCGGCGTCCTGCCGGTGCGGCTGCCGGGCTGGGTCCTGGTCGCCACCTACTTCGTGCTGCAATATTTCCTCTACATCAGCCTGTCACTGTTCCCCGGCGAGGACGCCGGGGTCGCCTACGCCGCGCACGTCTACGGCTTCGTCGCCGGTGTGGCGGGCGGGCTGCTCGTCTACCGCATCCGCTGGCGCGCCGGATGGCGCCTTTCCGACGTGCACTGACGCCGCGACCCGGCGCACCCTCACCACCGATCCCAGGAGGATTCCACGTGATCACCGCGATCGTCATGATCAAGGCCGACGTCGACCGCATCCCGGAGGTCGCGGAGGCGATCGCCGAGATCGACGGCGTGAGCGAGGTCTACTCGGTCACCGGAGGAATAGACCTCATCGCCCTCGTCCGGGTGCGACGGCACGAGGAGCTGGCCGAGATCATCCCCGGCCGGGTGAACAAGGTGGCCGGCGTGCTGTCCTCCGACACCCACATCGCCTTCCACACCTACTCCCAGCACGACCTGGAGGCCGCGTTCTCCCTGGGGCTGTAGTCGTCGGGTCCGTGCCCGGGGCGCGCCCGGGCACGGACGGCGAAGGCTAGTTCCGCGCGGCGCGCTCCTGGCTGGCCTTGATCCAACGGTCGAGCGTGGCCTGCGCCGCGCCACTGTCGACCGCGGCGGCCGCGCGCTCGTAGGCGGCGCCGATCCCCTCGGTCAGGGTTCCGCTGAACCCCTCCGCGGCCACGAGCGCGCCGGCCGCGTTGAGCAGAACGGCGTCGCGCACGGGTCCGGTCTTACCTCCGACAAGGTCGCGCACGACGGCGGCGTTGAATCCGGCGTCCCCCCCGCGCAGCGCCTGCGGTTCGGCCCGTTCGATGCCGAGGGCGGCCGGGTCGAGCCGCTCCTCGCGCACCTCCCCGTCACGGACCACCCACACCGCGGAGGTGGTGGTCGTGGTCAGTTCGTCCAGGCCGTCGTCGCCGCGGAAGACCAGCGCGGAGACGCCGCGCCGGGCGAACACCCCGGCGATGACCCCGGCCATGCGGGGATCGAACACCCCGATCGCCGCGGCGGTCGGGCGCGCCGGGTTGGTCAGCGGGCCCAGGAAGTTGAAGACGGTGGGGGTCCCCAGTTCGCGCCGCGGCTTGGCCGCGTAGCGCAGCGAGGGGTGGAACAGCGGCGCGAAGCAGAAGGTGATCCCGACCTCCTCGACGACGTCGACCGTGTGCCGGGGGGACAGGTCGATGACGACGCCGAGGCGTTCGAGCACGTCGGCCGTTCCACACGAGGACGAGGCGGCGCGGTTGCCGTGCTTGACCACGCGCACCCCCATGGCCGCGGTGACGATCGCGGCCATGGTGGAGACGTTGACCGTGTGCGCCCGGTCCCCTCCGGTGCCGACGATGTCCAGGGTGGGTCCCGGGACGGTGATGGGCACGGCGTTGTCCAGCATTCCCTGGGCGAGACCGGTGACCTCCTCGACGGTCTCGCCCTTGGCGCGCAGCGCGATGGCGAATCCCGCGATCTGGGCGTCGGTCACGGCGCCGGACATGATCTCGTTCATGGCCCAGGCGGTGTCGTCGGAGTCGAGGGACCTCCCGGCCAGCAGCGTGTCGAGGAGTTGGGGCCAGGTGCGTTCGGAGATGCTCACTAACGGTTCCTTCAAAGGTGTCGTGGTCCGTGGGTGTTCACTGCGGGCACGTGTCAGGCACGCCATCGGGCGATGTCCGCACCGTGGTGGAGGGCACCGCTGAAGAACCGGAGGGATCGTCCGCCGTACCGGGGCACGGCGACACCTTGGAAGAGGGGCATCTACAGAATTATCCGTGGGACGGCCCGCCGCTGGGCGACGGGCGGGGCGTGTCGTGTGACGTGGCGGCGCCGCCCGGGCCGAAGCGCCCGGGCGGCGCGCATCGTCAGCCGGCGACGACCGACTTGCGGGCGCGCTCGCGCAGCATCTCGGCCAGCGTTCCGGCCAGCGCCACGGGGTCGATCGGGTGGGCGAGCACACGGTCGGCACGCGACCAGGCCCCCAGCCAGCGGTCGTCGCGGCGGCCGATGAGCAGCAGCACCGGTGGGCAACGGTAGATCTCGTCCTTGGCCTGCCGGCACAGGCCCATGCCGCCGGCGGGCCGGGCCTCGCCGTCGAGGATCGCGACGTCGATGGCGGAGTCCTCCAGCCGCTTGAGCACCACCGGCGCGGTGGCGCACTCGACGAACTCGACCTTGGGCACGTCCGCGGCGGGACGACGGCCGATGGCCAGGCGTACCTGTTCGCGGACGCCGGCGTCATCGCTATAGATGAGGACGCGCATCGTGGGGGTGTGTTCGGCGGTCTCGGTGCCGCTGTTCGCCATGGGAACCGTCCTTATTGTTCGGCCACCGCGTCCGGCGTCGGCCGCCGCCGCTGGGCCATGACTTCGTTGTCCCGGCCGATCAGGCGGCGCGCGGGCGCCACACGCCCTCTCCGGCGCCCACGTGTTACCCCGCCACGGCCACTCCCACACCCGCCCTCGAACGCACGCGGTCGGGTGCACACGGCACCGAGCCTATTGCCTTGAGACGTTCGACACGACGGGAGCCCGCGAACCCGTGGGACGCCGGCCGTATCAGGACGTCCGTTCCGGCCGCATCGCCATGGGCGTTGCCGAGACCTTCCTGATACCCTCGCTGCGGACCGACGGCCCGACACGAGGCGGTCGGGGCCGCTCGACCTCCGTATCAATGGGGGTTCGGCGGGCCCCCTTCCGCCCGGATGTCCCCGCCACGTCTCGTTCCCACTGGTCACGGGGATGTCACGACGGCCCCAGGGGCGCACAGCCACCTCTGGCCTCGTGATCACGACCTATCTCACCCGATACGGGGGGTCGTGCAACACCCCTCGTCAGATGCCGCAATAATGCAGACGTGGCGACAGCAACCGCGAACCAAGAAACAGGACCGACACCAGCACATCATGGTGCGGCGAAGCGACCTGACCTGGTGAGCGTTGGCACCATCGTTTGGTTGGCCAACGAGCTCATGTTCTTTGCGGCGCTGTTCGCGATGTACTTCACCATCCGATCGGTGACCAAGGGAAACCCGGAACTGGGCGCCTGGCCCGACGTTCACCTGAACGTGCCGTGGGCCCTGTCCATCACCGTCATCCTGGTGGCCTCGAGCTTCACCGCGCAGGCCGGCGTCTGGGCCGCCGAGCGCGGTGACGTCAAGAAGCTCCGTAAGTGGTTCTTCATCACGTTCGCCATGGGCCTGATCTTCGTGCTCGGCCAGGCGTACGAGTACTACGAGCTGATCGTGCACGAGGGCCTGACCCTGCAGTCCAGTGCCTACGGTTCGATGTTCTACCTCACCACGGGCTTCCACGGGCTCCACGTGATCGGTGGTCTGATCGCGTTCCTGATCATGCTGGGACGCACGTACGCCGCGAAGCGCTTCACTCACCAGCAGGCGACCAGCGCCATCGTCGTGTCTTACTACTGGCACTTCGTTGACGTGGTCTGGATCGCTTTGTTCGCATCCATCTACTTCATCCAGTAACCCGAACGGGGAAACCGTGAAATGGATTACCGCGCGGCGACGGCATCCCCTTGCGGGGTATGTCGTCGTCATAATCGCGCTCGCCTTCTTCGGCGTGGGCTACGCCTTCGTGGCGCCCAACGCTGATCGGGCTCAGGCGCAGACCGTTGCGGCCGGCTCCGAGGAGGCCCCGGTCGACATCAGCAACGGCAAGCAGATCTTCGTCCAGAGCTGCGCCAGCTGCCACGGGCTCGACGGGAAGGGCACCGAGAACGGTCCCGACCTGACGGGCGTGGGTGCGGCCGCGGTGGACTTCCAGGTCAGCACGGGCCGTATGCCGTCCATGAACCCGGACGTGCAGATGCCCCGCCGCGACCCGGTCTACACCGAGCAGGAGATCCTCGACCTGGCCGCCTACGTCGACCAGGAGTTCGGCGGCGGCCCGGCCATCCCGGAGCAGGCCCCCGGGCTGGCTCCGCAGCGCTCGGACTTCGAGGACGAGAGCGAGTACAAGGCCGCCAAGGAGCAGTACGAGGCGGCCTACGAGCAGTACATCGCCGGTGGTGACACCGAGGCCGGCATGAAGCTGTACATGACCAACTGCGCGCACTGCCACAGCTGGTCCGGTGCCGGCGGCGCCCTGACCGACGGGCGTTGGGCCCCGGAGATCCACGAGGCGACCCCGCGCGAGATCTACGAGGCCATGATCACCGGTCCCGGTGCGATGCCGGTGTTCAACGACACCACCATCACCGAGGAAGAGAAGCAGTCCCTGATCAAGTTCGTGAAGGACCTGCAGGCCGAACCGGACGCCGGCGGCGTCTTCTCGCTCGACCGCATCGGCCAGGTCGCCGAAGGCTTCATCGGCTGGACCGTCGGCATGAGCCTGATCGTGGCGTGCGCCATCTGGATCACCGCGAAGCAGCGAGCACATGACTGATAACAACACCAACCACGACAGCGGGGCCGGTGCCGAAGGACCCGACCGGGTCATCGGCACCCCCTCGCCCGCCGGCGAATCCCTCGCCGGCGCCACGGCGACCGCCCATGAGCGGCGGCACGAGGGGCCCTACCCCGCCGTGGAGACGCACCCGCGCCCCGAGGAGATGCAGCGCAAGGGCGAGAAGCTCGCCGCGCTGTGGTTCCTCGTGGCGTTCCTCGCCGGCATCGGCTTCTTCGTCAGCTACTTCTCGTTCCCGCCGAACGCCGAGGGCGAGCCGGCGATCGCCGACCCGCAGACCGCGCAGTACGCGAACATGCTCATGGGCGGCACGATCGCCCTGGCGCTGTTCGCCATCGGCGCCGGTATGACGGTGTGGGCCCGCCGGGTGATGCCGCACTACGAGGTGTCCTCGCCCTACGACGAGCTGCCCTCCTCCCCCGAGGAGAAGGGCTCGTTCAGCGACTTCTTCATGCAGGGCGCGCATGAGAGCGGTTTCACCAAGCGTCCGCTGATGCGCCGTACCCTCCTGCTGGCCATGGTCCCGCTGGGCCTGGCCCCCATCGTGCTGCTGCGCGACACCGGGCCGCTGCCCGGTGACAAGCTGAAGCACACGATGTGGGAGGACGGCATGCGGATGGTGGTCGAGGGCACCGACCGCCTCATCCGCGCGTCCGACCTCGACGAGGTCGGCGGCATGGTCACCGCGCTGCCCGAGTCGCATGACCCCGAGCACGGGCTCAGCCTGAACGACCAGGCCAAGACCGTGGTCCTGCTCATCAAGATGGACCCGGCCGACTTCAGCGACGAGATGACCCAGCAGCAGCTCGACTGGACCCACGACGGGATCGTCGCGTACTCCAAGATCTGCACCCACGTGGGTTGCCCCGCGGCCCTCTACGAGCAGACGTCGCACCGGATCCTGTGCCCGTGCCACCAGTCGACGTTCGACGCCGCCAACGGCGCCAAGGTCGTCTTCGGGCCGGCCCACCGGGCGTTGCCGCAGCTCCCGGTTAGGGTGGACGATGAGGGGTACCTCGTCGCGGCCGGTGACTTCTCCAGCGCCGTCGGCCCGACGTTCTGGGACGCGGAGAAGGGTGACTAGCAGATGAGCACTACTCCTGCCCCCAAGGCGCTGCGCGGCCTCGGCAACTACATCGACGACCGGTTCCACCTGGCGAAGACCGGCGAGAAGAACCTGCGCAAGGTCTTCCCGAACCACTGGTCGTTCATGCTGGGCGAGATCGCGCTCTACTCGTTCATCATCCTGTTGGTGACGGGTGTCTTCCTGACGCTGTGGTTCAACCCCAGCATGGGTCACGTGGTCTACGACGGCTCCTACGAACGGCTGAGGGGCGTGGGGATGAGCGAGGCCTACGCCTCGACGCTCCACATCACCTTCGACGTCCGTGGCGGCCTGTTCATCCGCCAGGTGCACCACTGGGCCGCGCTGATCTTCGTGGCCTCGCTGGTCATCCACATGCTGCGGGTGTTCTTCACCGGCGCGTTCCGCAAGCCGCGCGAGATCAACTGGCTCATCGGTGTCGCCATCTTCACGCTGGCGATCGTCGAGGGCCTGTTCGGCTACTCGCTGCCCGACGACCTGCCCTCCGGCATGGGCGTGCGCATCTTCCAGGGCGTGCTGCTGGCCATCCCGGTCATCGGCACCTACCTGATGATGTTCATGTTCGGTGGGGAGTTCCCCGGCGAGGCCATCATCCCCCGGCTGTACACGCTGCACATCCTGGTGATCCCGGGCATCCTGCTGGCGCTGATCGTGGCGCACTTCATGATCCTGTGGCACCAGAAGCACACCCAGTACCCGGGAACCGGACGGACCGAGAAGAAGGTCGTCGGCACGCCGATGTACCCGGCGTTCGCCGTCAAGGCCGGTGGGTTCTTCTTCTTCACCTTCGCGGTCATCGCCGGGCTGGCGGCCTTCGTCCAGATCAACCCGATCCACCTGTTCGGGCCGTTCACCCCGACGTCCATCACCTCGGGCCTCCAGCCCGACTGGTACATGGGCTTCCTGGAGGGTGCGCTGCGCATCTTCCCGAACTGGTTCGACTTCACCATCGCGGGTTACGCGGTGCCGATGGGCGTCTTGCTGCCCGGCCTGGGCGGCATGGGCCTGCTCTTCGGCGGCCTGGCGGCGTGGCCGTTCATCGAGGCCTGGATCACCGGGGACAAGCGCCACCACAACGTGGCCGACCGTCCGCGCAACGCCCCGACCCGCACCGGCATCGGTGCGGCGGGTGTGACCGCCTACGGTCTGATCTGGCTGGCCGGCTCCAACGACATCCTGTCGGAGACGTTCTCCATCAGCCTGTACGCGACGACGTGGTTCTTCCGCATCGCGATCATCCTCGGCCCGATCATCGCGTTCATCGTGACCAAGCGCATCTGCCTCGGTCTGCAGCGCCGGGACCGCGAGATCCTGGAGCACGGCTACGAGAGCGGCACCATCCAGCAACTCCCCAGCGGTGAGTTCATCGAGGTGCACAAGGAGTCCTCCCCGGACACCGTGCACGTCCTCCAGAGCAAGCCGCCGGCCCGCATCGACATCGACTCCACCGACGAGAACGGGGTGGAGCCGCCGAGCGGGCGGGGGGCCAAGGGACGGCTTCGCGCGCGTCTGGCCCACTGGTACACCAAGGACAACGTCTCCTTCGAGGGCGTCCGTCCGCACAGTGGGCACCACCTCCACCACGGCGCCACCGCGTCCGAGGAGGAGTCCGTGAAGGCCCACTGAGCCCGTCTCGGTGGCCTGTGAAGGGCCCGGCCTCCCCCGCGCCACGGGGAGGCCGGGCCCTTCGGCGTTCCCGGCCGCTCTTCGCCCGCGGGGCCTGTGATACCTTGCAGCCGCCAGCCGCCCCGCACGGGGCAGGGAATCCGGTGCGAATCCGGAACTGACGCGCAGCGGTGAGGGGGACGGACGGGGCACGGGCCACTGGGACCATCCTGGGAAGGCGCTCCGGCCGGACGAACCCGAGTCCGAAGACCTGCTGGCACTCTGGTCTCCCGCCGACCGGAGGAGGATGCCCGCCGGGCCCCGCGACCGGGCCCCACGCGAAAAGGACGGCCGTGCCGACCCCCCATCGTCCCCTCGTCCCCGTCCTGCTCTCCCTCGCCCTGTGCGCCGCCACCGGATGCGGTGCCGACTCCGCGGACCCGACCACGCACGCCGCCCCGGAGTCCGCCGTGACGGTCCACAACTGCGGCCGTGACGTGGTGGTCGCCGAGCCGCCCCAGCGCGCGGTCTCGCTCAACCAGGGGTCGACCGAGATCCTGCTCTCCCTCGGCCTGGCCGACCGGATGGTGGGGACCGCCACCTGGACCGATCCCGTCGCCGAAGGGCTGGAGCAGGCCAACGCGGGCGTGCCCCGCCTGGCCGACAACGCCCCCTCGTTCGAACGGGTCCTGGACGCGGAGCCCGACTTCGTCTCCGCGTCGTTCGTCTCGACCCTGGGCGAAGGCGGCGTCGCCACCCGCGACGACTTCGAGCGGCTCGGGGTGGCGACCTACCTCTCCCCGGCCGACTGCGCCAAGTCCTCCTTCGACAGGGGCGACGGTTCCCGCGCGGAGCCGTTGACGATGCAGGACGTCTACGGTGAGGTGCGCGACCTCGCGAGGATCTTCGGAGTCCAGGAGCGCGGCGAGGAGCTGGTCGCCGACCTCTCCTCCCGTGTGGACGCCGCCACCCGTGACGTCGACGCCTCCGGCACCACCGTGCTCTTCTGGTTCGCCAACTCCGAGGCGCCCTACCTGGCGGGATGCTGTGGGGCGCCGGGCATCATCACCGAAGCCGTCGGCGCGGAGAACGCCTTCGACGACACCCACGACGAGTGGCCCCAGGTCAACTGGGAGACCATCGCCGACCGCGACCCCGACGTTCTCGTGCTCGGCGACCTGACCCGGGACAGCCAGACGGCCGAGTCCGGTGCGGCCAAGATCGACTTCCTGAAGTCCACTCCGGTCACCCGCCACATGGACGCCGTCGAGAACGACCGATTCATCCTCGTCAGCGGTGCCGCCATGAACCCGTCGATCCGCACCGTCGAGGGGATCGAACAGGTCGCCGCCGGGCTGCGCGAGCTGGGTCTGGCCGGCCCCCGACGTTCGTGAGAGGGCTTTTCGCGGCGCGCCCCCTCCTGCTGTGGCCGGCCGGCTGCGCCCTGCTGGTGGCCTCCGTCGCGGTCGCGATCACGATCGGCCCCGCGGGGATCTCCGTGGGCGAGGTCGCGGCGGTGACCGTCTCACGCCTGGGCGGAGCCGACTCGGGGCTCAGCGCGATCCGTGAGGGCATCGTGTGGGACCTGCGGCTGCCCCGCACCCTGCTCGCGGCGGTGTGCGGCGCCGGACTGGCCCTGTGCGGGGTGGTGATGCAGTCGCTGCTGCGCAACCCGCTCGCGGACCCGTTCGTCCTGGGGGTCTCCTCTGGAGCCTCCACCGGCGCGGTGCTGGTCGTCGTGCTGGGCGTGGGCGGGGGCGCGCTGTCCCTGTCCACCGGGGCGTTCCTCGGCGCGGCCTGCTCCTTCGCCCTCGTCTTGGGCCTGGGGCACCTGTCGGGGGGAACGACCGACCGCGTGGTGCTGTCCGGCGTCGCCACGATGCAGTTGTTCTCGGCGCTGACCTCTCTCGTCGTCATGTCCTCGGCCGATCCGGAACAGACCCGGGGCGTGCTGTTCTGGTTGCTGGGCTCGTTGAGCGGGGCGTCCTGGCCCGATGTGTGGCCCTGCCTGCTGGTGCTGCTCCTGGCGTTGCCGGCGTGCCTGGGACGGGCCCCCGCTTTAGACGCGCTCGTCTTCGGCCAGGACGCCGCCGGCTCGCTGGGGATCCACGTCGCCCGAACACGCCTGGCGCTGCTGGGGGTGACCGCCCTCATGACCGCGGCGCTGGTGAGCGTGGTCGGCGCGATCGGTTTCGTCGGCCTCGTCCTGCCCCACGCGGCCCGGGCGATCGTCGGCCCCGGCCACCGCCGGCTCCTGCCCGTCTCGGCGCTGGCCGGCGCGATCTTCCTCGTGTGGGCCGACACCGTGGCGCGGACCGTCCTGGACCCGCAGGAGCTTCCGGTCGGCGTGGTGACCTCGTTGATCGGTGTTCCCGCCTTCGTCCACATCCTGTACCGCGGCCGGAGGACGGCATGAGGACGCGGAGGGGGCACGGATGAGCCTGCGCGCGGAGGACGTCTCCTGGAGCGTCGGCGGCAGGATGATCGTGGCCGGCGTCAGCCTGGAGCCGGCCCCGGGACAGACGGTGGGGCTGCTCGGCCCCAACGGGTCCGGCAAGTCGACGCTGCTGCGGCTGCTGGCCGGGGTGCGCCGGACTTCATCGGGGGTGGTCCGCCTCGATGGCGCGCCCCTGGAGGAGATCGGGCGGAAAGGGGCGGCCCGCCGGATCGCCGTGGTGGAGCAGGAGGCCACCCCCCAGGTGGACCTGACCGTGGGCGACGTGGTCCGGCTGGGCCGCATCCCGCACCGCAGGGCCTGGGCTCCCCTCTCCTCGGCCGACGAGGCGGCGGTGGAGGCCGCCCTCGGTCACACGGGGTTGACGGACCAGGCGGAACAGTCCTGGCACACCCTGTCGGGAGGGGAGCGCCAGCGCGCCCACATCGCCCGCGCCCTCGCCCAGGAGCCTCGTGAGCTGCTCTTGGACGAGCCGACCAACCACCTCGACGTCCGTCACCAGCTGGAACTGCTGGACCTGATCACCCGCCTCCCGGTCACCACGGTGATCGCGCTGCACGATCTCAACCTGGCCTCGATGTTCTGCGACCACCTCGTGGTGCTGCGGGAGGGGAGGGTGGTCGCCGCCGGACCGCCGGAACGGGTGGTGACCCCCCGGTTGGTCTCCGAGGTCTACGGGGTCCGCGCGGTGGTGTCTCCCGACGGGCCGGGGGGACGGCCCTACGTCCGTTTCCTCCCGCCCACCGGGGAGGCGCGCTGAGAGGACGTGGCGGGAGCGCCACAGCGCCGGCGCCCCGCCCGGGAGGGGTCCCTGTGGCGGGCGGCGGGAGGCCGCTCAGCCGGCCTCTCCCGGCCATCGGGGCCTCGGGCCTTCCCCGGCCGTACCGGAGAGGCAGCTGAGAGATCTCAGGCCCCTGAAACGGTCCGTCCATAATTCGTCCGTCCCTCACCGCGGAAGGCCCCCGGAGCGATGCTCCGGGGGCCTTCCAAGCGGGCTCGGCCGCGTCAGTCCGTGGCGGAGGCGGCGGCCGGCTCGGCCAGCGGGGAGCCCGGCGAACCGGCCTCATCCGTCTTGTCGGACTCGCCCAGGTTGCTGTTTGCCAGCCACTCGTCCCACGAGCGTTGCCAGTAGCCCCACCCGTTGTCGACCTCGAGCTCGCGGTCGGTCCCGGTGATGGTGAGCGGGTCGCCCATCAGCGAGTTCTCGTAGAACCACTTGGCGTCCTCGGTGCTCATGTTGGTGCAGCCGTGGCTCATGTTGGCCTGGCCCAGGGAACCGTTCCACGGGGCGGCATGGGTGAACTCGCCGCTGTTGGAGAAGCGGACCGCGTACTGCACGTCGAGCTTGTAGTAGTCGGGGTGCCCCTCGGGGATGCCGACCGTCGCGGAGTCCATGACCAGGTGCTCGTACTTCTCCATGGTCAGGTGCACACCGCTGGTGGTGGTGTAGGCGCGGGTCGTGGCGTTGCCGTTGCTGATCGGGAAGTCCTTGATCTGCTCGCCGTCGCGCTCGACCACCATGCGGTGCGTGTCGTCGTCGATCTCGGTGAACTGCGCCCGGCCGACCTCGAAGTTGATCTGGGAGTTCTTGATGCCGTAGACGCCCTCGGCTGCCTGGACACCGGCCAGCCGCAGGTTCACCGTGACCTTCTGGTAGGGCTCCCAGTACTCCTTGGTGCGGAAGACCGCCATCTGGTCGCCGAACCAGTTCCACGCGCCTTCGGCCGGCTTCTCGGAGACGACCTCCATGGCGGCCTCGACCGCGGCCTTGTTCTCGACCGGAAGGTCGAAGTTGACGATGATCGGCATGCCCACGCCGACCGTGTCGCCGCTGACCGGGAAGTTCGACTGGAGTTCGAGCCGCTTGCCCTCGGTCGCGGGGAGGGTCGAGAACTCGCTGACGACCTCGGTCTTCTCACCGTCTTCACCCTCGGCGGTGGCCGTGACGGTGACGTCGCTGCCCGGTGTCAGCGTCCAGTCGCTGACCCATTCGGTCTTGTCCTCGTTGAGCGTTCCGGTGATCTCGTCGAGCGCGCTGTCGGTCGACTCCTGCTGCTCCGTGGACACCTCGGCCGTCTGCGCCTGCTCGCCGGCCGCCTGGGTGATCTTCACGTCGGTGATGGTGCCGTTGGCCGCGGTGACGGTGACCGGCAGGTTGGGTTGGACCTCGGTCGACCCGTCCTGCGGGGTGATCTCGACCTCGACCGCGCTGCCGGTGCTCTCAGAGCCGGTGGTGTCGGCCCCCGGTCCGGCTTCGCCCCCAGAGCACGCGGCCGTGAAGACGAGGGCCACACCGGCCAACCCTGCGCCCAGGCGACGAAGTGTCGGTGTGAATGCGCTGTCCTTCACGCGTGCGACCTCCAGCATCGAGCTCGACCGGATCCCGACCCGTCCGCTCGGGCTCGAATCCAAGCGAACAAGTTCCAAAAACGATGACAAGGCGGCCGTACCGGGAGATACCCCGACAGGATGTATCGGTCCGCTCGAAAAGAATACCCCGGCCGGGCAACGATCTCAGCGGATTCGTTGCCCGGCCGGGGCCACAAAAGGACATCGATACCCGGTTACAACCGGGTTCAATCCTGTTCTAGTGCTGGAACTCCTTGCGGTAGTACTCGAAGACCCAGCCGATCGAGGTGAGGATGATGGCGAAGGCGCCGATGAAGACCATCCACCAGCCGATCGCCACGCCCACCGCGGTGAACGCGACCGCCATGGCCACGAACAGCGGCCACCAGCTGTGCGGGCTGAAGAAGCCGTACTCGCCGGCGTTCTCGGCGATCTCACCGTCGAGGCGCTCCTCCGGCGGCAGGCCGTGCGCGCGCTCGCTGCGACGCGCCGCCTGCCACAGCCAGAAGCCGACCATCCAGCCGAAGCCGATGGCGACGACCAGGGCCACCGTGCCGGTCCACTCGATCTGGCCCTCGACGGCCCACGCCCAGTAGGCGTAGAGGCCGGCGATGAGCCCGAAGAAGGTCGAGACGCCCATAAACAGGTAGGCCTGCATCTTCATGGTGAGCCCTCCCTCCTACTTCGTGGTTGCCGGAGCCGGGGCCGCGCCGGGCGCGGCGGCGTACGGGTGGTGCAGGTCGAACGCCGGACGCTCCGACCGGATCCGCGGCAGCGAGGTGAAGTTGTGCCGGGGCGGCGGGCAGGAGGTGGTCCACTCCAGCGAGCAGCCGTACCCCCACGGGTCGTCGACCTGGACCTTCTCGGCCTTCTTCGCGGTGATCCAGAGGTTCCAGAAGAAGATCAGCGTGGAGGCGCCCAGGATGAACGAGCTCACCGAGGAGAACTGGTTCAGCGCGGTGAAGCCGTCAGAGGGCAGGTAGTCGGCGTAGCGGCGGGGCATCCCCTCCGCGCCCAGCCAGTGCTGGACGCCGAAGGTGCCGTGGAAGCCGAGGAACAGCACCCAGAAGTGCCACTTCGCCAGCTTCTCGTTGAGCATCTTGCCGGTGAACTTGGGCCACCAGAAGTAGAAGCCGGCGAACATCGCGAAGACCACGGTGCCGAACACGACGTAGTGGAAGTGGGCCACCACGAAGTAGGAGTCGGTGACGTGGAAGTCCAGCGGCGGGGAGGCCAGGATGACACCGGTCAGGCCGCCGAAGAGGAAGGTGACCAGGAAGCCGATCGTGAACAGCATCGGCGACTCGAAGGTGAGCTGGCCCCGCCACATCGTCCCGATCCAGTTGAAGAACTTCACACCGGTCGGAACCGCGATGAGGAAGGTCATGAAGGAGAAGAACGGCAGCAGCACCGCGCCGGTCGGGAACATGTGGTGCGCCCAGACCGTGACGGACAGGCCGGCGATCGCGATGGTCGCGGCGACCAGGCTCTTGTAGCCGAAGATCGGCTTGCGGCTGAAGACCGGCAGGATCTCCGTCGCGATACCGAAGAACGGCAGCGCGATGATGTAGACCTCGGGGTGGCCGAAGAACCAGAACAGGTGCTGCCACAGGATGGCGCCGCCGTGCTCGGTGTCGTAGACGTGGGTACCGACGATGCGGTCGGCGCCCAGGGCGATGAGGGCGGCGGTCAGCACCGGGAACGCGATGAGCACCAGCACGCTGGTCAGCACGGTGTTCCAGGAGAAGATCGACATCCGGAACATCGTCATGCCCGGTGCGCGCATGCACAGGGCGGTGGTGATGAAGTTGACCGCACCGAGGATCGTGCCCAGACCGGAGACGGCCAGGCCGAGGATCCACAGGTCACCGCCGACGCCCGGCGAGCGGACCGCGTCGGACAGCGGGGTGTAGGCGAACCACCCGAAGCTCGCGGCGCCACCAGGGGTGAGGAAGCCGCTGATGGCGATCAGGCTACCGAAGAGGAACAGGTAGTAGCCGAACAGGTTGATGCGCGGGAACGCCACATCGGGCGCGCCGATCTGCAGCGGCAGCAGGATGTTGGCGAAGCCGACGAACAGCGGCGTCGCGAACATCAGCAGCATGATCGTGCCGTGCATCGTGAAGAGCTGGTTGAACTCTTCGTTCGTCATCATCTGCATGCCGGGGTACATCAGCTCGGCGCGGATGAGCAGCGCCAGGATGCCACCGAAGATGAAGAACGCGAACGAGGTGATCAGGTACATGTACCCGATGACCTTGTGGTCGGTCGACGTCATCCAGTTGACGATGATCGACCCTTTTCTGCGCGCCGGCGACTGCTCAGTGGCCGGGGCGGCGTGCGACTCAGTGACAGCCGTCATGACTGCTCCGCCTCCTCGTCAGCCGCGGGGGAGGCCTCGGGCGACTGCTCGCCCTCGGGACGCGCGGACGCGCCCTCGTTCTGCTCCGCACCCTCGGTGCCGGCGTCCGGCTCCTGGCCGGTCTCCTGCTCGGCCTCGGGAGCGGGGGCCTCGATGACGCCCTCCGCGGGGTTCTGCTTCTGGTCCTCGAGCCACTGCTCGTACTCCTCGGGGCTGACCACCTTGACGGTGAACAGCATGCGGGAGTGGTCAACACCGCACAGCTCGGCGCAACGGCCCGCGAACGTGCCCTCGACGTCGGGGTTGACCTTCACCTGGAACTCGTTGGGGTGACCCGGGATGACGTCCATCTTGAAGACGAACGCCGGGATCCAGAACGAGTGGATGACGTCGGGCGACTCCAGGTCGAAGTGGATGACGCTGTCGTTGGGGAGGACCAGCTGGGGGTCATCCCCGGGAATGCCGGCGATCGAGACGTCCTCGCCGTTGACGTTCTCTTCACCCTCGTACGTGAACTGCCAGCTCCACTGGAACGCGTTCACGTGGATGTTGACGTCGGCGGGCTCGTCGGTCTCCATCAGGTAGGCCTGGTCACGCGCGGTGAAGTAGAACAGCACCGCGATGATGACGATCGGCAGGACGGTGTAGAGCGCCTCGATGGGCATGTTGTAGCGCACCTGCGGCGGAAGCTGCTCGGAGCGCTTGCGGTGGAAGATCACCGACCAGATGATCAGTCCCCACACGAGAATGCCGACCGCGATCGCCGCCACCCACGAGCCCTGCCAGAGCGCGAGGACACGCTCGGCCTGCTCGGTGATCGGCTCCGGCACACCCAAACGAGTGAACTCGTTCGACGCGCAGCCGGTCGCGGCTATACCCAGCGCGGCGAACGCGGCGCCACGTGGTGCCCATCGGCGCAGCGCGGGGCGCCGATTCCTATGGCGGGTCGGACTCACGGATTGCCTTCCCAGCGGTGATGCCCGCGCGAAGCGCGGGCGGTCGTATATCCAAAGCTTGTCAAGGGGAAACATTATCGCGAACCACCCGCGGTGCTGATCACGGGCATGGCGGGCCAGCGTGTTGCGTTGCGCCCATTCGGTGGCGCGGCAGGGTCGGTCCGGTGCTTTGGACCTCTCCCACCCCGAGGCGCCGCGCTTTCGCGCTTGAGGCCGTCATGGTGTCGCGTCTGTCGCCCGGCCCGCTCTCGGGAGCGCCCCGGTGTCCGTCAGACCCCGGAACACGCCCTCCTCGAGCGGGCTAAGGCGAGGGTATCGCTGGTTTTACGAGGCCCTTAACCGGGTGCCTCTTACCGGCCCACATGGGTAAAGATTGGGACACGAACCGTAGACGCGAGGAGCAAGACCGTGCCGGAACAGCCAGTCCTGACGATCGACGCGATCGGCCGCAAGTGCCCCATACCGATCATCATGCTGGCCGGGCGGATCCGCGAGGTGCCGATCGGTTCGGTGATCGCGGTCACCGCAGACGATCCGGCCGCGATCACCGACATCCCATCGTGGTGCCGGCTGAAGATGCAGGAGTTCGTCGCGCGGGTGCCGTTGGCGCGCGGAAGCGCGTTCCACATCCGGCGCATGTACTGAAGGCGGCCGGCCCCGGCACCGCCGCGTGGTGGATCCGCGCAGCGCGAGGGCCGCGCGACCTTGCGGTCGCGCGGCCCTCGTTTCGTGCTCGCTGTGTCCTAGCGGGCGTAGTACTCGACGACGAGCTGCTCGTCGAAGGGCACGGGGACCTGCTCGCGCTTGGGGCGGTCGACGACCGCGATGCGCAGGTCCTTGTGGCTGACGGCCAGGTAGCCGGCGATCTTGTCGTCGGCGTGGACACCCTCGGCGGCCTCGACGAACGGGACCATCTGCCGCGACTTCTCGCGAACGCCGATGATCTGGCCCGGCTTGACCTGGTAGGACGGGATGTCGACCTTCTTGCCGTCAACCGTGATGTGACCGTGGTTGACGAACTGGCGAGCGGCGTAGATCGAGGCGGCGAAGCCGGCGCGCAGCACGACGGTGGCCAGGCGCAGCTCCAGCTCGGCGATCATCTCCTCACCGGTACGGCCCGGGCGCTTCTTGGCGTTCTCGTAGACGCGCGCGAGCTGCTTCTCCGAGAGGTCGTAGTACCAGCGCAGCTTCTGCTTCTCGGCCTGCCGGACGGCGTAGTCGCTGGTGGAGCGACGGACACGGCGGCCGTGCTCGCCGGGCGGGTACGGGCGCTTCTCGAAGTAGCTGACCGCCTTACGGGTCAGCGGGGTACCGGCGCGCCGGGACAACCGCACCTTCGGTCCGGTGTAGCGCATTCAAGTCCTCCGTTTTTCGTTTCTTGCAAAAACGGGAATCCTAGGTAAGGCTTGCCTAAGTCTAGGAGGTGTCATGCGACAGCCCTGCCCGTCCGAGATCGAACGGGTCCGTTCCCTCGCCGCCACGGCGACCCCGACCGCGGTGGCGTTGGCCGATGATCCGGACACGCGTTTCAGCGCATCCGGAGCGGTCGACCGTGTCGGGCGCGTAGTCCTGCTGATCGGCACCGACCACCCGCTGCACGGGGCACTGCGGGAGGTTTCACGCGGGTCGACCGGCCCGCGGGCCGGTGTCGATCTGTGCGCGATTCGACACGTGGGTCGGACACCCACTGTACGCGCTCGGCTGTGGTGCGAGGGCCGGGTGTCCGAGGTCCCCGCGCACGAGCGCCGCCAAGCCGCCCTCGCGATCTGGGAACGTCATCCCGACGAAGGGCTGCTCGCCGCAGTGGACAATGATCCCACACCCGACGGACCGCTCCTCGCCTGCATCGAGCCCGACGTGGTGGTCTACGACACCTACGACGACGCCGGCGTCATCGACGGCGCGGCCTTTCGCGCCGCCCGCCCCGATCCGCTGACCCTCCCCGCCGAACGGATCCTGGCCCGGGTCAACGACCGCCATCGCGACGAGTTGAGCGCGTCCCTGCGCGACGTGCCCGACGTCCCGCAGGGCCGGGCCTGGCTGTGGGAGCTGGACGGATTCGGCGCGACCCTGTGGGTGTCCCCCTACGCCTCGGACCGGCCGGTGCTGGTCCGGCTGCCCTGGAACGTGCGCGCCACCGCGCCCTGCCAGTTGGAAGGAGCCCTACGGGAGCTGTTGGGCCGCCGCGGGGCGCTGCGCTGATCCCCACGACGGCTCCGACGTCACAGGTGGATCTCGACCTCGTGGGCGGCCTCGTCACCGTAGGACAGCGCGATCCGCTCGGTCAGCGACTCAGCGGTCAGGGTGTACTCCTGGGGACCGTTGACCTCCAGGGCGTGGACCGCGACCGCGTTGCCCACCTGGGCGCAACGCTCCAGGGACAGCCCCCACGACAGCGCGGAGAGGAAGCCGGCGCGAAAGGCGTCGCCGACGCCGGTCGGGTCGACCTTCGTCGTGACGCTCGCCGCGGCGACGTGCAGGGACGGCTCGCCCTTGCGGTCGATGCGCACGCCCTTGCCCCCCAGCGTGGTGACACGAACGTCGACCCGGTCGAGGATCTCCTCGTCGCTCCAGCCCGTCTTCTGTTCGGCGAGCGCCTTCTCGTACTCGTTGGTGAACAGGAAGCGGGCGCCCTCGATCAGCCCGCGGACCTCGGGCCCCTCCATACGGGCGAGCTGCTGGGAGGGGTCGGCGGCGAACGGGATGCCCCGCTCGCGGCACTCGTCGCTGTGACGGGTCATCGCCTCGGGGTCGTCGGCCCCGATCAGCACGAGGTCCAGTCCCCCGACGCGCTCGGCCAGCGGCGTCAACTCGATGAGCCGGGCCTCGGACATGGCACCGGCGTAAAACGACGCGATCTGGTTGTGGTCGCGGTCGGTGGTGCAGACGAAGCGGGCCGTGTGCCGCAGTTCGGAGACGTGCACCGCCGAGGTGTCCACCCCGTGGCGTTCGAGCCAGGAACGGTAGTCGGCGAAGTCGGTCCCGACCGAGCCGACCAGGAACGGGGTGAGCCCCAGGCAGCCCATGCCGAAGGAGATGTTGGCGGCCACGCCACCCCTCCGCACCTCCAGCTCATCCACCAGGAACGACAGCGACACCTGTTCCAGCTGGTCGGCGATGAGCTGTTCGGCGAAGCGTCCCTCGAAGGTCATCAGATGGTCGGTGGCGATGGATCCGGTAATCGCGATACGCACTGCGGCGGGCTCCTCAGATGGGGGCGGGCGAGACGTCTCAAGGGTAGCGACCAGCGCCCACCCGGCCCCGTGATCGGACCACCATAGGACAGGCCCGCGCGGTGTTCCGCGCGGGCCCGTGTGGCTGGGCGTCTTGGCCCGGTGCCCTAGTTGAACGAGTCGCCGCAGGCGCAGGAACCGGTGGCGTTGGGGTTGTCGATGGTGAACCCCTGCTTCTCGATCGTGTCGACGAAGTCGATCGTGGCGCCCATGAGGTAGGGGGCGCTCATCCGGTCGGTGACGACCTCGACACCGCCGAAGTCGGCCACCACGTCGCCGTCGAGCTCACGCTCGTCGAAGAAAAGCTGGTACCGCAGGCCCGAGCACCCCCCGGGCTGGACGGCGACACGAAGACGAAGGTCGTCGCGGCCCTCCTGCTCCAGGAGTCCCTTGACCTTGTTCGCGGCATCGTCAGTCAGGATGATCCCCTGCGCGGTGGCCTCGCTCTGAACCGTCATCTGCTAGCTCCTCCAAAAGGGGTGGCGGCCGCCACGGCGACCTTTCTGCCTCTGACGTCTCAACGCCGAGGTGTCGTTGCGCATTCCTGCCGCGGCCCCGAACGCCCGGCTGTGCTGTATCCAGGTTAGGTTCTCCGCGGCACCGTCGCCATCCCGGCCACCCCGTGCCGGCGCGGGTCAGCGCCGCCAGCGGCGGGCGACCTGGGCGGCCAGCCTCCGCAGTTCCTCGGCCGGCCGCGCCAGGGCCGCCTCGACCGATCCCGCGGAGTCGGTGAGCGCGTAGGTCTCGGTGATGCCGGCGGCCGCGGCCTCGGCCCGCCCCACCGCCACCCGTCCGGCCAGCACCAGGCAGGGGACACCGTGGTCGGCGGCGGTCCGCGCGACGCCGTGGGGCAGCTTGCCGCGCAGCGACTGGGAGTCGAAGGACCCCTCTCCCGTGACCACCACGTCGGCCCGCGCGACCTGGGCGTCGAGCCCGACCGCGGACAGGACGCGGGACACCCCTGATTCCACCGTTCCCCCGAGGAGGAGCAGGGCGTATCCCAGGCCACCCGCGGCGCCCGCGCCCGGGGTGGCGCGCAGTGTCGCGTCGGGGTCGGTGGCGTCGGCGAACACCGTCAGCGCCGCGTCCAGGCGCTGGACCAGGTCGCGGTCGGCACCCTTCTGGGGGCCGAAGACCGCGCTGGCGCCGTGGATGCCCAGCAGGGGGTTGTCGACGTCGGTGGCGGCGACGAGGCGCACGCCCTTGGTCGCGGCACGGGCGGGTTCGAGGTCCACCCGGCCGGCGAGGTCGGCCAGGGCGACGCCGCCGCGGTCCAGGGCCGAGCGTGGGGTGGCGCCCAGGGCCGCGAGCATCCCGGCGCCGCCGTCGTTGGTGGCGCTGCCCCCCAACCCGACGACCACGGTGCGCGCTCCCGCGTTGACGGCGTGGGCGATCAGCTCGCCGACACCGGCGCTGGTGGCGCGGCCGGGATCGCGGGTCGTCGCGGGCACCAGGTGCAGCCCGCAGGCGTGCGCGCTCTCGATGTAGGCGGTGTCACCGGCGAGGAGGTACTGCGCGCTCACAGGGGCGCCGAGCGGGCCGGTCACGGTCACGTCGGCGACCGCGCCGCCGAGCGCGGCGTGCAGGACCTCGACGAAGCCGGGACCTCCGTCGGAGAGCGGGATGAGTTCGGTCTGGGCGTTGGGGTCGGCCGAGCGCCAGCCCTCGGCGACAGCCTGGGCCGCCTCGAGCGCGGTGAGGGTACCGGCGAACTTGTCTGGGGCAATCACGATACGCACGGCCCCAGTCTGCCCTTGGTGGAAGTGTTCCAGCCATACCCCCAACGGAAATACTCCACTTTGCGGTATTAAGAATCCGCATCACGGAATTACCATGGTCCTGTCCCTCAGGAACCGGCGTGTTCGGCCCGGGTGGTGAGGTCCGGGCCACCGACGGGCCGCCGCCCGCCCTCGCCCCTGCGCCCGAGTGGCGTCCGTCCGGTCACGGCGAGGGCCGGCTCATCGGCCGCCCCCTGCCGGCACCGCCTCCGCCGGCGTCTCCGGAGGCGCCCGCGGCGGGTCGAAAAGGGAGCGGACTCCCGCAGGCTCACGCTCCGCGCCCACCGAGGTCTCGGTTCGATCGGCGCACCGGCACCTCGCGCGGCCCCGTGGGCCGGAAGCGGACACACCGGCCCGCTTCGGCACCGGAGCGGGACGAGGCACCGGCGGTGGTCTCCGGGGTTCCGTCGCGCCCGCGGACACGGGCGGAGCGCTTCACCGGTTCTCGCGGCGCCCGGTGGGTGGGGCCGCGACCACGGCTCACAGTCCGGGCGCCCCGTAGACCGGGAACCACCGCGCCTTGTCCTTCTCCAGGAGAAGGTCCCCCTCGACGGCCGCGGCCACCTGGAGTTCCAACGCGGTGTCACGGCGTTGCCCGCCCAGAGGGGCGAAGGGGTAGAAGGTGCCGCGCTTGTAGAGGTAGACCAGGGCGACCCGGCGTCCGTCCTCCCCCTGGAAGGCGACCAGCGAACACAGCAGGGAGGGGCCGAAGCCGGCCTCCTCCAGGGTGGAGTTCACCGCGTGGACGTCGGTGACCAGGGAGCCGATGCCCGCCGGGTCGTCGGGATCGCCGCGGAGCACCAGCCAGGTGTAGCCGTACTCGTCGGCGACCTGGTCGACCGGTGGCCCCTCCCCCGCGTCCAGCAGTTCGGTGACCTCCCGCCGGACGTCGGCGAAGGCCCGCCCCTCGACGGCGCGGAAGGCCACCGACGCCGTTCCCATCGGGCGCAGGCCCGACGCCGCGCGCAGCGTCACCGCAGCCGAGGGAAGCGCGAACAGACGGTCCAGGTCGGGCTCTGGCGGCTTGGATCGGCCCAGCAGGGCGCGCAGGAACCCCACGGAACTCCCCCTTCGGTCGTGGTGGACGTCGTGGTCGGCGGCGGACGCCGCGCGAGGCTAGGCTCCGCTCCCCAGCCCCCGGGAGATCTCGGCCAGCTGGGTCAGCCGGCGCTCGATCGGCGGGTGGGTGGAGAACAGTGCCGCAAGACCCCCCTGGCCGTGGGCGAAGGCCGGGGTGAAGAAGAAGGCGTTGAACGGCTCCGCCTGGCGGAGGTCGCGTGTGGGGACCCGGGCCATGTCCCCGCTGATCTTGGTGAGGGCGCTGCCCAACGCCGAGGGACGGCCGGTGAGGAAGGCCGCGGCGCGGTCGGCCGACAGCTCCCGGTAACGCGACAGCGCCCGGGTGAGCAGGAAGCTCACCACCCACACCACCGCGCTCACCGCGACGACGAGCAGGGCCACCAGCGCCGGATTGTTGTCACGGTTGCCGCGTCCGGCCGCGCCGAAGGCGGCGAAGCGCAGCCCGGCCTGGGTGAGGAACCCGGCGACCACGCCGAGGAAGCCCGCGATCGTCATCACCATCACGTCGCGGTGGGCGACGTGGGACAGCTCGTGGGCCAAGACGGCCTCCAGCTCGACCGGCTCCAATCGGCGCAGGATGCCGGTGGTCGCGCAGACCACGGCCCTCTTCTCGTCACGCCCGGTGGCGAAGGCGTTGGGCACGTCGGTCCGGGCGATCGCCACCTTCGGCTTGGGCATGTCCGCCATGGCGCACAGCCGGTCCACGATCGCGTGCAGCTGCGGCGCCTCATGGGGAGTGACCTCCCGGGCGCCCATGGAGTACAGCGCGAGCTTGTCGGAGGCGAAGTACTGCACCAGCGCGAACCCGGCGACGATGAGCAGCACGAGCCACACGGACAGGCCGGCCAGCACCAGCCCTATGACGAACGCCACGTAGACGACGCCGAGCAGGGCCATCGTCGCGACCATCCGGACGGTCAGACCCCGGTCGGGAAGAAAACGGGATCGTGCCACGGTGTCCCACCCCCATGGTCGGCCGGGAACGCTCCTACCTGCAACGAGTCTAGGCGGAGGGGGTTCACGGGGCGGAGACCGCCGTCCCGGGCGCGGCCCACTGGGCGGTCCGCTCCGACCGCGGAGAACGCGAAGGCCGCCGTGAGCGAGTCACGGCGGCCCGCACAGCCGCGGCCCGGGGCGGCGAAGCACCGCCCCGTGGGGAACACCGGTGCGCCCGGGGAGGGATCAGGTGGGGTCGGGGATCAGACCCTCGTCCCCGAGCATCGCCCGGACCTCCTCCATGCTCGCGTCAGCGGGAGGGAGGATGAACTGCGAGGTCTGCAACGAATCGGGGGGAAGCGGCCGGCCGTCCTGGCGGACCTTCTCCAACAGGTCGTGCAGTGCCGCGCGGAACCGGGACTCGTCACCGGACTCGATCGCCCGCTCCAGGGCGTCGTCGAAGGAGTTGAGAAGGTCCAGGTCGGCCTCTGACAGGTCGAGCTGGCCCTCGCCCATGATCCGGACGATCATGCCCCTTCCCCCTGCCGGTAGCGCTGCGCCTGCCCGTCGGAGGCACTGCCGCTGGCGCCGCCCTCGATCTGGGGCGTGCTGGAGCCTCCGGTCCCCTGGCCCAGCTCGCGCTTCATGCGCTCCAGCTCCAGCTCCACGCCGCTGGTGCTGGCCATACGGTCCAGCTCGGCCTGGATGTCGTCCTTGGGCGCCCCGGAGACGTCGTCCAGCGCACCGGAGGCGAGCAGCTCGTCGACCGCGCTGGCCCGCGCCTGCATCTCGGCGGTCTTGTCCTCGGCCCGCTGGATGGCCAGGCCGACGTCGCCCATCTCCTCGGAGATGCCCGAGAAGGCCTCGCTGATCTGGGTCTGGGCCTGGGCGGCGGTGTAGGTGGCCTTGATGGTCTCCTTACGGGTGCGGAAGGCGTCGACCTTGGCCTGGAGGCGCTGAGCGGCCAGGGTCAGCTTCTGCTCCTCGCCCTGGAGCTGTTCGTGCTGCTGGCGGAGCCCCTCGATCTGCTGCTGAAGGCCCGAACGGCGGGTCAGGGCCTCGCGGGCGAGGTCCTCACGGCCCTGGGAGAGCGCGGCTCGGCTCTGGTTCTCCAGCTTGTCCGACTGCTGCTGCAGCTGCTGGAGTTGCAGTTCCACCCGCTTACGGGAGGTGGCGACGTCGGCCACCCCCCGACGGACCTTCTGCAGCAGTTCAAGCTGCTTTTGGTACGAGTAGTCAAGGGTCTCTCGCGGGTCCTCGACAGAGTCCAGGGCCCTGTTGGCCTTGGACTTAAAGATCATGGAAAGTCGCTGAAACACGCTCATCGGCGTGGCCGTCCCCTTCTCGGTCCGTATCGGCTGTTCCCAGCGGGCGCTTTAACCAACCCTACGCGCAATGGCAAGAGGTCGCTATGAAGCTCGAACCGGCTACCCTGAAGGAGTGTTCCGACGTCGCTCCGCTCCCGCATCCGAAGAGCAGGTCATGACCAGCTCCGTTGATTCCGAGGCTACTGAGGCCAGCCAGCGAAAGGGATATACCCCGCCCAAAGACCGGCCCACGCCCAAGCGCAAGGAGGCCGCTCGCGACCTCCGGGGTCCTGTCAGCGCGCCTCAGACCCGCAAGGAAGCCTATAAGCAGTACCGCGACCGGCAGCGGCGCCAGCTCCAGCGCGAACGCGAGGGCTACATCAAGGGCGACGAGCGCTTCTTCCAGCCCAAGGACCGTGGTCCGGTCCGGGCGTTCGCGCGCGACTACGTCGACTCCCGGCGCAGCGTCAGCGAGTTCTTCCTCTACTTCTCGCTGGCCATCATCGTCCTGCTCTTCCTGCCCTTCCCCGAGTTCCAGCTCACCGTCACCTACGTGGTGTGGCCGCTGATGATGATGACGATCGTCGTCGAGGGGCTGTTCACCGGGCGCCGCGTCAAGCGCGCCGCGGCGGCCCGCTTCCCCGACGAGTCGCTGCGTGGCGTGGGCATGTACGCGGCCATGCGCCAGCTCCAGATCCGCAAGCTGCGCCTGCCCAAGCCCCGGGTCAAGCCGGGCGAGGCCATCTAGGCCCGTCCCCTCTGGGCGCGGGACCCCCGCGGGCCGTAGGGTCTCGGGCATGGAATTCCGTCATCTTGGCAACAGCGGTCTCGTCGTGAGCGAGATCTCCTACGGCAACTGGCTCACCCACGGGTCTCAGGTCGAGGAGGAGGCCGCGGTCGCGTGCGTGCGCGCGGCGCTGGACGAGGGCATCACCACCTTCGACACCGCCGACGTCTACGCGCAGGGACGCGCCGAGGAAGTCCTGGGCCGCGCGCTGAAGGGCGAGCGTCGCGACGGCCTGGAGATCTTCTCCAAGGTGTACTGGCCGATGGGTGAGGGCCGCAACGACCGCGGCCTGTCCCGCAAGCACATCGTGCGTAGCGTGGAGGACTCGCTGCGTCGGCTCGGCACCGACTACCTCGACCTGTACCAGGCCCACCGGTTCGACTACGCCACTCCCCTTGAGGAGACGATGCGGGCCTTCGACGACCTGGTCCGCCAGGGCAAGGTGCTCTACATCGGCGTCTCGGAGTGGCGCGCCGAGGAGATCGAGCGGGCCTTGAAGATCGCCGACGACATGGGGCTGGACCGGATCGTGTCCAACCAGCCGCAGTACAACATGCTGTGGCGGGTGATCGAGTCCGAGGTGGTCCCCGTCTGCGAGCGCGAGGGGATCGGCCAGATCGTGTGGTCGCCGATCGCCCAGGGGGTGCTCACCGGCAAGTACCGGCCGGGCCAGGCCCCGCCGGCCGGCTCCCGGGCGACGGACGGGCAGGGCGGCGACAAGATGATCCGTCGCTTCCTCGACGACGAGAAGACGCTGGAGCGCGTCCAGGGCCTCGCCCCGCTGGCGCAGGAGGCAGGGTTGAGCATGGCCCAGCTCGCCGTGGCCTGGGTGTTGCAGAACCCCAACGTCTCCTCGGCGATCATCGGCGCCTCGCGCCCCGAACAGGTGCGGGACAACGTCGGCGCCGCCGGTGTCCGGCTCGACGCCGAACTGCTGCGCCGCATCGACGAGCTGCTGGGCGACAGCGTCCAGCGCGACCCCGCCCTCACGGCGAGCCCGGCACAACGGCCCTGACCCAAGACGCCCGGCGGGCCCAGGGCCCGCCGGGCGTCGGCTACTCGGCGAGCTCCATCCGGTAGACCTCGCGGTCGTCCTCCAACAGCGCCACACGTTCGGCGCCCGCGTCGGCGAGGTCGCGCCAGGTCTCCCCGAGCCAGCTCTCGGCGTCCCCCCGGGAGGAGAACGTCTCCTGGGGCAGCGCCTCGTCCGCGAGCAGCGCTCCCTCGGCCGTCTCGTACCGCCAGCTCCACGTCATGGCCAGCCTCCGTCACCACCGGTTCAGGGTCGGAGCCGAGCCTAGGTCCTCGCCCCGGACACTTTCCAGTTCCCTCCCGGCCCCGCTCCGGTCGCACACGTTTCGCGTTCCCGAGGCCCATCGGGGTGCTGTTAACTGACGGACGTGCGTATCCGTTTCTCGGGGACCGCGGGTCCCACCGGCTGGCCGGCTCCCAACTGCCGGTGCGCGTCGTGCAACCTCGCCGCAGAGCAGCGCCGTCTGCCGTTGCGCGTCACCGTGGACGATGCCTTCGCGCTCACGGCGCCCGACACGGCGCCGGCCCGCCGTCTTCCCCCGGGCTACCACTCCTCCGTCACCGAGCACGGGGTCCGGATCGACGCTCCGGACGGCACCCGTCTGCTCTACGCCGCGTCGGGGGCCTGCGCCGATCTCGCGACCGGTTCGGGCCGGCACGACGACCCCGAGGTGGACCTGGCCATCGTGGACGTCGGGGAGTCGGCGTCGGTCATCGGCGCGCTGCGCCGTTGCGGCGTGGTCGGCGCGGCAACGGCCGTCGCGGCGGTCGGTGGCGACCACCGGGTGCACTCCCCCGCCGAGTTCGCGCGCCGGGCCCGGTTGTGGGGAGCGCTCGCCCCCGCCGACGGCCAGGTCGTCGGCTGTCCTCCCGCGACGTGGCCGCCCGAGCGGGTGCGCGGCCCCTATCGGGTGCTGGTCACCGGTGGAGCCCGTTCCGGCAAGTCCTCCGAGGCCGAACGGCGGCTCCTGGCCGAACCCGAGGTCACCTACATCGCGACCGGTCCCAAACCGACGGCGCACGATCCCGCCTGGAGCGCGCGGGTGACCGCCCATCGCGAGCGCAGGCCGTGGTGGTGGCGCACCGAGGAGACGCTGGAGGTGGCCCACCTCCTGGAGAACGCCTCCGGGGCCGTGCTGCTGGACTGTGTGGGCACGTGGCTGGCCGGCGTCATGGAGGAGTGCGGCATGTGGGAGGAGCACCCGCGTCCCACGGCCGCCGACGAGGTGCGCTCCCGCATCGACGCGCTCGTCGCGGCGTGGCGGCGCTGCCCGGCCCACCTGGTGGCGGTGACCAACGAGGTGGGGTCGGGGGTGGTCCCGGCCACCGTGAGCGGCGGCCTGTACCGGGACTGGCTGGGCCGGCTCAACCAGGCCCTGGCGGCGGAGTCGGAGGAGGTCACGCTGGCCGTCGCCGGCCGGATCGTGGAGCTGCGGTGAGACCGGCGGACGGGGTCGCGGGGCTGCGCCTGGCCGTGGGCACGCTCACGGTGGTCCCGGTGCGTGTGGGCCGCGTGGACCGCGTCGCCGCGGGGTGGGCGATGGCGCTGGCCCCGCTGGTCGGGCTGGGCGTCGGCGGAGCCGGCGCGCTCGTCCTGGTGATCGCGGTCCTGGTCGGGCTGCCCGCGGCCCTGGGGGCCGCGCTCGCCGTGGGGGCCTTGGCGTTGTTCACCCGCGGGCTGCACCTGGACGGCCTGGCGGACCTGGCCGATGGCCTGGGCAGCGCGCGTCCGGCCGAGGGGGCGCTGGAGGTCATGAAGCGCTCCGACATCGGCCCCTTCGGGGTGATCACGCTGGTGCTGGTGCTGCTCGTCCAGGTGCTGGCCCTGGCCGGGCTGGAGGCGCGTTCCCTCGCCACGGCGGCCAGCGGACTGGTGAGCGCCGTGGTCGCCGGACGCCTCGCCATCACCTGGGCCTGCACGCGCGGCGTGCCGCCGGCGCGTCCCGGCGGCCTGGGAGCGCTGGTGGCCCAGACGGTACCGCGTCCCGTGGCGGTCGCGGTCACGGCCGCGGCGCTGCTCGCAGCGATCTCGGTCGGCCATGGCGTGGCCCTGCTCGCCGGGCTGGCCGGCGCGGGCGCGCTGCTGTGGCACGCGCGGCGGCGGCTGGGCGGGATCACCGGGGACGTGTTGGGCGCGGTGGCGGAGGCCGCGACGACCGTCGCCCTGGTGATCGCCCTCGCCCTCTCCTGACCGTCGTGCGCCCGGCGACACGCGGAGGAGGCGCGACGTTTTGTCCCACCCCGGCCGCACATTGGGACGATACACACAAAACCTGTATCCAGCGTCACATTTTTTCACACCGCGTTCCGTCTCCGCGCTGCTCGGGCCCGCCACGGCGCCGACTTCGCCCCCTCCCCCCTCCCATGCCCGCCGACCGCATGCGATACTGTGCGCCGCCCGCACGCCCGTCGACGGCCACACCGCCCGCCCCACCGCGGAAGCCGCAGGTCACCCCGGCCCGGCGCGGACGCGCCGCCCACCGTCGCCGGCCTGCGCGCAGGCGTCCCGCCCATCCCTTGCCCGACCACGCCCCACCTCCCCGAGCGGCGGCTCGCGCGGTCCTTTCGCGGGACGCCGCGTCTCCGGCCGCACGTCATAAGGACTAGCATCGGGACCGTGAGCACGTCGTTGTCAGTCATCACGGAGTCCCCCAGTTCGCTCGACGCCGACGCGGTAGTCGTCGGCTACCACTCCGGCGCCAATGGCCCGGAGCCCGCGTCGGGCGCTCACGACGTCGACGCCGCCTTCTCCGGCGGCCTCGCCTCGACCCTGTCGCTGCTGGGAGCCCGCGGCGCCCTTGAGGAGGTGCGCACGGTTCCCACGCTCGGCGCCCTTCGGGCCCCCGTCGTCGTGGCGGTCGGCCTCGGCGAGCTTCCCGCGGAGGGCGACGAGATCTCCTCCGACACCCTGGCCCGTGCCGCCGGCGCCGCCCTGCGCGCCTGCGAGGGCAAATCGCGCGTCGTCCTCGCGCTCCCGGCCGCCAGCGCCGAATCCGCCGGCGCGGTCGCGCTCGGCGCGCTGCTGGGCGCCTACGGGTTCGACCGCTACCGCACCTCCGAGGAGCCCGTCCAGCGTGCCGAGACGCTGCTGCTGGCCAGCTCCGCCGAGGGGGCCGACGCCGCGGCCCGGCGGGCCACGGCCCTGGCCGAGTCGGTCAACCTCGCCCGCGACCTCGTCAACACCGCGCCGGCCGACCTCACCCCCGAGGACCTCGCCCACGCCGCCGAAGAGGTGGCCCGCGAGTGGGGCCTGGACGTCGAGACGCTCGGCGAGCAGGCACTCGCCGACGGGGGGTACGGCGGCATCCTCGGCGTCGGACAGGGCTCGGCCAACCCGCCGCGGCTGGTCCGCCTGGCCTACTCCCACCCCGAGGCCCGGCGCACCGTCGCCTTCGTCGGCAAGGGGATCACCTTCGACTCCGGTGGCCTGTCGCTGAAGCCGGCCGCGTCCATGGACTGGATGAAGTCCGACATGGGAGGCGCGGCGGCGGTGCTGTCGGCGCTGCGCGCCGTGGCGGAGCTCAAGCCGGCCGTCAACGTCGTCGGTTACCTCGCCATCGCCGAGAACATGCCCAGCGGCACCGCCCAGCGTCCCTCCGACGTGCTCACCATGTACGGCGGCAAGACCGTCGAGGTGCTCAACACCGACGCCGAGGGGCGCCTGGTCATGGCCGACGCCCTGGTCCGCGCGCACGAGGACGGGCCCGACCTGATCGTGGACGTGGCGACGCTGACCGGCGCGCAGCTCGTCGCGCTGGGCACCCGGGTGTTCGCCGTCATGGCCAACGACGACGAGGTGCGCGAGCAGGTCGTGGCCGCGGCCGCCGAAGCGGGCGAGGCCGCCTGGCCGATGCCGTTGCCCGAGGAGCTGCGCAAGGGACTCGACTCCTCCGTCGCCGACATCGCCAACGTCGCGGGGGAACGCTGGGGCGGGATGCTCAGCGCCGGGGTGTTCCTCAAGGAGTTCATCGCCGAAGGCGTGCGCTGGGCCCACCTGGACATCGCCGGTCCCGCCTTCAACCAGGGCGGCCCCTACGGTTACACCCCCAAGGGCGGTACCGGCTCGGCGACGCGCACGCTGGTGCGCATCGCCGAGGCCTACGCCGAGAACTGAAAAAGGAAACACGGCCGGACGCGACCCGTGTCCGGCCGCGCGAACTGTCTGAACAAGACAAATGACGAATCCGGAACAAGGAGTGTCCTTCCCGTGAGTGAGAGCGGCGGCACCTTCGACCTCGTCGTCCTGGGCGGCGGCAGCGGCGGCTATGCGGCGGCGCTGCGCGCGGCCGAACTGGACATGAGCGTCGTCCTGATCGAGAAAGACAAGCTCGGCGGCACCTGCCTGCACAAGGGCTGCATCCCCACCAAGGCCCTGCTGCACTCCGCCGAGGTCGCCGACAGCGCCCGGGAGAGCGAGACGTTCGGCGTCAAGGCGAGCTTCGAGGGCATCGACATCGAGGCCGTCCACAAGTACAAGGACAAGGTCATCGGTGGCCTGCACAAGGGTCTCAGCGGCCTGATCAAGGCCCGCAAGATCACCGTCGTCGAGGGCGAGGGCAAGCTCACCGGCCCCGACGAGGTCACCGTCGACGGCACGGCCTACAAGGGCCGCAACATCCTGCTCGCCACCGGTTCCAAGCCCAAGACCCTGGGCCTGGAGATCGACGGCGAGAAGATCATCACCAGCGACGAGGCCCTCAAGCTGAACCGCGTGCCCGGATCCGTCGTGGTCCTGGGCGGTGGCGTGATCGGCGTGGAGTTCGCCAGTGTGTGGCGTTCCTACGGCGCCGAGGTGACCATCGTCGAGGCGCTGCCGCACCTGGTCCCGGTCGAGGAGGAGTCCAGCTCCAAGCTGCTGGAGCGTGCCTTCCGCAAGCGCGGCATCAAGTACGAGCTGGGCACCCCGTTCGAGAGCGTCAAGACCACCGACTCCGGTGTCACCGTGACGTTGCAGGGCGGCAAGACGCTGGAGGCCGAACTGCTGCTCGTGGCCATCGGCCGCGGCCCGGTCTCCGAGGGCCTGGGCTACGAGGAGCAGGGCATCACCCTGGAGCGCGGTTTCGTCAAGGTCGACGAGAACCTGCACACCGGCGTCGGCAACATCTACGCCGTCGGCGACCTCATTCCGACCCTCCAGCTCGCCCACGTCGGCTTCGCCGAGGGCATCTTCGTGGCCGAGCACATCGCCGGCCTCAACCCGCCGGCGATCGACTACGACGGTGTCCCGCGGGTCACCTACTGCGAGCCCGAGGTCGCCTCCGTGGGCATCACCTCGAAGGTCGCCAAGGAGCGCGGTTACGACATCGTCGAGATGAACTACAACCTCGGCGGCAACGGCAAGAGCCAGATCCTGCAGACGCAGGGCGCGGTGAAGGTCATCGCCGAGAAGGACGGTCCGGTCCTGGGCGTCCACATGGTGGGCAGCCGCGTCGGCGAGCTCATCGCCGAGGGGCAGCTCATCTACAACTGGGAGGCACTGCCCATCGAGGTGGCCCAGCTCATCCACCCGCACCCGACCCAGTCGGAGGCGCTCGGCGAGGCGCACCTGGCGCTCGCCGGCAAGCCGCTGCACGTCCACGACTGACGCACCCGGTCGCGCGGGCGGACCGCTCCCGGTCCGCCCGCGATCTCTTCCGCGTTGAGACCGTCCATCCAAGAGGAACCCATGCCGACTCCCGTAACCATGCCCGCGCTGGGCGAAAGCGTCACCGAGGGCACCGTCACCCAGTGGTTGAAGAAGGAGGGCGAGACCGTCGAGGTCGACGAGCCGCTCCTCGAGGTCTCGACCGACAAGGTCGACACCGAGATCCCCTCGCCGGTCGCCGGTGTCTTGACCCGCATCCTCGTGGGTGAGGACGAGACCGTCGAGGTCGGTGCCGAGATCGCGATCATCGGTGACGCCGGGGAGGCCCCCGCTGAGGAGGCGGCCCCGGCCGAGGAGGCCGCTCCCGAGCCCCAGCCCGAACCCGAGCCGGAGCCCCAGCCCGAACCGGAGCCGGAGCAGGCCCGCCCCGAGCCCGAGCCCCAGTCGGCCGCCCCGGCCCCGCAGCCGGCCCGTGCCAGCCGCGAGGAGTCGACCCCGCCGGTCGACGTCGAGACGCTGAGCGGCACCGGCCGTTCCTCCGGTACCGACACCGGTGGCGAGGCCTACGTGACGCCGCTGGTGCGCAAGCTCGCCGCGGAGCAGGGCGTCGACCTCTCCCAGGTCGAGGGCACCGGCGTCGGCGGCCGTATCCGTAAGCAGGACGTCCAGGAGGCGGCCCGCAAGCAGCGCGAGCAGCGCGCCGCCGCCCCCGTCGCGGCCGCCGCCGCTCCGGCGCGCCCCCGCCAGGTCGTGGCCGACACGACGCTGCGCGGCCGTACCGAGAAGATGTCGCGCCTGCGTCAGACGATCGCCGAGCAGATGGTGGAGTCCCTGCAGACCTCCGCCCAGCTCACCCAGGTCGTCGAGGTCGACGTCACCAAGATCGCGCGGCTGCGTGAGAAGGCCGGGGAGCAGTTCCGGGCCCGCGAGGGCGTCGAGCTGTCCTTCTTCCCCTTCTTCGCGCTGGCCACGGTCGAGGCGCTGAAGGTGCACCCCAAGCTGAACGCGGTCATCGACGGCGCCAGCCACGAGGTCACCTACCACAGCATCGAGAACCTGGGCATCGCGGTCGACACCGAGCGCGGTCTGCTCGCCCCGGTCATCAAGGACGCCGGTGACCTCAACCTCGGCGGCATCGCCCGCAAGGTCGCCGACCTGGCCGAGCGCGCCCACACCGGTGGGCTCAACCCCGACGAGCTGAGCGGCGGCACGTTCACGCTGACCGACAGCGGCGCCGAAGGCGCCCTGTTCGAGACGCCGATCATCAACCAGCCGCAGGTCGCGATCCTGGGGACCGGCACCGTGGTGAAGCGTCCGGTCGTCGTGGAGGACCCGAGCCTGGGCGAGGTCATCGCGGTGCGCTCGATGGTCTACCTCTCGCTGAGCTACGACCACCGGCTGATCGACGGCGCCGACGCCGCCCGCTTCCTGCGGACGGTCAAGGAGCGCCTGGAGGAAGGCGCGTTCGAGGCCGAGCTGGGCCTGGCCTGACCCTCCGGCCGTGTTCCCGTGGGGTGAGGCCCCGCGGGAACACGGCGGGGCGGCTTGACCGCCCGGAAACGCACGGTGGGGCGGTACCCGAATCGGGTACCGCCCCACCGTTTTCACCCCACCATTCACCATCCCCTGATGATCCCCATCACCAAGGTCTGCGGTCGGCGACACGCGGTCACCGGACCCCCGGCCGCTTACTGGCGGCTCAGGTGCCAATACATACGGTAATCCATCTCCGGGGCTGCGCGCGCCGTTTCTCTGGGAAACCTCGGATTTCCGGGAGATCTCGATCGTCCGTTCCGTCCCGCGTGGTCCGCCCGTCCCCGGGTAGACCGCGGGCATGAGGATCGCGATCACCGGAGCCTCCGGGCTCATCGGGACGGCGCTCAGCCGTTCCCTCACCGCCGAGGGACATGACGTCCTCCATCTCGTGCGCCGTCCGGCGCGGACCGCGGCCGAGATCGAGTGGTCCCCCGAGGAGGGGCGGGTGGACACCGAGCGCCTGGCGGGCGTCGAGGCGGTCGTCCACCTGGCCGGAGCCCCGATCGGACCGGCCAGGTGGACGGCGCGGCACCGGCACCGGGTCCGCGAGAGCCGTCTGGCCGGCACCCGCACGATCGCCACGGTCCTCGCCGCGATGGACACGCCGCCCCGCCGACTGCTCTGCGGCTCGGCGATCGGCTTCTACGGGGACACCGGGACCCGCTCGGTGGGGGAGGACGGTCCGCGGGGCACGGGTTTCCTGGCCGACCTGGTGGCCGAGTGGGAGGCCCAGACCGACCCCGCCGAACGGGCCGGGATCCCGGTGGCGCACCTGCGGACCGGTGTCGTCCTGGACCGCGCCGGAGGCATCCTCGGCGCGACGCTTCCCCTGTTCCGGCTCGGCCTGGGAGGCCGATTGGGCGACGGCCGGCAGTACCTGAGCTGGATCTCGCTGGCCGACGAGGTGGGCGCCATCCGCTTCCTGCTGGAGCGGCCCGACATCACCGGACCGGTCAACCTGACCGCGCCCGGTCCGGTGCCCAACGCCGTCTACACCTCGACCCTGGCCCGCGCGCTGCACCGTCCGGCGCTGGTGCGGGTGCCGGGCGCGCTGATGCGCGCGGCGCTCGACGGGTTCGCCGAGGAGGCCGTTCTGGTGAGCCAGCGGGTGGTGCCCGAACGCCTGACGGCCTCCGGTTATTCCTTCCACCATCCCGACATCGCCGGTGCGCTATCCGACATCGTCGGCAGGTGACGGCGGGGCGTATGGTGGAAATCGTGAGTGAGCTCGTCTACGCCCGGCTGGGCACGATCCCGGTCCCCTACGAGGAGGGCTGGGCACTTCAGCGGCGACTACACGAGCGCCGCGTGGCCGGCCTGGTCCCCGACACCGTTCTGCTCCTGGAGCACGAGCCCGTCTACACCGCGGGCAAGCGGACCGGCCCGTGGGACCGGCCCCAAAGCGACCCCGGAGCCCCCGTCTACGACATCGACCGTGGTGGCAAGATCACGTGGCACGGCCCCGGCCAGCTCACCGTCTACCCCATCGTCAAGTTGCGGGACCCGATCGACGTCATCGCCTACGTGCGCATGCTGGAGGAGGCCGTCATCCGCGTCATCGCGGAGTTCGGGCTGTCGGGCCGGCGCGTCGAGGGACGCACCGGGGTGTGGCTGGAGGCCGACCCGCAACGGGGACTGATCGAGCGCAAGATCGCGGCGATCGGCTGCCGCATCGCACGCGGGGTGGGGATGCATGGTTTCGCCCTGAACTGCAACAATGATCTGACCTGGTTCGACCGGATCGTCCCATGCGGGATCTCCGACGCCGGCGTCACCTCGCTGACCCAGGAGCTGGGGCGCGACATCGGGGTCGCCGACGTGATCGAGGCCACCGAGCGGCACCTGGCCGATGTCCTCGGCGCGCGGACCTACGACCACGTCGACGGCGTCCCCGAGCTCCCCGAACCCGCCGAGCCCGCTCGTGCCTGACCCCCGCGCCGCAACCACCTCCCCACGAGGGACGCAGAAAGGAAGGGCCCCGTTGACTGTCGCTCCCGAGGGACGCAGGCTGCTACGGATCGAAGCCCGCAACAGCCAGACCCCCATCGAGAAGAAGCCGTCGTGGATCAAGATCAAGGCGAAGATGGGGCCGGAGTACTCCGAGCTGCACTCGCTGGTGCGCCGCGAGGGGCTCCACACGGTGTGCCAAGAGGCGGGCTGCCCCAACATCTTCGAGTGCTGGGAGGACCGCGAGGCCACCTTCCTCATCGGCGGTGACCAGTGCACCCGCCGCTGCGACTTCTGCCAGATCGCCACGGGCAAGCCCACCGCCCTGGACCGCCGCGAACCGCTGAAGGTCGCCGAGTCGGTGCGCACGATGGGCCTGAAGTACGCGACCGTCACCGGTGTGGCCCGCGACGACCTCGACGACGGCGGGGCCTGGCTCTACGCCGAGACGGTGCGCAAGATCCACGAGCTCAACCCGGACACCGGCGTCGAACTGCTCATCCCCGACTTCAACGCCGACCCCGACCAGCTCGCCGAGGTCTTCGGCGCGCGTCCCGAGGTGCTCGCCCACAACGTCGAGACGGTGCCGCGGATCTTCAAGCGCATCCGCCCCGGCTTCCGCTACGAGAGGTCGCTCGAGGTCATCACGCGGGCGCGCGAGGCGGGCCTGGTCACCAAGTCCAACCTGATCCTCGGCATGGGCGAGACCCGTGAGGAGATCAGCGAGGCGATGCGCGACCTGCACGAGGCGGGATGCGACCTGCTGACGATCACGCAGTACCTGCGCCCCTCCAAGCTGCACCACCCCATCGACCGGTGGGTGAAGCCGGAGGAGTTCGTCGAGCTCGGCGCCGAGGCCGAGGAGATCGGCTTCGCCGGTGTCATGTCGGGGCCGCTCGTGCGTTCCTCCTACCGGGCCGGCCGGCTGTACCGGCAGGCGGTGGAGCACCGTGAGGCGCAGGTCACGGCCGGTGCCTGACCTCGTTCGGACAACGTGACCAACCTGAAACGGCGGCCTGAGGCCGCCGTTTCACGTATGCTCCCCTATTCGCCATATCCTTGTTTCATGGCGAAGAAGCCCCAGGAACCCCAGGAACCCTCGGCGCGTGCCGCCAAGGGCAAGGACGGCGCAGAGAAGCCGCCCGGCAGGCTGAAGCAGATCCGCATGGTCGCCAAGGTCGTGCACCAGCAGAGCCCCAAGAGCATCCCGATCGCCGTCGGCGTCTCGGTCGCCCTGGTGGCCCTGGCCGTGCTCGGGGCCGTGCTCACCGGCGCGTGGCTGTACTGGTTGCTGCTGGGCCTACCGATCGCCTTCCTCGTGGGCTTCATCGTGTTCACCCGCAGCGCCCAGAAGGTCCAGTACAAGATGCTGGACGGGCAGCTCGGCGCGGGCATGGCGATCCTGGAGAACATGCGCGGCGACTGGACCGTCGACGCCGGGGTCAACGCCAACCGCAGCATGGACATCGTGCACCGCGCGGTGGGCCGGCCCGGCATCGTGCTCGTGGGCGAGGGCGACCCCCAGCGGCTGCGCGGACTCATCGCCGCCGAGAAGAAGCGCACCGCGCGCGTCGCGCCGTCGACCCCCATCTACGACGTCCAGGTCGGCAACGGCGAGGGCCAGGTGCCGGTCTCGGAGCTACAGAAACGGATGTTCAAGCTCCCCCGCAACCTGGACAAGCCCGAGGTCGCGGAGCTGCGTTACCGTCTCAAGGCTCTGGCTCCCGCGATCCAGATGCCCAAGGGGCCCATCCCCAAGGGCGTGAAGATGCCGAAGGGACCCAAGACCCAGCGCTGATTCGCCGTGGATGCCGAGGGGCCCGGTGGGAGATCTCCCACCGGGCCCCTCGGCGTCTCGGCGAACCGCTCAGAAGCGCAGGCTGACGGTCCCCGCCACCCGGTCGTGCAGGCCGCGCTGGTCCCGGTCGTAGACGACGGCCGGGATCACCAGACACAGCAGGAGCGTCCGCGCGAGCATGGCGACCGGCCACGGCAGCGACCGCTCCCCCGTGGCGGCGACACGTATGCCCACGATGCGCTTGCCCACCGTCGAGCCGAACAGGGTGAGCAGGACGACGGTCAGGAGCGCGAAGACGAGCAGCGTGACGTTGGCCTGGTCGGCCTGGTCGAGGTCGAACAGCAGCCGGACGATGGCGAGGGCCAGGATCCAGTCGAGTATGAGGGCCACGAGTCGGCGCCCGACCCCGGGGATCGATCCGCTGCCCTTCTCCGGCAGCCCCAACCGGTTGCCCCGGTAGAGGTAGTCCACATCCTCGGCGCCGGTACCCGCGCCGCCGCGTCGCGCGCCCTTGTCTTCCATGGTCAACACGTTACCGAGCGTTCCAGAGCGGACCGAACCACCCCGGTCGCCGGGAGGGCCCGGCCGCTTCCCGTTTCACCGGGCGCTCGCGGGAAAGACGGAGGAGGGTGGCCGGCTCCGCCCCCACCGGCCTCTGTAACATGCGCGAAACATTGGGGACATGGGTCGGAAATGGCCCACTCCTAGCGTCGAGAGGGTAGCCAAGGGGTCATGTGTCCGGGCCGTCCAACCCGGCGTACGGCAGCGGCACCGGCCCCTTATACCTGCACGGAGGTACGTTTTGTTCAGCAGCGCCGAAGAGGCTCTCGCTTTCATCCGCAACGAGGGCGTCCAGTTCCTCGACGTCCGGTTCACCGACCTGTTCGGCGGCGTCAACCACGTCACCATCCCGACGGAGAACGTCTCGGAGAAGACGTTCACCGAGGGACAGATGTTCGACGGCTCCTCGATCCGCGGCTTCCAGGCGATCCACGAGTCCGACATGCTGCTGCTGCCCGACCTCAGCACCGCCGTACTCGACCCGTTCCGCGAGTACAAGACCCTCAACGTCACCTTCTTCGTGCACGACCCGTTCACGCTGGAGTCCTACAGCCGGGACCCCCGTAACGTTGCCCGCAAGGCCGAGGCCTACCTGAAGAGCACCGGCATCGCCGACACCGCCTTCTTCGGTCCCGAGGCCGAGTTCTACATCTTCGACGACGTCCGTTTCGAGACGAAGTCCAACTCCGGCTACTACGCGATCGACTCGGTCGAGGGCGCGTGGAACACCGGCACGGCCGTCGAGGGCGGCAACCGCGGCTACCGTCCGCGCTACAAGGGCGGCTACTTCCCGGTCGAGCCGGTCGACCACTACAGCGACCTGCGCTCCCGCATGGTGCGCGCCCTGATCGACGCGGGCATCCCGGTCGAGCTGCAGCACCACGAGGTCGGTACGGCCGGTCAGGCCGAGATCGGCATCGAGTTCGGCACCCTGCTCCAGGAGGCCGACCGGGTCCAGCTCTACAAGTACATCGTCAAGAACGTCGCCAACGCCGCGGGCAAGACCGTGACCTTCATGCCCAAGCCGCTGTTCGGCGACAACGGTTCGGGCATGCACTGCCACCAGAGCCTGTGGAAGGACGGCGAGCCGCTGTTCTTCGACGAGAGCGGCTACGCCCAGCTCTCCGACACCGCCCGCTACTACATCGGCGGCCTGCTCAAGCACGCTCCCGCGCTGCTGGCCTTCACCAACCCGACGGTGAACTCCTACCACCGCCTGGTGCCCGGCTACGAGGCCCCCATCAACCTGGTGTACTCGCAGCGCAACCGCTCGGCCTGCATCCGCATCCCGCTGACCGGCTCCAACCCCAAGGCCAAGCGCCTGGAGTTCCGCGTCCCCGACCCCTCGGCCAACCCCTACCTCGCGTTCTCCGCGATGCTCATGGCCGGGATCGACGGCATCAAGAACAAGATCGAGCCGCCGGAGCCGATGGACAAGGACCTCTACGAGCTCCCGCCCGAGGAGGCCGGGGCCATCGAGAAGGTGCCGGCGTCCCTCGACGCGGTGCTCGACGCGCTGGAGGCCGACCACGAGTTCCTGCTCGAGGGCGGCGTGTTCACCCAGGACCTCATCGAGACCTACGTGGACTACAAGCGCACCGAGGAGATCGACTCCCTGCGGCTGCGCCCGCACCCGCGCGAGTTCGAGCTCTACTACGACATCTAGGGAGGGGCACGGCCGGGCGCGAGCCCCGGTCGCCTTCCAGGGCCGCCGGTCGCGTTCCCTCAGCGGGACGCGGCCGGCGGCTCCGTCGTGTCCGGACCGTCCGGTCCTCGGACGTCCCGCCTTCTGGCCGGCCCCGCCCACCGGCGGGCCTCGGCACGGACGTCGTCCAGGTCCGCGGGGTCGCGCAGCAGGGCGCGCAGGACGAAGTCGGCGGTGCGCCGGGCCTCGGTCTCGCCGGTGCTCCGCCCGGGGGGAGAGCCGCCGCTCAGCCGGAGCAGGTGCAGCAGCAGGCCGTCCACGCTGTCGGTGACGAACATCGGGTCGATGTCGACGAACTCCCCCTGCCGCACCCCTTGGGCGACGATCCCGGCGATCGAGGAGAGGGTGGCGTCATAGGCCTCGCGCCAGTGGGCGAACTCGGGGTCGGAGAGCACACCGGTGCGGTACAGCCCGGTCAGGTCGTAGGGGCTGGAGACGATGGCCTGGGCCTCGGCGTGCACATAGCGGTACAGGCGGACCGCGGCGCTTCCCGGCTGGTCGGCGAGTTCGCTGGTGAGGGCGAGGGAGGCGGCCAGGTCGATCTCGAACAGCTTCTCGAGGATCGCCCGTTTAGAGGGGAAGTGATGGAACAGGGAGGGTTGGCGGATGCCCACGGCGGCGGCGATGTCGCGGGTGGAGGCACCGTGGTACCCCTTCTCCGCGAACAGCCGGGAGCTCTCGCGCAGAATGCGCTCGCGCGTGCCGGCCGGGGGCCCGGTCCTGGGGGGAGGTAACGGATCCACCCGACCACGCTACCCGCCCCCTACGCGGCCCCCGGCGGCGTCCCCGGCCCGAACGGGGCTCCGAGGGGCGCGCCCGCTCAGGTGACACGGTCGGCCGATCCCGACTTGATCGACTCGACCAGCCGAGCGAGCTTGTCCTCGGGGAGGTTGCGGGCGAGGTCGGCCTCGCTGATCATGCCGACCAGCCGGTGCTCCTCGATGACCGGCATCCGCTTGACACGGTGCCGCATCATCCGCTTCAGGACCTCGTCCACGTCGACACCTGCGTCGACGCAGAAGGGCGTGCCGCCGGCGATCTCGCCGGCCCGGCACTGCGCCGGATCCTTGTCCTCGGCCAGGCACTTGATGACGATGTCGCGGTCGGTGATGATGCCGTGCAGCCGATCGTCCTGGCCGCAGACCGGCAGCGCCCCGACCCCCAGGTCGCGCATCTTGTGCGCGGCGTCGCGCAGTGTCTCGTTCTCTCCCACGCACTCGGCCCCGCGGTGCATGATCTCCGCTGCGGTGGTCATGGCCTCTCTCCTCTCCCTGTGAAATGGGTCCTCTCTCCTGCGCCCATACCCGGCTGTCACCGGAGGCCCGTCCAGGGGCGGTAAGACACGGGTGAAAGACCGGTCAGGGATGGCCCCGCCCCGGCGTCACGCGGGCAGCGGGAGGCGGCGGTCCCGGGGACGGCGCCTGAAGACGGCCAGCGCCCGCCCGGCGGGCTACGGTAGGCGTGTGGCAACTCGCGACAGGCTGGGCACGACCGCCGGCACGCTGGCCCGCCGGGGATTCACCGACGCCTCCCGGGCCGAGCGCCTTCTCTCCGAGGCGGGAGTGGATCCGCACGAACACGCCGTCCTGGTCGACGCGCTGGCCTCCGCCGCCGACCCCGACCTCGCCTTGCTGGGGGTGACCCGGCTGCTGGAGCGCTCCCCCGATCCCGACGAGCTCCGCACCGCGCTGTGCGAGGACCCCGACCTTCGCCTGCGACTGACCCGGGTGCTGGGTGCCAGCGCGGCGCTCACCGACCACCTGGTGCGCCACCCCTGGGACTGGTTGGAGCTGCGCGGCGCCGACGCGGCCCGGGTGCCCGACCCCGAGGAGCTACGCGCGGGACTGCTCCACACCGTCGGCGCCGACCCGAACTCCCCGGCCCCGATCGCCGACCCCGCCGTGGCCGGGCCGGACGGCCTGGAGCACACGTTGCGGGTCGCCTACCGGCGCCGGGTGCTGCGCCTGGCCGGGCGCGACCTCACCGGCGCCCAGTCCATCGACGAGGTCGCCGCCGAACTGGCCGACCTGGCCGCGGCGATGTTGGACGCCTCGCTCGCGGTGGCGCGCGCCGCCGCGCCCGAGGACGCGGCGCTGTGCCGCCTGGCCGTCATCGGCATGGGCAAGTGCGGCGGGCACGAGCTCAACTACGTGAGCGACGTCGACGTCGTGTTCGTGGCCGAGCCCGCGGAGGGGGTGGCCGACGAGCAGGCGGCGCTTCGCGCGGCGGCCCGGCTGGCCGCGGCGATGATGCGGGTCCCCGGCGAGACCGACGCCGAGGGGACGCTGTGGGAGGTGGACGCCGCGCTGCGCCCGGAGGGGCGCAACGGCCCCTTGGTGCGCACCCTGGCCGGACACCTCGCCTACTACGAGCGCTGGGCCAAGACGTGGGAGTTCCAGGCGCTGCTCAAGGCGCGGCCGATCGCGGGGGACACCGCCCTCGGCTCGGCCTACCTGGAGGCGATATCGCCGTTGGTGTGGCGGGCCGCGGGCCGGCCGAACTTCGTCGACGACGTGCAGGCGATGCGCCGCAGGGTCGAGGCCCACATCCCCCCGCACGAGGCCGAACGCCAGATCAAGCTGGGACCGGGAGGGCTCCGGGATATCGAGTTCTCGGTCCAGCTCCTCCAGCTCGTGCACGGCCGCACCGACGAGTCGCTGCGCTCGGGGTCCACGTTGATCGCCCTGGAGGCGCTGTCGCGCGGCGGTTACGTGGGCCGCGCCGACGCCGCGGGGCTCGCCGACGCCTACCGCTTCCTGCGCCGCGTCGAGCACCTGCTCCAGCTCTACCGGTTGCGGCGCACGCACCTGTTGCCCGATGCGGCGACCCCCGCGGGGAAGGAGCAGCTACGTCGGCTGGGACGCGCGCTGGGATACGGCGCCGACCCGGTCGCCGCCCTGGTGGCGGAGTGGCGCAAGCAGTCCGCCGAAGTCCGCCGGCTCCACGAGAAGCTGTTCTACCGGCCGCTGCTCAACGCGGTCGCCCGCCTGCCCGGGGACGAGGCCCGGTTGACGCCCGAACAGGCGCGCGACCGTCTGGAGGCCCTGGGGTTCGTCGATCCCGGCGGGGCGCTGCGCCACCTGGAGGCGCTGACATCGGGGGTGACGCGGCGGGCCGCGATCCAGCGGACCCTGCTGCCGGTGATGCTGGGCTGGTTCTCCGACGCCCCCTCCCCCGACGCGGGCCTGTTGGGCTTCCGCCAGGTCAGCGACGCGCTGGGGACCACGCCGTGGTACCTGCGGCTGCTCCGTGACGACGTGCGCGTGGCCGAGCGCATGGCGCGGCTGCTCGGCACCAGCCGCTATGTCACCGACCTCCTGCTGCGGGCCCCTGAGGCGGTGGCGCTGCTCGCCGACGACGCCTCGCTGCGCCGGCGCGGCAACGCCGAGCTGGCCGCCGAGGCCGACGCGGCGCTGCGCCGCTACGACGACGCGGAGAACGCGGTCGCCGCGCTGCGCGCGCTGCGCCGTCGCGAGCTGCTGCGCACCGCGGCCGCCGACCTGCTGGAGGTGTCGGGGATCGAGGAGGTCGGGAGCGCGCTCACCGCGATCTCGGCGATCACGGTCGACGCCGCGTTGCGCGCCGCCACCAACCGGGTGGCGAGGGCGACCGGGGAGGAGCCGGGCACCCGGTTGTGCGTGGTCGCGATGGGCCGGTTCGGCGGTGGCGAGCTGTCCTACGCCAGCGACGCCGACGTGATGTTCGTCCACGAACCACTGCCCGGCGTTCCCGTACAGCAGGCCACGGCGGCCGCGGACGCGATCGTCCGCGAACTGCGCCGGTTGCTGGAGCTGCCCGCCGCCGACCCGCCGGTACGCCTGGACGCCGATCTGCGGCCCGAGGGGCGTAACGGCCCGATGGTGCGCACCCTGGACTCCTACGCCGCCTACTACGCCCGTTGGTCGTCGCCCTGGGAGAGCCAGGCGCTGCTGCGCGCGGCCCCGGTCGCCGGGGACCCCGGGCTGGGCGAGCGTTTCGTCGCGCTGATCGACCCGATCCGCTATCCGGCCGGCGGGGTGGACGACGCCGCGGTCCGCGAGATCCGCCGGCTGAAGGCGCGGATGGAGGCCGAGCGGCTACCGCGTGGGGCCGACCCGGCCCTGCACACCAAACTCGGGCGGGGCGGCCTGTCCGACGTGGAGTGGGTCGCCCAGCTCATCCAGCTCCGGCACGGGCACGACGTCGCGGCCCTGCGGACCACGGGGACGATCCAGGCGTTGGACGCCGCGGTGGCGGTCGGGCTGCTGGACGCCGAGGACGCCGCGACCCTGGAGCTCGCCTGGCGGCTGGCGGCCCGGGTGCGCGGGGCGATCATGCTGGTCCGGGGCAAGGGGGGCGACTCGATCCCCAACGACCTGAGGGACCGTTCGGCCCTGGCCGGCGCGTTGGGCTACCGCGGTGAGGAGGAGGGCGAGGGCGTGGCCGAGCAGCTCGTCCAGGACTACCGGCGTGTCACCCGGCGGGCGCGCGCGGTGATGGAGCGCGTCTTCTACGACGACTGAACCGGCCGTGCGGCCCCGTAACGACGAGGGCCAGACCGCCCTCGGGAGGGGCGGTCCGGCCGGTGCGCGGAGAAAGGGTCTACCAGAAGACGGCGACGGCGACGTTGACCAGGGTCAGCACGCCGGCGGCGGTGGCCAGGCCGGTGCTGGGCTTGCGCAGGTTGACCACGCCGAGCACGGCGACGGCGAAGGCGACGACGAGCTTGACGCCGATCTTCATGTGGTTGAGGTCGCCGTCCCCCATCTCGGCGACGCCCACCAGCAGCAGGCCGGTCGCCAGCTGGAGGAGTGAGCTGTGCAGCAGCACCTTGGGGGCTTTGGCGTGGCCGGCGATGAGCTGCATGAGCCAGCCGCTCACGATACCGGCCATACCGAGCAGGTGCAGGAAGACGAGCGCGGAGTAGACGATGTCCATGCTCCGCACGCTACTACAGCCTGTAGTACACCTTGCCCGTTTTCTCGACACGGTGACATCACATTTCGGGCGGACGGCGCGCCCTGGCCCTCAGACCGGCCGCCCGGGGGCGGGCGCCCCCGGGCGGCGACTCAGGCGCGGCTCACCTCCAGGTGTCGGAGAAGGTCACCGCGCATCCCTCCCCAGCGGCCTCGGCGACGCGGGCGCGGTTGGGGTCGGACTCCCACGTGATCCGCCCGTCGGGATCTTTCTTGATGTACTTGTACTCCAGCCGGGTCCCCTCGGGGATGTCCACGCTGGCCTTCCACACCGGATAGTCGGCCGAGGAGAGCGCGACCGCCCGCCCGGTGTCCCAGCTCCCGAGTTGGGGGACGGACCCGACGACGAACACGTTCTGCCCGTACCAGGTGGTCACCCTGGCGTGGAAGGAGACGTCCACGGTGGCGCACTCCCCCGGCGGGTCGGTGGGCCCGGGCGTGGGCTCCCCGCCACCACCGTCGACCCTGGCCTGGACGTGCAACGCCAGCGAGCTGTCGGCCGGGACCGCGGCGGTGAACGTCCCGTCGGCCGCGACCGTGTGGGTGGGACCGTCGCACGCGCCGTCGCTGAAGGTGCCGTTGACGACGTCGCAGTAGACGCCGGGCGGCAGCGAGGTGGTGAACGTGCGCTGGAGGGCGCCGCCCTGGTTGAACACCGCGTAGCCGGCCGCCCCCCGGCCGAAGGCGATCTGGTCGCCGGCGCCGCTCCACCAGTTCGTCACCCCCGCGTCGCCCACGGCGTTGCGGAAGCCCACCATCCCGGCGATCCCGGGATCGCGATGCTCGCAGACCCAGGCCGCCGAGGCGCAGTCGGCGGCGCTGGTGGTGCCGTCGCCGGAGGCCGGCGGGCCCGCCTCCTTGTCGGAGAAGGCGAAGCTCGACATCACCTTGGGGGTGCCGAACGGGTGGGCGAGCATGAACTCGGTGGCCTGGCGGTAGGCGTCACCGTCCTTGTAGGTCAGGATCGGGTCGCTGCGTTGGGTGTCGTGGTTGTCCACGAACACCACCGCCTGGTCCGATCCCACGGCCATCCGCCCGGAAAGGTCCCGCAGACCCGACAGGTTCCCCTGTTTGAAGGCGTTGCTCACCTCGCGGTGGTAGCGGAAGTCGGTGACGTCCCCCTGGCCGGTGTACTCGTCCGGCCGGATCGCGGCGTCCTCGATGACCTCCTGGTAGACGTAGGGCCGGCCGCCCCACCCGGGGACGTCGTTCAGGCCCGCCGTGATCGCGGCGATGTCGGCCACCGCCATGTGCTTGGCCGCGTCGATCCGGAATCCGGCGACTCCCAGCCCGATCAGGTCGTTGAGGTAGGCGGTGAGCCTGTCCCGGACGTAACCGGACTCGGTCTTGAGGTCGGACAGGCCGACCAGTTCGCAGTTGCGGACCTCCCAGGGGTCGTTCCAGTTGGAGATGTCCCGGCGGCAGTCGTGGAAGTCCTGGCTCTGGTAGATGCCGGGATAGTCGTACTTGGTGTAGGGGGATCCGGCGCTGCCGGGCCCGCTGTTGACCGAGCCGCTGCCGCTCATGTGGTTGAGCACGGCGTCGACGTAGATCTTGACGCCGGCCTCGCGGCAGGTGCGGACCATGGCGGCGAACTCCGCGCGGCCGCCGCGGCGCGACTCCAGCTGATAGGAGACCGGCTGGTAGTCCTGCCACCAGGGGTGGGCCTCCCGGGCGAGGACGACATGCTCCTGGGGTGGGGACACCTGGATCGCGCCGTAACCGTTGGGACCGAGGAAGGTCTCGCACTCGCGTGCGACGGACTCCCAGGGCCACTGGAACAGGTGGACGATGACGTCACGGCCGCCGGTGGCGGCCCGGGCCGGTTCGGCCCGTGTGATCAGGGGGACGAGCAGGGTGATCGCGAAGAGCAGGGCCGCTACGGCGGCCGTCGACCTGCGTAGTGTCATCGCGCCCTCCAAGGCGGGGTGACGGGGGACCGTCAGGGACGGAGACAACGCCGTGGGAACAGCAGGGCCGTACGCCTTGCAAGAACTTTCACGGCGTGACGAAGCTAACAAACCGGTGCTGCTTTGTGAACGGCGTGTTTCGCGACGTTTCTCTGCCGGACACCTTCCCGCAGAGGACGTCGACCTCCCTTGATGCTCCGTGAACTGGCGCTTCAGCGCGACGGAGCCACGTCGCCACGCCGCGTAGGATGCACTCCCGGTTCGAAATTCCGTCGAAAAGAACGAAAGTTTGCGCAAGGGCTTGCGAAGCGCACGGTGGAGGGAACGCCCCGGAGGCGGGCCGGCCGCCTCCGTCCCAGGTCCGAGGCAGAGCGCGTCCCCGCCCCTGGAAAGGCGCGGCCCCTCGGCGCGGCCGGGGAGGCCGTCACAGGTCCCCGCTAACGTGGGCGCCCGCACCGCGGGAAGCAACGGGAAAGGGGAGCACATGCGACACGAACTCGGAGAGGTCGTGGCCACACGCAGACTCGACGCGATCGCCGAGAACGGCGGCCGCACCCAGGTGGTGGTGGAGATCGGCAGGCCGCGCCCCGACCCCCGATCCCCCGGAGGCGACTGGTACTGCCCCCACAGGATCGTGGGCCTGGGCGATGAGACGGTGGAGGCGGCCTTCGGGGTCGACTCCCTCCAGGCCCTCCTGTTGTGCGTGTACCGCCTGCGGCTGCGGCTCGCCGAACGCGCGCGGGCCGCGTCGCTGCGGCTGGACTGGCTGGGGTTCCCCGAGCTCGGCCTGACGGTGATCCCGGAACCACCGGGACCCGCCGTCGCCGAAGCGACAGGCGGGTCCGTGTCCTGACCTTCACGCGCCCGGCCGGGATCCGCCGGCCGGGCGCGCGGGATCAGACGAAGGCGCCGTGGCCGGTGATCGCCCGGCCGACGACGAGCGTGTTCACCTCGCGGGTGCCCTCGTAGGAGTACAGCGCCTCGGCGTCGGCGAAGAAACGGGCCACGTCGTTGTCGACGAGGATGCCGTTACCGCCCAGCAGCTCGCGGGCGCGCGCCACGACCTCGCGCATCCGGGTCGTGACCTGGGCCTTGGCCAGGGCCGCGTGGTTGTGCCGGTTGACCCCCGCGTCCTGGAGCTGGGCCAGGCGCACCATCAGCGACAGCGACGAGGTGATGTCGCCGAGCATCCGCACCAGGTGGTCCTGGACGAGCTGGAACTGGGCGAGCTTGCGGCCGAACTGGTCGCGTCGAGTCGCGTAGGACAGCGCGGCCTCATAAGCGCCCATCATCACGCCGACCGACTCCCAGGCGACCCCGCTGCGGGTCTGGCGGAGGACGTCGTTGGTGTCCTTGAAGCCGGTCGCGCCCGCGAGCCGGTCGGCCTCGGGCACCCGCACGCCGTCGAGCGTGATCTCGGCGTTCTGCACGATGCGCAGGGCGATCTTGTTCTCGATCGTGGTCGCCGTGAACCCGGGGGCGTCCCCGGGGACGACGAAGCCCTTGATCTGGCCGTCGGCCACGTCGCGCGCCCACACCACGACGAGGTCGGCGAAGGTGGCGTTGCCGATCCACTTCTTGCGGCCGTCGAGGACCCACTCGTCCCCCTCGCGCCGGGCGGTCGTCGCCAGCCCCCCGGCGATGTCGGAGCCGCTCTGGGGTTCGGTCAGCGCGAACGCGCCGATGCGCTCCATCCGCGCCATGTCGGGAAGCCAGCGACGACGCTGCTCGGGGGAGCCGGTCAGGGCGACGCTGCCCATGGCCAGCCCCTGGTGGACGCCGAAGAAGGTCGCGATCGAGGCGTCGACGCGGGCGAGTTCCAGGGCGAGGAAGCCGTTGAGCAGTTCGCTCGCCGGCTCGACCTCGCGGACCCGCCCGTCCGCGCCGACGGAGAGCCCGTAGGGCAGACCGGCGATGTCGAGTTCGGCGAACCGCTTGATCAGGTGGTGCGGGAACTCCGCCCTGGCCCAGTGGTCGTTGACGACCGGCGCGACCTCCTCGGCGAGGAACCCGCGGACGCGCAGCACGATCTCGCGTTCCCGTTCCGACAGCAGCGCCTCACTGGCGAACAGGTCACCGGGCAGCAGCAGGTCGGCTCCGCCGCTCTCCTGGGCACGCTCCGTCATCTTCGCCCCCTTCCACGGCCCCTGACGAGCCGAAACTTTAAGTTACCCATCAGTTCTACTCATGAGTAACTTAACCGTATGTCCGATTCGGGACTCGCGCGAACACTCCCGCCTATGAACCCGCTCACACCGCCTTAGTCACCGATCCGGACCGACCCGGCGCGGCGGCAGCGAATACGCAGTTCTGCCGATGCCCGCCCGGGGGTCTTAGGGCGAATCTGAGGACATCGAGGACGAACACCTCGCCTCGGCCCCACGACCAGGGAGACAGCGATGATGCACCCCGACATCCTCGGCCGGATCGCCCACGACCGGATGACCGAACGTCACCGCCGGGCCGACCGCCACCGGACCGAGCGCCGCCAAGCAGGCGCCCCCAAGGCCCCCCGTCCGCCCCGCCCCGCACCCCTCCCCCGGTGAACGACCGCACCCGCTCCCGTCCCCGCCCGACGGCATACTGGGAGACATGCCTTTTCACGGTTCAAGCCCGGTGTTCGTCGGCCGGTCGGCCGAACTCGCCGCCCTCACCGAACACGCGCACCGGGCCCGAACCGGCTCCCCCTCCGTGATGCTCCTCGCCGGAGACGCCGGTATCGGCAAGACCCGGCTCCTCGGCGAGTTCGCCCGCAGCTCCCCCACCCGGGTGGTCACCGGAGGCTGCCTGGAGCTGGGCATGGACGGTCTGTCCTTCGCCCCCTTCGTCACCGTCCTGCGGCACCTGCTGCGCGACCTCGGCCGCGCCCCCTTCGACGCCCTCGCCGAGGACGGCGAGCACGAGCTCGCCCGCCTCCTGCCCGAGCTCGGCCCCGTTCCCAGGGAACGCCGGGAGGCCCGCGGCCGGCTGTTCGAACAGGTGTTGCGCCTCCTCACCGGCGTCGCCGCCCCGGACGGGCTCACCCTGGTCGTCGAGGACCTGCACTGGGCCGACCCCTCGACCCGCGACCTGCTGGTCTTCCTCATCCGCAATCTGACCGACGCCCCCGTCCAGGTCATCGTCAGCTTCCGCTCCGACGACCTGCACCGTGACCACCCGCTGCGCCGCCTCCTGCCCGAACTCCAGCGCCTGCCCACGGTCGACCGCCTCGACCTGTCCCCCCTCACCCGCGAGGAGGTCGCCCGCCAGGCCGCCGCCATCCGCGGCGGCGACCTCTCCCCGGACGAGGTCGCCACGCTGCACGAGCGCGCGGGCGGCTACCCGTTGTTCGTCGAATCGCTGTTGGAGGACGCCGGACATGACGCCGGCACGCTTCCCGAACGCCCGCGCGAGCTCCTTCTCGCCGGCCTGAGGCGGGTCGACGACGCCGCGCGCTCGGTGATCGACATCGCGTCCGTCGGCGCGCTGGACGGTGGGCGCATCGGCCACGAACTGCTCGCCCACGTGGCGGAGCTGCCCGAGACCGACCTCGACACCGCCCTGCGCTCCGCCATCGACGCCAACATCCTGCTCGTCGACGGTCCCGGTTACCGCTTCCGGCACGCCCTGCTGCGCGAGGCGGTCCACCAGGACCTCCTGCCGGGTCAGCACACCCGACTGCACCTGCGCTGGGCCGAGGTCATCGACGCGCACCCCGACCTGGTCCCACCCGACCGCCTGGCCGTGGAGCAGGCCCACCACTACCACGCCGCCCGCGAACCCGCCCGGGCCCTCGGCGCCGCCTGGCGCGCGGCCCGGCACGCCGCCCGCTCCTTCGGCTACGCCGAGGAGCTGCGCATGCTCGAACGCGTCATCGCCCTGTGGGGGCGCGTCGCCGACCCCGGCTCGCTCGTCGACGGCCTGTCCCTGGCCGAGGTGTTCGACCACGCCGCCGCCGCGGCGTTCGACAGCGGCGAGTTCGCGCGGACCCTCGAACTGTGCGACACCGGACTGGCCGAGCTCCCGGCCTCCCTCCGAGCATCGTCCGTCCCCCTCGACAGGGGTGCCGCCGACCCCACGGGCACCGCCCGATCCGTGACGCGCGGGCGGCTGCTGCGCCGCCGCGGCCTGGCCCGCATCCAGCTCGGCGAGGAGGCCGGCATCGAGGACCTGTACACGGCGTTGGAGGTCCATCCTCCCGACGACGGTAACTACGGTTTCCTGCTGGCCCGGCTCGCCAGCGAGCTGATGCTGCGCGCCGAACCCGTGCCCGCGGGCCGGCTTCCCGCCGGACACCCGTTGCTCGTCCTCATCGGGCGCGACGGCGAAGGTCCCGTGTCGGCCATCGAGCTCGCCCGGGCCGCCCTGTCCCACACCGAGCGGCACGGTGACGACTGCGCCCGCAGCGAGGCGCTGATCACGCTGGCCGCCCTCCAGGCGGGCGACGGCCTGGAGGCCGAGGCGCGGGCCGCCTTCGACGACGGCCTGGCCCTGGCCCGCGCCATCGGGGAGGCCTCGATGGAGGTGCGCGCCCTGGGCGACCTCGCCTCCCTGCTGCGCGGACGCGGCGAATACGCCCAGGCCCGCGACCTGTGCCTGGCCGGACTGGAACGGGCCCGCGAGGCCAGTCTGCTCCGGGTCTGCGCGGCCTTCGTCATGGTGAACCTGGCGGAGATCTCGGTTGAGACCGGCGCCCTGCGCGAAGGGCTGGACCAGGCCCGTCAGGGTCTGGGCTGGGCGTCCTCCTCCTTGCACCGGGCCCACCTCAACTGCCTGGCCGGACGGATCTCGCTGGCGTTGGGCGACCTCGACGCGGCCCGCGCGGCCTGGGCCGCCGTGGAACGGGAGGCCATCTCGGGACGGCCGCGCGTGAACCACGCCCTCGCCACGGCGACGTTCACCGTGGAACTGCACCAGACCCTGGGCGATTTCGACGCGGCCCTGGAGGCCGGATTGCGGGCCACCCGTGACATCGCGGTGGAACGGGACCCCGCCTACGGCTGGCCGCTGCTGGACGCCCTGGCTCGGTTACTGTCCCCGCTCGGCGCCACGGACACCGCCGCCGCCCGGGTCGCCGAGCTACGCGAAAGAGTGGAGCGGCCGGCCTCGCTGATGGAGCCCAACGGACCGGTCCAGGCCGCGTTACGGCGGTCGATCCGGGCCCGGCTGGCCGACGCCGACGGCGAGGCCCCCGACGCCTCCCGCGTCTCCTGGCAGGCCATGGCCGAGGAGTGGGGGCGTCTCGGGCTGCCCCTGGCACGGGCCGAGGCGCTGCTGCTCGCCGCCGAGGCGGCGGCCGTGGCCGGTGACCGAGGCGGCGCGGCCCCGCTCCTGCGCGACGCCGCGCGGCTCGCCGGGGAGGCGGGCGCGGTTCCGCTGGAACGGCGCGCCGCGTCGCTCGCCCGGCGGATCAACGTCGCCCTGGACCCGTCGAACGGCTCGACGCCACCCGCGCCGCCCGCCGGACTGACCCCGCGGGAGACCGAGGTGCTCCGTCTGCTCGCCCGGGGGCACACCAACGCCGCCATCGCCGCCGAGCTGTTCATATCGGCCAAGACCGCCAGCGTCCACGTCTCCAACATCCTGGCCAAGCTCGGTGTCGCCAACCGGGTGGCCGCGGCGGGCCGCGCGCGCGAACTCGGTCTCGTCCACTGACCCCCTCCCCGCGGGCCTGAGGTTGCGCCCGGCGGGGAGGGGCTCATGGCCCGGGGCCGAGATCAGGCGAGGCCGGCCGGGGCGGTCCACCTGTTGGTGATCGGCAGGCGCCGATCACGGCCGAAGTTGCGCCTGCTGATCTTGGGGCCCGGCGGATACTGGCGGCGCTTGTACTCGGCGCGGTCCACCATCCGGATGACCCGGTCCACCAGCGCGGCGTCGTGTCCGGCCGCGACCAGCTCGGCACGCCCCAGATCGGTGCCGACGTAATCGTCCAGCAGCGCGTCGAGCACCTCGTAGTCGGGCAGCGAGTCGGTGTCGAGCTGGCCGGGGCGCAGTTCCGCGCTGGGCGGCTTGGAGATGGAGTTCTCCGGGATCGGCGGGACCTCGCCGCGCCGCGCCGCCTCGGCGTTGCGCCACTTCGACAGCTCCCACACCAGCGTCTTCCAGGCGTCCTTGATGGGGGCGTAGCCGCCGGCGGAGTCGCCGTAGAGGGTGGAGTAGCCCGTGGCCAGCTCGCTCTTGTTCCCCGTGGTCAGCACGAGGTGGCCGTGCTGGTTGGACAGCGTCATCAGCAACTGGCCGCGCACCCGGGCCTGGAGGTTCTCCGCGGCCAGGCCGTCGATCTCCACCGCCGCCTCGAAGGCGTCGACCATGGGGCCCACCGCGACCGTCCGCGCGTTGACGCCCTGGCGCTTGACCAGCTCCTCGGCGTCGGAGACCGAGTGGTCGCTGGAGTAACGGCTGGGCATGAGCACGACGTTGACCCGCTCGGGGCCCAGCGCGTCCACCGCGATCGTGGCGGTCAGCGCCGAGTCGATGCCACCGGACAGGCCGAGGACGACCGACCCGAAACGGTTCTTGCGGACGTAGTCGCGGGTTCCGGTGACCAGTGCCGCGTACACCTCGGCAAGGTCGTCCAGACGCGGTTCCACCCGACCCGGCAGCGGCTCGTAGGCGGCGACCGGCTCTTCCGACAGGACGTGGCGTTCGATCCGGATGCCGCTCACCGGGACCGGGGCGCCCTCGGCCGGGGCCGCCACCGGCAGTTCCAGGTCGGTGACGAGCAGGGTCTCCTCGAACTGCGGCCCGCGCGCGAGGAGTTCGCCGCCGGCGTCGACGATGAGGGAGTCGCCGTCGAAGACCAGCTCGTCCTGGCCGCCCACCATGTTCACGTAGGCCAGGGCCGCGCCGGCCTCACGGGCGCGCCGCTGGCACAGTGCCAGACGCTCGTCGTCCTTGTCCCGCTCGTAGGGCGACCCGTTGAGGACGACGAGCAGTCCCGCCCCGGCGTCGCGCACGGCGGCCACCGGCCCGCCCTCCTGCCACAGGTCCTCGCAGATCACCAGGGCGACGTCCACACCGTGCAGGCGCACCACCGGCAGCGTTTCCCCGGGGACGAAGTTGCGGAACTCGTCGAAGACCCCGTAGTTGGGCAGGTGGTGCTTTGCCGAGACGACCCGCACCTCACCCCCGTGCAACAGCGCGAGCGCGTTTTGGGGCGCGCCGGCCGGACGGCCGTAGCGGGGCGCCGCGTCGGCCGACCGGTTGAGGAAGCCGACCACCACGGGCAGCCCGCCCAGGCCCTCGTCCTCCAGGCGCCGGGCGAGACCGCGCACGGCCTCGATGGATGCCTCGGCGAACGACGCGCGCAGGGCGAGGTCCTCGACGGGATAACCGGTCACCACCATCTCGGGGAAGACCGCCAGGTGCGCCCCCGCCTCGGCCGCCCTGCGGGCGTAGTCCACGACGATGCCGCAATTGCCTTCCAGGTCACCGACCGTCGGGTTGACCTGGGCCATAGCTATACGCAGTTGTGCCACGGGTATGAGCCTAACGAGCCGGCCCCTTCCGGACACGACCGGTAGGCCCCACCTGGGCGTTCCCCGCGGTGATACGGCTCTCATCACGCACGGGCGACCGTGAGTTAACGTCGGGGAAACCCCCGGCAGGCAGACTGGCCTTGGGGCGTCTGGTAAGAACGCGTCAGACGCGCTTGGACCGTAAGGAAGGTGGACCGTGAACCGACAGCAGGAGTTCGTGCTCCGGACCTTGGAGGAGCGCGACATCCGGTTCGTGCGACTGTGGTTCACCGACGTGCTCGGCTACCTCAAGTCGGTGGCCATCGCGCCGGCCGAACTGGAGGCCGCCTTCGCCGAGGGCATCGGGTTCGACGGATCGGCGATCGAGGGGTTCGCCCGGGTGCACGAGGCGGACATGCTCGCCAAGCCCGACCCCTCGACGTTTCAGATCCTGCCCTGGCGCAACGAACCGCACGGGACCGGCCGGATGTACTGCGACATCCTCATGCCCGACGGCTCGCCCAGCTACGCCGATCCCCGTCACGTGCTCAAGCGCCAGCTCGGCAAGGCCTCCGACCTCGGGTTCACCTTCTACACCCACCCCGAGATCGAGTTCTACCTGTTGAAGAAGAAGCCGGAGTTCGGTGAGTTCCCCGAGCCCAGCGACTCGGGCGGCTACTTCGACCACACCCCGCACAACAGCGCCCACGATTTCCGCCGCAACGCCATCATGATGCTGGAGAGCATGGGCATCTCGGTGGAGTTCAGCCACCACGAGGGCGGACCCGGCCAGCAGGAGATCGACCTGCGCTACGCCGACGCGCTGACCACCGCCGACAACATCATGACCTTCCGGCTGGTGATGAAGGAGGTGGCGCTGGAGCAGGGCGTCTACGCGACGTTCATGCCCAAGCCGTTCACCGAGTACCCGGGGTCGGGTATGCACACGCACCTGTCGCTGTTCGAGGGCGACCGTAACGCCTTCTACGAGCCGGGGGCGGAATACCAGCTCTCCAAGGTGGGGCGCGGTTTCATCGCGGGCCTGCTGCGCCACGCCACCGAGATCACCGCCGTGTGCAACCAGTGGACGAACTCCTACAAGCGGCTGTGGGACAACGCCTCCGCCTCCGCCGGCGCCGGCGGCGAGGCGCCGGCCTATGTGTGCTGGGGCCACAACAACCGGTCCGCCCTGGTCCGGGTGCCCATGTACAAGCCGACGAAGAGCAACTCCAGCCGGATCGAGTTCCGCTCGCTCGACACGGCCTGCAACCCCTACCTGGCCTACGCGGTGATCCTGGCCGCCGGTCTGAAGGGGATCGAGGAGGGCTACGAGCTGCCGCCGGGCGCCGAGGACGACGTCTGGGCGCTCACCGACGCCGAGCGGCGGGCGCTGGGCATCTCCCCGCTGCCGCAGAGCCTGGACGAGGCGATCCGGGCGATGGAGAACAGCGAACTGGTGGCCGAGACCCTCGGCGAGCACGTGTTCGACTTCTTCCTGCGCAACAAGAAGGCCGAGTGGGAGGAGTACCGGCGGCAGGTGACGCCCTACGAACTGAACCGTTACCTGCCGACCCTGTGACGCTCCTCGGAGGCGGGGCGCGGTCCGTCGGGCCGTGCCCCGCCGCTCTTCCGATCAGGCGGGACGGGGCGCGGCGATGCCCGCGAGGAGGGTGTCGACGAGCAGTTCGGCACACGCGCGAGGGCTGCCGCCGCCGGCCGAACGCCGGTGGAGCAGGGCGCCGCCCATGAGGAGGTTGAGCACCGCCTCCGGATCGGCGCCGGGTCGCAGCTCCCCGGTCTCGGCACCGCGGCGGAGGACCTGGTACAGCGCCTCACGACGGGGGGCCAGCACGGCGTGCTTGATGCGCGCCCCGATCTCGGGGTGGGCGCGGCTCACCAGCAGGGCGTTGATCGCCCGCTGGAGCTTGCCGTCCATCTCCGCGCAGACCTGTTCGAGCAACAGCACGAGGTCGCCGCGCATGGAGCCCTCGTCCAGGTCGGGCAGCGGAGGGCGCAGGGTGGCCACCGCGTCGACGAGCAGTTCCTCCTTGCCCGGCCAGCGACGGTAGATGGTCGCCTTCCCCACTCCGGCCCGGGCCGCGATGGCCTCGATCGAGACTTCCGCGATGTTGCCGCGCTCGCCGAGCAGATCGAGGGCGGCGCTCAGGATGGCGTCGTCGGCGCGCCTGCTCCGTGGCCGTCCGGGCCTGCGGCCGGGAGGGGTCTGCATGGGTCGCTCATTCATCGGGGTCGTCGGGGGGAGAGGCCGGGGACCCTCGTTCGCGGGGTCCTGTCCTACTGTGCCCGACCTCGACCGGACGCGCATCCCGGTTCCCGACCGGCCGTCCGTGGCGTGGCAGCCAGATCATGACGATGACCAGTCCGGCCAGGGCGACGCCCAGCGAGCACAGCGCGGCGACGTGCATGCCGGCCAGGAACGCCTGCTTCGCGGGTTCGACCATCCCCTGCCCGGCGGGACCCGCCTCCCGGGCGATCGCCAGCGTCCCCTCGATCGACGCCCCCGCGGCGGCGCGCGCGTCCTCGGGCAGCCGGGACAGCCACGGGCCGAACTCCGCCCGGTAGACCGCGGAGACGACCGCGCCGAGCACCGCGACGCCGAGCGCCGTGGCGACCTGGCGCACGGTGTTCTGCACCGCCGAGGCCGCTCCCGCCTGGTGCCGGGGCACCGAGGACATGATCGACTCGGTGGCCGGTGTCATGACGATGGCCATGCCGGCGCCCTGGAGGAAGAAGACCGCCTCCAGGATCCAGATGGGGGTGTCGCGGCCGAGCAGCGCGTAGGAGCCGAGCGCCGTGGCCACCAGCGCCAGACCGGTGGAACAGACCGCCTTGGGCCCGAACCTCGCCACCAGCAGCGGGCTGAGCGGTGAGAAGACGAGCTGGGCCAGCGCGATCGGGATGACCAGCAGGCCCGCGTGCAGGGGCGAGTAGGCGCGGACGCTTTGCAGGTAGAAGTTGATGAAGAACATCACGCCGGCCATCGCGAAGAAGACCAGCATGATCGCCGCGATGGCGACCGCCAGGCGCGGGTCGCGGAAGAGCCGCACGTCGAGGGCCGGGGAGGCGGTGCGCGCCTCGTGCCAGGCGAACAGGGCCAGCACCGCCAGGCCGGCGAGGACGGAGCCGAGTACGAGGGGGTCGGCCAGGACGCCCTCCTCCCCGGCCCTGATGATGCCGTAGACGAGCAGCACCAGGCCGAGGATGGACAGCACCACCCCGAGCGGGTCGAACCCTCCGGGCCGCTCGTTGCGGGACTCGGGGACGAGGACGACCATGAGCACCAGACCGACGGCGACGACGGGCACGTTGATCAGGAAGACCGAGCCCCACCAGAAGTGCTCCAGCAGCAGCCCGCCCAGAGGTGGGCCGATGCCCATCGCGAGGCCGACGGCACCGGCCCACACGCCGATCGCCCGCCCGCGCTCCTCGGGGTCGAACACGTTGGTGATGATCGACAGCGTCTGGGGCATGACCGCCGCCCCGCCCAGTCCCTTGAGTGCGCGTGCCCAGATGAGCTGTTCGGGGGTCTGGGCGTAGGCCGAGGCGAAGGAGGACAGGCCGAACAGGAGCATGCCGAGGACGAGGATGCGCTTGCGGCCGAAGCGGTCGCCGATGACCCCCCAGGTGAACAACAGGCCGGCGAAGACGAGGGTGTAGGAGTTGATCGCCCAGGCGAGCTGGCTCTGGGTGGCCCCCAGCCCCTGGTGGGGGTCGGAGAGCACGCGCAGCGCGACGTTGAGGATGGTGTTGTCGAGCACCACCACGAGCAGGCTGATCACGAGGACGCCCAGGATCGCCCAACGCCGCCGGTGGATGGTCGAACGGTCCACGAAAGCCCCCTGTCGTCGGTCTCGACGGGTTCCCCACCCTGGACAGGACGAGACCGATCCGTTCCGCGCATCACGAACGTGACACCGCTCTCCTCCCCGCTCCCCCACGCTCCACACCGGCCCGGTTCCGCCGCTCTCCCGCTTGGTCCGCTCCTCACCCCCGGGGCGCGGCGGGTGACCGCGGCCGTGCGACCATGGCCGCACCGGTGAAGTCCGCCGGTACCGTTACCGACACGTCCGGGGACGCCGAGAGGCGCTTCGAGACAACGGAGGAACGCATGAACACCACCCCTGCCCCCGCCCTGTACGGGGGGACGTCCACCCGCCGCGTCACCGTCCGCGACATCGCCCTGGCCAAGGAGCGGGGCGAACGCTGGCCGATGCTGACCGCCTACGACGCGCTGACCGCCCGCATCTTCGACGAGGCGGGGATCCCCGTCCTGCTCGTCGGCGACTCCGCCGCGATGGTCGTCTACGGCTACGACTCCACCCTGCCGGTGACCGTCGACGACCTGCTGCCGTTGACCGCCGCCGTCTCCCGCTCGACCCGGCGCGCCCTGGTCGTGGCCGATCTCCCCTTCGGGTCCTACCAGGGCTCGCCGCAGCAGGCCCTGGCCTCCGCGGCGCGTTTCATGAAGGAGGGCGGCGCGCACGCCGTCAAGCTGGAGGGGGGCGAGCGCGTCGTTCCCCAGGTCGAGGCGCTGGTCGCCTCCGGCGTCCCGGTGATGGCCCACATCGGGTTGACCCCCCAGGCCGTCAACACCATCGGCGGTTACCGGGTCCAGGGCCGGGGGGCGGACGGGGAGCGGCTGCTGGCCGACGCCCAGGCGCTGGAGCAGGCGGGGGCGTTCGCGGTCGTCCTGGAGTGCGTGCCGGCCGCGCTCGCCCGGGAGATCAGCGGGAAGCTGTCGATTCCCACGGTCGGCATCGGCGCGGGTTCGGGTACCGACGCCCAGGTGCTGGTCTGGCAGGACATGGCCGGGCTGTCGCCGCGGGTGGCGAAGTTCGTCAAGACCTACGCCGACCTGGCCTCCGACCTGGGCGACGCCGCGCGGGGGTTCGCCGAGGAGGTCGTCGCCGGCACCTTCCCCGATGAGGCGCACTCCTACGCCTGACCGCGGGAACCGCCGTGCCGCCGCCCGGGGCGCCCGGGCGGCGGCCGATCCGCCCCCTCCCATGAAACCGAACGCTACTCGGCGGTAGGCTGACCCGAATCCTGGTGCGACGGACAGCGGAGGCATCCACATGCGCATCTCCATGCCCCTGGGCTACGCGGGCGACCTCAGGGAATCGGCCAACCGGCTCGCCGACCTGGAAAAGGCCGGACTCGACACCGTCTGGGTGGCCGAGGCCTACGGCTACGACAGTCCCACCCTCATGGGCTACATCGCGGCCCGCACCGAACGGGTCCGCATCGGGGCCGCCATCCTGCCGCTGTACACCAGGACGCCGACCCTCATCGCGCAGACCGCCGCGGGCCTGGACTACCTGTCCGACGGACGGGCCGTCATCGGCCTGGGCGCCAGCGGTCCCCAGGTGATCGAGGGCTGGCACGGCGTCCCCTACGTCAAGCCGCTGGCCCGCACCCGCGAGGTCATCGAGATCTGCCGCAAGGTCTGGGCCCGCGAGAAGCCGCTGACCCACGACGGCAAGGTGTTCACCCTGCCCCTTCCCCCCAACCAGGGCACCGGCCTGGGCAAGCCGCTGAAGATCATCAACCACCCGGTGCGCGACCGCATCCCGCTCTACGTCGCCTCCCTCGGCGCGAAGAACGTGGAGCTGACCGCGGAGATCGCCGACGGCTGGCTGCCGATCTTCTTCATCCCCGAGAAGGCCGAGGAGGTCTGGGGCGCCTCCCTGGAGGCCGGCCGGGCCGCCCGCGCCCCCGAACTCGGCCCGCTGGAGATCTCGGCCGGCGGCCTGCTCGCCATCGGCGAGGGCGAGGAGACCAAGCGGCTGCTCGACTTCGCCCGCCCGCAGATCGCGCTCTACGTCGGCGGCATGGGCGCCAAGGGCAAGAACTTCTACAACACCCTCGCCCGCCGCTACGGCTATGAGGAGGCGGCGGAGCAGATCCAGGAGCTCTACCTGGCCGGCCGCAAGGACGAGGCCGCCGCGGCGGTGCCCCAGGAGATGGTCGAGCTGACCAACCTGGTGGGGCCGGAGTCCTACGTCCGCGAGCGGATCGAGGCCTTCCGCGCCGCCGGGGTCACCGACCTCAACGTCACCCCCGTCGGCGGCGACCCGGTACGGCTCATCGAGAAGGTGCGGGGCTGGCTGTGACCCCCGCCCCCGGTCCCCGCCCCGGAGGCGGGGACCGGGGCGATGGTCACGGCAGGCCCAGCGCCCGCTCCAACCGTCCGCGCGCGGCCACCAGCGACGGCCCGTACCAGGTGAGATCGCGTCCGCTGACGAAGGCCGCGGTCACGCCGGGGAACGCCTCGGGGCCGTCCTGCGGCCCGAAGGCGTAGGGCTCGTCCGGGAAGACCAGCAGCTCGGCTCCCGAGGCGAGCTCCCGCGGGGTGAGCCGTGGATAGCGCTGCGAGGCGTCGGCGTGGACGTTGGCCACGCCCAGCCGGGCCAGCACGTCACCGGCGAAGGTGTCGCGTCCCAGCGCCATCCAGGGCCGCCGCCAGATCGGCACGGCCGCCCGCCGCACCGGAGCCGGCGGCTCCCCCAGCACGTCCTCCCAGGTGGCGCGGGCCCGGCGCAGCCACGACGGCGCGGGCCGGCCGCACGCGGCGAGCGCGCGCTCCAGGCTGTCCAGGGCCTCGGGCAGGGTGCGGATCACCGTCGTCCACACCGCGATCCCCGCGGCGCGCAGCGCCTCCAGGTCCTGGGGGCGGTTCTCCTCGAAGTTGGCCAGCACCAGGTCGGGGCGTAAAGCGATGACACGCGCCAGGTCGGGGCTCTTGGTCCCGCCCACCCGGGTCACGGACAGCCCCGGCGGGTGGGAGCACCAGTCGGTGGCCCCGACCAGCAGCCCGGGGGCCGTGCCCGCCACCGCCTCGGTCAGCGAGGGGACCAGGGAGACCACCCTGCGCACCGGGGTCCGCGGCGTGACCGCGGCCCCGGTGTCATCGCTCAACGGCGGCGCGCTCACACGTCGGTGACGCGGACCCCGGCGTGGGCCTTGTAGCGCCGGTTGATGGAGATGAGGTTGGCGGTGAACGCCTCGACCTGGTGGGCGTTGCGCAGCCGGCCACCGTAGATCCCGCGCACGCCGGGGATGCGCGCGGCCAGGGCGCGCACCGTGTCGGTGGCCTCGCGGTCGTCTCCCAGCACCAGCACGTCGAGGTCGACCTCGGCGACCTCGGGGTCGAGCAGCACCACCGCGGAGACGTGGTGGAAGGCGGCGACGACCCGGCTGTCGGGCAGGACGGCCGCCGCCTGCTGGGCGGCGCTCCCCTCCTCCACCGGCAGCGCGTAGGCGCCCTTCTTGTCGAACCCGAGCGGGTTGACGCAGTCGACGACGATCTTGCCGGCGAGCCGGTCGGCGAGGGAGGCCAGCAGGTCGCGGTGGCCCTCCCAGGGGACCGCGACGATGACGATGTCGCCCTGCTCGGCCGCCGCCGCGTTGTCCAGCCCGCGCACCGGCAGCCCGGCCCCCAGTTCCTCTGCGGCGGACCGCGCGCGTTCGGCGCTGCGCGACCCGAGGATCACCTCGTGCCCGGCCAGCGCGAAGCGCCGTGCCAGTCCACGTCCCTGGTCGCCGGTTCCTCCGAGTACGGCGACCGACAGGCCGGCGACATCGGGAAGGTCGTGTGGAGATCTCTGCTCTGCCATGGGCCGATTCTCCCAGCCCCTTCCACGGTCGAGGTGAGGCGGGGCCGCGACTTCGCCGGGTATTCCTGCGCGCGACCCGGCTCATGAGGCACCATGGGAGGCGTGGAAGCTCACCACGTGGCGGCCCTGCGCGAGCTCCTCGCCGCGACCCCCTGGCTGGATCGCACCGAGGAGCTCGCCCGCGCCCTGCGCCACACCCGCGAGCCAGGTGGCCTCTTGCTCGTCGGCACGGCCGAGGACGAACCCTGGCATCTGACCGCCCACCTCGCCGACGAGAGCCGCTACGCGGGACTGCCACAGCTGTCGCCGACCCTGGTGCGCTGGGACCCGCCCCCCGACGCGCCCGCCCATCTGCGGATCGGGCTGGACCGGCTGGCCGAGGCGCGACGCGGCGAGACCCTGTTCGTGGTCAACCCCGCCCCCGCGGCGCCCGTCCCCCTGCTGGAGCGGGTCGACGACGCCCGGCGCACCGGCGCGACCATCCTCGCACTGGACCAGGGCGATCCCGAGCTCTCGGCGCTCGCCCACGACGCCATCAGCCTCGATCCGTCGAACGCCCCGCTGTCGTTCGACGGACTGCAACACCTGGTCAGCACCGCGGCCGGACATCCGGCGGAACGTCGCCGCCGTCCGGGGCTGCGCGACCGGATCTCCCGCTTCCTCGACGTCGTCAGCGGGCCGCGCGTCCTGGACTGAGACGCCGCGCGCGGCCCACGCGCTCAGTCGCGTTCGTCCTGTTCCTCCCATGCCTCGTTGCGCTCTTCGGCGATGCGCAGCGCCGAGGCCGCCGTCGCCTCGTCGGGATAGGGCCCCAGACGGTACTTGCCCGGACAGCCGGGACCGTACTCCGGCGCGTTGTGCTTCAGGCAGTACCACCACTGGTGGTCGCTGTCGGGTCGGTCACTCATGTCCGTTCTCCTCGGGTCCGTGGCGCCGTGTCCGAGCGCCGTCAACCGCCCTTCTACCCCACGGACACCGCACCGGCACCACCCCCGGGGAGCCGGTGGACGACGAGAGCGGACCTTCCTGACACGAACTACACTCGTCTGTCATGACGACCCCGCTGGTTCCCGGGCGCATCTCGCCGCCCCGTTCGGTCCCCTCCCACATCGAGCGCCCGGAGTACGTCGGCAGGAAACGCCCGGTCGAGGGCGTCCTCGGGGACGTCCAGACCCCCGAGACGATCGAGGCCATGCGGGTGGCCGGGCGCATCGCCGCGCAGGCCCTCCAGGAGGTCGGCCGCAACGTGCGTCCGGGCGTCACCACCGACGAGCTCGACCGGATCGGTCACGAGTTCCTGTGCGACCACGGCGCCTACCCGAGCACGCTCGGTTACAAGGGCTACCCCAAGTCCCTGTGCTCCTCGCTCAACGAGGTCATCTGCCACGGCATCCCCGACGACACCGTCGTGGCCGAGGGCGACATCGTCAACATCGACATCACCGCCTATATCCACGGGGTGCACGGCGACACCAACGCCACCTTCATCGCGGGCCAGACCGACGAGGAGTCCCGGCTGCTGGTCGAACGCACCCACGAGGCGACCATGCGCGGGATCAAGGCGTGCCGTCCGGGCCGCCGGATCAACGTGATCGGCCGGGTCATCGAGTCCTACGCCAAGCGGTTCGGTTACGGCGTGGTCCGCGACTTCACCGGCCACGGTGTCGGCCCCGAGTTCCATTCCGGCCTGATCGTGCCGCACTACGACGACCCGCACGCCGACACCGTCATGGTGCCCGGGATGACCTTCACCGTCGAACCGATGATCACCCTCGGCACGGTCGAGTACGAGATCTGGGACGACGGCTGGACCGCGGTGACCGCCGACCGCAAGCGCACCGCCCAGTTCGAGCACACCCTGGTCATCACCGAGGACGGCGCCGAGATCCTGACCCTGCCCTAGACGCCTGGCCGCCGGGCGCGTCCAAGGCGTGCGGCGCGCCGCCCCAGGCACTAGGGTCGGGCCGTGAAGATCCTCATCTCCGCCGACATGGAGGGCGCGACCGGGGTCACCTGGCCGGCCGACGTGGAACCGGGCACCGAGCAGTGGCAGCGCTGCCGGGCGATGTTCACCTCCGACGTCAACGGCGCCATCGCGGGCTTCCTGGCCGGCGGGGCGACCGAGGTCGTGGTCAACGAGGCCCACGCCACGATGCGCAACCTGCTGCTGGAGCGGCTCGACGACCGCGCGACGATGCTGACGGGCCGGCACAAGGACCTCAGCATGGTCGAGGGCGTGCAACGCGGCGACATCGACGGGGTGGCGTTCGTCGGCTACCACTGCGGAGCGGGGGCCGAAGGCGTCCTCGCCCACACCTACCTGCCCAACTCCATCACCGGGGTGTGGCTGGACGGGGAGCCCGCGAGCGAGGGACGGCTCAACGCCCACGTCGCCGCCCAGTACGGCGTTCCGGTCGTACTCGTCACCGGCGACGACCTGACCTGCGTCGACGCCGCCTCCTACGCGCCCGACGCGCCTACCGTCGCGGTCAAGGAGCACGTGTCGCGCTACGCGGCGATCTGCCGGCCCCCCGAGCGGACCCGGGCGGCCATCGCCGCCGCGGCCAAGTCCGCCGTGGCGCTGGCCGGGCGCACCGCCCCGGCGCGGCAGGCGCCGTTGACGGTGGAGGTCGAGGTCGACGCCGCCCACCTCGCCGGCGCCGCGACCCTGGTTCCGGGCGTGTCACTGGTGTCTGAGCGGCGCGTCCGCTACACCTCCCCCGACGCCTATGAGATGATCCGCTGCTTCAAGGCCGTGACCACCCTCATCTCCAACGCGGTGGAGAACAGCTATGGCTGACATCTGGGGAACGGATCGGACCGGCGACGCCGACTGGGCGATCACCGACGAGGAGGTCGTCACCTTCACCTCCGACCTGATCCGCATCGACACCACGAACCGGGGCGGCGGTGACTGCCGGGAGCGCCCGGCGGCGGAGTACGTCGCCGAACGGCTGGCCGAGGCCGGCGTGGAGCCGACACTGCTGGAATCGGCGCCCGGACGCACCAACGTGGTCGCCCGGATCCCCGGCAGCGACCCCGGCGCGCCGGGCCTGCTCGTCCACGGCCACCTGGACGTGGTGCCCGCCGACCCCGCCCAGTGGCGGGTCCACCCGTTCTCGGGCGAGGTCCGTGACGGCATGGTGTGGGGCCGCGGCGCGGTCGACATGAAGAACACCAACGCGATGGTGCTCGCCCTCGTCCGCGCCTGGGGGCGCACCGGGCGCGGCCCGCGCCGGGACGTCGTCGTGGCCTTCACCGCGGACGAGGAGGACAGCGCCGCCTACGGCGCGGACTGGTTGGTGCGCGAACACGCCGGCCTGTTCGAGGGCTGCACCGAGGGGATCGGCGAGTCGGGAGGGTACACCTTCCACGCCGCCACCCCCGGCGGCGACCCCGTGCGGCTGTACCCGATCGGCGCGGGCGAACGCGGCAGCGCGTGGCTGCGGCTCACCGCCCACGGCACCGCCGGGCACGGTTCGAAGGCCAACCCCGACAACGCGGTGGGCGAGCTGGCCGCCGCGGTGGCCCGGATCCACCGGCACCGCTGGCCGGTCCGGCTGACCCCGACGACACGCGCCGCGATCACCGAGATCGCCGCGGCGCTGGGCCGCAAGGTGGACCTGGACGCCCCGGGTTTCTCCCCCGAACTCGACATCGACGCCCTACTGGACTCGCTGGGCGCGGCCGGCGTCCTGGTCGGCTCCACGCTGCGCAACAGCGCCAACCCGACCATGCTGGAGGCCGGTTACAAGGTGAACGTGATCCCGGAGACCGCCACGGCCGGCGTCGACGGCCGGGTCGTCCCCGGCGGCGAGGCGGAGTTCGCCTCGACCATGGACGAGCTCACCGGCGACCGGGTCGCCTGGGAGTACGCCCACCACTCCGTCCCCCTGCTGTCCCCCGTGGAGTCGCCGACGTTCGCGGCCATGCGGGCGGCGCTGCTGGCCCACGACCCGGACGGCCAGGTCGTCCCGGTATGCCTGACAGGGGGAACCGACGCCAAGCAGTTCTCGCAGCTGGGTATCACCGGTTATGGGTTCTCGCCGCTGCGCATGCCGCCGGGTCTCGACCTCGCCCCGCTCTACCACGGCGTGGACGAGAGGGTCCCGGTCGACGGACTGCGTTTCGGCGCCCGCGTGCTGGACCGCTTCTTGACCACGGTCGAATAGGGCGGCCCGGCTGACTCGGGGCGGCCGGTGACGGCCGTCCCGGCGGTACCGGCCGGTGCTCCCCGGCCGGCGGAGACGACGAACAGGAAAGGCCCGGCGGTGACGAAGCGCTCCCTCCCCTACGGCTCGTGGCCCTCCCCGATCGACGCCGCGGCGGTGGCCCGGCACGACGGGGCCCCCAACTGGCCCGCCACGCTTGAGGAGGAGGTGTGGTGGACCGAGCCCCGGCCCGGGGAAGGCGGTCGGGTGACCCTGTGCCGGGTCCGCCTGGACAGCAGCCCGGGCGGCGTCGAGACGGTCCTGCCCGCCCCCTGGAACGTGCGCAACCGGGTCCACGAATACGGCGGCCGGCCCTATGTCCTGTTCCGCGGCGGCGACGGCCCGGTCGTGGTGTTCAGCGAGTACTCCGACCAGCGGCTGTACCGCTACGAGCCCGGCCGCGCCCGCCACCCGCACGACCCCGCCCCGGGCCCGGTCGCGCTTCCCCGGCCGTTGACGCCCGAACCGGGCCTGCCCTCGGGGGTCCGCTACGCCGAACCGGTCGTGACCCCCGACGGCACGGAGGTGTGGTGCGTGCGTGAACTGCACACCGGTCCGGCCCCCACCGACGTGGAACGGGCGATCGTGGCGGTGCCGCTGGACGGCTCCGCCGCCGAGGACCCCCGGTCGGTCCGGATCGTTGCCTCGGGCCACCGTTTCCTCGCCTGTCCGCGGATCTCCCCCGACGGGCGCCGGCTGGCCTGGATCGGCTGGGACCACCCGGACATGCCCTGGGACTCCACGGCGCTCATGGTCGGCGAGATCACCGAGGACGGCAGGGTGGACGGGGCGCGCCGCGTCGCGGGCGGAAAGGACCAGGCGGTCGTCCAGGTGGAGTGGGTCAACGCCACCACGCTCTACTGCGTCACCGATCCCCAGGGGTGGTGGAACCCGCACCAGCTCACCTTGGACCCGGAGGGCGAGGCCGTGCGCGAGCCGGTCAACCTGTGCCGCCGCGACGAGGAGTTCGGCGGTCCGCTGTGGCAGACCGGCGCCACGTGGTCGGCTCCGCTGCCCGACGGCCGGATCGCCGTCGTGCACGGCCGGGCGGCCACCTCCCTGGGGCTGCTCAGCCCCGACTCCGGCGAGCTCGTCGACCTGACCACGCCCCACACCGAGTGGAGCGGCCGGATCACGTTGGGGGGCGCGGCGGGCAACTCCGTCATCGGCGTGGCCTTCTCCCCGACTCTTCCCGCCGAGGTGGTCTCCGTCTCGACGGTGACCGGCGAGTGGCAGTCGCTGAGCCGGCCGCCCGGCGACGACGCCGATGACCCCTTCGCCGACTACCTGCCCCGCCCCCAGGCGATGGTGGTGCGCGGGCCCGGCGGTCGCGACGTGCACGCCAACCTCTACCCGCCGCACAACCCCGAGGCGACCGGTCCCGAGGGGACCCCCGCCCCCTACGTCGTCTTCGTCCACGGTGGCCCCACCAGCCGCGCCCCGATGGTGCACGACCTTGAGATCGCCTACTTCACCAGCCGCGGCATCGGCGTCGCCGAGGTCAACTACGGCGGTTCCACGGGCCACGGCCGCGCCTACCGGGAGCGGCTGCGCGGCACCTGGGGGATCGTCGACGTCGACGACTGTGTCGCGGTGGCCCGGGACCTCGCCGAGCGCGGCCTGGCCGACCCCGAACGGTTGGCGATCCGCGGCGGCAGCGCCGGCGGGTGGACGGCGGCGGCGGCCCTGGCCTCCACCGACGTCTTCCGCTGCGGCGCGATCCTGTACCCCATCTTGGACCTGGTGGGGTGGCGCACGGGCGAGACCCACGACTTCGAGTCGCGGTACCTGGAGACCCTGGTCGGCCCCTGGCCCCAGGAGCGACGGCGCTACGAGGAACGCTCCCCGGTGAACCGGGCCGACTCGATCAACGCGCCGTTCGTGCTGTTGCAGGGGCTGGAGGACGAGATCTGTCCGCCGGTGCAGTCCGAACGTTTCCTGGAACGCATCCAGGGCCGGGGCGTGCCCCACGCCTATCTGGCGTTCGCCGGTGAGCAGCACGGCTTCCGCCAGGAGGCGACGATCCGGGCGGCGCTCAACGCCGAACTGTCGTTGTACGCCCAGGTGTTCGGGTTCGAGACCGATGCCGAGCCGGTGGAGCTGCGGCCGTGACCGCCGCGCGTCCGGGCAGGCGGCCACGGCGGCTGCGTCCCGGCGACCGGGTCTCGGTGGTGGCCCCGTGCGGGCCGGTACCCCGGCAACGGCTGGAGGAGGCGTGCGCGCTCCTGCGCGGCTGGGGGCTTGAGGTGAGTCTGGGCCGGCACGTGCTGGACCGTCATCCGGTCCTGCCCTACCTGGCCGGCAAGGACGCCGACCGCGCCCGCGACCTCCAGGAGGCGTGGTCGGACCCCGACAGCGCCGCGGTGTTGTGCGCCCGTGGCGGCGACGGCGCGCACCGCACCGTCGACCTGCTCGACTTCGCGGCGATGCGGGCGGCGCGGCCGAAGGCGTTCGTCGGCTACAGCGACGTCACCGCGCTGCACGAGGCGTTCGCCGGCGAGCTGGGGGTGGCGACCGTGCACGGCCCGGTGCTGGCCACCGCGGAGTTCGTCGGGGACGCCCGCACCTCGGCGGAGCTGCGCGCGACCCTGTTCGAACCGGAGTCACGCCTGAGACTGACCTCGCCGGGGGCGGCGACGCTGATCGGGGGGAAGGCCCGCGGGGTCACGATCGGGGGCAATCTGAGCCTGCTCAACGATGGTCTGTGCACCCCGCACAGCCGCCCCTCGGCCGCCGGCGGGATCCTGCTGTTGGAGGACGTCGGCGAGGACGTCTCCCGGATCGACCGGATGCTCACCCAGTTGCTGCGCACCGGTTGGCTCGACGGCGTGGCCGGAATCGCCCTGGGGTCCTGGCACAACTGCACGCCGGGGCCGGAGGTGATCCGCGCGTTGATGCTGGAGCGGCTGGCGCCGTTGGGCGTCCCCGTGGTGTGGGAGCTGGGGTTCGGCCACGCGCCGAGCCAGCTCACCGTCCCCCTGGGGGTGACGGCGACCCTGGACGCCGACGCCGCGACACTCGTCCTGGACGAGCCCGCCCTACGGTGAGGCGGTCCGGTCGCCTCCGGTCCGGGGGCGACCGGACCGCTCTCCCGCGCGCCCACCCCCTACTTTCGGCTTAACCGAACTCCCCCCTCAAGGATGAGGTCGGGCTCGCCCCGGCTGGGAATACTGGCGGATGAGGGCGGAGACCTCCGCCCGGGAGGTGATCACGATGGCCACGATCCGGGCACCACACCCCACCGGGGCCTGGCGCTCCGACGTCCCCGTCCACCACCGGGGGCAGCACCGTCTCGCCGACCTCCTGCGCGACGCTCTCACCTGGGCCGGCGCGGTGCTGGCCGGTGCGCTCGCCCCCGATCTCGTCCTTCCCGAGGCCGAACCCGCCGAGGTCCGCGCGTTGCTGATCGAGCTGGGTCTGCTGGACGCGGCCGCTGCGCCGGCCCAGCGCATCCTGGCGTTGCAGGAGTTCCAGCGTTCGATGGGCCTGCCCGCGGACGGGCGCGCCGACGGCCGGACCGTTTCGCTGCTCGCCCGGTCGGCCCGGGAGCACCGCGAGCTCCGCGAACTGGGTCTGCTGGGTCTGCCGGCCCGCTAACCGGGGGATCCCCGGCCGTCCTGGCCGGTGGCGTGGTGGCAGGCCACCTGCGCCACCGGGGCCGCCGAGAGGATCCCGGGGTCCTCGGCGCGGCAGCGCTCGGCGATCCCCGCGCGCTCGGCCTCGCCCGAGGCCAGCACCTGGCAGCGGGCGTGGAAACGGCACCCCCCGGGAATCCTGGTGGGGTCGGGCGGCTCACCGGACAGGATGATGGGCTCCCCGGTCCGGCCCTCGGGCAGGACCGACAGCAACGCGCGGGTGTAGGGGTGGCGTGGCGCGGTCAGCACCTCCTCGACCGAGCCGACCTCGACGATGCGGCCCAGGTACATCACGGCCACCCGATCGGCGATGTTCCAGGCCAGACCGAGGTCGTGGGTCACCACCAGGGCCGACAGCCCCAGGTCGTCGCGTAGGCGCAACAGCAGGTCGAGGATCTCGCCGCGCACCGAGGCGTCGAGCGAGGCGACCGGCTCGTCGGCCACGATGACCTCGGGGTCCAGCACCAACGCCCCGGCGATCACGACACGTTGGCGCTGTCCGCCCGACATCTCGTGGGGGTAGCGCAGGAAGAACCGCTCGGGCGGGCGCAGCCCCGCCCGAGACAGCGCGGCGGCGACCCGCTCCCGCTCGTCGGCGGTCGTCCCGTGGTGGATGCGCAGCCCTTCGGCGACCGCGTCGTAGACGGTGTGCCGGGGGTTGAGGGAGCCGTTGGGGTCCTGCAGCACCAGTTGGACGCGGCGGCGGTAGGCCTTGAGCTCACGGGCGCGGTGGCCCAGCGGCCGGCCTTCGAAGGTCACCTGTCCGGCCGTCGGCCGCTCCAGGCCCAGCAGCGTGCGGGCCAATGTGGTCTTCCCACACCCCGATTCGCCGACCAGGGCGACGATCTCGCCCGCCCGCACGTCGAGGTCGACCCCGTCGACAGCGCGGGCGACGGCGCGTTCCCCCCGGCCGCGGAACTCCACGCGCAGGTCGCGCGCCGCGAGGACGGCCGGGGCCGTCTCGGGGACGGGCCCGGCGACCCCGTCGGTGCGAATGGTCATCGGGTCTCCTCCACGGCCGTCTCGGGTGTGGTCCGCGCCGCGGGCGCCTCGACCGTGTCCGCGGCCGTCCCGTCGAGCACCCGCACGCACGCGGCCCTCCGTCGGGGGCCCGCGGGCCACAGCATCGGGTCGACGTGCGCGCAGCGCTCCTCGACGACCCCGCAGCGGGGCCGGAAGGAACAGCCCGAGGGCAGGGCCGCCGGGTCGGGCGGGTCCCCGGGCAGTCCGCGCGGGTTGCGGCGCGACGCCGGATCGCCGATCCGCGGGAACGCGGCGCCCAGGGCCTGGCCGTAGGGGTGGCGGGGGGCCGCGAACACCTCCGCCGCCGGCCCCTCCTCGACCACGCGCCCGGCGTACATCACGGCGAGCCGGTCACAGGTGTCGGCCAGCACCGACAGGTCGTGGCTGATCATCACCATGCTGATGCCGTGGTCGCCGATCAGGCGGTCGATCAGCCGCAGGATCTGGGCCTGGATCATCACGTCGAGCGCGGTGGTCGGCTCGTCCGCGACGATCAACCGCGGCTCGCAGGCCAGCGCCATGGCGATCATGACGCGCTGACGCTGGCCTCCCGACAGTTCGTGCGGGTAGGCGGCGGCGCGCGCCGCGGGCAGGCCGACCTGTTCCAGCAGCTCCCCCGCGCGGCGGGCGGCCTCGGCCCGGGTCGCCCCGCCGTGCAGCAGGATCGGCTCGGCGATCTGGTCGCCGATGCGGTGCACGGCGTTGAGCGCGTGCATCGCCCCTTGGAAGACGATCGAGGCGCCGGCCCAGCGGACCGCGCGCAATCGGCCCCACTTCATGGTCAGCACGTCCTCGCCGTCGAGCAGGACGCGCCCGCCCAGCACCGCCGACTTGGGCAGCAGCCGCAGCAGCGCGAGCGCGACCGTGGACTTGCCGCACCCCGACTCACCGGCGATGCCGAGCTTGCTCCCGGGTTCGACCGTCAGGTCGACGCCGCGCACCGCGGGCAGCGGGCCGTCCTGGGTGCGGTAGGTGACGGTGAGGTCGTTGACTTCCAGGTAGTTCACGAGCGGTCCCTCAGCCTCGGGTTGAGCACGCCTTCCAGGGCCCGGCCGCACAGCGTGAAGGAGAGCGCCACCAGCGCGATCGCCAGACCCGGCGGGAGCAGGTACCACCACACCCCGGAGCTGACCGCGCCCGCGTTGCGGGCGTCTTGGAGGACACCGCCCCACGACACGGTGGTCGGGTCGCCCAGACCGAGGAAGGCCAGGGTGGACTCCATGATGATCGAGCTGGCCACGAGCAGCGTGGTCTGCGCCAGCACCAGCGGCATGACGTTGGGCAGCACGTGGCGCATCATGATGTGCAGGTGCCCGCCGCCCAGCGCCCTGGCCCGCTCGATGTAGGGGCGGGCCTCCACCGCGAGCGTCTGGGCGCGGACCAGACGGGCCGTGGTCGGCCACGCGGTGACCCCGATCGCCAGGATGATGGTGAACACGCTCCGGCTGAGCACCGTGGCCAGCGCGATGGCCAGCACCAGGGTGGGCAGGACGAGGAACCAGTCGGTGACGCGCATCAGGACGGTTCCGGTGGCCCCGCCGAAATGACCGGCGATGATCCCGATGAGCGCGCCCAGGGTGACCGAGACCAGCGTGGCGAGGAAGCCGACGAGCAGCGACACCCGTGACCCCCAGATGACGAGGTCGAGCACCGAACGGCCGAAGTTGTCGGTCCCCAGCGGGTAGTCGAGGCTCGGCGGCTGGTAGGGCAGGCCGGGGGCCCGGGTGACGCTGAGGTCCGCGGGCTGGACGAGCCACGGGGCGGCCAGGGCCACCAGGACGAACAGCGCCAGCCCCGCCAGGCCGAACAGCCCGGCGCGGTTGGCCCGGTAGTCGCGCCAGAACCGCGCGAGCGCCCGCCGACGCCGCTGCCGGGCGAGCCTGCGCGGGGAGGCCGTGGCCCCCTCCGGGCCGTCCCCGGGACCGGGGCTCGGCGGTGCCGGGCGGGGTTCCGGCGTCGCCGCCGGTTCGGTCGTACTCATGAGCGCACCCTCGGGTCCAGCAGCGGGTAGACGAGGTCGGCGACCAGGTTCATGAGGATGACCGCCGCGGAGAAGAAGATGAACAGGGCCTGCACGAGCGGGAGGTCGGGAACGGACAGGGCCTCGTAGAACAGCGTTCCCAGCCCGGGCCAGGAGAAGACCGTCTCGACCAGGATCGCGCCCGAGGCGACCAGCCCGATGTTGAGGAAGATCAGCGTGACGGCGGGCAGCAGCGCGTTGGGGACCGCGTGGCGGCGGAGCACCAACGCGTCGCGCAGTCCCTTGGCCCGGGCCGTCACCAGGTAGTCGCCGCCCATCTCGTCCAGCAACGAGGAACGCATGATCATCAGGTACTGGGCGTACAGGACCGCGACCATCGTGGCCACGGGCAGCACCATGTGGTGGGCGACGTCCAGCGTCACCGCGACGGCCCCGGTGGTCCCGGGCGTCATCATGCCGCCGGTGGGGAAGAGGTCGGCGCCCGAGGCCAGCAGGACGATGAGGATCAGCCCGAGCCAGAACGTCGGCACCGACCACAGGGTGAGCGCGACACCGGAGTTGACCCGGTCGGAGACCGAACCGCGGCGCCACGCCGAACGGGTCCCCAGCCACAGCCCCAGCAGCGCGGCCAACAGCGTGCCGGTGCCCGAGAGCAGGACGGTAGGCCACAACCGGTCGGCGATGAGCTCGACGACGGGGACGCGGTACTGGTAGGAGACCCCCAGGTCGAAGCGGAGCAGCCCCAGGCAGTAGTCGACGAACTGCTGCGGCAGTGGCTTGTCCAGCCCGAACTGGCGGCGCAGCTCCTCCATCTGCTCGACGCTGACCGAGCGTCCCTCGGTCATGGCCCGCACCGGGTCGCCGGGCAGGATGCGGAAGAGGAAGAACGCGGTGAACATGACCGCGACCAGGGACAGCAGCGAGGTCAGCAGTCGCCCGGCGATGTAGCGCAGCGCCTTGCCCCGGCCGGGCCGGCCCTCCCCGCCCCTGTCCGGGGCGGAGCCGGCGGCCGCGGTGACCGGGGCCTGGGTCCCGGTCATTCGCGGTCCTCCGCCGTCGCCGAGCGGTGGCGCACGACGAGGAAGACGACTCCCGCGCCGACCACGACGACCCCCGCGGCGATACCGGCGATCAGCGCACCGGAGACGCCCGACGAGGAGCCCGCGGCGTCGGCGGGCTGGGCCGACCAGAAGCTCCAGTAGCCGTCCTGTCCCCAGATGTTGCCGCCGGGATCGGGCTGGACCTGGATGGAGGCGATCTGGTCGGATCGGTAGGCCTCCAGCGTGTTGGGATAGACCAGCACGTTGACGACCGCCTCCTCGTAGAGGATCTGCTGCATCTCCTTGACGAGGTTCGCGCGCTCCTGCGGGTCGTACTCGGCGATCTGGCGCCGGTAGAGCTCGTCGTAGTCCTCGTTGCAGAAGTAGGAGTCGCTGCGCATCGTGCCCGGTTCGACCGGAAGCGCGTCGCAGGTGTGGATGCCGAGCACGTAGTCGGGGTCGGGGTTGACCGCCCAGCCCGTGAAGATCAGGTCGTACTCGCCGCTGGTGAGCGCGTCGCCGATCTTGCCGGGGTCGACGTATTCGCCCTGGACCTCGACACCGATGTCGGTGAGCCACTCCTCCACGAACTGGCCGGTCTGCACGTAGTCGGGCCGGTCGTTGTGGACGTGCAGGCGCAGGGAGAGCCGTTCGCCGTCGGGGGAGACGCGGACGCCGTCCTCGCCGCGTTCATACCCCGCCTCGTCCAGCAGCGCGTTGGCCGCCTCGGGGTCGAAGGCCAGCCGCTCGTCCCCGGCCGGGGTCCAGTGGTAGTCGCCGTACCGGGAGGGGATGTAGCCCTCGGCGGCCTCGGCGTAGCCGCCGTAGACCCGTTCGACGATCGCCTCCTTGTCGATGGCCATCGTGATCGCGCGGCGCACGTCGCGGTCGCGCAGCGCCGGATGGCCGTCGCCGATGGGGTCACCGTCTTGGGTGCGAGCCCCGGGGTTGATGGTGAAGCCCATGAAGCGTTTGCCGCTGGCGTCGTTGACGGTGATGCCGGATTCGCCGGCGAGCGCGTCGGCCTGGGCCGGGGTGAGCTGGCTGACCAGGGAGACCTCACCCTTGCGCAGCGCCTCGACCATCGCGTCCTGGTCGTTGTAGTAGCGGAACACGATCCGGTCGAAGCCGGGGGCGCCCCGCCAGTAGTCGGGGTTGGCCTCCAGGGTGATCGAGCGATTGGGCTCGTAGCCGGTGAGGACGAACGGCCCGCTGCCGACGACGGGGAAGTCCTGGTCGTTGTTGTGGCTCGCGAAGTCGTCCACGTTCTCCCAGACGTGCCGGGGCAGGATCGGCACGTCCAGGGCGAGCATCGTGGCCTGGGGTTCGGCCAGCTTGACGACGACGGTGGCGTCGTCGGGGGCGGTGACCTTCTCGAAGTTGGCGACGAAGTTGCCGTTGGCCGTGGCCGCGGCCTCGTCCTCCATCATCGTGGTGTAGGTCCAGGCGACGTCGTCGGCGGTCAGGGGCTCGCCGTCGCTCCACTCCAGGCCGTCTCGGAGGTGGAAGGTCCAGGTGAGCTGGTCCTCCGAGACCTCCCATGACTCCGCGATGGCGCCGATCGGCTCGTTGGTCTCGGCGTCGTAGTTGGTGAGGTAGTCATAGACCAGCCGGTGGATGTTGGTGCTGATGGCCCGCTGGGCGAGGAAGGGACTGAGGGAATCGACCGGTTGGGAGACGGCGAGGGTCAGCGTGGTCGGCGCCCCGTCGGCGGACTCGGCCGCCGCGGCGGTGGGGAGGGACCCCACCACGAAGGCCAGCACGGCGGCGCCCAGCGCCGTCCAGCGGGAGGATCTCGGTCTCGAAGGTGTCTGTCGAACGACCATGGAGCGGATTCCCTCATTGCTCGGGGGGAGAGTGATCTTCTCGCCGCTGAGTTGGTTGTCTACCAGCGTCGCCGGAGGAGGGTCAACGATTCGCACCGTGGACGTCACATAACGTTTACGATGGGTAGACCCGCTCATGGCGTGGTCGGTGCTGACATCACCGCGCGTCCCCGTTTTGTAGCCGCTCAGGCGATTCGCCTGAAACGCCGTCAACCGCTACGGTTCCGGCCATGATGGGGCACTCTCACGCGCTGAGCGGCGTGGTCGGTTGGATGGCGATCGTTCCCCTGGTGCAGGGGACGGAGATCCTGGGCGTCCGGTTCGACCTCGGCCCCGGAGAGATCATCGCCGGGTCGTTCGTCTGCGCCGGCGCGGCGCTGCTGCCCGACCTCGACCACAAGAGCGCCACCATCACCCAGACCTACGGCGTGGTCACCAAGACGTTGGGGGCGTTGCTCAACTGGCTCTTCGGCGGGCACCGCAACGGGACCCACTCCTTCCTCTTCGCCCTCATCATGGGGGTGCTGACCCAGGCACTGGCGTTGTGGTCCGACATGGCGGTACAGGTCTTCGTCTTCCTCCTCACCGGCATCGCCCTCAACGGGCTGGGCTTCGGCATGGACAAGAACCGCACCGCCGCCGAGGTGATCAACGCGATGGGGACGGCCGGCATCGTCCTCGCGCTCTATACCTCGGGCGTCGACTACTCGTGGATGGGTCTGGCCGTCGCCTTCGGCTGCCTGCTGCACTTCGCCGGCGACATGGCCACCGAGATGGGCGTCCCGCTGCTGTGGCCGGCCAGCAAGTACCGCTTCGGCAAGAACATGGGGTTCAAGACCGACGGCCCGATCGAGCGCAAGGTCATCACGCCGCTGCTGACGATCGCCATCGTCCTGTACTCGATCTACCTGTTCCCCTGGGCCGAGATGCTCCCCGAAGCGTGAGCCCGCCGCCTCGGGGCGGCGTTCACGAGAGTTTCCAGGCCCGGCACGCCAGGTGCAGGGCCAGCCGCTGGTCGGGGTCGTCCAGGTCCACGTCCAGCAGCGACACGATGCGCTTGAGCCGGTAGCTGACCGCGTTGCGATGCAGGTTGAGCGCCGTCGCGGTGCCGCTGAGCGACCCCTGCTGGTCCAGGTAGACCCGCAGGGTGCGCACCATCATGGCGCACTTGTCGGGCCCGAGCCGTTCCAGCGGGGCGAGCAGGTCGCGCACCGCGGTGCGGGCGGTGTGGGTGGTGTACCACTCGACGAGCATGCGGTGCAGCCCCAGGTCGTCGAAGACCACGATCTCGGGCGTCCTGGCGCCGTGGGCGGGGTCGTCGCTGAGCAGGGCGGCGCGGGCCTCGGCCCACGAGGCGCGCAGCCCCTCGACGGTCTCATGGACGCTGCCGATCCCGAACCGGACGCGCCGCTCCGGCATTCGGCGGGCCAGCTCGGCGTGCACCGTCTCCACGGCGGCGCGCACCTTGCGCATCGCCCCCTCCCCCGGGTTACGGCCCCAGGTGCGCACCAGCAGGGGGGTTCCGTCGGCGTAGGCGAGGTGCCAGCCCGCGCCCCCGCCCTCGCCGTGCCCGGCCCCGGAGCGGCCGACCGCCTGCATGACGACGGTGCCCAGCGTCTCGCCGAACCCGAACCGCTGCGCCTCGCTCAGCTCCTCGGTGTCGACGTCGAGCTGCACCACCGCGTGCCAGTCGTCGATGCCCAACCCCAGCGAGCGGGCCCGGGGCACCAGTTCGATCACGTGCTGCGGGCCGGCCGTCAACAGCTCGCTGAGCAGCTGGGAACGGGATCGGATGGGCAGCTCCTCGGCCCGCCTGCGGGCGATCGTCACGCGGGCCGCGGTCTCCGCGGTCAGCCGGGCGACGATCCGGGCGAGGTCACCGCCGGGCCCCGCGGCGTCGGGCACCGCGACGTGGTCGACCTCCACCCCGTCGATGAGGACCGGCGCGCCCACTTCGCCGTCCTGGGGTCTGCGGGCCTGGACCGGGCAGCCCGCGGCCTGTGCGGCCAGCGCGCACAGTTCGGCGGTGGTCAGGTCGTCCTCGACCGCCTCGGCCAGGGCCCGGGCGGCCGCCGTGGCGCGGGCCAGCGCGTCCTCGGACCCCGCGTCGATCACCCGGCCGATGGCGCGCACGAGACGCGCGGCGTCGGTCTCGGCCGGGACACAGGCCAGCGCCATCTCCGAGCGGCTGGCGAGCCTGGTGGCGCTGCGCGGCACCTTCTCCGGGTGGTAGCCGTGCAACAGGAGCAGGGCGGCACCGCGTTCGGCCACGGTTCGGCCCCAGATGTCGAGGTGGTAGGCCTGGGCCTGGGCCAGCAACGAGGGCGTCAGGATAACAACAGCGCCCTCGGGGACCTTGTGCAACCGGGCCGGATCGTCCACCATGGCGACATCGCTCACCTCGCGCGCCGGAAGGCTGCCCGTGACGACGTTGGCCGTCTCCAGTCCTGGACTGGACAAAAGCTCCGAAAGCTTCGCCATGATCGTTTATTGTGCCCTATGCACAATAGAAAGATGAAACGTCGTGCAAAGAAGCCGGTGACCTTACTACATACCCGTCCTTAGGCTCGTTAACCGTGTTTATGGATGAAACCACACTGCCCGACTATGCGCGGGGAGCGGCGATCCTGGGAGCGGGAGGCGGCGGGTCCACCCGGGTCGGCCTGCTCGCGGCGCTCCAGGCCGTTGAGGAGTTCGGCCCCGTCGAGGTCATCAGCGTTGACGACCTGCCCGACGACGCGCTGGTCCTCCCGGCCGCCGGACTCGGCTCCCCCGACATCACCCTGGAGAAGCTCGGCAACCCCGAGCAGGGCGTGTGGATGCGCACGGCGATGGAGAAGGAGCTCGGTCGTCCCGCGCACGCGCTGATGGCCAGCGAGGTCGGGGGCAGCAACGCGCTCACCCCGATCGTGTGGGCGGCGCACACCGGCCTGCCCCTCCTGGACGCGGACGGCATGGGCCGGGCCTTCCCCGAGGTCCAGATGGTCACCATGCACCTCAAGGGCATCCCCGCCACCCCGACCGCGCTCGTGGACGAACGCGGCCACCAGATGATCTTCCGCGACATGGACGCGCGCTGGCTGGAACGCTCCGCCCGCGCGGTCGCCGTGGCCTTCGGCGGCTTCGCCTGCACCGTGGACCACCCCTTCACCGGCGCGCAGGCCCGCGATTGCACCATCCCCGGCAGCGTCTCGCGCGCCCTGCACATCGGGCGCGTCATCTCCGAGACCACCCACGACCGCGTGGCGACCGTCATGGACCGCCTCGGCGGCCACGTGCTCATCACCGGAAAGATCAGCGACGTCGAACGGCGCACCGTCGACGGCTTCGTCCGCGGCAACGTCCTGATCGACGGCGTGGGCGAGGACCGCGGCCGGCTGGTGCGGGTGGAGATCCAAAACGAGAACCTCGCCGTCTTGGAGGACGGCCGGGTCCTGGCCTCGGTGCCCGACATCATGACCATGCTGGACAGCCAGACCAGCGACGTCATCTTCACCGAGGAGCTGCGCTACGGCCAGCGGGTGACGCTCGTCGCGCTGCCCTCCCCCGACGTCTGGCGCACCGACGCCGGACTGGAGCTCGTCGGCCCGCGGGCCTTCGGATACGACTTCGACTACACGCCGGTGGAGGAGCTGCTGGCCCAGCGAGAGGGAGGCTCCGCGTGACGACCACCGACCTGCGTATCGGCATCGACGTCGGCGGCACCAACACCGACGCCGTCGTGCTCGGCGACACCCAGGCCCCCATCGCCCGGACCAAGGTCTCCACCAGCTCCGACATCACCACCGGCATCGTCACCGCGCTGACCGAGGTCCTGTCGGCCCCCGGCGTCTCGGCGGCGCGCGTGGGCCACGTGATGATCGGCACCACCCACGCCACCAACGCGCTGCTCCAGCGCCGCGACCTCCAGCGCGTCGCCGCGATCCGGATCGGCGCGCCCGCCTCCACCGCCATCCGCCCGATGTTCGGCTGGCCCGAGGACCTGTACCGCAAGGTCTCGGCGGGCGCGTGCATCGTGCGCGGCGGGGTGGAGCTCAACGGCGAGGACGGCGCCCCCTTCGACGCCGAGGCGGTCGCGCGCTTCTGCGGCGAGGTGGCAGGGACCGCCGAGGCCGTCGCCATCACCAGCGTGTTCGCGCCGGTCTCGGCGGCGCACGAGCACCTGGCCCGCGAGGTGGTGCGCCGCGAACTCGGCGACATCCCCGTCACCCTGTCCCACGAGATCGGCTCGCTCGGCCTGCTGGAACGCGAGAACGCGACGATCCTCAACGCCGCGCTGGGCCGGGTGGCGACCCAGATCGTCCAGGCCATCGACGAGGCGCTGAGCGCCCACGACCTGGCGCACGCGGTGCCGTTCTTCGCCCAAAACGACGGCACGCTGATGACCCTGGAGTCCACCGAGCGCACCCCGGTGCTGACCATCGGCAGCGGCCCCGCCAACAGCCTGCGCGGCGCGGCCTACCTCACCGGCGAGGCCAACGCGCTGGTCGCCGACGTCGGCGGCACCTCCACCGACGTCGGCGCGCTGACGCTGACCTTCCCGCGCGAATCCGCGTTCGGGGTCGAGGTGGGCGGGGTGCGGACCAACTTCCGGATGCCCGACCTCGTCAGCATCGCCATCGGCGGCGGAACGATCGTCCAGGCCGGCGAGGACGGCGCCCCCCAGGTCGGTCCGCGCAGCGTCGGCTACGAGCTGTCCCGGCGCGGCCTGGTGTTCGGCGGCGACGTGACCACCCTGTCCGACGCCGCCGTCCTCGACGGCCGGGCGAGCATGGGCGACACCGACGTCCCCGACTCGCTGCGCCCGCTGCTGCGCGCGGCCCTGGAGGAGGCCGACCGCCAGGTCGCCGAGGCGATCGACCGCATCAAGGTGACCCGTGGTGACCTTCCACTCATCGCCGTGGGAGGCGGAAGCGTGCTGATCCCGGATACGCTGCCCGGCGTGACCGAGGTGATCCGCCCCGAACACTACGACGTGGCCAACGCCATCGGCGCCGCCATCGGCACGGTCAGCGGCCAGGTCGACCGGATCTACCCCGTCGGCTCCGCGGCCGGCGGCCGGGCCAAGGCCATCGAGGCGGCCCGCCAGAGCGCGGTCGAGAACGCCGTCAGCTCCGGCGCCGACCCCAAGGCGGTGGAAATCGTCGAGATCGACGAGATCCCGCTGTCCTACCTGCGCGAACCCGCGATCCGGCTTCGTGTCAAGGCCGCCGGCCCGCTCAGCAAGGTGTGAAAGGTTTCCCGGATCACCCCCCGTTCCCCCGTCGGCGTACCGCACGGTACGCCGGCGGGCTTCGGCGTTGCGTCACCACGCGACGCCGGCATGTTCTGTTTGCCGGTTCCTGTCCCCGACCCTCCACGAGAAACAACCCATGACCCCAGTCACTCCCCCCTCCACCCGCCGATCACGTCGCGCGGGCGCCCGGTCGATCCTGGCCGCGGCCACCGCCCTCGTCATCACCGCGGCCGGGTGCTCCTCTGGTGACTACGGCTCGACCAGTGCCGACTCCACCACCTTCACCTACCTGAGCACGACCGATATCATGACCGAGTGGGACCCGGCGGCCTCCTACTCCAACGAGATCGTCGCGTTCCCGAACATGTACGAGACGCTCACCCGCTACAACTCGGAGAGCGGTGAGGTCGAACCGCTGCTGGCCACCGAGTGGTCCTCCTCCGACGACGGGTTGACCTGGACGTTCACCCTGCGCGAGGGGGTGACCTTCCACTCCGGGGAACCCATGACCGCCGCCTCGGTCAAAAAGGCGATCGAGCGCACGATCGAGGTCGGCGCCGGTGCCGCCTACCTGTGGTCCCCGGTGGAGGAGATCTCCACGCCCGACGACCGCACCGTCGAGTTCAAACTGAGCCACGCCGCTCCGCTCGACCTGATCAGCGCCGCCGCCTACGGCGCCTACATCTACGAGGTGCCCGAGAACGAGGGGGCCTTCGAGTCCACCTCCCACGGCACCGGCCCCTACACCGTCTCGGAGTGGAAGCCGGGCGAGGAGAACGAACTCACCCTCACCGCCTACGAGGGCTACTGGGGCGGCTGGGAGGGCGAGCACTACGAGCAGATCGCCTACCGCGTCGTCCCGCAGGCCTCCACCGCCGCCCAGCTCATCACCTCCGGTGAGGCCCACTACGCGCAGGCCCTGCCCACCCAGCTGCTGGAGCCGATGCACGACGACCCCTCGCTTCAGGTCATCGAGACCGCGTCGTGGCAGAACCTGTTCGGTCTGATGAACACCGAGAAGCCCCCGCTGGACGACAAGCGGGTGCGCCAGGCGATCGCGCACGCGATCGACTACGACGCCCTCATCGAGGGCACCAACGGCGGCTTCAGCGAGTCCGAGGGCGTCATCCCCGAAGGACTGATCGGCCACCAGGAGGACCCGGGCCTGCGGATGTACGACCCCGACCGGGCCGAACAGCTGCTGGAGGAGGCCGGCTACGGTCCCGACAGCGGCGAGATCCTCACCCTGAACCTCACCTACACCGAGGGTGAGGAGGACGTCGCCACGATGGCCAGCCTCATGCAGTCCCAGCTCGCCAGCGTCAACATCGAGCTGCAGATCGAAGGGCTGCCCTGGGAGTCGGCCCAGTGGCCCAAGGCCCAGGAGGCCGATCCCGAGGACCGGCAGGACATCCTCCTGATGTACTGGTGGCCCGACGACCCGCAGCCGCTGTCGTGGTACCAGAACCTCTTCCGCACCGAGGAGGAGATCCTCCTCAACCTCGCCTACTACTCCAACCCCGAGCTCGACAAGCTCATCGACGAGGTCGGCCCGCTCACCGCGACCGACCCCGAGGCCGCGGAACGGACCTACGCCGAGATGCAGGAGATCCTCAACGAGGACGCCCCCGCCCTGTTCCTGGGCAACCGGCGCTACCAGCGCGCGGTGAGCGCCTCCGTCGAGGGATTCCGGGACGAACCGATGTATGCCAACGTCCCGTTCGTCTACGACTACTCCCCCGCCTGATCCACCTCCCAACGGTCCGGGGCCGTCACCGTCCGGCGGCCCCGGACCCCCTTCCGACCCCCTTTTCCCCTCCCAGGAGAACCCGTGATCGCCTACACGGCCCGCAGGCTCGGCCTGTCGGCGCTCGTCGCCTTCGGGGTCGTCGTCCTGACCTTCGTGATCGCCCGTGTCGTGCCCGGCGACCCCGCGGCCGGCTGGGCCGGTCCGCGGGCGAGCCAGGCCGAGCGCGATCGAGTCCGCGCCGAACTGGGCCTGGACGATCCCCTGCACACGCAGATCGTCAACTACGTCGCCGGCGTCCTGCGCGGCGACTGGGGCATCTCGGTCCGCACCCACCGGCCCGTCCTGGACGACCTGTCCACCCTGCTGCCCAGCACCCTCCAGCTCGTCCTGGCCGGCCTGCTCATCGGCCTGCTCGTCGGCATCCCGGCCGGCCTGCTCGCCGCCCGCTGGCAGGGCCGGCTGCCCGACGTCGTCGTGCGCGTCGGCGCCGTCATCAGCGGGTCGATGCCCGTCTTCTGGCTGGCCCTGCTGATCCAGATGTTCTTCGCCACCCGGCTGGGCCTGCTGCCCGTGGCCGGCATGTACGACCAGGCCGTGCTCGCCGAGCACCCGCTCACCCGCATCACCGGCCTGTCCCTCGTCGACGCGCTGCTCACCGGCAACTGGGCCATGGCCGCCAGCGTCTTCGACCACCTGCTGCTGCCCGCGCTCGCCGTGGCGGCCTACCCCGTCGCGGTCATCGCCCGGCTGGTGCGCGCGAGCGTCCTGGACACCCTCGGCGAGACCCACGTGCAGATGGTGCGCGCCCTGGGCTTTCGCGAGCGCTCCGTGCTGGGCCGCTTCGCGCTGCGCCTGTCGTGGAACCCCGTCCTGCAGACCGTCGCCCTCATCTTCGGCTCCTCGCTGGTCAACACCTTCCTCGTCGAGGCGGTGTTCAACTACCCGGGCCTGGGCGGCTACGCCGCCGCCTCGGCGACCGTCCTCGACGTCCCGGCGATCGTCGGTGTCACGCTCCTGGTGGCACTGCTCTACATCGCCGCCAACCTCATCGTCGACCTCCTGCACGCCGCCCTCGACCCACGGATCCGGCTCCGGTGACCACTACCCCTGCCTCCCCTCCCGCCCGGCGCGGCCGTTCGGCCCGGACGCCGGCCATACTCCGACGTTCGCCCGCGATCTGGACGATCACCGCGCTGCTGGCGCTGCTGGCCCTCATCGCCCTGTTCGCCCCGCTGCTGGCCCCCTATCCCGGCGACGCGACCGGCGCCACCGACACCTCACGCGCGCTGCTGCCCCCCTCGGCCGACCACTGGTTCGGCACCGACCACCTGGGCCGCGACGTGTTCACCCGGGTCCTCTACGGTGCCCGTGTCGGCCCGCTGATCGCCCTGATCGTCGTCTTCGTCTCCCTGCTCGTCGGCCTGGTCGTGGGCCTGGTCGCCGGCTACTTCGGCGGATGGATCGACGAAGTCCTCATGCGCGTCACCGACGTGTTCCTCGCGGTGCCCGCGCTGCTGCTGGCGCTCGCGCTCGCCTCGGTGCTGCCTCGTGGCGTGGTCGGGCTGACCATCGCCCTCGCGGTGACCTGGTGGCCCTGGTACGCCCGGCTCGTGCGCGGCGATGCCGCGTCGATCGCCGGCCGCCGCCACATCGAGGCGTGCCGGGCGCTGGGCCTGCCCACGTGGCGCATCCTGGCCCGTCACGTCCTGCCCAGCGCCACGACCCCGCTGCTGGTCCAGGCCTCCACCGACATCGGCGGCGTCATCCTCGTCGCCGCCGGCCTGTCCTTCCTCGGTCTGGGCGCCCAGTCGCCCACCCCCGACTGGGGGCTGATGGTGCAGGAGTCGCAGAACTACTTCGCGACCCACTGGTGGATCGGCACCTTCCCCGGCCTGGCGATCATGCTGGTCGCGGCACTGTGCTACCTGCTCGGTGACGCGCTGCGCGACCGTCTCGACCCTCGACGCACGCCCCGGATCTGACGACGATGACAGCGAACCCCACCACCTCCGGCCCCCTGCTGGCCATCCGCGACCTGCGCATCGGCTTCGGCGCGCGCACCCAGGTCCACATCGGCGAACTCGACGTGCGCGCCGGCGAGATCGTCGGCCTGGCCGGCGAGAGCGGCGCCGGCAAATCCCTGACCGGGCTGTCCGTCCTGGGACTGTCCCAGCGCTCCGGCGCCACCGTCACCGGCTCGATCACCCTGGACGGGGTGGAACTGGTCGGCGCCCCCGAGGCGCGGCTGCGACGGCTGCGCGGGGGCACCATGGCGCTCATCCCGCAGAACCCGTCCTCGGCGTTCAACCCGGTCCTGCGCGTGGGCACCACGGTGCGGCGCGCGCTGCGCCTGCACGGCGACTCCCGGGCGACCGCGCGGCGCCGGGCCGTCGAGGCCGTCACAAAAGTCCGCCTGGAGGAACAGCACCTGGAGCGCTACCCGCACCAGCTCTCCGGCGGGCAGCTCCAGCGGGTGGCCATCGCGCTCGGGCTGGCGCTGGGCGCCCGCCTGCTCATCGCCGACGAACCCACCAGCGCCCTCGACGTGACCGTGCAGGACGAGATCTGCGGGCTGTTGCGCTCGCTGCGCGACGACGAGGGGGTGTCCGCGCTGTTCGTCAGCCACGACCTCGCCGTGCTGGGCTCCACCTGCGACCGCATCGCGGTGATGCGCGACGGGCGGATCCTGGAGGACCGTCCCGCCGTCGACCTGGTCACCGCACCGCACCACGACTACACCCGTGAGCTGCTGGCCGCCGTGCCGCGCTTGAGAGGGGGCAGCGATGCTTGAGGCCAAGGACGTCACCGTGCGTTTCGGCCGGACCGTGGCCGTGGACCGGGTGAGCCTGCGGCTCCCCGACGGCCCGTGCGGCCTCGGCCTGATCGGGGAGAGCGGATCGGGCAAGACCACGCTGGGCCGCGCCCTCCTGCGACTGGCGCCGGTCGCCTCGGGGTCGATCCGCTTCGACGGCGAGGACGTCCTCGCGATGCGCCGGCTGCGGCCCTACCGGCGCGCGGTGCAGGTCGTCCTCCAAGACACCGATGGGGCGCTCAGCCCGCGGATGCGGGTCGGGACGGCGATCGCCGAGGTGCTGCGCTCCCACCGGCTGGTGCCGCGCGGCGCCGAACGCGAGCGGGTCGTGGAGCTGCTCACCGACGTCGGCCTGTCCGCCGAGCACGCCGACCGCTACCCGCACCAGCTCTCGGGCGGGCAGCGCCAGCGTGTGGCGATCGCCCGCGCGCTGGCGGTGCGGCCCCGCGTCCTCGTCCTGGACGAGCCCACGAGCGCGCTGGATGTGACCGTGCAGGCGCGTGTGCTGGAACTGTTCGAACGGCTCCGCGAGGAGCACCGGCTCGCCTACCTGCTGATCTCCCACGACCTCGCGGTCGTGGAACGCCTGTGCGAGCGGACCATGGTGCTGCGCTCCGGCCGGGTCGTCGAAGAGGGGCCGACCGCCCAGGTCCTCCACGACCCGCGCGAACCCTACACCCGGCGGCTGCGCGACGCGGTCCCCCGCCTGCCCGCCACCCCGCCGGCCACCCCCTGACGGCCGTGTTCCCTCCCCCTCCGGACGAAACCCCCACCTCAGGGGCCCGGCCGGAGGGGGTGGAGGGTCTAGGCTGACGGGGTGACGCGCACGAGTGAGAACCTCAGCCCCGCCCTGCACGACTACCTGGTGGCGCACAGTTCCCCGGTGGACGAGGTCCTGCGCGACCTCGCCGCCGAGACCGAGCGCCTCTTCCCCGCCAGCGCGCGATTGCAGATCGGCCCCGAGCAGGGGACGTTCATGACCCTGCTGGCCCGGATGTGCGGTGCCCGCGACGCCGTGGAGGTCGGCACCTTCACCGGCTACTCCTCGATCTGCCTGGCCCGCGGCCTCCCCGAGGACGGCAGACTGCTCGCCTGTGACGTCAGCGAGGAGTGGACCGCGGTGGCGCGGCGCTACTGGGAACGCGCCGGCGTCGCCGACCGGGTGACCCTGCGCATCGGCCCGGCCATCGAGACGCTGCGCTCCCTGCCCCGCGAGCCCCGGTTCGACCTCGCCTTCATCGACGCCGACAAGGAGGGCTACGTCGCCTACTGGGAGGAGCTGGTGCCCCGGATGCGGCCGGGCGGCGTCCTGCTGGCCGACAACACCTTCTCCCACGGCCGCGTGATCGACCCGTCCGTCACCTCGTCGGCCGTGCAGGGCATCCGCGACTTCAACGCCCGGGTCCACGCGGACGACCGCGTGGAGCAGGTGCTCCTACCGATCAGCGACGGCCTCACCCTGGCCCGCAGGCGCTGACCCGGCGGCCCCTCGCGCCTTCCGCGCGCCGGGCCGCCCGTCCCCGTCCTTCCACAGGCGTCACCGGTCTCCCCCCGCCCCCTGCCCTCCCTGAAGTAATCTCGTCCACCATGCGGCTGTTGCACACCTCCGACTGGCACCTGGGCCGGTCCTTCCACCGGGAGAACCTGCTCGACGCGCAGGCGGCGTTCGTCGACCACCTGATCGAGACCGTCCGCGCCGAACACGTCGACGTCGTGGTCGTGGCCGGCGATCTCTACGACCGCGCGCTCCCCCCGGTGGACGCCGTCCGGCTGTTCGGCGAGGCGCTGCGCCGTATCCACGCCACCGGCGCGCGCGCCGTGCTCATCAGCGGCAACCACGACTCCATGGTCCGCCTGGCCTACGCGACCGAGCTCATCGACGCCTCGGGCGTCCACCTGCGCAGCTCGGCCGAGCGTGTCGGCGAACCGGTGATCATCGACGACGCGCACGGCCCGGTCGCCTTCTACGGCATCCCCTACCTCGAACCCGAGATCGTGCGGCACCTGTGGCGGCTGCCCGAGCGCAGCCACGCCGCCGCGCTCGGCCACGCCATGGACCTCGTCCGCGCCGACCTCGCCACGCGGCCCGCCGGAACCCGTTCGGTCGTGCTGTCCCACGCCTTCGTCAGCGGAGGCGAACCCTCCGACAGCGAGCGCGACATCAGCGTGGGCGGCGCCGCCCACGTTCCCGCCGGCGTCTTCGCCGGGGTCGACTACGTGGCGCTGGGACACCTGCACGGCCGACAGGGCATGGGCGGCACCGTGCGCTACAGCGGCTCCCCTCTCGCCTACTCCTTCTCCGAGGAACACCACGTCAAGGGCTGCTGGCTGGTCGACATCGACGCGGCGGGCGCCGTCACCGCCGAGTTCGTCGAGGCCCCGGTGCCGCGTCCCATCGCGCGCCTCCGCGGCACCCTCGACGCGCTGCTCGGAGAGGACCGGTGGGAGACCTACACCGACCACTGGGTGCAGGTCACGTTGACCGACCCGGTCCGCCCCGCCGCTCCGATGGAACGGCTGCGCGCGCGCTTCCCCCACGCGCTGCACCTCGAATTCGCCCCCGAGGGGGTCCGCCCCGACGACGGGCCGCGCTGGGCCGAGCGTGTCGCCGAACGCTCCGAGATCGAACTGGCGTTGGACTTCGTCGACTGGTCGCGCGGCAGCGCGGCCACCCCCGAGGAGCGCGGGCTGCTCCAGCGCGCCTTCGAGGCGGTCCGCGCGCAGGAGGCCGCGCGGTGACGCCGCCCTCCCTTCCCCCTTCCCCACCGACGACGAGGCGCCGATGAAACTGCACCGGCTCACCATGCAGGCGTTCGGCCCGTTCGCGGGCACCGAGACCGTCGACTTCGACGCGCTCGGCGAGGCGGGCCTGTTCCTCATCCACGGCCCCACCGGCGCGGGCAAGACCTCGGTGCTCGACGCCGTGTGCTTCGCCCTGTACGGCAAGGTCCCCGGGGCCCGCGAGGCCGCGAAATCCCCCCGCAGCAACCACGCCCCACCGCATCTGGCCCCCGAGGTCACCTGCGAGCTCACCATCCGCGGCCGCCGCCTGTCCATCACCCGCAGTCCCCAATGGGAGCGGCCCAAGAAACGCGGCAGCGGCACCACGGTCGAGAAACCACGCATCGCCGTCTCCGAGTACACCGGACAGGGCTGGCGGGGCGTCACCACCCGCATCGACGAGGCCGCCCAGTTCATCGACGAGCTGCTCGGGCTCTCACGCGAACAGTTCTGCCAGATCGTGCTGCTGCCCCAGGGCGAGTTCGCCCGTTTCCTGCGGGCCAGCGCGTCGGAGCGGCGCCGCGCCCTGGAGAGGCTGTTCGCCACCGAGGCGTTCGGCGACGTCGAGAAGTGGCTGGCCGAGCACGCCCGCGAGCTGGGGCGCGCGGCCACCGCCGCCGAAACCGCGGTGCGGCGTGTCGCCGACCTGATCGCCGACCGCTGCGGCGCCCGCGCGCCCGTCCCCGAAGAACCCGACGACCTCGTGCCCTGGGCCGCCGAACTGGCCGGCGTCACCCTGGGGACCGCGCGCGACCTCGAAAGGATCGCCGCCGACCGGGTCCGGCGGCGCGACGAGGCCCGCCACGCCCTGGAACGGGCACGCGAACTGGCCGACCTCCACCACCGCCACGCCGACGCGCAACGGCGCGAGGGCGAACTGTCACAGCGCGGCGAGTGGCGGTCCGCGCTCGACGCCGAGCTGCGCGCCGCCGAGCGGGCGGCGCCGGTGATCCCGCTCCTCGACGCCCTCGACCAGCGCCGTGGCCAGGTCCGCAAGGCCGAACTCGACCTCGCCCAGCGGGTACCGCTCATCGAGGGGCTGGCCGGCCTGCCGGCCACCCTCTCCCGCGACGGCCTCCTCGCCCCGGCCGATCCCGCCTCCAGCACGCGGGCCGAGACCCTGCTGGGCGCGGCCGAACGCGACCGCCGCGACGAGATCGCCCAGCTGGAACACCTACGCGGCAACGCCGGCCGGCTGGCCGGGCTGCGCGACAGCATCGCCGCCGACACCGCCCGGATCGAGCGGGTCGAAACGGAACTGGGACAGGTGACGGCCCACCTGGACCGGATCCCCGAACGCAGGACGGCGCTGGACCAGGCACTGACGAAGGCCCGCGAACGGGCACTGCCCCGCGAGAGCGCGAGCGAGGCGGTGCGGGCCGCGCAGGCGCGGTTGACCGCCGTCCTCTCCTGCGAGCGGTTGGCGGACGAGCTCGACGTGGCCGCGCGCCGCCGCGAGGCCGCCGTCGACGCGGCGCAGCGGAGCCGCGACCGGCTCCAGGAGATACGCGAGCGGCGCATCGCCGGCATGGCCGCGGAACTCGCCGCCGGCCTGGTGACGGGCGCGCCGTGCCCGGTGTGCGGCTCGGCCGACCACCCCGCTCCCGCCTCGGGCGAGGAGGGACGTCCCAGCCGCCGGGACGAGGAGGAGGCCCAGCGCGCCTTCGACACCGCCGCCGCCGAACGGGTCGCCGCCGAGAGCGCGGCCGCCTCCGTGGCGGAACGGCTGGCCGCCGCGCGCAGCGCCGCCGAAGGGATGGACGCGGCGCAGGCCCGCGAACTGGTGGCCCGGCGCGAGGCCGCCCTCGCCGAGATCGACGGCGCCGCCGAGGAGGCACGCCGGCTCGCCGACGAACTCGCCGCCCTCGACACCGAGACCGAGCGCGCCCGCGTGCGGGAAGGCGAGCTCGGTAGGGAGCTGGCCCGGCTGCGCGAGCGCGTCGAGGTCGGGGAGAGGGATGCCGCGCGGCTCGCCGCGGAGCTCGACGCCGCCCGTGGCGACGACCCCGACCTGGCCGCCCGGATCTCCCGGCTCTCCGACGAGGCCGGGCTGCTGGAGTCGGTGTCCCGTGCCCTGCGCGCCCGCCTGGTCGCCGTCGAGGAGCTGACGGCCGCGGAACAGGAGGCCCGCGCCGCTGTGGCGGCGGCGGGCTTCGACGACGCCGGCGAGGTCCGTGCCGCCGCCCGCGACGTCGCCCGCAAGCGCGACCTCGCCGAACGCGCCCGCGCCTACGACGACGAACTGGCGGCCGTCCGTTCCGTCCTGGCCGACCCCGCCCTGGTTGCGGCGCGCCGGCTCCCCCCGCCCGACCTCGCCGCGCTGGGCGCCGCCGCCGAAGCGGCCGAGGAGGCCGCCAGGTACACGCTGGCCTGGCATGACCGCCTGGAGGAGCGCGCGGCCCGGTTGGCCGACCTGCGCGCCGAACTGGACGCCGAGCTGGACCGGTCCCGGCCGGCCCGGCACCGCCACGCGGTGGCCGAACGCCTGTCCCGGCTCGCCTCGGGCACCTCCGGGGACAACCGCGAACACGTCCCCCTCTCCTCCTACGTCCTGGCCGCCAGGCTGGAGCAGGTGGTGGCGGCGGCCAACGACCGGCTCCACCGGATGTCGGACGCCCGATACGAGCTGCGCCACACCGTCGACAAGGTGGCGGGAGACCGGTCGCGTTCGGGGGGCGGGCTCGGGCTGCTCGTCATCGACGCCTGGACGGGACAGGAACGCGATCCCTCGACGCTGTCGGGCGGGGAGACCTTCATCACCTCTCTGGCCCTGGCCCTGGGGCTGGCCGATGTGGCCGGGGCCGAGGCCGGGGGAGCCGAGATCGGGACCCTGTTCATCGACGAGGGGTTCGGCACCCTCGACGAGGAGACCCTGGAGGAGGTCTTGGAGGTGTTGGACCATCTGCGCGACGGCGGGCGCGCCGTCGGGGTGGTCAGCCACGTGGCGGACCTGCGGACCCGGATCACCTCGCAGCTCCGGCTCGTCAAGTCCTCGTCGGGGTCGCGGATCGCCCAGTCCGGTTAGGCCGCGTCCTTGGGCGAGCGGTCCACCGACCGGACATCCAGGCCGTTCCACCGGTCCACGGGCGCCTGGAGCCCCGTCACCGTACGCGTGGAGCCGAGGTGGTGGAAGGGACGCTGCGTCCTGGCGACGAAAACCGCAGCGGGCCGAGGGGCCGGCGCTGCTCGTCGTACCCGAAGCGGCCCACCCACTGTTCGGTCCGCTCCCGAGCGATCCCGTCGCTGAGAACCCGGACCGGCCTCGTTCGCCGGCGCGGTCGCCGTGCCGGGGCCTCCCGGTGAGGGCGAGGGCGGGCGGTGTCCTCGCGTTCACGCAGAACGACGGGATGCCGTGGCGGAGGATCTGCTGGGAGCCGGAACGGCGTTCGGTCCCCGGGCCAAGGTTTCCGCGCCGCTCGGAGGTCGGCCTCGGCTCGGTGGTCCGGGCCGTCGATGGGTCGCTGTTCCCTGGCGGCCGGCGGGGTCGTGGTGGCCCTGGTCGGCCTCCTCCCGACCGTATGGGTCCCGCGGTTCCCGGCCCCCCGTGTGGTCGGCCGTGCCCCGGAGGGTGCCGGGGCGGCACCGGTCCCCCTGCGCGCCGCGTCGCCACGCGGGTGGGAATGTCGGTGGGAACGGAGGTCGTCGCGGCGTGATCGCGATACTCGGCCACCGTGTCCGATACTGGGACCTGTGTTCCGTTAGTGATCGCATCCCTTCCTTTACGACGTAGATCATTTCCAGAGCGGGAGAGGAGGGACCGGAATCGGACATCCCACGCCACACCCGCACCCCTCCCGTCCCATCCGATCCCCGCCTCACCTGGCCGGACCCACCCCACCCCCGCATCCCGCCACTCCCCCGCCATCCGCCCGGCCGACCGGCGGGGAACGTTTCCGCGCGCCTGTACGTGGTCTCAATGACCGGTGCCGTTTTCACCCGCTCTTGCCGGTTGGTCCCGGCCGGGTGGTGAGGGGAAAAGAGAGTGATGCAGACGCCGCTCGCCGTCTCCGAAGATTCCGATCCCCGACCAGGCCCGGCGGAGGTCCTGCGCTACCCCGCTCGCTCCCTGATCCTGCTCGGCGGCATCCCCGGGGCGGGCAAGAGCACCCTGCTCAACCGGCTCTACGGACTGACCGGTGAGGAGACCTCGACCGTGGTCGCCGCCGAGGGGGTGCGCATCATCGACTCCCAGCAGTCCCGCAACCGCCTGACCCCGTGGTTACGCCTCCTGCCCTACCCCTCCTGGCGCTGGGTCGTCCACCTCGCGCACTACATGAGCCTTGTCCTGGCGCTGCGCCACGGCGGTCCCGTGATCGTGCACGAACCCGCCACCCGCCCGTTCGTGCGCGCACTGGTCAGCGCCTGTTGCCGGGCCGCCCGGATCCAGCTCCACCTGCTGTTCATCGACGTCGATCCGGCAGAGGCGCGGATCGGCCAGATCGCCCGGGGACGGATGGTGAGCTCACGCAGCTTCCGCGCCCACGAAGTGCGGTGGCGGCGGCTGTTGGCGGCCTGTTCCGGCGATCCGGCGCGGGGCATCCCCGGCGCGGTGTCGCTCGTCGTGCTGGACCGGGCGCGAGCCCGTGTGGTGCGCGCGATCCACTTCCGGCACGTCCCGGTGCCCGCCGTACGGTGGCGGGCCGCCCGGGCCTTCACCTACGGAGCGTTGCTGCTGGCCGCGCTGTGACCACCCCCGACCGGGGCATCGGGGCGACGGTGGGACAATGACCGGGTGAATTCGCTGGTCAACGTCGTCGTTTTCGGAATCGTCGGTGCCGTCGTGATGGCGGCGCTCCTCGGCTTGCTGCTGGTCTTCGCCGGACGCGCCAAGGGGACCGGCCCACGGGTGCTGTCGGGTGCCGTGTCGGTGGTGGTGCTCGTGGCCCTGCCCACCCTGGCCGTCCTGGCCCACCTGCGTGGTGGTGCCGGCCTCGGCGGGGCGTTCCTGGTCGCCCTCGGCGTGGTCGTGATCGTCTACGCGGCGAACGTGGCGCTGCTGCCCCTGGTCGCCCGCCGTGCCGCGGCGGACCGGGGTGACGCCCGCCTGCTCCGGCTGCGCCCCTCGCCGGCGATGCTCGCGGGAGGACTGGTGGTCTGCGCCCTGCTCGCCCTCGTCGGGACCGGCCTGGGCGCCCTTCTCAGCTGAGACAGCCTGCGAACGCGTGTGGGGCGGGGGCCCGGGCCCCCGCCCCACACGCGTTCAGCCCTGTTGTTCCCTGGAGCGGCGGTCCAACTGCTGGAGGTAGGCGTTGTAGGCGTCCATGTCGGCGTCGTCGGACCCGCCGCGACGGCTGTGCCGCTCGCGCCGCCGCTCCGTCCGCTCCTCGTCACGCGACCACTGCACGACCAGTGCGATGAGCACGATCGTCGTCGGGATCTCGCCGATCGCCCAGGCGATGCCCCCGCCGGTGTACTGGTCGTCCTCGACGCTCTCCAGCCACGGCACCTCGAAACGGCCGTAGTACTCCATCCCCAGCGGCGCGGACTGCATCATGATCGCGATGCCGAAGAAGGCGTGGAAGCCCATGACCAGCAACAGCAGCACGATGCGGAGCAGGTAGGGGTACTTCCGCGGGGCCGGGTCGACCCCGATCATGATCCAGTAGAACAGGAAGCCCGTGAGGAGGAAGTGCACGCCCATGAACAGGTGACCGAGGTGGTCGGACATGAGCGAGCCGAACAGAGGGGTGAAGTACAGCGCGTAGGTACTGCCCACGAACATCGGGACGGCGAACGCCGGATGGGTGACGAAGCGGGAGTAACGGCTGTGCAGGAACGCGGTGAGCCATTCGCGCGGTCCCCGGTCCCCTCGGCGCTTCGCCGGCTTGAGCGCCCGCAGCGCGAGCGTGGCCGGAGCGCCCAGCACCAGCAGGATCGGCGTCAGCATCGACAGCACCATGTGCTGCACCATGTGGGTGCTGAAGAGCACCATCGCGTAGGTGGCGACACCGGAGAGCTGGACCACCACGATCGTGAGCAGACCCGCGTACCAGGCGACGAGGCGCCCCCAGGGCCAGCGGTCGCCGCGGCGGCGCAGCCGTAGGACGGCCGCCGCGTACAGCCCGCCGAGCACGACCACGAGCAGGGCGAAGAACAGGTCCGGGCGCCACAGGGTCAACAGCGTCCAGGCGCTCTGCTCGGGAGGCATGCTGAAGCCCAGCAGTTCCCGGACCGGGTCGTAGGTGCCCTCCAGCGGCGGCGGCGGAGCGGTCCGGCTGAGGGCCGAGGCCAGTCCCATGGCCACCGACATGAGGACCACCTCGACCGCCGCGACCCGCGCGAACAGGGCCCGCCCGGCCCCCTCGGCGATGCGCGGCACGGTGCGGCGCCGATGCAGCCAGCCGAGGTAGCCCAAGACCAGGAAGACCACGGCCTTGGCCACCATGATCAACCCGTAGGAGGTGGTGAACAGGTCCGTGACGCTGTAGAGACGGCTGGCCGCGCTGGCCACGCCGCTGACCGCGACGCCGACGTAGGACCACAGGGCCAGCAGGCTGAAGCGCTCGGCGGCCGGGGCCAGGTGCTCGCCGTCGCGGCGCAGCGCGTGGTAGGTGAGCGCGGCGAGGCCGCCCACCCACACCGAGATGGCCACGACGTGCAGCGCCAGGCCGGTGACCGCGAGCTCGTGGTTGGGGGACGAGGAGGAGTGCCCCGTGAGCGCCGGGGGGACCGTGCCCACGAGCGTGAGGCCGAGCAGCCCCAGCGTGCCCGTCGCCGAGGCGACCGTGCGCCCCAGCAGCGCCACGGCCGTGGCGATCAGGATCACCAGCATCAGGGCGATGCCCTGGGCGACCGATCCCGCGTAGCTGGTGAGCTGGTTGCCGATCACCTCCATCGGGGGCAGCCCGAGCAGATCGGAGAGCTGGAAGATCAGGGTGGCGGCCGCCGCGGCCGCCCAGACGAGGGCGGCCCACGAGGCCGCGCGGACGTACCCCTGGGCCTGGCCGCCGAGCACGCCCCGGTCGGAGGGGAGCAGGACCACGGCGAGCAGCAGCACCCCCAGCGTGAGCGCGGCCGTGACGTCCATGACCGTCTTGGAGATGGGAAGGCCCCATCGGGTCAGCATGCCGGCGTCCGGAAGGCCCGGGATGACCTGGGCGCGCACCGCCCCTCCGGCGACGAGGGCGATGATCAGGGCGATGAGGCAGGCCGCGGCGGAGGCTCCGCCCACGGCCATGGCGGTCGCGCCGCCTCTGCTCCGCTGGGTGTCAGTCTTGCGGATTCCCGGGGAAGCCACGCGCGCCGCTCCGTTGTCGTCGGGGGTCCTGCTGTCGGAGGCGGCGCCGCACCACCAGCGTGCCGATCACCGCGCCGACCACCAGACCGGCCCCTCCTTGGATCCAGGGGACCCAGGAGGCGAACGCGGCGGCCAAGTCGCTGAAGAGCACCTCTGAGAGATCCAGGGCGGACACCACCTCTGCTAAGGGTAAACGAACCGTTCGCCCCTCCTCACCCGGGTCGTGAGCAGGGGGAACGGGCACGAGAGGGTGACCCCGGCCACCCGTGCCGAGAGCCTAATCCCCCGGTGGCTCCTCCGGCGGGCAGGCGTCGCCGGTGTCCGCTCCCGGCCTGATTCCGCACCGGGGTGTGCCCCGCCGTCAGGGAGGCAGCCGGGGGATATCCGGGAAAAGCGGCGCGAAGGTGAGACGACCCGGCGAGAATCGGGAAGGCGCAGGCCGCTGGAGGTTCCCGGCGCCGGCGGGCAGGAGCCGGTGCCGGGGCGGCGCCCTGTCCGGGTACGGGTCCCACGGCGGATCCGTCCGTCCAGCACGTCAACGAAGGGGATCCGGTGCGCCGATTCGATCTCGTCATCCGTTCCCGCCTGGTCGTCACCCCCGAGGGCGCGGGCCCCGCGTCGGTGGCCGTCAGCCGGGGACGCATCAGGGCCGTCTGCGACTACGACACCCCCCTGGCGGCCGGCCACGAGACCGATCTCGGCCACGTCGCGCTCCTGCCGGGGTGCGTCGACGTCGACGTGGCGGTGCAGGCCCCCGGCGACTCGGTGGCCGAGGCGTACGCGCGCACCACCCGGACCGCCGCCGAAGGCGGTGTCACCACCGTCGTCGTCGCCCCCGCCCCCGCCCGTCCGGCCATCACCACGGCCGACGCGCTCGCCACCCATGTGCGCGCGGCGGCCGGCAACAGCTGGACCCACGTGGCCTTCCTCGGCGGCGTGACCCCCCGCAGCACCCCCGCCGACCTCGCCGACCTGCGCGCGGCCGGCGTCACCGGGTTCGCCTGCTCGCTGTCGGACGGAGGCGCCCCCGACCTGGCACCACTGGACGACGTACGCCTGCGCAAGGCCATGGCGGGGCTGGCCGCGATGGGCGTCCCCCTGGTCGTGCACGCCGAGGACGCGGGCGAGCTGTCGAAGCCGTCCGGTTCCGGCAACAGCGCGCTCCTGGCGGCGCGGCCCTCGCGCGCGGAACGGCGCGGCCTGGAGCGGGTCATCGCCGCCGCGCGGGTGACCGGTGCCCGGGTGCACGTCGCGCCGTTCGTCGCGGCCGAGTGCGCGGCGATGCTGGCCGCCGCGCGTTCCATCGGGGTGGCGGTGAGCGCGCAGACCAGCCCGCACTACCTGTGCCTGCCCGCCGAGCAGGTGCCCGACGACGACCCCGCCTACCGCTGTCGCCCCCCGATCCGCTCCGACGCCAATCGGGGGGCGTTGTGGAGCGCGCTGCTCGACGGCTCCGGTGACATCGTCGGCGCGATCGGTTCCGGGCACCGGCCGGGAACCGGGATCGACGCCATCCGCTGGACGCTGCCGGCGATGTGGACCGCCGCCCGCCGGCGCGGCCTCGACCTCTCCGCGCTCGCCCGTTGGACCGCGGCGGGCCCCTCAGTGACGCTCGGGCTGTCCGCCAAGGGACGGATCGCCGTCGGCGCCGACGCCGACCTGGTGGCGTTCGACCCGTGGTCGATCCAGGAGGTCCCCCACGCCGACCCGAGCCCCTACGCCGGCCGGACGTTGCACGGCCGGGTCGAGGCGACCTGGGTACGGGGCCGGGTGCTGCCACGGGAGGCGGCGCGGCGCAACCTCTCCCCGGCACGGCACGGCGGCCTGCTGCTGCCGGCCGCCCGATAAGCGTCCCGCCTTTGACAGGATGTCAAGAAAATCCCCAATGGACATGCACCGTGGTCATGGCACGGGGTCTCGCGACATCGCACAGTGGGTAGGTATCACAGGCGATACGAGGAGGAGATGCACCGTGCGCATCGGTGTGCCCCGCGAGGTCAAAAACCACGAGTACCGGGTGGCCATCACCCCCGCCGGCGTCCACGAACTGGTCGGGCGGGGACACCAGGTCGTCATCGAGCGCGATGCCGGGGCCGGTTCGTCCATCTCCGACGACGAGTATGTCGCGGCCGGAGCCGCGATTGTCGACAACGCCGACGAGGTCTGGGCCGAGGGCGAGCTGATCCTCAAGGTCAAAGAGCCCGTGGCCGAGGAGTACCACCGGATGCGGCCGGGCCAGACCCTCTTCACCTACCTCCATCTGGCCGCCTCCCGCCCCTGTACCGACGCCCTGCTGGAGCGGGGGGTCACCGGAATCGCCTATGAGACCGTCCAGCTCCCCGACCGCTCGCTGCCGTTGCTGGCCCCGATGTCGGAGGTCGCGGGCCGGCTCGCGCCGCAGGTCGGCGCGGCCACGCTGCAGCGCCCCAACGGCGGGCGGGGGATGCTCATGGGCGGTGTGCCCGGCGTCCCCCCGGCGAGGGTCACCGTTCTGGGCGCCGGCGTGTCGGGGATGAGCGCCACCCGCATCGCGGTCGGCATGGGCGCCGACGTCACGCTGTTGGACCTGGACATCGACAAGCTGCGCCGGGCGGACGCGCTCTACCGGGGGCGGGTGCGCACCGTGACCTCCAACGCCTATGAGCTTGAGCGTGCCGTGGTCGAGTCCGATCTCGTCATCGGCGCGGTGCTGGTGCCCGGCGCGAAGGCCCCCAAGCTCGTGGGCAACGACCTGGTCGCGCGCATGCGTCCGGGGGCGGTGCTCGTCGACATCGCCATCGACCAGGGGGGCTGCTTCGCCGACAGCCGCCCCACCACCCATGACGATCCCACCTTCGCGGTCCACGACACCGTCTTCTACTGCGTGGCCAACATGCCGGGCGCGGTCCCCAACACCTCCACCCACGCCCTGACCAAGGACACCCTGCGTTACGCGGTGGCCCTGGCCGACAAGGGGTGGCGGCGGGCCCTGACGGAGGATCCGGCCCTCGCCCTGGGGTTGAACACCTTCGACGGCGAACTCACCAACGCGGCGGTCGCCCAGGCGCACGGACTGTCCTCGCGCGACGTCGCCGAGGTCCTCAAGGAGTGAAAGGTCCGCGCCCTTGCGCGGTACCACGCGGCGACAGGCGTGAACACCCTCCGTGACGGGAAGTCTCCCTGCTGGAGGAGAGACACCATGACGCATCGAGATCTCTGGACGGGTCAGCCCCCGGGGTCCAATCCGTTCGCGCTTCCCCGAGGACTGCCGGGGTTTCTCGCCGGAGTGGTGCTGGCCTGGACCAACCGGGCGCAAAACATCGAGATCGCCAATTCGCTGGGGGTGCGTCCGGGCGATCACGTCCTGGAGATCGGTACCGGCCCGGGTGTCCTGGTCCAGGCGCTGGCCCGGTCACCCGAGGTGACCGTCACCGGCATCGACCCCTCGCCGGAGATGGTGCGGATGGCGCTGCGTCGCAACGCCGCTGCGGTGCGGCGTGGCAGGGTGCGGCTGTACCGGGCCGACGCGGCCCACACCGGTGTCGCCAGCGGCGACGTCGACGTCGTCGTCTCGGTCAACACCGTCGCGATGTGGCCGGACCTGGACGCGGGCGTCGGCGAACTCCATCGCGTGCTGCGCCCCGGGGGCAGGGCCGTCTTGGCCTGGCATCACAGCGACACCCGCCTGGCGCTCAGCGACACGCAACTGGACCGTGTCGAGGCGGCGCTGCGCGATCGGTTCGGCGGCGCGCGGCGCGGCGAGTTGCGCATGGGGCTGATCTTCGCGGCGACCAAACGGGGGCGGGCGTGAACGCGAGCGATCCCACATCTGCGCTCGGACCGGTGGTCGGCCCGGGTCTGAGGGGATAACGTCGAGATGGGGCGTTCGTCGCGTCCCTGTCCGACATCGCTCCTGGGAGGCGGAACCCGCGTGTCACGCACCGAACCCGCGACGCTCACCCGCGTCGCGACGATCGACGCGACGCTGCTGCGGCTGCCTCTCGTCCAGCCCAAGCCCCGTAACCGGGGCGTGGGCGAGCGGCCCCGCTACGCCGATCACGTCCTGGTCCGGGTCGCCGACGCCTCCGGCGTCACCGGGTGGGGCGAGATCCCCGGATCGGCCGGGTGGCGGGCGTTGGTCGAGGAGTTCGCCCCCGCGCTGCTGCGCCACTCCTGGCAGCGTCCCACCGATGTCGAGCACGCGTGGGCGGGCCTGCCGGCCGATCCCGCGGTGCGGTGCGGCCTGGACGTGGCCTGCTGGGACCTGTGGAGCCGGCAACGCGACACACCGCTCTCCCACGCGCTCGGTGGTACCCGCACCGCCGTGACCGCCGGGGTCACCTTGGCCCGGCAGCCGTCCCTCGAAGCTCTGGTGCACGAGGTGAACCGGCAGGTCGGCAGTGGTTTCAAGCGCATCAGGCTCGAAATCGAACCGGGCTGGGACATCGAGGTGGTGCGGGCGGTGCAGGCGGCCTTCCCCTACCTGGCGTTGCAGGTCGACGCCGGTGGCCGCTACAGCGAGGATCCCGACCACCTCGCGACGCTGCGCGCCCTGGACGACTACGGGCTCCTCGCCGTCGAGCAGCCGTTCGCCTCCGATGATCTGGCCGCCCACGCCCGGCTGCGCCGGGACCTGCGCACCCCCGTCGCCATCCGCTGCCCCGCCGGTTCACTGGACCGCCTCGACGAGGCGATCCGGACCGAGGCCGCGAGCGCGCTCCACCTGAGCATGTCCGCCATGGGCGGGCTCACCCCCGCGCGGCGGGCCCACGACCGCGCGGTGGACGCCGGCTGGCAGGTGTGGTGCGGCAGCGACCACGAGACCGGGGTGGGGCGGGCCGCCATCGTCGCGCTGGCGTCGCTGCGCGGGGTGACCCTGCCCACCGAGATGCCGGGGGCCGGGGGGCGTTTCTCGCGTGACGTGGTGACACCACCGGTCCGGGCCCATGACGGCATCGTTCCGGTTCCGTTGACCCGTCCCGGCCTGGGCCACGAGGTGGACCCCGGCGCGATCCGCGCCATGGCCGTCACGAGCCTGACCCTCACCGGCTGAGGACGGCGCGCCGGCTCCCCTCCCCGTTCAGCGGGTCGGCAGCCGGCCTCCCTCGACCGCTCGGGCACGCGCCGTCCTGCGGGAGAAGGACGGCGGTCCCGCCAGGGGGGACGTCGGAGGGACCGGCGGGGCCTGTCCCCGCTTCTCTGCGAGGTGCGCCGCGATCGTCACCGGCCCATAGCGCGCGGGATTGGCGCGTTCGACGCAGGTGGGCACCGGGGTGACCAGGGCGTCGAAGTCGCCGTGGTGGAAGAAGGCCGCCGCCCGGCGCCGCCCGGACGTGCCGGCCGTCCCCGGCGGCAGGACGCGGTGCACCGGCGAGGTCCAGCGGTCGTTGGTCCAGCGCGCCAGGAGGTCTCCGACCCCCACGAGCAGGGTGCCGGGACGGGGCAGGACGTCGTGCCAGTCACCGGCGCGGTCGCGCGCCTGCAACCGTCCGCCTCCCTCGGCCCACAGCAAGGTGAGGATCCCGAAGTCGGTGTGTCCGGGAGGCACTGTTCCGGGGCCGGTCGGGGATTCCTCGGCCGACGACGCCGCCGGGTGCTCGTACAGTCGCAGCACGTCCAGCGAGTGCCCGCTGTAGGTGAGGAAGAAGGCGTCGGGCAGGTCCAGGGCGACCGCGAACACCTCGGTGAGGCGACGCGCGAGCCGGCTGGCCTCGGTGAACCACGCCATCGTCCGGGGCTCGACCCCGGGCAGCCCAGGCGGCCAGACGTTGGCCGGGTACAGGTCGTCGGGCAGTGCCCGGTCGGGGTGGTCGGCCGCCTGGGTACCGATGGTGAAGGTCCGCGCGGTCCCGTCGGGCTCGGCCGGCCCGTGGCTCACCCAACCGCCTTCGGGGCGGCCGTAGCCCCGTCCCGTTCCCGGCGCGGGAGGCAGAGACGTGTCGGGGTCGGTCGAGGACGGCCGGTCGAAGAGCGCGTCCATCGCCTCGGCCAGCCCTTGGAACGTCTCGGGCCGGATTCCGTGCCCGGTGATCTGCATGAAACCGCTTCTGCGCGCCGCACCGTCGGCGCGGGCGGCGATGGCCGCCCGGCGCCGCACGGAGCCGCCTTCCCAGCCCGTCAGGTCGACGACGGGGACGTGGAGGGGGCGTCCGGTCGCCCCGGCCGCACGGACCATGGTGCTCCTCGCTCTCTTCGCGGCCCGCCACGACCCGTGGGCGGGACGGGCCCGACCCTGGCGACTCTAGGCAGGCGGTGTTGCCCACAGGTCAACGCGCGCAACGTCGACGTTAATCGGACGTACACGTATGCTCACTCAGAGTGAGTGAGCGTGGCGCGGGATGGCGCCCCAGGGGAACGGACGGCCACGTTCCGCCCTGGCGGCGGCCGGGCCGGCCGCTCCCCCGCTGATGTCCGCCCCCATGGCCGGAACGGAGGTCCGTGTGTCCGTGCGCGCGTCCCTGTGCCTCGCCGTCGCCCTCCTGTCTCCGGCGGCCCTGCTCGCCCCCGTCGCCCCGGCCATGGCGGCCCCGGTCGAGACGGTGCGCCGACAACCCGTCGCTCCCGGGGTGGAGCTGGTCTCCAGCGAGGTCGGTTCCGGCGCGCACCGCCAACGCTTCACCATGCTGCGCGTGGACCTGTCCGCCGGCCCCCGCCTGGGCTACCTGGACGGGGGCCGGGTGGCGGGAACCGGCTCGTTGCACGCGCGGGCGACGGCGGCCGGTGCGGTCGCCGCCGTCAACGGGGACTTCTTCGACATCGGCGGCTCCGACGCCCCTCTCGGCGCGGCCGCGCGCGGGGGCGAGGTGGTCAAGTCCCCCTCCCCCGGACACGGCCACGCCGTTCTGGTCGCGCCGGAGGGCCGTGGCCGGATCGGCCCGGTCTCCTTCTCCGGCGCGGCCGTGTCGTCCTCGACGGCCCTGGGAGTGGATCGGCTCAACGCCCACGAGATCCCGGTGGACGGACTGGGGGTCTTCACCCCGGCCTGGGGCGAGCACCCGCGCGGTGACACGGTGCCGGGGGCCGGGCGGGTCCGCGAGGTGCTGGTCGAGGACGGCGTGGTGACCCATAGCGGCGAGGCGGCCGGCGCGGGGACGGTGCCGGAGGGGGGCACCGTCCTCCTGGGCCGCGGGGAGGCTGCCGACCGCCTCGGCGGCCTGCGGCCGGGGGACCGGGTCGAGGTCGACTACACGCTGACGGCCGAGGGGGTCCGCCCCCACCTGGCGATCGGCGGGCGGCACGTGCTGCTGCGCGACGGCGTGGTCGCCGACATCGCCGACACCTCGCGGCATCCGCGCACCGCGATCGGCTTCTCCGCCGACGGCAGGCGGATGTATGCGATCGTGGCCGACGGCCGCTACACCGATAGCCCCGGCGCGACCCTGCGGGAGATGGGCGAACGGATGCGGGCCGCCGGCGCCGACGACGCCCTGGAGCTGGACGGCGGCGGCTCCGCCGCGCTGCTCGCGCGTTCCCCCGGCGACACCGGCCTGCGCCGGCACAACCGCACCGGCGAGGAAGAGCGCCCGGTCCCCAACGGCCTGGCCGTCCACGCTCCTCGGGGCGATGGCCGGGCGAGCGGCCTGTGGGTGCGTCCGCGCATCGACCCGTTGGTGCCGGCGCGGACCGGCGCCCCCGTCCACGCCGACCCCCACCGGGTCTTCTCCGGGCTTCTCCGGCGCCTGGAGGCCGTTCCCCACGACGCGGCCTACGGGCCGGTGGAAGCGGCGGGACGGCGCCCCGCCACGGAGTGGGAGGCGACGTCGGGAAGCGTTTCGGGGGGCGCGTTCACCGCGGGGCCGCCGGGAAGCGCGCGTGTCAGCGCCCGCGCGGAGGGGGTCGAGGGCGCGGTGACGCTGGAGGTGCTTCCTCCCCCGCAACTGCTGGAGGCCGCACCGGCGTCGCTGGCGCTGCCCGATCCCGCGAACCCGGCGGTGCTCGCCCTCACCGGCGTGGCGCCCGACGGAACCCGGGCGCCGATCGAACCCGAGGACGTCACCGTCGATGTCGATCCGGAACTGCTCCGCGTCGTTTCACGCGCGGACGGGACCTTCGCCGTCACGGCGACCGTCGCGGCGGCAACGACCTCCATCGGGTTCGAGGCGGCCGGACGGCGGGTGAGCGTGCCGGTGCGGGTGGGAACGACCGAGCGGGAGCTCGCCTCCTTCGACGACGCGGCGTCGTGGTCGGCCGAGGCCGTGCGCGCCACGGCGTCGGTGGCGGCGGTCGCGGGCCGTGACGGTACGGGGCTGGCCCTGGACTACGACTTCACGGGTTCCACCGGGACCCGCGCGGCCTACGCGCTGGCGCCCTCACCCCTGCCCCTGGGAGGCCACGCCACCCGCCTGTGGACGTGGGTGCGGGGGGACGGGATGGGCGCGCGTCTGGCGGCGACGGTGATCGGCGCGGATGGACGGCGGGTGTCCCTGCATGGGCCCACGGTCGACTGGACGGGGTGGCGCCGGGCCGAGATCCCGGTCGGTGACGCCGTGGCGCACCCGGCCGAGGTCGAGCGGCTCTACCTGGTGGAGACACGGTCGGCCATCGGCTATCGGGGCGGGGTCGTGCTGGACGGGCTGGGCGCGACGGTCACTTTGGGTGAATGACCCGGCACTCTTGCCGCCGTTGCGGACTTTCCGGGATGATCGGGGCCCAGAGCACTCGATAGGGAGGCCCTCGGTGGCGCTGTACGAGGTTCACGCCCGCAAGTGGGAGAACGGGTGGGAGCTACGGGTGGACGGGGTGGGTGTCACGTGGTCGCCCACGCTGGCCGACGCCGAGTCCCGGGCCCGCGAGTACATCGCGGGCCAGGCCGAGTTGGCGGAGGAGCAGGTGCACATCGATCTGCTTCCCCGGGTCAGCGACGAGCTCGACCGGTTGGCGCTTGAGGCGCGCCGGGCCCTGCACGAGGCCGACGAGGCGTTACGCGGTGCGACGGCCAAGACCCGGCAGGCGGTGGCCGGGCTGACCGCCGCCGGGCTCACCCTGGTCGACATCTCGCACTATCTGGGGCTGTCCCCGCAACGCATCACCCAGCTCACCGGGTCCTGACGGCGCTGTCGGGGACGCGGCCTTCCCTACGTGGCGCCCGACACAAACCGGTCAGTCGGTATGGGGTAAGGTCGGTCCAGATCCCCGGCCACGGCCCGAAGGAGTGCAAGGCCCATGCGCAGGTTCACCGACGTCACCGCCCTGGCCGCCGCCCGTGGCCAGCACCTCGGATACAGCGACTGGCACGTCGTCACCCAGGAACGGATCGACGCCTTCGCCGAGGCCACCGGAGACCACCAGTGGATCCACGTGGATCCCGAACGCGCGGCGCGCGGCCCCTTCGGAAGCACGATCGCCCACGGCTTCCTGTCCCTGTCCCTGCTGCCGATGTTCGGACCGGAGGTCTACGAGCTGGACACTCCTCCCGCCATGGGCGTCAACTACGGCCTGAACAAGGTGCGTTTCCTTCAGCCCGTCACGGTGGGATCGCGCGTCCGCGACGGCATCGAACTGACCGAGGTCAAGGAGACCGACAAGGGACTGCTGTTGACCATGCGGCACGAGGTCCAGATCGAGGGCGTGGAGCGTCCCGCCCTGGTCGCCGAGACCCTGACACTGCTGGTCCCCTGAGCCTCGGCCGCCCCGGCCCGTCCCGGCCGAACGGCCTCGGCCGGGACGTCGAGGGACTAAGTTGGGGCAGGCCATGCCTACCGAAGCCGACGACATCCCGCACGCGCACCCCTCGGTCCCGCGGGAGGAACCCCCCTCGCCCCCTCCCCCGGCCGGTGACCTGTCCCGCCTGCGGCTCTACGCCTACCTCAGCGCGCCCGAGCGCCGTACCTACCTCGCCATCATGCGGTTGTTCACCTCGACCCTGCTGGCCGACCTGGGGGCCGGGGAGGTCGCGGCCGCGCTGGTGGAGGCCGAACGGCGTGGCGAGATCGACCCCGGCGAGGCCGCCCCCGACACCGTCGTCGACCGCCTGGAGCAGCTGGCCCGCTGGGGCAACCTCCTCCCCGGCCGCCGCGAGCCGGCCGCGACCATCGCCGAGTTCACCCGTAGCCGCGTCCGCTACCAGGTGGCCAAGCTCGCCATGCGCGTACAGCGCGAGGTCGATGAGATGCTCGACGTCGCCGAGGGCGCGCGCGAGGTGTCGCGGGAACTGCTCCCGGCGATCGAGGAAGGGCTCGCCGCGATCCGCCGTACGCTCGGGGAGGTGCTCACCGCCGAGCGCGGCCCGGCGCCCACCGTGTCGCGGACGCTGCGGGAGCGACTGGCCCAGCAGGTCACCACCCTGTTCCTGCAACACGACGAGTTCGCCGCGGCGGTCCGCGACTTCTACGCCTACCTCGGCTCGGTCATCGCCCGCTACGACCTCGACCCCGCCGAGACATCGGGGTTCAAGCACATGCTGCTGGAGTACGTGGAGCTGATCGTCAAGGACGTCCTGCGCCACTCCGCGCCGATCACCGCCCACCTGACCGCCCTGAACCGGCAGCGGGCCTCCCTGCTCGACCTGCTCGGCGGAGGCCCCGGCGACCTCACCCCGCGCGCCACCCGTGCCGGGCAGACCGAGTTGCTGGAGCGCGCGCCGGGTCGCCGCGAGGCCGACTGGGACGGGTTGACCGACTGGTTCGTGGGCCGGCCGGGCCGCCCCTCCGAGGTCGACGGGCTGCGCGAGGCGACCAGCCGGGCCATCACCGCGCTGCTCACCAACGTCAAGCGGATCACCGGGGCCGGCGGCGTCGATCCCGGCCGGCGACGGGACCTGCTCACCCTGGCCCGTTGGTTCGACGCCTCCTCCCCCGAACAGGCGCACGACCTGTACGCGGCGGCGTTCGGGCTCTTCTCCTCCCGCCATCTGGGCCTCGCCGGGGAGGACGACACCCCGGCCCCCGACCTGTCCTGGCGGGAGGGCCCACGCGTGCCGGTCGAGGTGAACCTGCGCACCCGCGCCGAGCGCCCGCCCGCGGGGCGGGTCCCACGGGTGAGCGACGATCCGCTGGGGCGCGCCGCCCTGCTCGCCGAGGCGGCCCGGCGGGAACAACGGCACGCCGCCGCCGTCGGCGAGCTGGCCGCGGCCGCCCACGACCTCGCCGGGGCCCGGCTGTCGGGGCCGGCGCTGGAGCTGCTGTGCGAGCTGTTGGCGCTGGCCGGAGACGGCCGCGACGGCCCCGCCGAACAGGGCGCGGCCGGCGATCCGGTGAGCGGATTGACGCTGACCCTGCTGCCCCGCCCGCAGGGACACGTCACCCGCGTGGGATCGGTCCTGGGAACGTTGGAGCTGCACGGGGTGGACGTGCGCCTGGACGTCACGGCGGCGATCCGATGAGCCCCCGCTCCACCCTGGCCCCGGCCGAGACCGCCGCGTTGGACGGCCTGGACGCGATCGAGGCGGCCCAGGTGCGCAGGTGCGCGCGGGTGCTGCTGCGGCGGCCCCTGCTTCGCGCGGAGGGACCCGACGGCGAGGCGCTGGGCACGGTGCGCCGCTACGCCGACCGGTTACAGACCCTGTTCACCGCCTACCTCGGCTACCGGTTGGTGGTCGAACCGTCCTTCGCCCGGTTGTACAAGACCGGGCGCCGACCCGACGGCGTGCGCGGCGCGCGCAAACCCAACGGGGCGCCCCTCACGCCGCGCGCCTACGCCTACCTGGCGCTGGTGCTGGCGGTGCTCACCGGCGGCAGCGGCCAGCTCCTGCTGTCGGGGCTGGTCGCCGACGTGCGGGCGGCCGGCGCCGAGGCCGGCCTGGACCTGGGCACCGGGATCGTCGACCGTCGGGCGCTCGCCGCGGCGCTGCGTCACCTGGTCGACCTGGGGGTGCTCACCGAGACCGACGGCAGCGTCGCGCCGTGGGCCGACGACGCCGCCCGGGAGGCGCTCCTCACCGTCGACGTGGAACTGCTGGCCCACCTCGTGGCCGTCCCCCTGTCCCGGGTCGCCTCACCGGAGGCCCTGGCCCACGCGGGCGCGGAGTCCGCCGACGTCCGTCACCGGGTACGCCGCCGGCTGGTCGAGGACCCCGTGGTGGCGCGTTCGTCGCTGACCCCCGAGGAACGGGACTGGCTACGCACCCACCTGCGTTCCGAGGCGCGCCTGCTGGAGGAGCTGACGGGCATGCGGCTGGAGGCGCGCGCGGAGGGCGTGCTCGCGGTCGATCCCGACGGCTACCTCACCGACCGGGCCTTTCCCGGCGGGGGCACCTTCGCCCGCATCGCCCTGTTGGCGGCGGCCGAGCTGGTGGAGGAGGGGTCCCGCCCCGGCATCGACCACGGCGAGGAATCCCCGGGGCGGGGCGGGGAGGTGGACCGTGACGGCGTGGCCGTGACGCGCGAGCGGTTCGACGCGGTGGTCGCCGATCTGGCGGCGCGCCATCCACGGGCCTGGTCCAAGGACGCCGTCCGCGACACCGACCGGCTCGCCTCCTCGGTGCTGGAGACCCTGACCGAGGTCGGGTTGGCCGTGTCGCCTCCCGGCGGGCTCGTCGTGGTCAGCGCGGCGGCCGGGCGTTACCTCCCGATGCCCGACGCCGAAGAGGCGGCCCCCGCGCCCGACGCCGTCGCGCTCCCCGACCCGGGAGCAGCCGACGGCCAAGAACAGCTCTTCGCCCTGTGAGCGGGGCGCCGGCCGACCGGCGCCCCCGCGGGGCCTCGCCCCCATCCCTTTTCCGAGAGACGTGAGGATCAAGACGTGGACGGCCGAGCCGACCTTCGCGAACGCTGGCGACTGCACCGCGGTGGCGTGGTCAACATCTGGCAGTACGCCGAGGAGGAGTTCGACCTGTCCGGTGGCCGGGTGATCCTGAAGGGCACCAACGGTTCGGGCAAGTCGCGCACCCTGGAGCTGCTGCTCCCGCTGTGCCTGGACGGGGATCTGCGCAACATGGGGTGCAAGGGCTTCGACACGGTGAGCATGAGCCGTCTCATGCTCGACGACTACACCGCGGGCCGCTCCCGGGTCGGTTACGCCTGGATCGAGCTGCGCCGGGTGCGCGCCGACGGCACGGAGGAGTTCTTGACCTGCGGGATCGGGGTGAAGGCGAGCGCCTCGTCCCGCCAGGTCAGCGACTCGTGGCGGTTCATCACCCCGGCCCGGGTGAACAAGGACTTCGCGCTCATGGAGCAGCAGACCCCTATCAGCCAGTCCCGGTTGCGCGAGCACATCGGGGAGAGCGCGGTCGTCGCCGGCCAGGAGGCGTTCCAGGAGCGCGTCGCCGCCGCGGTCTACGGCATCACCGGAGGCAACCGCTACACCGACCTGCTGCACCTCCAGCGCACGCTGCGCAACCCCGACATCGGCCTGAAGGTCCTCCAGGGGCAGTTGGAGCAGCTGCTGTCCGACGCCCTGCCGCCGATCGACCCCGACGTCATCGCGCGCACCGCGGCCGGGCTGGACAATCTCGAAGGGGTGCGGCGCAACGTGGCCCGGCTGCGCCGGGCCGACGCCGCGCTCCAGGAGTTCCTGACCGGTTACCGCGCCTACGCCCGCGGCATCCTGGCCGACCGCGCCGCCCGGCTGGAGGACGCCGAGAAGGCGTTGGGCCGGGCCCGGCGGGCCCGCGACAGGCGCGAGACCGAGCGGGCGGCCAGCGAGGCCGAGCTGGTCCAGGCCCGGCTCGACCGCGACTCGTTGACCGAACGCGCCGAGCAGGTCGAGACCGAGCTGAGCGCGCTCAAGGCGTCCCCGGCCTACGGCGCCCTGGGCGATCTGGAGGACAAGGCCGCCACCGTCGACTCCCGGCGCAGCCACGTCGAGAGCGCGCTGGGCCACACCCGGGAGCTGCGAGCCGCCGAGGAGCAGTCGATCGCGGCCATCGGACGGGCCGCGGCGAGCGTGGTACGGCTGGGAGAGGGGGTCGCGGCACAGGCCGAGCGGGCGCGGGAGGAGCTGCGCGCCATCGGTCTGCCGGCCACGTTGGGCGCCCTGCCCCGCCTGGTGCCCGACCTGGAGCGGGCGAGCGGGACCGTCCGGGCGCTGCTGTCCCCCGAGCCCGACGCCCGCCCCGAGGAGCTGCACCGCGAACTCCCTCCCCGCCTGGACGTCGCCGCGCTGGAACGCGCGGCGCAGGAGACCGGCGAACGCGCTGATGCCGCGGCGCGCGCCGCGGCGGAGCGGGCGCCTGTGCTGGCGGCCCTGCGCGCGCGGGCCGAGCAGGTGGTGGAGGCCGAGGAGCGGGTGGAGCGGCTGGGCGAGCGCGCCGCGACGGCGGCGGAGGAGGCGGTGTCCGCGGCGCGGCGTGTCGCGGAGGGCGAGGAGCGGTTGCGCGCCGTCGCCGACCAGTGGGTGCACGCCGTCCGACGCTGGCGTGAGGAGGCACCGCCCGCGGGCGACCGGCCCGAGCCCGGCGAGCTGCCCGCGGCGCCCGAGCCGGCGGAGGTGATCGCCGACCCCGAGGGCTTCCGCGACGCCCAGCGGGAGGCCCGCGCCGCGCTGCAACCCCGGGTGCGCGCCGTCCAGCACGCCGCCGTGGTCGCCGAGCAGCGTCTGGCCCAGGTCAACGCCGAGCGCGGCCGTTTGGAGGCGGAACTGCGCCGGTTGCGCGAGGCCGTCGAAGTGGAGCTCGCGCCGCCGGCGCTGACCACCGCGCCGCGCGATCCGCGCCACGGCGCGCCCTTCTACCGTCTGGTCGACTTCGCCCCCGACCTGCCGGAGCCGGACCGGGCCGGCCTGGAGGCCGCCCTGCACGCTTCGGGCCTGCTCAGCGCGTGGGTGCGGGCCGACGGCGGGATCGAGTCCGAGGGCGACGACGTGTGGGCGCGGCCACGCGATCGGGTGGAGGGTCCCAATCTGGCCGATGTGCTGCGGCCCGCGACGGACTCCGCCGGTCCCGTCTCCGAGGAGCTGGTGGGGCGGTTGCTGGAGTCGGTCCCCCTCCTCGGGGCGGACCACGACGCGCACGGGCGTCCTTCCGTGGGGTGTGACGGCCGGTGGCGGGCGGGGGTTCTCAGCGGGCGCCACACCAAGTCCGAGGCCGAGCACATCGGCGCGGGCGCGCGGGAGCTGGCGCGTCGCCGCCGTATCGCCGCCGTGGAGGCGGAACTCACCGCGCTGACCGAACAGGCGGAGGGGTTCGCGGCGTCGCTGCGGGCCGCCCAGGAGCTGGAGCGGGCCTGGCAGTCCTGCCTGGACTCCTTCCCGGAGGTGGCCGAGGTGCTGCGCGCCCACTTCGAGGCGCAGGCCCGCCGTTCGGCGGCGCGGCGCGCCGCCGACGAGGCCGAGCGCGCGGAGGGCGAGCACGCGCGGGCCCGGGCCCGGTTGGGCGCCGAGCGCTCCGAGCACCAGCGCGCCTGCGGTGAGCTCGGTGTCACCGAGGACGCCGAGGGGTTGCGCGAACTGTGCGAGCGCGCCCGCCGCGCGATCGAGGCGCTGGAACGCATGGGGGAGCTCCTCCGCCGTGACCATCCCGACGCGCTGCGCTCGCTGACGGCCTCCCAGCAGGACCACGAGCGGGCCGCCCGGGCCCGGGAACAGGCCGAGGCGCAGGCGCACGAGGCCCATCGCGGCTACGCCGAGGCCCACGCCACGCTGGCCAAGCTCCGCTCCACCCTCGGCCGCGACGCCGGCCAGGTCGGGGAGGAGGTCCGCCAGCTGGAGGAGGAGCGGCGTCGTCTGCGTTCGAAGGCCCCCGGCGCCCAGGAGCGGGTCGAGAACCGGGTCAAGGCCCTGGCCGACGCCGAGGGACGCCTGGAGAACGCGGAGAAGGAGCACGCCCGGGCCGAGGCCGACGTGGCCGACGCCGAGGACGCGCTGACCGACACCGCTGAGGTTCCCGGTGTGTGGGAGGCCGCCACCGGCGCGGAGGAGCCCCCGTTCGACCGGACCGAGTTGCGCGCCGCGATCGCGGCGGCCCTGGAGGGGGAGACGCCTCCGGGCGAGCCCGCTGCCCTGGAACGCGACCTTCTCGGCCGGATCCAGACGTTGCAGACCGCGCTGGCCGGAACCCACGACGTCCAGGCCGACCGCACCCGCGGGGTGCTGACCGTGGCGGTCAGCGAGGAGGCGGGAACCGCGCCGGTCGCGGCGACCGCGCGGCGCACCGCCGAACGCCTGACCCTCGCCGAGGACAACCTCACCGGCCGTGAGGAGCGGATCTTCGAGGAGTACCTGCTCGGCGACGTCGCCGAGGAACTGCACCGCCAGATCGGTTCGGCCGAGTCGCTGACCCGCCGGATGAACGCGGTGCTGGAGAACGCCCGCTCCAGCCAGGGCGTGCGGGTGGAACTGTCGTGGGAGCCCGCCCCCGATCTGGATCCGGCCGAGCGTTCGGCGTTCGCGCTGGCCAAGAAGTCCGTCGCCCGGCGCACGCCGGAGGAGAACGAACGGCTGCGCCGCGCCCTGATGGACCGCATCCGCGCGACCCGGGCCGAGGGGCGCAGCAGTGGCTACGCCGAGGTGCTGGCCGGCGCCCTGGACTACCGGCGCTGGTACTCCTACCGGGTGCGCATCCACGACACCGGGCCGGACGGCCAGCCGCGCGACCGTCGGATCCGCCAGCTCTCCTCCGGGGAGACACGCCTGGTGTCCTATGTGACCCTGTTCGCGGCCAGCGCCGCGTTCTACGACGCGCTGGAGACCGAGCTGGAGGGGCCGCTGCGCCTGGTGCTGCTGGACGAGGCGTTCGAGCGACTGGACGATCCGACGATCGCCCGCCTACTGGAGCTGCTGGTGGACCTCGACATGGACTGGGCGATCACCTGGCCCTCGGGGTATGGCGTGTCGCCGAAGATCGACCGGATGCACATCTACGACATCCTCAAGCGCAAGGGCGCCTGGGGGGTGGCGTGCGCCCGCACGACGTGGAACGGCAGCGGATTCGAGCGCGCGGCGTGAGCGGCGCGCCACCGGCCGGAGATGCCGGGCGCGCCCCCGCGGCCCCCGTCGAGCGGCTGCCCGCCTACCTGCGCGCCTTCTACGCCAAGGCCGAACTCGCGGAGTTTTGGACCCGGGCGCGCCGACACGTCGAGGGCAGGCGGGCCGGCATCGACCCGGACGGCCGCCCCTCGAAGGTCGGGGTTTCGGTCACCGCCGAGACCCGTGGGGTGGTCCAGCAGCTCCCCGGTGCCGAGCGCGGCCGCGACGAACGGCCCGCTCAGGTGCGGGTGGACCTGACCGCGCTGGCCCGGAAGCTGCGCGACGAGCACGGCGTGGACCTGGCCGACCTGATCGCGGAGCACACCGGCGGCGCCCCGCTGGTCCATCGCCCCGCGCAGAAGCGGGTCAGGCGGGAACGGGCCGCCCGGGTGCGCGAACGCTTTCTCGGCGAGTTGGAACGCACCGGCCTGGCCGGTGCCGCCTGGACGTCGGAGTGGCTGGACTGGTTGACCCGCGGGCTGACCGAGGAGACGGCGGCGGAGCGGGTCCGGCTCGCCCGCCACGCCTGTGACGTGCTCGCCCGGATCCACCTGGATCCGGACCGGCCGGCCGAGTCCGTCCTGGGCCTGGCCGAGCTCGCCCACGCCGAGGCGAGGGGCGGCTCCCACGGGCTGGAGGAGCGGCGCGCCCCCTTGGCGACGTTGGTGCTGCGCGCCGCCGCGTTCGCCCACGGGCGGTCCTGGAGCGATCGGGCGGAGGACGTGCGGACCCTGTGGGAGCGCTGCGGGGTGTCCACCGGCTCCCCCACCACCACGGTGTCCGCTCGTGGCCTGCTCTTCACCGGGGACCACCCCTGGGCGCGCAACCTGGGCGAGCGCGTCCGGCTGGGGCACGCCCTGCACCTGGACCGCGACGACCTGCGCGTCGCCCGGGGACTGCCCGCCCTGATCACCCCCGGGACGGTGGTCGCCGTGTGCGAGAACCCCCTCGTCCTGGAGTACGCCGCGCGGGCGGGGGCGCGCTGCCCGCTCGTCTGCGTCGGCGGACAGTTCTCGACCCTGGCCTTGGACTGGCTGCGGCTGCTGGCGGAGTCCGGGGCGAGGTTGCGCTACCACGGCGACTTCGACTGGGCCGGCCTGCACATCGCCACGCGGGTGCTGCGGCTTCCCGGCGCCCGTCCGTGGCGGATGTCGGCCGCCGACCACGCCGCGGCCCTGGCCGGGCTCGACCCCGATCGCCTGCCCCCACTGGGGCCGGGAGGTGCCGCCTGCCCGTGGGATCCGGCCCTGCCCGAGGTGATGCGGGCGGCCGGCGTGGTCGTCGAGGAGGAGTGCCCCCCGGTGCGCGCGGCCCTGGTCGCCGACCTGACCGCGTGGGGACGGGAGCGGTCGCCGCATGGGAGGCCCGGTGCCGGGTAGGGCGCAGGGTGCGGGTTATTCCCCACAACGGCTGTCATGAGGGCAACACCGGTCCGCCGGGGCACCTGCTGATAGCTTTTCCCAAGCGATCGATTCGCGTGTCAGAGCCACAACCGTGTCAGAGGAAGGTGCGTAGATGTCCGCGCCCTATTCGCTTCCCGAGCTGCCTTACGACTACAGCGCGCTTGAGCCGTGGATCTCCGGTCAGATCATGGAGCTGCACCACGACAAGCACCACGCGGCCTACGTCAAGGGCGCCAACGACGCGCTGGAGGGGCTCGCGGAGGCGCGTGACAAGGACGACCTGAGCAAGGTCAACCTGCTCCAGAAGAACCTCGCGTTCAACCTGGCCGGTCACGTCAACCACACCGTCTTCTGGCCGAACCTGTCGCCGGACGGTGGCGACAAGCCCGAGGGCGAGCTGGGTGCCGCGATCGACGACGCGTTCGGCTCCTTCGACAAGTTCCGTGCGCAGTTCAACGCGGTCGCCACCGGCATCCAGGGTTCGGGCTGGGCCATCCTCGCCTGGGACATCCTCGGCCAGAAGCTCATCATCGAGCAGCTCTACGACCACCAGGGCAACCTGGCCGCGGGTTCCTACCCGCTGCTGATGCTCGACATGTGGGAGCACGCCTTCTACCTCCAGTACAAGAACGTCAAGGCCGACTACGTCAAGGCCTTCTGGAACGTCGTCAACTGGGCCGACGTCCAGCAGCGTTTCGAGGCCGCCCGCAAGGTCGCCCTGGCCTAGCCCGGGTGGGGGCGCGCCGCGTCCGTCCCACGACGAGCAGAGGGGCGGTGCCATAGGCACCGCCCCTCTGCCGTGTCGGCGTCGGCGCGCCGTCTTCGCGGGCGGCCCTTTGGCCGCGCGGACCCGCGCGACCGGCCGCGCCCTTGGCGGCTGCGCATCGCGACGGGTGGACGGTCGGGGCCGGGAGGAGGTCAGCCGCGCAGCAGGGCCACGGCCTCGGTGACGGAGTCGACCACCGGGTGGCCGGTGGCCTCCAGGCGGTCGCGGCTCATCAGGCCCGAGGCGACCAGGATCGCGCGGGTGCCCGCCTCGACCGCGGCGTGACCGTCGTCGTCGATGTCGCCGATCAGCACGACCGTCGCGGGGTCGATGTCCTGGACGCGCAGGTGCTCCACCAGGTGTTCGGCCTTGGAGTCGTGGACGGTGTCGCGGCGACGCCCGTCGATGCGGGTGAAGTGGTCGCTCAGCCCCCGCTCCGCGATGAGGGGGACGAGGTGGTCGTGGCCCGCCATGGACAGCAGCGACTGCGTGCGTCCGGTCGCCGGCCATGACGTCAGCACGTCGATCACCCCCTCGGCCAGGTCGCAGGAGGGCAGCAGATCCAGGTAGTGGCTGTCGTAGGCGGTGTTGACGCGCTCCCACTCGGCTTCGGTGAAGGGCCGCCCCAGCAGTTCCTCGTAGCAGGCCAGGAGGGGACGGCGGAACTTCGCCCGCCAGTACTCCAGGTCCACGGGGTCACGGCCGAACTCCGCGCAGACGCGGTTGACCGCGGCGAGGTTGGCGTGGTTGTCGTTGAGGAGGGTGCCGTTCCAGTCCCAGACGATGTGGGAGATCTCGCCTGGCCGTTCGATCGCGTTGTGAAGCACGTCCTGCACTCTACGGTCCCGTGAGTCCTGCCTGTTCCCCGGCCCGGCGTCCCCCGCCGCGTCTGCGACGGGCCCGCCAGACCGCCACCGCGAGAACGGCGAACAGCGGCAGGATCACGAGCAGCAGGATCGGCACCACGACGGCGAGCAGGGCGAGCACGACGCTGGCGATGTCCTCGGCGGTGCTGGCGACCGGCGCGCCGACGCCCACGGTGACCGTGTTGAGGACCGGCCGGGCGAGGGCTTTGAGGCCGTGGAAGGCCAGGGCGATGAGAATGCCCGAGAGCACCGGCCACCACGAGCCCTCCCCCGCGGCGGCGATGTCGCCGGGGGTGACCGCGGAGACTCCGGCCCCGAAGGTGACGCCGCCCGAGGCGGGGCGCACGAACGTCTGGAGGAGGTCGTTGATGCTGTCCACCGCCGGGATCTTGTCGGCGACGATCTCCACGACCAGCAGCAGGCCGAAGACGGCGAGCACGACCGGGTGTTCCAGCCACTGCCAGCCCGAGGACAGTGGGAGCAGGTCGGTATAGCGAGCGAGCAGGCCGACGGCCAGCAACGGCACGTAGGCGTTGAGCCCGGCCGCCGAGGCCAGCCCGGTCCCGGTGAGTACCTCCAGCACGTGTCCTCCCGTCCTCGAAGGGCGCGGGAGGATCCCGCACCGCCTGTTTCGACGTCGGGACGGGGCGCGGGGTTCCGCTGTCTACTGCCGGTACTCCTCGACCTGGGCCGCGGGGCGGACCTGGGCGGTGTCGGGGTCCTTGCCGAACTCCTCCTGGGCGCGACGCTGGCGCAGGAGGTCCCAGCACTGGTCGAGCGCGGCCTCCAGGTCGCGGATGCGCTGGCGTTCCATGGGGGTGAGCCGGTGTTCGTGCTGCTCCCTCAGGTCGCGTTCCTCGGTGACGAGCTCACCGATGCGCCGGATGATGTCCTCGTCGCGGTTGCTGACGTCGCTCATGTGATCCATGTTCCGTGCCGATCCCCCTGGTTGGCAAGCATCGACCGAGGTCACCAAGGGTGAGACATCACCACCTATCGGGACGGATCAGGTTAACTCGCTCACACCGAGGGAAGGTCCCGGCCCGCCGGACGACAGCCGCCGTCCGGTGGAGCGCGTCACGGCGCGTCCCGCCTCCCCAACGCCGCCCTGGAGCACACGATGAAGTTCTATGCGGACCGCCCCCTGCGCTTCTTCCTCCAGTTCCTCAGCGACACACTCGCGCTGGCCTGGATCGCCGGCTGGGTCTGGGCGGCGGTGTCCCTCCACGAGACCCTCAGCGGTCTGGCCCGGCCGGGGGAGCTGATGGAGGACGCCGGCGGGGGGTTGAGCGCGCACATGGGCGAGGCCGCGGAACGCGCCGGCGAGATCCCGCTGATCGGCGACACCCTGAGCGAGCCGTTCACCAGCGTGGGAACCTCCGGCGAGGCGTTGAGCGAGGCGGGACAGCGCTTCCAGGAGACGGTCGCCGATCTGGCGCTGGTGGTGGCGCTGCTGACCGCGGTGATCCCCCTGCTGTTCGTGCTGGCGACCTGGCTTCCACTGCGGGCACGTTGGGTCGTGCGGGCCGGGGGCGCCCGGCGGCTGCGCGCGATGTCTCCGGAGGCCCGCGGCGAACTGCTGGCGTTGCGCGCGCTCGGCTCGGTCCCCCCGGGCCGGCTCCTCAAGATCCACTCCGACCCCGTGGGGGCCTGGCGGACCGGGGACGCCCGCACGATCGCCCGGCTGGCCGACCTGGAGCTGCGGCGCCTTGGTCTGCGCCCCTGACCCACGCCGGACCGGTTCCTTTCCCCGCGCCCGCTCTCGCCCTGTTTGCCGGACAACGCCCATCAGCGTCGATACTCGGAGGGAGACGGCTCCCTCCCGTGCCCCGCGCCGCGGCCACGCGCGCCGGCCGGTCACGCACCGGGGGCCCGGAGCACACCGCTGGAAATACCCAGAGGGGGTATCATTGGCCGAGGAAGCACAGAGGACCCAGGGGGACGCCGGCATGGCCACCTACGGCTACCACGACAACAAGCAGAAGCATCTCAACCGGCTGCGCCGGATCGAGGGCCAGGTCCGTGGGCTGCAACGGATGGTCGAGGACGACTCCTACTGCATCGACATCCTCACCCAGACGTCGGCGGTGAACAAGGCACTGCGCTCGTTCGCGCTGTCACTGCTGGATGAGCACCTCAAGCACTGCGTCGCCCACGCCGTCGCCAATGGCGGCGACGAGGCCGAGGAGAAGGTGCGCGAGGCGTCGGAGGCCATCGCCCGGTTGGTCCGCTCCTGACCTCTGACACGTCGTCACACTACGGAAACGGGAACGCCATGGCTACCAGCACCACGATCACCGTCAGCGGCATGACCTGCGGGCACTGCGTCGCGTCCGTGAAGGAGGAGGTCGGCGCCCTGCCGGGTGTGACGTCCGTGGACGTCGACCTGGAGAGCGGGCGGGTCACCGTCGACAGCGAGGGGCCGCTGTCCCGCGAGCAGCTCGACGCGGCCGTCGCCGAGGCCGGTTACGAGATCGTCGCCTGATCCTCTCCCCTCCCCCGCGCGCCGCGGGGTGGACGCGCACTTGCGTCCACCCCGCGGCGTGGCGATGGGCGGTCATACCGCTCCGCGCGCCATCTCCACCTGCTGGCGCACCTGGTCCTGGTCCAGGTACTGCGACGTCTCCTCCGGATCGACCAGGGTGTCGATCTTGCGGTTGAGGAAGCCCAGCCGCGACACCTCACCGCCGAGCAGGGCCCGGATCGCCCAGTTGGTCGCGACCCGTGCCCGGCCGGGTCCCGAGGGCAGCGCGTACAGGTGGTAGGCGCGGGTGATGCCCAGCGCCGGAAGACCCGTGATCTCCTTGCCCAGGGGACGGGCCACCGCGTCGCGCCCGCTGAGGTCGACCAGCAGGCCCAGGTCCTTGTGCCGGTACTCCTGCAGGGGCTGTCCCAGCAGCGAGGCGATGACGTTGTCGGCGAGGAGGTGCCCCTGCCGCATGGCGTGCTGCGCGGTGGGCGGGCACAGCGCCCCCTCCTCGTCCTTGCTCAGGTCGGGGACGGCGGCGGAGTCGCCGGCGGCCAGGATCTCGGGGCTGCCGGGCACGGCCAGGTCCGCGCCCACGACGAGCTTGCCCTTGTTCGTGGCCAGGCCGGTCGCCTCCATCAAGGGGCTGGGCGAGGTGCCCGCGGTCCAGATCAGGGTGCGGCAGGGCAGCACGCGGTCGTCGGTCAGCGTGACCTTGTCCTCGGTGGCCTCCTTGACGCTCACCCCCAGGGACACCTGCACGCCGCGCTGTCTGAGCAGGTTCATCGCCGCGTCGCCCAGGCTCTCGCCGAGCTCGGGCATCAGCCTGGGCGCGATGTCGATGAGGTGCCAGCTGATGGACTCGCGCAGCCGTGGGTAGCGCTTGCACGCCTCCTCGCACAGCAGCTCCAGTGACGCCGCCGTCTCGACGCCGGTGTAACCGCCACCGACGACGAGGAAGGTGCAACGTTCCTCGCGTTCCTGCGGATCGTCGCTGGCATTGGCCAGCTCGAGCTGGGCGAGCACGTGGTCACGCAGGTAGACGGCCTCGGCGAGGTTCTTGTTGCCCCGTCCGTGCTGGATGAGCCCGGGGATGTCGAAGACCCTGGTGTTGCTTCCCGGGACAAGCACCAAACGGTCGTAGGGGACGTAGGTGGTCTCGCCGGAGATCTTGCGCGCCACGACGGTGCGCGACTTGGTGTCGACACCGATGGCGGCCCCGGGGACCATCTTGGTCCGGCGCAGCAGCCGGTGCAGCGAAACCGCGATCGACTGCGGGGTCAGCAGCCCGGAGGCGACCTGGGGCAGCAACGGCTGGTAGAGCATGTAGTCGTTGGGTGTGATGAGGACCAGTTCCGCCGCGTCCTTGGGGATGCGCCGCTCCATCCGGCGCAGCGCGTTCAGCCCCGCGAAACCGGCTCCGACCACCACGATGCGAGGCCGTGCCATCGTCGAACCACTCCCCCTCGAAGACGGCCCGGCGTCATCCGCGCCCTGTGCCACGGGCGCCGGGCGGTTCAGGTTCACGGCTCCGCTGCCCTGGCGCCCACCACTCAAACGTGACGCGATCGCGCCCGGGAGGGTGGGCGCGGGTCATCCCCCGGGGCGCGCGGAGGCGAGCAGCGCGGCGCGTCCCATGGCCAGGAGCAGGTCGGCCATGCGGCCGGAGGGGAGGCGGCCGGCGCTGTGCGGGGTGGAGTTGAGCAGGCCGAAGGTCGCGTGCACGGCGGCGCGCAGCTCTTCCGCGGAGACGCCGGGGCGCAGCCGGGCGAGGACGTCGACCCACTGTTCGACGTAGCCCCGTTGGAGCCGGCGGACCCGCCGCCGTTGCGGCTCGGGCACGTTGCCCAGTTCGCGATCGTGGACGGTGATGAGGGCGGGCTCGCCCAGCGCGAAGGCGATGTGGCCGCGCAGCAGCCGGTCCAGGGCGTCCTCGGGCGAGTGGGCCGCGGCGACGTGGGCGGCGCCGTCGGCGGCCAGGCGCTCGCTGATGTCCAGCAGCATGGCGGCCAGCAGGGCCTCCTTGCCGGGGAAGTGCCGGTACAGGGCGGGGCCGCTGGTGCCGACCGCGCGCCCCAGCTCCTCGATGGAGACCCCGTGGAAGCCCCGCGCGGCGAACAGGTCGGCGGCGGCGCGCAGGATCGCGTCACGGCGACCGGTCCGGCCGGCCCCAACGTGGTCGATGGCCATCGTCCCTCCCGCCTCGGGGATCCTCCCCCTACCGTGACCCTGGACACGGCTGTTAACGATCATTAACATCGACCATGTTAGCGGTCATTAACATCTCGCGACCAGAGGGGAACCCATGAGCAGGGCACCCGTGCTCACCTCGGCGGTCGACACCACCGGCGCGGCCTTCCAGGCCAACGCCGAGGTCAACCGCGCGCTGGCGGCCGAACTACGGGAGCGGATCACGACGGCCGCGGCCGGCGGGCCGGAGAAGGCCCGCGCCCGCCACGTCGAGCGCGGCAAGCTCCTGCCGCGCGACCGCGTGGACGCGCTCCTGGACCCCGGATCGCCCTTCCTCGAACTCTCCCCCCTGGCCGCCTTCGGCATGTACGGGGCCGACAGCCACGACGCTCCCGCCGCCGGCATCATCACCGGGGTGGGCCGCATCCAGGGCCGCGAGGTCGTGGTGGTCGCCAACGACGCCACCGTCAAGGGCGGCAGCTACTACCCGATGACGGTCAAAAAGCACCTGCGCGCCCAGGAGGTGGCCCTGCACAACCACCTGCCGTGCGTCTACCTGGCCGACTCCGGCGGCGCGTTCCTCCCGATGCAGGACGAGGTGTTCCCCGACCGCGAGCACTTCGGACGGATCTTCTACAACCAGGCCACCATGTCCCGGCTGGGCATCGCCCAGATCGCGGCCGTGCTCGGCTCGTGCACGGCCGGCGGCGCCTACGTCCCCGCCATGAGCGACGAGGCCGTCATCGTCCGCGACCAGGGGACGATCTTCCTCGGCGGTCCTCCCCTGGTCAAGGCCGCCACCGGCGAGGTGGTCACGGCCGAGGAGCTGGGCGGCGGCGACCTGCACACGCGCGTCTCCGGAGTCGCCGACCACCTGGCCGAGGACGACGCGCACGCGCTGGAGATCGTCCGGCGGATCGTCTCCACCCTCGGTCCGCGCCCCGCGCCCGCCTGGGAACAGCTCCCCGCGCGCCCTCCTGCGGCCGATCCCGAGGAGCTGTACGGGGTGATCCCCGCCGACACGCGCACCCCCTACGACGTCCGCGAGGTGATCGCGCGCGTCGTCGACGCCAGCGAGTTCACCGAATTCAAGGCGGAGTACGGGACGACGCTGGTGACCGGCTTCGCCCACATCCACGGCCACCCCGTCGGCATCGTCGCCAACAACGGCATCCTGTTCTCCGAGTCCGCGCTCAAGGGCGCGCACTTCATCGAACTGTGCGACCGCCGTTCCATCCCGCTGGTCTTCCTGCAGAACATCTCCGGTTTCATGGTCGGCCGCGACTACGAGGCCGGTGGTATCGCCAAGCACGGCGCGAAGATGGTCACCGCCGTCGCCTGCGCGCGGGTCCCCAAGTTCACGGTGGTCATCGGGGGCTCCTTCGGAGCCGGGAACTACAGCATGTGCGGCCGGGCCTACTCCCCCCGGTTCCTGTGGATGTGGCCCAACGCCCGGATCTCGGTGATGGGGGGCGAGCAGGCCGCCTCGGTCCTGGCGACCGTGCGCCGCGACCAGATGGCCGCGCGCGGCGAGGAGTGGGACGCCGAGGCCGAAGAGGAGTTCAAGGCCCCCATCCGCGAACAGTACGAGCGTGAGGGCAACCCCTACCACTCCACCGCCCGGCTATGGGACGACGGGATCATCGACCCCGTCGACACCCGTACCGTGCTCGGGCTCGCCCTGGCCGCGGCGCGACACGCACCGCTGGAACCGGTCGGTTACGGCGTCTTCCGGATGTGAGGCAGTGATGGTCAGCGGGACGGAGTCACAGATGATCGACGGGGCCGAGCCCACCGGGACCCCCCACCCCGCGGTCCGCGGCGGCACGGGCGCCGCCCCGGTCGTGCTCGTCGCCAACCGGGGCGAGATCGCGGTGCGGATCATGCGCACGCTGCGCCGGCTGGGGATGCGCTCGGTCGCGGTGCACAGCGACGACGACGCCGGCGCCCGGCACGTGCGCGCCGCCGACAGCGCGGTGCGGTTGGCCGGGGACGGCCCCGCGGGCGGTTACCTCGACGGCGCGGCCATCATCGCCGCGGCCACGGCCACCGGGGCCACCATGGTCCACCCCGGTTACGGGTTCCTCTCGGAGAACGCCGCGTTCGCCCGCGCCTGCGCCGACGCGGGACTGACCTTCATCGGTCCACCTCCGGAGGCGATCGAGGCGATGGGCGACAAGATCCGCGCCAAGCGGACCGTCGCCACGGCGGGGGTCCCGCTCCTGCCCGGCTTCGCCGAGGAGGCCGGGCGGCCCATGGACGACGGGGAGCTCGTGGCCGCGGCCCAGCGCGTCGGGTACCCGTTGCTGATCAAGCCGTCGGCCGGGGGCGGCGGCAAGGGCATGCGCCTGGTGGGCGACCCGTCGGAGCTGGCGAGCGCCGCCGCAGCTGCGCGCAGGGAGGCTCTCGCCTCCTTCGGTGACGCCACCCTCCTGGTGGAACGGTTCGTGGAGCGTCCCCGCCACATCGAGGTGCAGGTGCTCGCCGACGCCCACGGCAACGTCGTCCACCTCGGCGAACGGGAGTGCAGCCTCCAGCGACGGCACCAGAAGATCGTCGAGGAGGCCCCCTCCCCCCTGCTCGACGCGGACCTGCGCGCGGCGATGGGCGGCGCGGCCGTGGCCGCCGCCAAGTCCTGCGGCTACGTAGGCGCGGGGACGGTGGAGTTCATCGTCTCGGGCACGGGCAGCGGCGAGTACGCCTTCCTGGAGATGAACACCCGGCTCCAGGTCGAGCACCCCGTCACCGAGGAGGTCGTGACCATCGGCGGTGTGCGCGGGGTCGACCTGGTCGAGCTCCAGGTGCGTGTCGCCATGGGCGAGCCGTTGCCCTTCTCGCAGGCCGACATCGGTTTCGCCGGACACGCGGTGGAGAGCCGGGTCTACGCCGAGGACCCCGCGCGCGGTTTCCTGCCCACGGGCGGCAGCGCGCTGCTGTTGGAGGAACCCGCGGGCGAGGACGTGCGCGTCGACTCCGGTCTGGCCGAAGGCGCGCGGATCACCTCGGCCTATGACCCGATGCTCGCCAAGGTCATCACCTGGGGACCCGACCGCGGCGCCGCGCTGCGCCGCATGGACACCGCTCTGGCGGGTTACGGGCTGCTGGGGTGCGACACCAACGTCGCGTTCCTGCGCCGCCTGCTGGGCCACCCCGAGGTCGCCGCGGGCCGGCTGGACACCGGCCTGACCGAACGGGTCCGCGCGGAGCTCACCGCCGGCGAGCGGGAGGTCCCCGACGCCGTCTACGCGGCCGCGGCCCTGGACCGTCAGCTCGCCTTGGAGCCCTCCGGCCCCGTCGTGGACCGCTTCGACGTCCCCGACGGCTGGCGGATCGGCGGCCCCGCGTGGACGACGTGGCGATTGCGCGCCCCCGGCGCGGACCCCGTCGCGGTCCGGGTGCGTCGCCGCGACGGCGTGGGGCGCCGCTTCGAGGTGCGTGTCGGTGACGGCGCGCCGGTACGGGCGAGCGCGTCACGCGGCGCGGGCGGCCGCTCCCTCACCCTCACCTACGGCGGGCTGTCCCTGCGCTTCTCACGCGCGCTGGAGGGGGAGGTGCTGTGGCTGGGCCGTGAGGGCGCCACCTGGCGGCTGCACGAGGAGACGCTGCTCGCACCGACCCGCGCGGGTGAGGGCGCGGGCGACGGGACCCTGCGGAGCCCCATGCCGGGGACCGTGCTCTCGGTGGCCGTGGCGGAGGGCGACTCCGTGACGGCCGGCGCCCCGGTGGTGGTGGTCGAGGCGATGAAGATGGAGCACGCCGTCACCGCGCCGATCGACGGGGTGGTCACCGCGCTGCCGGCGCGCCCCGGGCAGTCCGTGGCCATGGACGCCGTCCTGGCCGTCATCACCGCCTCTCCCGCGGGCGATCCCGCCGGGGACGGGGCCGTCACCAGGAGCGAAGAGGAGTCAGCGTGAGCCACCGGCTGTCGGAAGAGTACGAGGAGCTGCGCCGCAGCGTCGAGGCGTTCGCCCACGAGGTCGTCGCGCCCGTGATCGCCGGCCACTACGAGCGAGGCGAGTTCCCCTACGAGATCGTCGCCCGCATGGGCGAGATGGGACTGTTCGGCCTGCCCTTCCCCGAGGAGTACGGGGGCATGGGCGGCGACTACTTCGCGTTGTGCCTGGCCTTGGAGGAACTGGCCAGGGTCGACTCCTCCGTCGCGATCACCCTGGAGGCCGGCGTCTCGCTGGGCGCGATGCCGATCTTCCGGTTCGGTTCGGCCGAGCAGAAGAAGACCTGGCTGCCCCGGCTGTGCTCGGGCGAGGCACTGGGCGCGTTCGGCCTGACCGAGCCCGGGGGCGGATCCGACGCCGGCGCCACCCGCACCACGGCGCGGCTGGAAGAGGGCCACTGGGTCGTCAACGGGACGAAGTCGTTCATCACCAACTCCGGCACCGACATCACCGCCCTGGTCACGGTCACGGCGGTCACCGGACGACGCCCCGACGGCCGGCCCGAGATCTCGGCGATCCTGGTGCCCGCGGGAACGCCCGGGTTCTCCGTGGGGCAGCACTACTCGAAGGTCGGCTGGAACGCCTCCGACACCAACGAGCTGGTGTTCGAGGACTGCCGGGTGCCCGAGGAGAACCTGGTCGGCGAGCGCGGCCGCGGCTACGCCCAGTTCCTGCGCATCCTCGACGAGGGGCGGATCGCGATCGCGGCGCTGTCGGTGGGCCTGGCCCAGGGGTGCGTGGACGAGAGCCTGCGCTACGCGGCCGAGCGTGAGGCGTTCGGCCGGCACATCGGCCACTACCAGGCGATCCAGTTCAAGATCGCCGACATGGAGGCCCGGGCGCACACCGCGCGGCTGGCCTACTACGACGCCGCGGCGCGCATGCTCGCGGGCGAGCCGTTCAAGAAGCAGGCGGCGATCGCCAAGCTGGTGGCCTCCAACGCCGCGATGGACAACGCCCGCGACGCCACCCAGGTCTTCGGCGGATACGGCTTCATGAACGACTACGCGGTGGGCCGTTTCTACCGCGACGCCAAGATCCTGGAGATCGGCGAGGGCACCAGCGAGGTGCAGCGCATGCTCATCGCCCGCGAACTGGGCCTGCCCGCCTGATCCACGCCGGCAGAGGATCCCCGCGAGTCTCGTCGCGGGGATCCGGCCGCCTCGCGCGGTCCTCGCCGTGGGGTGAGCGGTCAGCCGCCACGGGGGCTGGGAGCCCCATCGGGGGCGGCGAGGATGTGCGGCTGGCCATGGGGCTCAGGGAGCGGTCCCGGCCTCCTCTCCCCGGCCGTCTCGCGCCCGGCCGCCACGCGCGGGAGCGCCGGGACGGGGCGCCGGCCGGCTGGACGTCGGCCGGCGCTTCGGGGGCCGGACGGCCCACCGAGCCCCCTCCGTCGGAGCCGGGCGTTCGGCGAGGCGGGCCATATGGAACGGTCACCGCCGGCGCCACCACGGCACCTCGCGGCTCAGACCGCGGCCCAGCCGTTGTCGACCGGCAGCACGACGCCGTTGATGTTGCTCGCGGCCTCGGAGGCGAGGAAGACGATCGCGGCGGCCTGCTCCTCGGCCTCGGCCGGGTGCCCGATGTTGCGCATGTAGGAGGCGAGGACCCCGGGACCGTGCGCCTCGGCCTGGGCGTCGACGGTGATGCCGGTACGGGTGCCTCCGGGGGCGATGGCGTTGGCGCGGATCCCCTTCTCCCGGTACATCACGGCGACCGACTTGGTCAGGCCGGCGACACCGTGCTTGGAGGCCGTGTAGGCGGCGCCGGCGGCGCTACCGCGCAGCGACGCCTCCGAGGCGGTGAAGACGATGGCGCCCTTCCCCGCGTCCAGCATGTGCGGCAGCACGGCGCGGGTGAGCATGAAGGGGGCGGTGAGATTGACGCGCAGGACACGCTCCCACTCACCGTCCTCGGTGTCGGCGGCGGCCGACATGCGGTCCATGATCCCGGCGTTGTTGACCAGCACGTCCACACCGCCGAAGGACTCGACGGCGGTGGCCGTCACCCTGTCGACGACGGTCTGGTCGCTGAGGTCTCCGGCGACCACCACGGCGGTGCCACCGGCCTCCTCGATCTCGCCGGCGACCGCGCGGACCTTGGCCTCGTCGATGTCGGCGATCAGGACCCGGTCCCCTTGGGCCGCGAACTTCAGGGCGGCGGCCCGGCCGATGCCCGAACCCGCACCCGTCACGATCACGCCACGGCCCACCGGGCCGGAATTACCGTTCACGTCGTTCTCCATTGTCCGTCTGGCGCGGCGGAGCGCGGCTTGTGGCCGGTTTGCGCTGTTCCCGCCGCCTGAGGACTTCAGCGTACGACTTTATGGCACTCAATGCCAAAAAGAGATCGGGGAACCGCCACGCCGATCGTGACGGCTCCCCGACAGGCCGGAGGGACGGGGAGGGGCGGAACGCGCGAGGATGTCCCCATGGAGGACGCCACGCACACGGACGCGCAACGCCCACGCCCCCGGACCGGACGCCCGCCCCTGAGCGAGCAGAGCAAGGCCGCCACCCGGCTGCGCATCGCCCGCGAGGCGGTGCGCCTCTTCACCGCCCAGGGGGTGGCCAAGACCTCCTCCGCCGAGATCGCCCGCGCGGCCGACATCTCCCCGCGCACCCTGTGGCGCTACTTCTCCGCCAAGGAGGAGTGCGTCAGCCCGTTGCTGTCGGCCGGCGTCGAGGCCCTGGTGACGGCCCTGCGCGACCGAACCCCCGGCCAGGTCTTCAGTGAGGCGCTGCGCTCGCTCTCGGTGGAACGCTCGGGAAACTCCTGGGCCATCGTGCAGCTCGTCCGCCTGACCCGTACCGAGCCGGGGGTGCGCTCCGTGTGGGTGCGGACCCATCTGGACGCCGAGCCGCTGATCGCCGAGGTGATCGCCCTGCGCATCGGCGCCTCCCCGGAGGACCTGCGCCCCCGCGTCCAGGCGGCGGTGCTCAACGTGGCCCTGCGCGCGGCGGTGGAGGACTTCGCCTGGCACCCCCGCGACGACGGCCGCTCCCTCGACGACACCGTGCGCGAGGCCCTCGCCATCGCGGCCGAGGGGCTGTCCGACTGACCCCCGAACTCGATCCCCCCGCTCCTGCCCGTGAGAGCGGGCCGCCGCGGGGCACTGGGCCTAGGACGGGACGACCGGTCGCAGACTCCACGCGCCGGAGCCCGGCACGTGAATCAGGGGGATGACCGTGGCAACCGAAGGCAGTACCCGCGCCGTCGTCACCGCGCTCGGCGCCAACCTGGGGATCGCCGTGACGAAGTTCGCCGCCTGGGCGCTCACCGGTTCCTCGGCGATGCTCGCCGAGTCCATCCACTCCGTCGCCGACTCCGGCAACCAGGTCCTGCTCCTCGTCGGCGGCCGGCGGGCCCGGCGGCGGGCCACCCCGGAGCATCCCTTCGGCTACGGCCGCGAGCGCTACGTCTACGCCTTCCTCGTCTCGATCGTGCTGTTCGCCCTGGGCGGCCTGTTCGCGTTGTACGAGGCCTGGCACAAGATCAGAGATCCCCACCCGATCACCTCATGGCACTGGGTCCCCATCGTGGTGTTGCTGGTCGCCATGGCGATGGAGGCGACCGCGCTGCGCACGGCGGTCAAGGAGTCCAACGCGGTGCGCGGGGACACCGGCTGGGTGGGGTTCGTACGCCGCTCCAAGGCGCCGGAGCTGCCGGTGATCCTCCTTGAGGACACCGGCGCGCTCCTCGGCCTGGTGTTCGCGCTCGCCGGGGTCACGTTGACGCTGATCACCGGGAACGGCGTGTGGGACGGCCTGGGGACCGCCATGATCGGCCTCCTCCTCGTGGCCATCGCGGTGGTCCTCGCGGTGGAGATGAAGAGCCTGCTGATCGGGGAGGCGGCGAGCGGGGAGCACGTCCGGTTGATCCAGGAGGCCATCGAGACGGGCGCGGACGTGGAGGGGGTCATCCACATGCGCACCATGCACCTGGGCCCCGAGGAACTGCTCGTGGCCGCCAAGATCGCGATCGACGTCGAGGACTCGGCGGTCCAGGTGGCCACGGCGATCGATTCGGCCGAGCGCCGGATACGCGCGGCCGTGCCGATCGCCCGGCTGATCTACCTGGAACCCGACGTACGGCGTTACACCCTCCCGAACGGATCGGGCCCCTCGCCGGCTGGAACGACCTGAGGGAACGGCTCCCCGGCCACTCCCGCGCTCAGGGCTCGGACCGGGACCGGGGCGCGGGCACCGTGGGCGCGCCGTCCCCGGCGGCCGCGGAGTCGTCCTGCCAGTCCAGGAGCAGGTAGGTGGTGTCGAAGTCGCGTCCGCGCCACTGTTCCAGGGACAGGTACAGGCAGTCGTCGGGCTCGTCGGAGAGCGGGATCGTGAACTGGTAGCAGCCGAAGTCGCGCAGGACCTCGCGCAGGGACCTGGCCCGGCGGCGGCGGACACCGGCCGTGTCGGCCTGCCACGCCTCGGGCCGGGAGAGGTCGGTCTCGCGTACGATTCCCCGGATCATGAGTCCCCCCTTCGGCAGGCGCGCCGACCCACGCGAGGCCGGCCTCACGATCGTTGTCCCCGCTCGGGGCGGGCCCCACTCCTCGACCCGGCGGCCGGGCGAACAAGGAACGCGCCGCCTCGCCGATGTCGGCGAGACGGCGCGTACGCGGTCTCCTGGCGCGTGGCCGTCACCGCCAGGAGCTCTGTCCTCCGGTCGAGGTCGGCTGCCCCGCGCTCGCGGCGTCCCCGACGGTGATGGCGTGCTCCACCAGGGTGATGAGCGTCGCCTTCGTGGAGGTGCGGTCACGCGCGTCCACCTGCACGATCGGGATGTTCTCGTTGAGCGTGAGGGCGTCACGGACCTCGGAGGCCGTGTGCGGGTAGTAGCCGTCGAAGCCGTTGATGGCCACGATGAACGGCAGCCGCGCCTCCTCGAAGTAGTCGATGGCCGGGAAGCAGTCGGCCAGCCGGCGGGTGTCGACCAGGACGACGGCGCCGATCGCGCCCTTGACGAGGTCGTCCCACATGAACCAGAAGCGGTGCTGGCCCGGCGTGCCGAACAGGTAGAGGATGAGGTCGGAGTCCAGTGAGACGCGGCCGAAGTCCATCGCCACCGTGGTGGTCTGCTTGTCCGGCGTCTTGGCGAGGTCATCGACCCCGACGCTGGCGCTGGTCATGACGGCTTCGGTGGTCAGCGGCACGATCTCGGAGACGGAGCCCACGAACGTGGTCTTGCCGACGCCGAACCCTCCGGCGACGACGATCTTGACCGACGTCATCGCACTCGCCACAGCACCGCCCTCATCGGCCGCGCTAGAGCTTGCGAAGTCCACTGAGCACCCTTTCAAGCAGGTTGGTGTTGGGCCGGCTGTCGGTGTTGAGCGACGATCTGATCTGGACCAGCCCCTGCTCCGACATGTCCGCCACGAGCACCCGAGCGACACCTAGCGGAATCCGCAGCAGTGCGGAGATCTCCGCGACGGAGCGCCATTCCCGGCACAGATCGCTGATTGCCTGGCATTCGGGGGTCAGGGTCCCGAACTCGTTGCGAGCGGTCGCAGTCGTGGAGATCAGCGCCTCCAGCGGCAGCTGCGACCGCGGTTTGGTACGCCCCCGCGTCACAGCGTAGGGGCGTACGAGCGAACTCGGCGCGCTGTTGGCGGCCGGCCACTGCTGTCGGTCTTGTGGTTGCTGGCCGTGCCGCGGAGCGTCGGCGCCCGACACACCGTCCGTCAGCGCCCGGGAGGCGCCGGCGGGCTGGTGTCCGAACCATGAGGTGCTCCCGGCATCCCTACCGTGAGGTGCCACCACTTCCTCCTGTCGGTGGTGGTTCAGTGGACGCCCGAAGTGCGCGCCGCCGGGGTCAGCGCCCGGCCGGCTCGCTCCACGAGAAGGGTCATCTCGTAGCCGATGAGGCCGAGGTCACACTCCGCCGCGGCGAGGACCGCCAAGCACGAACCATCACTGATCGCCATGATCATCAACAGACCGCGCTCCATCTCCACGACGGTCTGAGCGACCGCGCCGCCCTCGAAGACCCGGGCAGCCCCCTGCGTGAGGCTGGACAGCCCCGAGGCGATCGCCGCGAGCTGGTCGGCGCGGTCCGTGGGAAAGCCCGCGGACGCCGCGAGCGGCAGTCCGTCGGACGACACCACGATCGCGTGCGCGACGTCAGGCACACGGTTAGCGAAGTCAGTGATCAGCCAGTTGAGCTCGTTCACCGGTTGACTCATCTGCTCTCCTGTCGGTCCCAGCCTTCGCATCGGCCGTCGGGGGTGGAGCCGGCCAAAAGCCAAGATTTCATCGTTATCGACTTTATTGCGAGTGAATGTCCAAGAAGTGCGGATGATGCTAATTCATGGCTCATCCGTGATCTACGGCGCCCCCGCCGGCACGGTCCACGGGCCGGCCCCCGGACCATGTCCGGGGAGCGTCTCCCATCGATCCTGGCGACCACTACTTCTCCTTGGACGACTGCTGTTCTCCGGCAATGTTGCGGCCCTGACGGACCCCCTGCTGGAAGCTGGAGAACCTGCTGCGGACCCGCTCGGCGGAACGTGTCGGGATCTGCTTGAAGTTCTCCGGCTGGGGAGCCGTACCGGGAACAAGGTTTGCCTTGGGAACGCGTTTTGGCAAGCCCGCGGACGTCAAGCCACCGGCGACGGGCTCGCTGGCGCTCTTGGCGGCCTTCCATCCGGTGTCGGCCTCCGAGCGCCACTCGTCCTCGGGACGTCCCGAGGAGGGCGCAGCCGGCGGCTCGGGAGCGCTCATCGGCTCGGCCTTGGCTCCGGCCGGCACGCCCGCGCTGTTGGGCGGCGTTCCCAGGCCGATCGGCCCGGTCTCGGGGGCGGTGACGGCCGGACGCACCGTGCGACGGCGGAACCAGTTCGACTCGATCGAGTCGAAGATCGGCAGCGGGCCGCTGTTGTTGTCCGGGGCGGGCGGGACCACGGTCCCGTGGCTTGAGCCGCTGCCGTAGCGCTTCGACAGGTAGGCCGTGGAGCCGTACCCCTCACGGGAGTCCTGTCCGGGCGGGGTGGCCGGCGGCTGGACCTGGTAGGGCTGCGGCGTGGCCGCCTGCTCCTTCCAGGGCCGGGACTCCTCCAGCGGCTGCTGCGGGGAGGACTGGGGCTGCTCCCGCCACAGCGGCTGCTCCTCGACCGGGCGCGGCGTGGCCGCCGGGGGCTCGACCGGACGCTCGGGCTGGAGGGGCTGCGGGGCCTGCGCCGTGGGCTCGGGCCGGGCCGGCTGCGGGGACTGCGCGGGACGCTCGGGCTCGGCAGGCTTCTTCCAGGCGTCGTTCCACAGGTCCTGGCCGCTCGGCGGGTGCTCCTCACGTGCCCGGCCGGCCTGCGCCGGGTCGGGACGCTTGGGCAGGGTCTCGCGCCGGTCCTGTTCCCACAGGGGCCGCTCCTCGCCGGCCGGGGTCTGCCACGCCTCGGCGGGGTCGGAGGGCGCGGGAGCCGAGGCGAAGGCCGCCGTCGCCTCGGCGTAGGTGTCGGGGACGCCGGCGCGCCCGCCGCCCAACGCCGGCGGGGTCGGGTCGACCGGGGTAATCAACAGGTCGGCCGGCAAGACGATCAGCGCGGTGATACCCCCGTTGTGGGCGGGGCGCAGGCGCACCTGGATGCCGTGCCGGTTGGCCAGGCGACTGACGACGAACAGACCCATTCGGCGGGAGACCGCGACGTCGATGACAGGGGGCTCGGCCAGCCGCTGGTTGGTCGCCTCGATCTCGTCGGGCGACATCCCGATGCCGCTGTCGGTCACCTCGACCATCACCTCACCGCCGTCAAGGGCGCGGGCGGTGACCGAGACCTGGGTGTCGTGGGAGGAGAAGGAGGTCGCGTTCTCGACCAGCTCGGCCACGAGGTGGATGACGTCGTTGACCGGCCGGCCCAGGACGGAGATGTGCGAGGGGGCGCGGACGTTGACCCGCTCGTACTGCTCGACCTCGGAGATCGCACCGCGCAAAACGTCCACCAGCGGGATGGGCTGGGCCCACTTGCGGGTGTTGTCCTGACCGGACAGGACGAGCAGGTTCTCGTTGTTGCGGCGCATGCGCGTCGCCAGGTGGTCGAGCTGGAACAGGTCGGCGAGACGGTCGGCGTCCTGCTCGCTCTGCTCCAGACCGTCGATCAGGCGGATCTGCCGTTCGACCAGCGTCTGGCTACGGCGTGAAAGGTTGACGAACATCGAGTTGACGTTGCTGCGCAGCGCGGCCTCGTCGGCGGCCAACCGCAGGGCCACGCGGTGGACCTCGTCGAAGGAGCGCGCCACCTCGCCGATCTCGTCGCTGGAAGCCACGTCGATCGGGGTGATGCGGATGTCGTCGACATCGGCGTTGGTCTCACGCATCCGGTGGATCGCCTCGGGAAGGTCCTGTTCGGCGATCCGCATGGCGCCCTCACGCAGCCGCCGCAGGGGACGGACCATGGAACGGGCGACGAGCATGGTGATGACGATGACCGCGGCGATGACCGCCAGAATCACCAGCGAGTCGAAGATCGCCCGGTTGAGCGCGTTCCCCTTGAGGTCGGCGGCCTGTTGACGGGTGTCGGCGGCGATCTGGGACTCGACCTGCTGCATGAGCCCCAGCGACTCGGTGGAGACCTCCTGGTACTCGGCGGCGCTGTCGCCGGAGGTCAGGCCGGTCAGCTGCTGGTCGGTGTTGGTGCGGATCATCACCCGCAGCCGCATGGTGGCCATGCGGCTGACCTCCAGGCCGGTGAAGGTGTCGTCGTAGATCTTGCGCTGCTCGATCGTCGCGCTGGACTGGAAGTTCTGGAGGTTGTTGTCGTAGCGCGCCCGGGCGCCCTCGATGGACTCCTGGATACCGCCGGACATCGACCCGCGCATCAGGGAGTACAGCATCAGCGAGGACTCGTGGGAGAGCTGGTCGCGCGCCCGGCTGAGTTCGGCGAGGGTGCGGGCGCTCTCGCGCAGCGAGGTGTTGTCGGTTCCTTCGGCGATCGTCTCGGTGAAGCCGACGAGGGTGTTGTTGAGCTGACGGTACTTCGTGACCGCGGGGAGGACCGAGATACGGGTCTCACTCACCTCGTCGCGGATCGTGGACAGGTTCTCCAGGTTCGTCAACATCGCCTGGAGCCGGTTGGAGATCAGCTCGGTGCCGGGGTCTCCAAGCTCGTTGGCGCCGTTGCGCACCTCGTTGACCGCCTGGTCGACGACTTTCTGCTGGTCCTCCAGTTGTTTACCGAGCTCGGGCGAGCGTTCGGCGGGGTTGGGATCGTCGGCGATGTAGGCCGCCGTCAGCAACCGTTCCCGGCCGAGCTCGTTACCAAGCGTGACGACCGTCTCAGTGAGCGCGGCCATACTCTCGATCCGCTCGTGGGTGAGCGTTCCGGAGACGTTCTCCGAGATGCGCAACCCACCGAGCAGCACCGCGACCGCGGTGGGGAGGACGATGAGCGCGACGAGGCGGGATCGCACGCGCCAGTTGCGCGGCGCCCACCAACGGGCCGGACGCTCCGACTGCTCCTCGTCTCCGCCGGCGTGTTCCGCCTGTTCGGGGAGCTCGTCGTGGGCCGAATCGGCTCCAATTCCCGTCGCTCGTGTCGACACGGACCCTCGCAACCTTTCGTGTTACCGCCTCGGGCAACGGACATGGACTCCCTGAGCACGATCCACCCGGCCTGCGTGTGGAGGCCTGAGGGATGCCGGGGACGGCCGATCGGCCTGCCGCACACGGCGATCCGGCGCCGAGAAGGGGGGAAGCTTTCTTCGCCAGGACCCGACTCATGGGGGGGGAGAGGCGTCGTCCACCATTAAACCGAAACGGGGGACGTGAGATCGATAGCGTATCAATCCGTCCGGACGTCCGGGATACCTCGATTATCCCTAATGCCGGACTCGATCTGACGATGGATTATTCATCCTCCCTGCTATCCGGTCCAGCACTCTCCCGCATCAGTGAGGTCACGATCCCCCACCGCTCCGTCCCGCTCTTCGATAACTTTTCGGACACACCCTGAGCTCCCTGTCAACCGATTCCCCGAAGTGGCATTCTGTGTCCGCACACGCACGTTTCGGGGGGAGCGTCTGTGAGGCACGGTGAACGCGCGCGCCCATTCCAGGGCGGATACGGGGGCGTCCGCGCTGCGGCGGTGGTGCTCCTGGGGGCCTGGCTGGCGATCGCGGGGGCCACCCCGACCGCCGCCGGAACACCTCCCGGGCCGGCCAGGCTCGGAGACGACCTGGACGACGGCCCTGGACCACAGGACTCCGTCGGGGCGCTCAAGAGCCGGATCGCGGCGGTACAGGCCCGGCTGGACGACCTTCAGAGCGCGGCGGACCAGGCCATCCTCGACTACCACGGGGAACTGGACCGTCTGGACGAGGCCGAGAAGGCCTATGACAGCGCCCGGAGCAAGGCGGCCAACGCGGGGGAACGCCGTGAGGCGGCGCGCCGCGACGCGGCCCGCTACGCCGCCTCCGCCTACATGGGCGCCGACCTGAGCATGGCGACCGCGTGGGTCTCCCCTGACGGCCCCCAGGAGGTCGCCGACCGCAGCGGCTACCTCCGCCTGCTGGCCGACCGACGGAACGATGTCGTGGACCGGGCGACCGCCTCCAGCACCGCGGCCGACGCGATCGAGGAGCACGCAGCGCAGACCCGCGACAAACAGCGCGAGGCCGCCGACGCCGCCGCAGCGGCCAAGGACAGGGCCCTGGCCGCGGTGCGCGAGCAGGAGGAGTCGATGGAGTCGATCCTGGCCGAGCAGACCGAACTGGAGAACCGGCTCGCCTCCGTCAGCGACGACGCCGGGCAGGAGCGCAAGCGCAGGGCCGCGCTACAACAGGCCCGCGACGCGGCGGAGGGGAGCTCCACCGACGCCGGGTGCGACGGCACCGCCGCCGCCGGCTACGCCAACGGCCAGATCCCCGAGTGGGCGCTGTGCCCGTTGCCCCAGCCGGGTGAACGTCTACGCGCCGACGCCGCCGTCGCCTTCATCGAACTCGACGGCGCGTTCCGCGAGCGGTTCGGGCGTCCGATGTGCGTCACCGACTCCTACCGGCCGCTGGCGGAACAGGTGGCGCTGTTCCACCAGATGCAGGCCGGGATGGCCGCCCGCCCCGGGACCAGCACCCACGGGCTGGGCCTGGCCGTCGACCTGTGCGGCGGGGTCAACGTCCACGGGTCGGTGGAGTACGACTGGATGATGTCCGTCGCGCCCGACTACGGATGGCACAACCCCGCATGGGCGCAGAACGGCTTCGAACCCTGGCACTGGGAGTACCTTCCCTGAGCCCGCGTCCAGGCCGGCTCCCGCGCCATCAGGTGGGAGCCGGCCGCCCGGTCAGCGTGAGACGACGCGGTAGCGCAGGTCCGCGCGTCCGCCCGAGGCGGTGAGCGAAATCGGCTCCAGATGCACCCGCCGGCCGCCGGGAACCTGGAAGAGCCGGATCCCGTCGCCCAGCATGATCGGTGCGACCTGGACGAGGACCTCGTCGACGAGCCCCTCCTCGAAGCACTGCCGAACGGTGTCGGCCCCCGTCACCATGCGGCGGCGAGTGCCCGCTCGACCGCCTCACGGACACCACAGGTGGAAGGTGACCGGGGAGTCCGGCGCGGCCTGGGCGGGTGCCCGATGGGTGAGGACGAACTGGGGCCCCTCCCAGGCGCCCTCGTAGATCTCCTGGGCGTCGCGCAGCCCCACCTCGTAGGTGCGACGGCCGGCGAGCACCGCGCCCGTGGCCCGCATGACCTCGTCGGCGGCCTCGTTCGGCTCCAGGCCGGCGAAGACCCAGTCCATCGCGTCCTCGGGCCCGGCGATGAAGCCGTCCAGGGACATCGTGACGTGGACCAGGACCTTCCCCATGGCCTCATGCCTCTTTCACTCGCGATGGTGGCCGGCCGACGGGGACGGATCAGGCCGCGGCCCCCACCCGGATCTCGAACTCGCCGAGCGTCCCCCCGTCAACGTGGAACTCCTCGCCGGATTCCAGCGGACGGCTCGCAGCGGGCAGGGCGATGGCGATATCGCCCTCGAGCTCCTCGGTCCAGGCGAGCTTACCGTCGAGGGCGGCCGAGGCCACCTCCTCCCCCTCGACCGTCGCCGTGACCGTCAGGTCGGAACCGTCGAACTCGTCGTGGGTGACGATGGCCGGCCCCAGCGTCAGACCGACCGGCTCACCGGTGGAGGACAGCCACAGACAGGCGAGGGTGTATCCCGCGTGCAGTCCCCGCCCCCCGAACAGGGCGGCGACCCCGACCTCGGCCACCAGCGCCCCCACCCCCGCGGGCACCATGATCCCGTCGTCCGTACCGCGGACCAGGTCGGGCGTGATCGCGCACGCCTCGCCGGAGGCCCGGCGCACCATGACGGGGCCGGCCGGCAGGTAGGGCGCGCACAGACGTGTCTCGAACTCCACGATGATCTCGACCGGGGAGGCCAGGGCGCGTTGGAAGGCGTCGGCGAGCGCGTCACGGCTCTCGGCCAGCAGCTCGGGCACGGTCTCCTCACCCGGGTAGCCGAACACGCAGCCGTCGTCGACGACCCCCGGCCGCTCCGCTCCCCCACTGGGGGACAGATAGGTGACCCAGCGCATGAACTCCCCTCCCATGGTGGTCGCGTCGACGAGGCGACCGCTCGGATTCACGGTATCCCGGCGACGAAGGTGGCCTGGCGGCGCGGCTCAGCGCGATCCGGCCGCCGGCGCGTCCAACGGGTTGTGCTCCCGGCCGGTCCCGCCGCACATGCGGCACTCCTCCTCGACCCGGACCCAACCGATCACCCCGTCGGCGTCGCGGAGCGGACGTTCGGGACGCCACCGTCTGGTACCGGCGCAGAAACGGCAGGGCCGGCCGGCGCCGGCGCACCATTCACATCCGTCCACCCCGCACCGCTGCCGCGTGCGCCCCACCCGCATCCGCCCCGTTTCCACGTCACGCCGTCGCGCACCGCCGGGCGCGCCCGCCCCGTCCTGTTCCCTCCCGTGCCATGGCATCAGGGAAGGACCGGATTCAGCGTCGCACAGCAGGTGAGGCGGCGTCCAGAGGGTGCCGCGGCCCTACGCCCCGGTAGCCTTCGTCAGGTGGAATCGCGCACGACCAGGTAGGCGTCGAGGATGACCCCGCCCGGTTCGCGCACCTCCCCGGCGAGGCCGTCGGTGAGGATGCGGGCCATCTCCCGTCCCATCCGCTCGATCGGCTGGTGGACCGACGTCAGGGGCGGGTCGGAGTGCAGGGCGAGGTCGGAGTCGTCGTAGCCGATGATGGCGATGTCCTCGGGGACGCGCATACCGGCCTCCTTGACCACCCGCAGCGCGCCGAGCGCCATGAGGTCGGAGGCGGCGAACACCGCGTCGGGACGGGCGGCCAGAAGCTCCCGCATGGCCGCCTCGCCCCCCTCGTAGCTGAAGTCGCCGTAGGCCAGGAGGGCGGGATCGACCCTTCTCCCCACCTCCTCGAGCGCGCCGCGGTAGCCGCGGAGCCGGTCGATGCCGGCGACCATGTCCTGCGGCCCGGCGATGGTGGCCACGCGCTCGCGTCCCCCCTCGACGAGGTACAGGGTCGCCGCGCGGGCGCCGCCGACGTTGTCGGTGTCGACGAAGTGGACGGCCCTCGGCTCGGCGTCCAGTGGCCGCCCGCCGTGCACGTAGGGCACCCCCGCGCGTTCCAGCAGCCCGGGCAGCGGGTCGTCGCTGTGCAGCGACACCGACAGCACACCGTCGACGTGGTGGCCGGTGAGGTACTCGGCCAGGCGTTCGTGTTCGGCCGCGGTCCGGGCCGTGGCCAGGAGCAGCTGCAACCCCCGGTCGTTGAGGACGGAGCTGACGCCACGGACGATGCCCGCGAAGAAGGGCTGGGCGAACAGCCGGTCATCACGCTCGGAGACGACCAGCGCGATCGTGTCGGTGCGCTGGGTGACCAGGGTCCGCGCGGCCTTGTTGGGCACATACCCCAGCTCCCGCACCGCCCTGAGCACCGATTCGCGGGTGGCCTTGCTGACCTGCTGCGAACCGTTGATGACACGGGAGACCGTCCCCCGGCCCACCCCGGCCCGCTCGGCCACCATCTCCAGCGTCGGCCGCTGCCGACGAACGCTCATCTGCCGTCCTCCCATTTCGGGCGCACACACACGGCCGCCCCTCCTCCTCCACCAATAGTGGTACACGAAGGGGCGGCGATGTCCGGTTTCGGGGAAGGTTCAGGACTCCCTGAGCAGTCCTCCCCTGCGGATCACATCGGAGTACCACAGGGCGCTGTCCTTGAGCGTGCGCCGCTGGGTCTCGTAGTCGACGTGGACGATCCCGAACCGCTTGGAGTATCCCCAGGCCCACTCGAAGTTGTCCATGAGCGACCACACGAAATAGCCGCGCATGGGCACGCCGGCCTCGATCGCCCGGTGCACCTCGCGCAGGTGCGCGTCGATGTAGGCGGTGCGCTCGTGGTCGTGCACGCCGCCGTCCTCGGTGATCACGTCCTCGAAGGCCGCCCCGTTCTCGCAGACATAGAGGTCGACGCCCGGGGCCTCGGCGGCCAGGCGGGTCATCACCGCGTACAGGCCCTCGGGCTCGATCTCCCATCCCATCGCGGTGGTGGGCAGTCCCCTGCGGACGAACGCCATGGGAACGTCGCCGAGCCGCATCGCGTTGTCGCCGTCGTCCAGCGTCGCGGGGTCCACCCGGGCGGGGTCGCCCGACACCCACTGGGGGTTGTAGAAGTTGATCCCGAGCATGTCCAGTGGGGTGGAGATCACAGCGAGATCGCCGTCACGGACGAACCCGAAATCGGTGATGGAGGCCAGCCCCTCGACGATGTCCTCGGGGTAGGCGCCGTGGAACAGCGGGTCGGTGAAGATCCGGTTGCGCAGTCCGTCGGCGAAACGGGCCGCAGCCTGGTCGGCCGGGCTGTCGGTGTCGGGCCACATGACCGTCTGGTTGTGCGCCAGGCCCAGTCGCGGGACACGGTCGAACTGCCCGGCCTGCTCGCGGATCGCCGCGACCGCCAGGCCGTGGCCGAGCAGCAGGTGGTGGGCGGCGGCCAGGGCCGCGGCCGGATCGGTGCGGCCGGGCGCGTGGACGCCCTCGCCGTAGCCGAGGAAGGAGGCGCACCACGGCTCGTTGAGGGTGTTCCAGTTGGTGACCCGGTCGCCGAGCGTGCCGTGGACCACGGCGGCGTACTCGGCGAAGCGCAGCGCGGTGTCGCGCACGGGCCAACCGCCGTCGTCCTCCAGCTGCTGGGGCAGGTCCCAGTGGTACAGCGTCGGCCAGGGGTCGATGCCCGCCGCGAGGAGCTCGTCGACCAGCCGGTCGTAGAAGTCCAGGCCGGCCCGGTTGATCCCGCCCTTACCGTCGGGCTGGATGCGCGGCCAGGCCACGGAGAAACGGTAGGCGCCCAGGCCGAGTTCGCGCATGAGCGCGACGTCCTCGACGTAACGCCGGTAGTGGTCGGTCCCCGGCTCCCCGGTGTCGCCGCCGATGACCTTGCCGGGCGTCGCCGAGAAGGTGTCCCAGATGCTCGTTCCGCGCCCATCGGCGGTGGTCGAGCCTTCGACCTGGAAGGACGCCGTCGCCGCGCCCCAGACGAAGCCCTCGGGGAAGCGGACCTCGGTCGCCTCCCCCGCCTTGGGGGCGGGAGCCGGGGACTGCGTGGATGAAGGAGAAGGGTTCACGCTTTGATCGCACCTTCCATGATCCGGCCGACGAGCTGACGGCCGAAGACGATGAACAGGATGAGCAGCGGGAGGGTCGCGAACGTCGATCCCATGAACATCAGCGAGAAGTCACGAGAGTAGGCCGAGACGTTGAGCTGGTTGATGGAGACCTGGACGGTCGGGTTGTCGGCGTTGAGCGCGGCGAGCGGCCAGACGAACTCGTTCCAGGTGGTCATGAAGGTCAGCAACCCCAGGACGATCATCGCCGGGCGCAGGGCGGGCAGCACGACGTTCCAGTACATCCGGAACGTGGAGCAGCCGTCGATGCGCGCCGCCTCCAACAGCTCGTCGGGGACCGTCTGCTCGACGTACTGGCGCATCATGAACACGCCGAAGCCGCTGACCAGGAACGGCACGATGACCGACTGCAACTCGCCCCGCCAGCCCAGCCAGTCCATGAGCATGAGCAGGGGGATGATGCCGACCTGCACCGGGACCGCCATCGTCACCACGACGGCGACGGTGAAGGCGCCGCGCCCCTTGAACCTCAGCTTGGCCAGGGCGAAGCCGGCCAGCGAGCAGAAGAAGACGACCGCCACGGCGACCGTGGTCGAGGCGATCAGCGAGTTGGTCAGACCGGTCGTGAAGTTCGCGGTGGTGTTGGCGAACAGGCGCTCCATGTTCAGGATGAAGTTCCCGCCCGGCAGCAGCGTGGGCGGGCGCTGGGAGGCGGCCGAGGTGTCGCGGGTGGCCACGACGAACATCCACCACAGTGGGAAGACCGAGAGCAGGACCGTGATGATCAGCGCGATGTAGGTCAGCGGGGTGGCCTCGCGCATCGTCCCCCCGCCCTTGCGCTTGCGGGTACGGCGCGGGGAGCCTGCGGCGGGACCGCCGGGTCTCGTTGTCGTCAGGGAGGTGGCGGTCATGACGCACTCCGAATCCGGCTGCTCAACAGGGCGTTGACGATCGAGAAGAGCACGACCAACAGGAACAACGCCCAGGAGATGGCGGCACCGTAACCGTAGTTGCCGTAGCGCATGGCCTCCTGGAATACCAGCATCATCACCGTCTGGAACTGTCCCTGTGTGCCGCCGGCCATCGTCCCGTCGGTACCGAACACCGAGGGTTCGGTGAACAGCTGGAGCTGCCCGATGGTGGAGATGATGACCGTGAAGATGATGGTGGGACGCAACATCGGGATGGTGATCTGCCAGAACTGGCGCATCCGGCTGGCGCCGTCGAGCGCCGCCGCCTCATAGACGTCCTTGGGGACGGCCTGCATCGCGGCGAGGTAGATCAGCGCGTTGTAACCCACCCACCGCCAGTCGATCATGATGGCGATGGCCACCCAGGAGGCGTACTTCTCACCCCGCCAGTCGATCGGGTCGATCCCGAGGAATCCGAGACCGTAGTTGATGAGGCCGTACTGGGTGCCGAAGAGCTGGCTGAACACGATCGCGACAGCGGCGATCGAGGTGATGTAGGGCAGGATCAGCACCATGCGGAACATGGTCCGCCCGCGCAGCCTGCGGTTCAGGGTGTCGGCCAGGAAGAGCGCGATGAGCAGCTGCGGCACGACCGCGATGAGGAAGATGCCGAGGGTGTTGTAGAGCGCGTTCCAGAACTTGGCGTCACCCATCAACCGGGCGTAGTTGTCCAGGCCGACGAAGCCCTCGTTGCCGCCGATGAGGCTCCACTCGTGCAGGGAGACCCACACCGTGTAGAGCAGCGGGAAGAGCCCGAAGATCGCGAACAGGATGAAGAACGGGGCGATGAAAAGGTAGGGCGACGCCTTGGTGTCCAGCTTCGTCCACAGGAACCGGCGTTCCTCCGTTCCCTTCGGGCTGCCCGGTGCCGCGGCACCGCGGCTCCCGCCCGTGGGGGGGACCGCGGGTGGCGGGGCGCCACCGCGCTTGAGAGGAGTGGTCACGTCGCGCGCTCCTTCGAAGAATTCCGTATGCGTTGAGGAGGGTGATGAGGGCGGCCCGACCCGGCGCGGCCGGGCACCGGGGAGGGGGTGCCGGCCGGCCGGGCGGGCCGCGTGGTCAGGTCGGGAGGTCAGCTCTCGCCGGTGGCCCGCTTGGCCGCCTCGACGGCGGTGTTCCACGCCTCGTCGGGGGTGGCCTGTCCCTGCTCCACCGACTCCTGGGCGGCGCGGAAGGCGTCACCGATGGCCTGGTTGTCCGGGCCGAAGTAGACGGGCTCCAGCTCCTTGGCGCTGGCGCCGTAGATCTGGCCGACCGGGGCGTTGTTGAAGTACTCGCGCTCGAACTCCTGGACCTCGGGGCTGTCGATCGCCTCGGGCGAGGAGGGCAGGACGTTGGCGGAGTTCCAGGCCTCGAGCTGTCCCTCGGGGGAGGTCAGGAACTTGGCCAGCTCGGCGGCCATCTCCGGGTGCTCGCTCTGCGTCGGGACCGCCAGCCAGGAACCGCCCCAGTTACCGCGCCCCTCGGGGACCGCGGCGACGTCCCACTTGTTGGCGCCGGAGGTGCCCGCGGTGCTCTCGATGTGGCCGAGCATCCAGGCCGGGCAGGGCAGCGTCGCGAAGGCGTTGCTCTGGATCGCGGCGTTCCACTCGTCGGACCACATCGGCAGGCTGGCGGACAGCCCCTCCTCGGCCATGCGGGTGACGAGGTCCCACGACTCGCGGATCGTGGGGTTGGTCTCGACGACGAGGTTGCCCTCGGTGTCCTGGAAGGTGTGCTCGCCGCCCTGGACGGTCAGCACGCTGAAGTAGGGGGTGATCGTCGAGACGAAGTCGGCGCCGGTCTCGATGAAGTCGTCCCAGGTGGGCCAGAGCTCGGCGACCTCTTCGCGGTCGGTGGGCAGGCCGGCCTCCTCGAACAGGTCGATGTTGAAGCACATGCCCATGCTGCCGATGTCGGTGCCCAGGCCGACGAGCTTGCCCTCGGTGTCCTTGCCCTGCTCCCACTTCCAGGCGAGGAAGTTGCCCTCCAGCTCCTCGGCGCCGTACTCGCGCAGGTCGACGAACTTGTCGGACTGCTGGAGGAACTGGACGGCGTTGCCCTCCTCCAGCGCGACGACGTCGCCCGCTCCGCTGCCCGCGGCGATGTTCTGCTGGAGCTGCGGGGTGTACTCGGCGAGGTCGGTGATGTTGCGTTCTTCGATCGTGACGTTGGGGTGCTCCGCTTCGAACTGCTTGTACAGCTCGTCGTAGCCGAAGACCCCGTAGGTGTCGACGACGAGAGTGATCTCGCCGTTGGCGTCGGCGGAGTCACCGCCGCCACAGGCGGTCGTGAGGAGGAGTGCACCGACCCCGGCCGCCGCGGCGGCGGCCTGGAAGGGGCGACGTCGGAAGGTTTGCATCTGCGGACCCTTCTCCGGCAGGAAAGTCAACGACGGGGCGTCCCGTACCCCCCATATGGGAGCGCTCCCACAAGAGAAGCCCTTCCGTGTGGTCTACGTCAATCCCCCGACATGACGGCGAAACATAACCGTTACCCCGATCACACCGCCTCGTCCCACCCCCACGACGCCGAAAGGGCCGTGGCCCCGCGTCTTCACGCGGGGCCACGGCCCTCGACTCGGCGTCCCTCCCGGCCCCGAGGGGCCGGACGACGTCAGGCCTGGTTCTCCACCGGGAACACCACGCCCTGCCAGGTCTCCTCGATGTAGGAGACGACCTCGTCGCTGTGCAGCAGCTCCGCCAGCTTGGTGACCGCGGGGTCGTCCTGGTCCTCGGCCCGCACGACCAGGCCGTTGGCGTAGTTCTCGACGTAGTCGGCGCCGCCGTCGGGCTCCCAGGCCAGCGTGTTGGCCTCCGTCGCCAGATCGGCCTCGATCGCGTAGTTACCGTTGACCACGGCGGCGTCCACGTCACCCAGGGACCGCGGGAGCTGGGCCGCCTCCAACGGGGTGACCTTGATGTCCTTGGGGTTGTCGGCGATGTCCTTCTCGGTCGCCAGCGCGCCGGCCTCGGGATCCACCGTGATCAGACCCTCGGCCTCCAGGGTGGTCAGAGCGCGGTCGAGGTTGGCGGCGTCGTTGGGCACCGCGATCTCGGCCCCCTCGGGAATGTCGGCCACGTCCTCCACCTTCGTGGAGTACAGCCCCAGGCGCTCGACGTGGACGTCGCTGACGTAGACCAGCTCGTCGTCGGGGTTGGCCGCCTGCCACTCGCCGAGGAAGACGCGGTGCTGGAAGTAGTTCGCGTCGAGCGCGCCCTCGGCGAGCTGCGGGTTGGGCTGGTTGTAGTCGGCGATCTCCACGATCTCCAGGTTCAGCCCGGCCTCCTCGGCCAGGTTCTCCTGGACGAAGCCCAGGATGTCGCCGTGGGGGACCGGGTTGACGCCGATCCGCAGCGTGGTCAGATCGCTGTCGCCCTCCTGCTGGGCCGCGTTCTCGCTCGGGCTGCCGCACGCGGCGAGGGTGGTGGTCAAGGTCGCGGCTGCGAGGATCGCCCAGGGCTTGCGCACGGTGTGCTCCTTGTCGTTGCAGTGATGTCGGAACGGGCTCTCAGCGGTGGGACATCCGCCGCACGAGCACGTCACCGAGGCTCTGGATGAGCTGGACGACGATGACGAGGAAGACCACGGTCGCCCACAGGTAGTAGTCGTCGAAGCGCTGGTAGCCGTAGCGGATCGCGATGTCACCCAGACCACCGCCGCCGATCGCGCCGGCCATCGCCGAGTAGGAGATGAGCGCGACGATCGTCATGACCAGTCCGGCGATCAGTCCCGGCAGCGCCTCGGGGAGCAGCACCTTGGCCACGATCGTCAGCCGTCGCGCGCCCATGGCGTGGGACGCCTCGATGACGCCCCGGTCGACCTCGCGCAACGCCGTCTCGACCAGGCGGGCGAAGAACGGGATCGCCCCGATGCTCAACGGCACGATGGCGGCCGTCGGCCCCAGCGTGGTGCCGGTGAGGAACCGGGTCAACGACAGCACCGCCACCATCAGCACGATGAACGGCAACGAGCGACCGATGTTGACGATCGCGCCCAGGACCGCCTTGACCGCGGGGGCCGGGGTCAACCCGCCCCGGTCGGTCATGACGAGCAGCACCCCCAGCGGCAGGCCGAACAGGACCGTGAACAGCGTGGCCCACAGGACCATGTAGAGCGTGTCCAGGGTGCCCAGCCACAGCACGGGCCACATGTCCGGCCAGCGCTCGGCGAGTTCGTGGATCCAGCTCATCGGGTCGACTCCTCCACCAACAGCCCCTTGTCCTTGAGATAGGCCAGGGCCGCAGCGCGGTTGGCGCCCTGGATGCCGACGTTGAGCCGGCCCACCGACTGGCCCGAGACGGTCTCGACCGCGCCGCCGAGGACGTTGACGTCAACGTCGAACCTGCGGGTCAGTTCCGACATCAGCGGCTCGTCGAACTGCCGCGGATAGGTGATGGTGACGACGCCGGGGGCGTCGGCGGGCGGCAGTGGGAACAGGGACCGGGCGAGCAGCGACCCCGGTGTGGCGAGCAGGTCGAGGACCTTGCCGGACTCGCGGAACACGCCCTGCTCCATGATCGCGGCGGAGTCGCAGATCCGCTTGATCACGTCCATCTCGTGCGTGATGAGCAGGATGGTCAGGCCGAGTTCGCGGTTGAGGTCGCGCAGCAGTTCGAGGATGGACTCGGTGGTCGCCGGGTCCAGCGCCGAGGTGGCCTCGTCCGACAGCAGGACCTTGGGACTCGACGCCAGCGCCCGCGCGATCCCCACCCGCTGCTTCTGGCCACCGGACAGCTGTGCCGGGTAGGCGCGGGCCTTCTCCTGGAGGCCGACGAGTTCGAGGAGCTCGCCGACACGGCGGCGGCGCTCGGCGCGGCCCACCCCGGCGATCTCCAGCGGGAAGGCCACGTTGGCCGCGACCGTGCGCGAGGACAACAGGGCGAAGTGCTGGTGCACCATGCCGATCCCGCGCCGCGCCGCGCGCAACCGGGCCCCGCTCAGGGAGGTGAGGTCCTCGCCGTCGACGGCGACCGTTCCCGCGGTGGGGCGTTCCAGCAGGTTGACGCAGCGCAGCAGGGTGCTCTTGCCGGCACCGCTCTGGCCCACGACGCCATAGATCTCGCCTTGACGGACGTGCAGGTCGACGCCGTCAAGCGCGAGCACCTCGCGGTCTTTCAACCGGTAGACCTTGCGCAGGCCCACAGCGTTTATCACTGGGTCTTCCTCGTTAAGTTTCCGGATGGGTGCAGGGTCCGCCACGGCCCGGGACCACGCGGGGACCGGCCGCACGGCGCGGGGTCGCGCCGGGGCTGGGCGGCGGGGCCGCCGCGGGGAACGCGCCCGGGGGCGCGGGATCTCACGGAGGCCGGGGCTCAGCCGCGCATCAGGCAACACCCGCCGGCGGAACGGTGGCAGGACAGGTACCGCCGCCCGCGCGTCGTCGCGACGCAGGGGTGCGCACCGCTCATCCGTTCACCATCCACGTAACTAGACAACCATTCCCGCCGTGTCCACATTGCGGTGGAGCGGGTTACCTCCGCCACAAAACCCACTATAACAGTAGGAAAATGTGATCCGAGTCTCCCTAGCTGAACAGGCCGCATGGGCCATGACACAGATCACCCGAAACGTCCGCTTTCCCCTTGCCGGACACCTAGACTCGTCCGCGAGTGCCCGACCCTCCCCATCCCCGGGCGTGATATTGGCATCGCGATTGGCAAGAGAGTCAATTTTTCCTAAAGTGCTCGACGTCCGGCCACGAGCTTCCTCGGCCCCGCCCTCCGGGACGTCCCCGTCCTCGGACGGAGCCGACCACACGACGCGGCCCGCGGCAGCGAGCAGACCCCGCTCCCGGGAAGGCCAGTGCCCTCTCCCGGGAGTCCTGCGCCTATCGAGGAGCGAGAGAGTGCAGCCCGACCGTTCGACCGGCGACGACTACGCCGACTTCTGGGCGCCCGATCCGCCTTGCCCGTCCCGCAGCGCCCTCGCGCGCCCGCGCCTCGGCGCGGCGTCACTGCGCCGCTCGGGGGTCGCCATCGCGGCCTTCGCCCTGGTGGCACCGTTGACCCTGTCCCCCGCTCCCGCCCTGGCGGTGGCGCCCGCGCCGGCGCCGGCCGAGGACCTCGACAGCCTCCTCGCCCGGGCCGACTCCCTGAGCGAGGAGTACAACGGCGAGCTGCGGGACATGGAAGGCGTCATCGCCGAGGCCCAGGAGGCCGAGGAGCGCGCGGACTCGACCCAGGAACAGGTCGACGAGGCGCGCGACGAGGTCCGCCGGCTCGCCATCGCCACCTACACCGGCGGCGGCCTGGAGCCGGCCATGACCCTGTTCGTCGAGGACGACCCCCAGGACATCATCGACCGCGCGGTGATGGTCGACCACCTCGCCACCAGCAACCGCGACAAGATCACGCAGCTCGAAGAGGCCGTCGCGCAGGACCGCGAGGCGCAGGAGGCCGCGCAGGCCAAGGTCGAACAGGTCGAGGCCGACCTCGCGGCGCTGGAGGAGCGCCGCGAGGAGGTCCAGGCGATGATCGCCGACTACCCGGTGCAGCAGATGGGGGGTCCCGACAACCTCACGCCGCGCACCCGCCAGATGAAGGAACTCATCATCGAGGAGTTCGGGGAGAACCGGGAACACGGCGGCGTCGGCTGCTATCGGCCCAACGGGGGCTGGGTGGTCGGCGAACACCCCAAGGGCCGGGCCTGCGACTTCATGGTCGACGCCAACGGGCAGATGCCCTCGCAGGAGCAGATCGACCACGGCTACGCCATCGCCGAGTGGGCGCAGGAGAACGCCGACCGGCTCGGGATCATGTACATCATCTACCGGCAGAAGATCTGGGACATCCGGCGCGGTGACGAGGGCTGGCGCGACATGGCCGACCGCGGCAGCATCACCGAGAACCACTTCGACCACGTGCACATCTCGATGTTCTGACGGGCGCGCGGCCCGCTCCGCCACGGTGAGGCGCCGTCACCGTCGCGTCCCGGCCCTTGGCGCCCCACCGCGTCGAAGCTCCGCGGCCCGCGTTCGCCGGTCTGATCCCGCGTGGACCGGCTCCGCCCTCAGCGGAGCCGCTCGCCGTAGACGTGCTCGACGGCCATCGTCATGAGCACCCTGCGCTCGGACACCATCACCGACCGGTACTCCGCCCAGTCGGGGTGCTCCCCGGCCGCGCGCCGGTAGTACTCGACCAGCGCCTCGACCTCGGGGCCGTGGGGGTCGCCGCCCGGCCCGGTGAGCGTCACCGTGCCCTCGGCGGTGGCCCACGCCCACCCATCGGAGCGCGTCACCTCGATCGCGGCCCGCGGGTCGCGTCGCAGGTTGGCCGTCTTGGCGCGCCCCTCGGTCATCGACACGTAGACGGTGTCGGTCCGCGGGTCGTAGAAGGGGCTCACCGGGGAGAGCTGCGGCCGACCGTCCGACTTGATGGTCGCGAGGACGCCGAGTCGGCTCTCGGCGAGCAGCTCACGCGGGTTGAACGGCGCGTCGGTCATATCGTGATCCCCATCTCGTCGGAGGCCGTGGTCGTTCCCAAGGTACGCCGCTCTCTCGGTGCCCACCCGGCATTCCACGGTTCGCCGGCGAGACGGGCCGAGCACCGCCCCGGGCAGGCCGCCGCGGGGCCGGCCTCGGGCCTGCGGGAACGCGGACGGCCGGCGCCGTGCGGCGATGGCCGGCGGCGGTCGATGGGAGTGGAAGCCCGTCCGTAGGGCTCCGCCCCGCCCTCCCGCCGCGGGCTCGGGAGTCAGCCCCCCAGACCGGAGAACACCGGCGCGTACATCACCGTCATGCACCCGGCCATGACGGCCAGCACCACCGCGATCGCGACGACGAAGACGGCCCAGGCGAGCGGTCCCCGCCGGGGCGGCTCGGCCCGCGCGTCCTCGTCACGTCCAGCCGAAGAAGACGGAGACGACATCAGCGCACCCTCCTGTCCGGTCGCCGGGCTCCCCTGCCCACCGCTCGCCGGCAACTCTAGGCGCCGCCCGGCGGCCCCGCCGGGCTCTCGGCCGCCTTTCCCGCCACGATTCGCCAAAAAGGCGTGGCCATCGGTCCCGCCCGGGTTTCGATCCGGCAACGATCGCGGCCGCGCCTTCCCCCGCCGGGGTTCCCCGGGAGCGCCGCAGGCAGCACAGTCCAGCTACAAAAGAGTGACGATCCGCCTGCTTCCTCCCTTGATGTCTGCCCTCCAGCCCCCGTCTCGGGCTAGGATTTCAGCTCTCGCGTCCCCCGCGGAACCGGCCGCCTCCCACGTCAACGGCCCGTTCCCCGGACGTGACGCCGGAGGTCTTGTCCGCTTCCTCACCCCCAAGACGCGGCCACCGGAAACGTCACCGACGACGCGTAAGCTTCCGGTGCCCCGCGGACGGCCGGCAGGAGTGCGCCGGGCAAGTCATCCAGTTGGAACCATGGGGCGTTCACGTGCGTCCCAGGACGGAACACAACGCAGCGGGCGCGAGGGGAGCCATGAGCGACAACGGACCCTACACACAGCCACCGCAGTACCCCGGTGGTGACTCAGACTCCGGCGGACAGCCGGGCCACTACGGTGGCGGTTACGGCGGAGCCGGCCAGCAGGGCGAGCCCGGTGGCGGCCAGCCCCAGTACCCGAGCGGCCCCTACCCGTCGTCCCCCTATGGCGACAGTGGCGGCCAGCCCGCCTACCAGGGCGGCCCCTACGGCCAGCAGCCCGGCGCCCCGCAGTTCCAGCAGCCCCACGAACAGCAGATGTTCCAGGGCGGGCAGCCGCCTTATGGCCCCGGTGGCCCCGGGGGTCCCGGCATGGGGATGCCCGGTTACCCGCCGCAGCCGCCCGCCCCGCGCAAGAGCAACGCCGGGCTGTGGATCGTCATCGGCGGTGGCGCGGTCATCCTGATCCTCGTCGTCGCGGTCGTGGTGATGCTGATGCGTAACGGCTCCAGCGAACCCGCGCCCTCGGCCGGTGGCGGCGACGCCGGCACCTCGCAGGAGCAGGAGCAGCAGAGCGGCCAGGAGCAGGAGGGCGGCGACGAGGGCGGCACCACCAGCGCCGCGGGCGAGCCGCCTTACACGCTCACCGAGGACCCCTGCACGGCCATCACCGAGGAGAAGGCCGCGGAGATCGGCGCCACGGACCCGAGCAAGTACCTCAGCGACAACAACTCCTCCTGCACCTGGAGCGTCCTCGGCGAGGACGGCACCTACGGCACCCTCCAGGTCGACTACTCGGTGCCCTACGGTGCCTCCGACTCGGTCGAGGGCGCCAAGGAGGACTTCCAGTTCAACCTCGACTACGCCACCGACGAGACGAGCGACATCCTGCCGACCAAGGTGCTGGAGCAGCAGGACGTCAACCTCGGTGACGAGGCGAAGCTGATCTTCAGCGAGCAGGAGTCCTTCGGCAACCAATCCGTGGCGACCCTGCTCATCCGCGAGGACAACATGAACCTGGAGATCATCTACACGATGAGCCCGGACATCATGTCCGAGGGCGCTCCCGCGCCGTTGGAGTTCTCCGACGTCGAGGGGCTGATGCCCGAGCTCGGCAAGCAGGCCCTCAACCTCGTGGGAAGCTGACGCCGACCTGTCCCGAAGGGGCGCGTGGATCCTCCACGCGCCCCTTCGCGCGTCCGCTCCCTCTCGGGGCGGGCGCGTTGTCCGAGTGGCGCGCTAAGGCCATACTCCCAACGGGAAGCGGCCCGCTTCCCTCCGGCGCGGCCGGACCCGCCGACGGGACCGAGGAGGACGTCCGCGTGGCATGCGAGAGCCTCGCGCCCTCTCGGCGCCGCAACGCCGTCGGCTCCTCCCCTACGGCGGGGCCCGGACCGTTCCGGACGCGCCTGACAGGCGCGTCCTCCCCTCTACCCCTCGGAAAGGACCTGCCTTGATCACCGTCGTCGGCGAGGCCCTGATCGATCTCATCAGCGCCGAGAGCGGAACCTACCGTGCCGCGCCAGGTGGCGCGCCGACCAACACCGCTGTCGCGCTGGCCCGGCTCGGAACCCCGGCGTCCCTGCTGGCCCGGATCGGCTCCGACCGTTTCGGCCGCCGGCTGCGCGGCTACATCACGTCGTGTGGCGTGGACGGGCGCGACCTGGTCAGCGCCTCCGAGCCGTCCACCCTGGCCATCGCCGACATCGACGAGGCGGGACACGCCGAGTACGGCTTCTACGTGAACGGCACCGCCGACTGGCAGTGGCGTCCCGAGGAGCTGCCCGATCCCGTCGCGGACGACGTGACGGCGCTGCACGTCGGCTCGCTGGCGCTGGCCCTGGCCCCCGGCTCGGCGGTGCTGGAGAAGTGGATCGCCCGGCAGCGCGAGCGGGTGACCGTGAGCTATGACCCCAACATCCGCCCCGCCCTCGCCGGTGACCCCGCGACCGAGCGTGAGCGGGTGGAGCGCCAGATCGCGCTGGCCGACATCGTCAAGGCCAGCGACGAGGACGTCAGGTGGCTGTACCCGGGACGTTCCGTCGAAGAGACGGCCCGCTTCTGGGCGGGGCTGGGGCCCCGTCTGGTGTTCGTGACACGGGGCGGGGAGGGCACCGTCGCGCTGCGCGGCGGGGCCGACCCGCTCCTGTTGGTGCGCACACCGCCCGCGGTGAAGGTGGCCGACACCGTGGGCGCGGGGGACGCCTTCGCCGCGGGGGTCTTGGACGCGCTCGACCGCAACGGCGTCCTGGGCGCCGCCGGGCGGGACCGGCTGGCCTCGTTGGACGCACAGGCGCTCGCGGCGTGCCTGGACCACGCCCACTGGGTCTCGGGACGGGTGTGCGAGCGCGTGGGCGCCGATCCGGGTCCCCTCGACCCGCCGCAGGTCCGTTTCCCCGCCACCGCCTGAGCCCGTCGTCTCCCGGGCCGGGCGCCCCCGTCGGGGAGACCACGACGGCGGGGGACGGCGCGGGCGGGGCCCGCTCCGGGTCGAACGGGCTGTGCTCCACGCGGCCGGGGCCGGTTCCCGGCCGCGACGGGCGCGGCGCCGAAGCACCGGACGGCCAAGGGTGGACGTCCTCGGCCGTGCCCGGGACGTCGACGGGACGGCCGGCTCCACAGGCCCGGGACGGTGACGCCGGCCGCGCGAGGACGCGCCGCGCCCCGCCCCCTCATGGGCGGCGGACCCGGCCGTGCGGCCGGGTCCGCCGGGGCACGGGGCGGGGCCTTCCCGGAGAAGGCCCCGCCCGGCTCACCCGGCCAGCTCGGCCCGGATCCTGCGGGCCGCCTCGACCATGGCGCGCAACGCCGGCTCGACCTCGGCGTAGCCGCGTGTCTTCAGCCCGCAGTCGGGGTTGACCCACAGCCGTTCCGGCTCGGTGTGCTCCAGCGCCGCGCGCAGCGCCTGCTCGATCTCCGCCACCGTCGGGACGCGCGGGGAGTGGATGTCATAGACCCCCGGACCGATCCCCCGGTCGAACCCCGCGCCGGCGAGGTCGGCCGCCGGGGACGCCTGGGAACGGGCCGCCTCGATGCTGGTCACGTCCGCGTCCAAGGCGTCGATCACCGGGGCGATCGCGCTGAACTCCGAGTAGCACATGTGCGAGTGAATACGGGTGCCGGCGGTGGCCCCCGAGGTGGCCAACCGGAACGCCCCCACCGCCCAGGCGGTGTAGGCGGCGTGGTCGCGTCCGCGCAGCGGCAGCAGCTCCCGCAGCGCCGCCTCGTCGACCTGGATGTGGCGGATCCCGGCACGCTCCAGGTCGGAGATCTCGTCACGGAGGGCCAGGGCGACCTGGCGGGCGGTCTCGGCGAGCGGCTGGTCGGTGCGCACGAACGACCAGGCCAGCATGGTGACCGGCCCGGTGAGCATCCCCTTGACCGGCCGGTCCGTGCGGGACTGGGCGTAGGTGGTCCACTCCACGGTCATCGGGGTGGGCCGGGCGACGTCGCCGTAGAGGATCGGCGGGCGGACACAGCGCGAACCGTAGGACTGCACCCACCCGTGGTCGGTGACGGCGAAACCGTCGAGCCGCTCGGCGAAGTACTGCACCATGTCGTTGCGTTCGGGTTCGCCGTGGACGAGGACGTCCAGGCCGATGTCCTCCTGGAGGGCGATGACGCGGTCGATCTCGGCGCGCATCTCCCGCTCGTACTCCTGCGTCGTGATCCGTCCCGCCCGGTGGGCGGCGCGCGCCGCCCGGATCTCACCTGTCTGCGGGAAGGAGCCGATCGTCGTCGTGGGCAGAGGAGGCAGCGGGGCCCGGGCGCGCTCGCGCTGCCGGTAGGAGGGGCGGGCCGGAGCCTGCCCGAGCGCCTCCAGCCTGGCCCGCACCCGCTGGTCGGTGAAGGCCCGCGGGGCGCGCTCGCTCGACCGCTGCCGGGCCCCGGCCAGCTGCTCCTCGACGTCCTCCGCTCCGGCGAGGGCGCGGCCCAGCAGGACCACCTCGTCGAGCTTCTGCCGGGCGAAGGCCAACCGGTCGCGCACCGACGGGTCCAGGCCGGTCTCGACCTCCAGGTCGTAGGGGACGTGCAGGAGAGGGCAGGAGGTCCCCACCACGACCTCCCCCGCCAGGCCCAGCAGGGAGGCCAGCGTCGACAGGGCCGCCGGGATGTCGGCGCGCCAGACGTTGCGTCCGTCCACGACCCCGGCGACCAGGCTCTTTGCGCCCAGGCCGCCGACCTTGGACACGTCCTCGGCGTTGCCGCGCACCAGGTCCAGGGCGACCCCCTCGATGGGGGTCCGCTTGAGCGTCTCCAGCGCGCCCTCGCCGGCCGGCCCGTGGTAGACCGCGACGAGGATCCTCGGCCGTTGCGCCACCCCGCCCAGGCGCTCGTAGGCGTCCCCCAGTTCGCGCAGAACCTCCTGGCCGGCGTCGGTGGCCAGGATCGGTTCGTCGAGCTGGACCCACCCCGCACCCGCGGAGGCGAGCTCACCGAGCAGTTCGGCATAGCAGTCGAGCAGCCCGTCGAGCAGCTCCAGGGGCCGCCATCCCCGCGGGGCGTCAGGGGAGCCCTCGGACAGCAGGAGGAGGGTCAGCGGGCCGAGCAGCACCGGACGGGTCTCATAGCCGAGCCCACGCGCCTGGACGTACTCCGACAGGGGCTTACGCCCGGCCAGGCGCGGCCGGGTGGCCGGCGACAGCTCCGGCACCAGGTGGTGGTAGTTGGTGTCGAACCACTTCGTCATCCGCAACGGCGCCGCCTCATCGCAGCCCCGGGCCATGGCGAAGTAGCGCCGCAGCTCGGCGGAGCGGTCGTCGTCCCCCTCGGCGATCCGGGCGAAACGCGGCGCCACCAGGTCGAACATGACCGCGGTGTCGAGCACGTGGTCGTAGTAGGAGAAGGTGTTGGACGGAATGTGCTCGACGCCCGCCTCGCGCAGCGTCCGCCAGGTGGCGCCGCGCAGCCTGGCGGCCACGGTGTCGAGTTCGGCCGCGTCGATGTCCGCGGCCCAGTAGGACTCCAGGGCGCGCTTGAGCTCGCGCCGCGGCCCGATGCGGGGGTAGCCGAGAACGGTCGTCGTCATCGGGCACCCGCCCCGACGGACACGTTCAGGTCCTCGCGCATGGTCTTCTCTCCCTCGTCGAAGCCGTCGTCCTTCGGCCACGAGGGTGCGCGAACGCGCGGGCGGGGCCCACGCGGCCACCGTCCGTCGTCGTCCGGCCCTCCCTCGGGGCCTCGGACAGCCGTGGTCGCGGCGCGACCACGGGCGGTGGCAGGTCTTCGGACTCGCGGGCACGGCGTGACGCGGCGCGTCACGTCTCCTACTGGCCGTCGCTTCCCCGACGCCGTGGCGTCCAGTGCTCGAAAAACGGCGTTCGTTCCCACATACCGCTGCGGGGCAGTCCCGGATTCGCACCGGGTTCCCTCTTGCGACACGCACGACCCGAGGCCGCGCGTGAACCGACCGCACCGGGAGTATAGGCCGTCCCCTGCAGACCGCCTCGACCGCGGAGGCGGTGGGCCGATCGGCCGTGTCCGCTTGTGGCCGACACGTGATCGAGATGGCATTTTCGGCCCCCGCCCCGCCTCGCCTCCGCGAACCGGCATGTCAGAGGCTGTTTCAAGCACCGAACACCTGAAAGCGGACCCGATGCGGTCGTGTTATTACTCGATTGGGTGAGACGCCACGGCCTCGGTGGTTCTAGCCTCATCAGGGGGACCGTGTCCATATCGACATAGAAGATAGGGAACCGTCCCACCCCACCCGTGCGACAAAGCAAGTCGAACCTCTTCGACTGTGAAAGACCATCCTTCCGTTGAAAGTCCCTGGTGAATCCATGCCCTCCAGCACCTCCCGCACCTTCCGAGGCACCGCCCGGCGCGGAGGCGCCCGCCTCGTGCGTGGCGTCGCCGCGGCCAGCGCGGCCGTCCTGTTGGCCGGAGCGTGCTCGTCCGGAAGCGAGGCCGAACACGCCTCCGGAACCCAGGAGGACCCTCGCGAGCCCGCGACCGGGGAGCCCGGTGAACTGACCGTCGTCGACCCGGCGCTGGTCGTCGACCTCGGTGAGGAGAAGAGCAGCGAGGATGACGGGGTCGCCGTCGAGGTCGCCTACCCGACCGTCCCCAACGCCGCCCCGTTGACCGAGCACCTCGCCGCGGCCACCGCGCAGGAGGTCGACGACTTCCGGGCCGCCAACCCCGGAGCCAAGAGCATCGGCATCGACTGGGGGGTGACCGTGGCCGGCGACGACGTCGTCGGCATCCGGCTCGTCCAAGACGAGGAGGACTCCGAGGGGCCGCGCACCCTCTACTCCACCCACTGGTACGACGCCGCCAACGGACGTCCGGCCTACTCCACCCAGCTGATCGCCGGCCAGGAGGAACTCGACGCCCTCAACGACATCGTCCAGGAGAACCTCTCCGCCTCCGACGACGTCGACGTCTCCGCGCTCCACCCGATCCTGCGCCTGTACGACTCGATGGGGTTCAACGCCGACGGCGACCTGGTCGTGGAGTTCGACGAAGGTCAGGTCGCGCCCCCCGAAGACGGCCGCGTGTTCACCGTGGTCCGCAAGGACGACGTCGAACCGCTGCTGTCGGACTTCGGCCGGCGCGCGCAGGCCGCCGCCACCGTCGTCACCCCCGACTTCCGGATCGAGCGGCCGGCCCCCTCCCCCTCCGCCGACCCCGCCCCGAGCGCGGTGCCCGGCGTACTGCCCGCCCGCGACGACTCGGTGGACTGCTCGGCACCCGACTCCAAGTGTGTCGCGCTGACCTTCGACGACGGCCCCGGGGAGCGGACCCCCGAGCTGCTCGACGCGCTCGCCGAACACGACGCGCGGGCCACGTTCTTCCTCACCGGCGGCCCGGTCCGCGAACACCCCACCACCGTGCGCCGCCAATACGCCGAGGGGCACGAGGTGGCCAACCACACCGTGACCCACCCCGACCTGACCACGGTGTCGTCGGGGAAGGTGACCTCCGAGCTCGCCACCGTCAACGCCCTGATCCGGCGTGAGACCGGCTACGACGTCGACCTCATGCGTCCCCCCTACGGCGCGACGAACGACTCCGTCGCGGAGGTGAGCAAGGAGCTGGGGCTGGCCGAGATCATCTGGAGCGTCGACACCAACGACTGGAAGGACCGCAACGCCGACATCGTCGCCAAGCGCGCGGTCGAGAACGTCCAGCCCGGTTCGATCATCCTCATGCACGACATCCACTCCACGACGGTCGACGCGGTTCCCGAGATCCTGAAGCGGCTGGAGGAACAGGGGTACACGATGGTGACGGTCTCGCAGCTCCTCGGTGACACCGAGGCCGGCAAGTCCTACTTCGACGGCCACCCCGAGCCCGAGGAGCAGGAGGAGGCCCCCGATCCCAGCGCGTCACCGGACGCCTGACCCCCGCGCCCGAAGATGTGGCATGGATGACCCCGCGTGGGGGCGGTCCCGGATACGGAGCTGCCCCCATTCGCGCGTAAGGTGGTCGCTCGTGGGTGCGAGTAGTGACGTTGACGGCTGGAACCTGGGGCCGCCGCGGAAGGCCCTCGTGATGATGGGGGTCGCCGGGACCGGTACGAGGACCGTGGCGAGACTGCTCGCCCGCCATCTGACCGCCTCCTACATCGACGTCCGTGACATGGCCCCCGACCATCGGGAGCCCTTCCCGGGCCCGCTGTCCCGTTGGCTGTCGGAACGCCGCCGCGACGGCGTGTTCGCCGTCGCCACCTGTCCCGCGCTGACCCGCCGGCACCGTGACCTGCTGCGCTCGGGCGACCCGGGACTGTACTTCATCCACCTCTCCGCAGGCCGTGACCTGCTCGTGCGCCGCGTACGCCGACTGCGCGACGCCACGGCGGCCGCCCTGTTGGAGGCACAACTGGCCGAGCTGGAACCGCTGCACGACGACGAGGAGGGCGTGGTCATCGACGCCACCGCCACCCCCGCCGAACTGGTGCAGCGCATCCTCGCGGTGGTCTCCGCGCTCGTCCCCGCCCCCGAACATCCCGACCGACCAATGGTGACCTGAACAATGGGACGCTTAGCCGACCTCCTAGTGGGAACACGCCGGGTGAAGGCCGGAAGCGACGTGGACAACGCCGCCCACCGCAACGAGGCCCCCGACTGTCGAAGGGACGGGCCGATGTCCGCCGCACTTGCCCGTGACTATGCCTGGCTCCAAGAGACCCAGCCCGACCTCGCCGAGGCCTACTGCCTGTCCTACGTCAAGGGCGTGGGCAAGGCCGAGGCCCTGTGCCGGCTCGGCGCCGACGAGCGCCGGCTGCGCTCACTGCCCATCGCCGAGGCCGTGGAGGCCGGCCTGTGCTGCGAGGGCGCTCCCCCGATGACCGCGCACGCCCTCCAGGTGAACGGGTGGACCCTGCTGGTGGAGCCCACCGGGTGCCGCGCCACCCGGCCCGAGCGCTACCGGGCCCTGTCGGCCGGGACCGAACTCGTGTCGGTACGGGTCGTCATGGAGCACCGCTACGAGTTCCGCTGGGTCGCCGACGGCGTGCTGCGGACCTTCTTCGACGTCCGCTTCCCTGATGCGCGCAAGGGGACCGAGCCCGACGCCCTGCTGGCGGAGATGACCGCGGTGGGGATCGACACCGACGCGGAGGCGGTGCACCCCGATCCGGGCGCCGCGGCGTTGGCACTGGCCGAACGTGTCACCGGTGTGCGGGTCCGCCCCAGCCACTTCGCGGGGCCGCTGCTCGGCGCGGAGCTGGAGGGGTACGCGCCGCTCACCGCCCGCTGACCCCCGAGGAGACCCAACGGGCCGGTGCGCCACCCCGCGAAGGGTGGCGCACCGGCCCGTCTCCCGTCGTGGGAGGCCGATCTCAGCGGGCCGGCGCGCGGTCGCGGACCGCGAGGTCGACGTCGACCCCGACCGCGTCGGCGACCGAGGCGTAACCGGCCGCCCGCGCCAGCCGCGCCAGCCCCTTGTGGATGCGGCGCGGCCACAGCGGACCGCCGTAGATCAGCCCCGTGTAGCCCTGCACCAGGGTGGCCCCGGCCCGGATGCGCAGCCACGCGTCCACCGGGGTCTCCACCCCGCCGACCGCGATGAGCACGATACGGTCGCCCACCCGCGCGCGCAGCCGCTTGAGCACCTCCAGCGAGCGGTGCTTCAACGGGGCGCCCGACAGACCACCGGCGCCCGCCGCGTCGACCTGGGCGGGGTCGGTCCGCAGGCCCTCGCGCGCGATCGTGGTGTTGGTGGCGATGATGCCGTGCAGGCCGAGTTCCAGGGCGAGGTCGGCGACGGCGTCGATGTCGGCGTCGGCGAGGTCCGGCGCGATCTTCACCAGGAGCGGCAGCTCGGGGTGGCCGGCGTCGTCGAGCGTACGGCGCACCTCGGTCAGCAGCGGCCGCAGGTGCTCGACCGCCTGGAGATTGCGCAGCCCCGGGGTGTTGGGCGAACTGACGTTGACCACGAGGTAGTCCGCGACGTCGGCGAAACGGCGCGCGCTGGTGACGTAGTCGGCGATCGCCTCGTTCTCGGGGACCACCTTCGTCTTGCCGATGTTGGCGCCGATGACGTGCCGGCGTCCGTGGCGGGCGCGGTGGGCGCGCAGCCGTTCCGACACCACCGCCGAGCCCTCGTTGTTGAACCCCATCCGGTTGACGATCGCGCGGTCGGCGACGAGCCGGAACAGCCGCGGCTTGGGGTTGCCGGGCTGGGGGCGCGCGGTGACCGTGCCGACCTCGACGTGCCCGAAGCCGAGCGCGACGAGCCCGGCCACTCCGTGGGCGTTCTTGTCGAAACCCGCCGCCAAGCCGAGCGGGCCGGCGAACTCCCGGCCCAGCGCGTGGATCCGGAGTTCGGGGTCGCGGGGCCCCAGGACCCGGCGCATCGCCTCGGCGACCCCCGGGACGTTCGCCGAGGCGCGCAGCGCGGCGAAGCTGAGGTGGTGGGCCTGTTCGGCGTCCATGCGGCGCAGAACGGCGTGGAAGAGCAACTGGTAGAGCACGGGTCCGGCCGTCATCCTTCTGTGCCGCGGTCGCGTTCGGCGAGGTAGCGTTCGAGTTCCGCGCCGAGTTCGTCGGCGGTGGGCAGCTGCGACTCGTCCCCGGCGAGCAGGGGGTCGAGGTCGGCGGCGAGGTCGCGCGACGCGAGGAAGTCGTCGTACTGCCGTTCGAGGTTGTGGACCACCCGCTGGACCTCCTCCGACGCCTGGACCTGCTGTTCGATCTCGGCGTCGGTCTCGCTCGCGGCCTCTTCCAGGCGGCTGGTGGGAAGCGCCAGGCCCGTGGCCCCGGCGACGTACTCCAGCACCGACAGGGCCGCCCGCGGGTACTCCGACTGGGCCAGGTAGCTGGGGACGTGGACGGCGTACCCGATGAAGTCGTGGCCGGCCTCGCCCAGGCGGTACTCCAGCAGGGAGGCGGCGCTGCCCGGAACCTGCACGGTCCCCATCCACGGGGTGAAACCCGAGACCAGCTCGGCGCGGGTGGCGTGGGCCGTGACAGTGGCCGGGCGGGTGTGGGGGACCGCCATGGGGATGCCGTGGAAGCCCACCGTCAGGCTCACCGAGAAACGCTCGACGAGCTGGATGACGGCCTGGCTGAACGCCTCCCACTCCCGGTCGGGCTCCAGGCCGTTGAGGAGGAGGAAGGGCGTGCCCTCGCCGTCACGCAGGAGGTAGAGGGCGAGCTTGGGGTCGGCGTAACCGGTCCAGGCGTCCCGGTTGAACGTCATCACCGGACGGCGGGAGCGGTAGTCGAGGAGCCGGTCGATATCGAAGGTCGCGATTTCCTCGGCCTCGAAGTCCTCGAGCAGGCTTCCCACCGCCTGCCTGGCGGCGGCCCCCGCGTCCACGAAGCCGTCGAGGGCCACCAACATGACCGGCTCGGCGAGCTCGGGAGGATCGGGGCGAAGCTCGTAGAGATCAGCAGGATCTCGCACCTGGACGGCTCTCCATTCTCACGCCGGGTGATCTGGGGGCGGGGCCGCCCCGGGGCCCTCCCGGGAGGCGGCCGTGCGGGCCGGCGGACGTCGTACGCCGGGCCTTCGGATTCCTTCCCAGGATACCGACCTGCCAGGGGATGACCGTAAAGCTCGATTTCGCCCGCCTTGAGACACCACCGCCCGACCCCACGGGCGGGACGGGAGGGAACCGGACACGGCGGACTTCGACGACTCGCCTCACCAAGAGATCAGGACGGTGCTTTCCCGGATACGTCCCAGGCAGATTCAAGCCACACCTGCCAGCAACAGAGAGGTACGGGGAACAGCGGGATCGGGGGTTGAGATCACAACCCGAGGTCCTGTTCGGCCTGCTGGCCGGGGAGCTCCCTACCGCGTGGACCACGCGAGCGCCACCGCGCCCACCATCGTTGTACGGCGTCGTGCGGCGGCCGGGCGTTCATCGTGTCCACGACCATGTGGGTGTCGATGAGCTCAGGGTCGAGTCCTTCCCGCTCCATCCGCTGCTTCTCCCGATCGCGCCGTTCCGGCGAGTCATAGGTGGGCTTAGATTCGCCATCGATCTCGTTGGTGGACCTTTCCAGTCCCTCCCACACCTGTTGCCGCGTTAGGGTGCGCAGGTCAAGCCCATAACGGTCCAGGACCTCCTGGTGGATGGTGTCGTCGGCTTTCCGGGCTATCCGCTCTTGGTCGCGCCAGGTCACGGCCACCTCATGGACCTCGGCGATCTGGTCCGGGGTTGCGCGCTCCCACCATTGGGGGTCCTCGACCTGCTTCAGCTTCTCCTGGGCCTTCTTCCAGACCCGCCTGCGCAGGCGATGGAGCGCAAAAGCCCGGTCGGCCGCCACGGCTCCGCGAGCGAGGGTGTCGGTGATGAGGTCGAGTCGGCGGGCCAGCAGACGCCCGACCTGTTCCGCCCTGACCATCGCCTCGCGCAGGTTATGGGAGAGCGCTTCCTCGATGCCGTCGGATTCGGTCATGGTCGTCTCCAGGTCAACCGATGGTGCGGGCGTCGGTGAACAGGCCCGGCGGCGGCGGGTCATAGGGCAGGGGTTCGCCGGCCCGGTTCTCGTCGGTGGAGGCGGCGAAGGGACCATCGGGGTCGAAGAGGATGTTCATGTGGTAGTCAGCGTGGTCACGCCACCAACTACTGATCCCGGTCGCGCCATCCTGGCGCAGGTGTTCCCAGGATCGCCAAAGGCCGTCCAGGCGCGAGACTGCCTCTCCATTGCGCCACCACTGAGCCGACCAGCGCCGTGGCCCGCGCGGACCGACCTTGCGCCGGTACAGCGGCACGATGACCTCGCGCACGAACTCGTCCACCGATCCGTAACACAGGTCCTGTCCAACATCTCCAGCGTCGACCAGCACAGCATCGTCTACGCGGTCCGCCGCCCCCGCTGCGGCCACCTGCGAATCCTGTACCTCTTCGTCGTCTGGGGTGGAGATCAGTGCCATGAGCGCAGCAAGGTCGTCCTCGTAACTGCCAGATTCGGTGGTCACGACTGGCCTCCCGCCTCGTGTGCCGCGATGGACGCCTTGACGGCCTGGGCGTGAGGGCCGGCCATCCATGGCACGGTCCTGATCAGCGTGGGGGGTGCCCCCGAGGCGATGAGGACCGCGCGGCCTCGAGGCAGCGCGCCCAGGTCGGCCACGTCCATGGTGGTCTGGTTGGTGAGCTGACGGGTGGTGGAACGGCCGTCCCGACTGATGGAGGCCGAGACCGAGCGCCGGTCGTAGTCGCCGATGAGCTGGGATAGCTCCTGGAGGAAGGCGGTCTCGGAGACACCGCCGCCATAAACCTTGACGTTGGCGGCCGACCAGAGCTTGCGCATGCCCTCCTGACCCCACACCTCCACGCCCTGGGACCACGACTGCAGGATCGCCATGAGCACGATGCCGCGAGAGCCGTAGTGGGAGTACTGGTTGGGCAGCTCGGCCCATTTGCAAACGTTGGCAACCTCGTCCAGCACGCCCAGCAGCGGGGTGGGCAGGCGCCCGCCCGGGCTGGCCGACCCGATCTCCTCCGCCGCTTCAACAACGGCCACGGTCAGCGCGGTCACCAGTGGCCCGGCGGTTCCGGCACCCTCCTTGGACAGGCTGTAGAGGGTGTGACCGCCACGGGCGAAGGCATAGGGGTCGAAGTGGGGTCGGTCGTCGTCGGCCCCCTGACGGGTAATCCAGGGGGCGATACGGCGGTTGGTCAGGCAGGACGCCATCTGGGCGGCGGTACCGAAGACGCCAGCGCGTTGCTTGTCAGGGGCGTTGACGATCCCGGCGACACCGTCGGCCTGCAGGGGGAACCCATGGTCGGCGAGGATGGCGACGGCGGTGTCGTCAGTGGGGCGGGTCAGCCAGGTGTAGACGTCGGTGATGGGGCGATCGTCCAACGCGGCGGCCAGCAGCAGTCCGGCGAGCAGGTTCCTGCCCTCACCGTCGAAGTAGGCGTCAGCGCGCGCTCCGTTCTCGCGGCTGCCGGAGGCGAAGTGGCCGGCGAGCTGGGCGGCTTTGACCTCGTCGGTGACGTAGGACAGCGGATTCCACCACCAGGTCGGCTCCTCACGGGCGATCTGCTGGGGGTCGAACACCCAGGGGGTGTTGCCGGTGATCTCGGCGCGCACGTCGCGGGTGGCGTCGGTGGCGTCTCGCTTGTTGGAGGTGACCAGCACCGAGGAGGTGGCGGGGGCGGCCAGGATGGCCGGAATCGCCCGCGAGGTCGTTTTGCCGGTGCGCGGTCCCCAGATATCGATGTGCATGTCCTCCCAGGAGCCGTACAACATGCGCCCGTCGGCGACGACGCGCCCGATCGGCACGCCGGGGGCGCCAGTGACGCCGAGCCGGCGCGCGGTGGCCGCGGCCCCCTGTTCGGTCAGCGCGGCCAGTTCGTCCCCGGAGCCCATGTAGACGGCGGCCCGGTCCACCCGGCTGGACCTGCGCTTGCGGCGCCGGCGCCACCACACGACGAGACCGACTGTCCCGAGCAGGAAAAGCACCTCGGCGACGACAACGACGGTGGTGCCGTCGGTCCAGACGGTCTCCCCGGTGGCCAGGGCCACGGCGAGCGTGGCGGGGTTGAGGGGTGGATGCTGCGGATTGGAGGCCAAGAGGTCGGCCAGGTGGATCGCGCACCAGGCCCCGCCCACGACCAAGGTGAGCAGAACCAGGGCGGCAGCCCCGAGGAGAGTCTCGGCGCTGACGGTCGAAGGCTGGACGCCACGGCGTCTGGTCGAGGGCATGTCACGTCCCTTCCGAAGTGCCGATGCGGGAGGCGCTGTGCCACAGCTTGTTGGTGTCGTTGATGGCGACCTCGGCCGCGGTCAGGCCGACGTGGACGGGGATGCCGGGCCGGCCGCCGACCTTGATGAGGAACTTGCCGCGCCCCGGGGGCGCGGCCTCGCGTCCGGCGGTGGCGTCCCAAGCGGGTGGGTCCTGCCAGCTGGACAGCAGTCGCTGCTCAGCGCGTGACATCCGCACCGCGCTGTTGAGCATGGGCATCTCCGCCTCGGGCAGGCCTCCGCAGATGACCATGCCGGACCGTTCCACGAACCCACGCGCCTTAGCGCGGTCCTCCTCGCTGGCCAACGCCATCAGGTCACTCATGGTGTGGGAGACCATGGCCATGCCGACGCCGCGTTGGCGGTTGAGGCGGGTGAGGGCGTCGACCCGGTCGACGATGCCACGGCCGGCGCGCAGCGCCCGCCACAACTCGTCCAGGACGACGAAGTAGTGGCGACGCGGGGCCAGCCCAGCGTCAGCCAGGGCATGGGACACTCCGACCGCGCCGAACCCGGTGGACCAGCAGGCCAGCAGCACGGCGGCCTGCAGGTCGATCTCGGAGTCGTCGATGGAGGAGACGTCGAAGACGACGGGCCGGTCCAGCTTCATCGGGTTGGAGGTGGGGGCGGCGAAGATCTCCCCCAGCCGTCCGCCACCGACCAGGCCGATGAGAGAGGCCTCCAGGTGATCGGTGATCTCGCGGTAGCGGTCCAGGGATCCACGGTCCAGCGCGACCTGACGCACCTCCTCGGGAGCGTCCTGAATGACCTTGAGCAGGTCGGCCAGCACCGGGACGCCCTCGTGGCGCTCGTCCAGCACCTTCAGCGCGCGGTCGAGGATGGTCTCCTCGCGGTCACTGGGCGGCGCGGAACGGATGATGGTGAGCAGGGCCGAGACCATGGTCAGACGCCGGCCGTGGGCGTCGGCCACTACCCGGGAGCGGGCCGTACCGGTGAGGCGTTCGGCGGCCGTACGGGCCTCACCTGGGTCGAGCACGTTGAGGTGGCCGCGACCCCGGCCGAGGCTGATGACCTGCCCGCCCAGCGCCTCGATGAGATCGACGTAGTCGGGTTTGAGGTCGCCCAGGACGAGTGGCTGGACCCCATAGCCGGCCAGTCCCAGCACCATCCGCCGCACGATCGTGGACTTGCCCAGACCGGGCAGGCCCAGCACGAACGCGCTGGGGTTGGAGATGAGGTTGGCGCGCTGGAACCACGAGATCGGGTCGCAGCACAAGGTCGCCCCGGAGAGCAGGTTACGACCAATGGGCACCCCGATCATGGGGGCTCCCGCGCCAACAGCGAACGGCCACAGACCGCAGACCTGCACGCTCGTGCCACGGTATTCGTCGGCCATCTGCACCAGCAGCGAGGCGCCGCCGCCGCGGCCGTTCCAGCCACGCGGTCCGGGCCGCCGTGGTCCCGGCTCCACCTTCTTCGTCTTCTTCGCCGTCTTCTGCGGCTGCTCTGGCCGGGCCTCGGCGGCCGGCTGCGCGGAGGGCGCGCGCTTCCTCGTCTTGAACATGGGACTCCTAGAACTGGTCGCGCAGCTCGGCGGGGACACGCAGGTGCCGTGGCAGCACCAGACCCAACGGCAGCGACGCGGCGAACGCTGCGTCCTGGGAGCCGTAGGCCGGCCGCAGCCGCAGCCGGGCGGTGGCGGCCAGGTTGTCCACGGCGGCCTTGGCCTCGGGCAGCCGCGCCGGATCCGTGACGGTCGCGGTCACCACGATCCCGAAGTTGATCAGCGCGGCGCCGATGGCTTCCTCGTTCGCGGTGGCCTGTGCCTGGCGGGTGGCCACCAGGTCACGGGCTGCGGGCCGGTGAGTGGAGGTCGCGCGGAACTGCGCGGCGCGCAGGTCGGCCTCCACCACCGCGGCGGCCCGCGCCGGATCCAGGGGCCGGTACAGCAGCGACACCCGCTTGCGGTCAATGTCGCGGTGCGGCTTGAGCAGGCGTTCCAGCACCGAGGACTGCACGTTGCCGCGCGGAGCCGAGGTCATCGTCCAGCTCACCGACGTGCCGCTGTCGTGCCGATAGGTCTCCCACGTCGCCTCGGCCGCCGCCGGACCGACGTTGGCCCAGTCCATCTCGACGGCCTCACCGTTGGCGTGGGCCTCGTCCACGATCGTGGCGGCCGCAGGGTCGTAGGCGATGCGCACCACCTCGCACAGCTCGGCCGCCGACAGCGGACGGGCGGCTCCCGCCCCGGTCGCGGCCAGCGACCCGGTCAGCGCCGGCAGACGCGCGGCCAGGTCCCGTCCCACCTCCTCGGCGCTGCGCCGCCTGCCGTTAGTGCCCATCGCCTTGAAAGTGACGGCGATGTAGGCGCGCACCGCGGAGCTGCCGCGCGGATAGGTGGTCATCGTCTCGACGAGCATGCGCCGCGCGAGCTCGGGGGCATCGGGGTCGAGGTTGGCGGTAACCTCGCGCCGCAATCGGTGTCCGGTATCGGGCGCGGTCTCCACCGTCACCTGTGCGGCCTCCACCCCGGGCTCCTCCCCCAGGTTGGCCAGCCACTGGCCCCAACCGGCGACCCACTGGTCGATCTGTTCGGCGTCCACCAGCGCCGCCCCATCCGGGTCGGACCCGAACACCACGGTGAAGTGACCGGTGAAGGGCACGTGGATCAGCGCGAAACGCCGCCCATAGGAATCCTGGTGCTCGCTCAGCCGTGACGGCGCGGCCAACCCGGGAAGCTGGTGGGTGCCCCACCCCGCCCGGCCCAGCGGCCCCGACCGGTACAGGTGGGCGCCCGCGCTGCGGGCGTTGGCCCAACCGACCCGGGTGACGAACCGCGACAGCATGCTGCGCCCGTGGCGGTCCTTGACCAGCAGGACGAGCAGGATTGCCCCCAGCGCACCGCCAGAGACCAGACCCGCGAGCATGCCCGCGGCCATCACCACGAACACCGTGAACACCAGGCCGAACAGCAGCAGCATGGTGCCCATCGCGCCCAGTCCCATCAGACCGGGAGAGGACGGTCGCCGCCAGTTGCCGTAGGTGCGCGGTTTACGGACCTCACTTACTGCCATCGGGCTCCTCCACCGCCTCTGTCATCGTTCCCTTGGCTGTGTCGTAGGCCGCCTGTCCGGTCTCCACGACGGCCTCGGCCACCATGAGCCAGGGGTTGCCGGTGGCCGCGCTGCCCCCGGCGCTGCCGGACGCGGTCTCGGCCGCTGTCCCGGTGCCCGCGCTGTCGGTGTCGGCGCCACCGGTGTCCGCGCCGTCGGGGGTATCGCCCGTCCCCTGCCTCTTGCCGGTCTGGGACGGGTCGGCGCCGTCGGGAGAGGTCTCCTGGTGCGGTTCCTCCCCTTGTGACCCCTGCTGGTGGGGGACCGGATCGGCCCCGTTGGGAGACCCGCCGCTGGAAGAGCCGGATGTCTCTATGCTTTCGGAACTAATGCTGGAGAACTTCTTGACGGCACCGGAGGCCACCGCCCCGGCCATTCCCGCCACCGCGCCCGCCGCCGCGCCGGCGGCCCCGCCGCCACCACCGCCCATGGAGGCCATCGGCACCGTGAGCTTGATCAGCGCGGGCAGCGCCACCAACGCCATCACCATCAACGCGAGCCCCATCACCGATCTGGACAGAGTCTGGTCCAGTCCTCCTTCGTCGGAGGCGACGATCTCGAAGGCCACCGCGTAGATGATGGCCGCGGCCGGCTTGTACAGGATGAACGCGATGATCCAGGCACACGTCTTCTTGAACCAGGTGCGCCCCATCTCGGTGTTGGTGAACGACGCCGCCAACGGCAGGATCGCGGCCAGCACGACCAGCAGGCCGTCGCGGATCAGTATCAGCACCATCTGGATCAGGGAGACGATCATCGCGATCACTCCCAAGACGATGATGAGCATTACCCCCAGGCCCGGCATTCTGCTCAACGCGAGCATCTGCAACACTCGCTCGCCGAAGTCCGCGTCAGAAGAGTCCAGGACCAACCACCGGGCGAAATCATCGGCCGCCTGCGTCGCCAGGGTGATCACCGCCAGACCGCATCCGCTCACCACCACCAGGGTGATCAACGACTGCACCAGCGCCTTGCCGGCGTCGGCTCGCTGTTCCCAGGCCATCTTGGCTCCGCCGACGATGACCGACAGCACTACCGCGGCCCCGACATACCACCACAGATGGCGCTGCACGCTCTGCACTGGAGCGGATGCGTTGGCCGAAGGGCCGGCCTCCAGCAGCGCGCCGGCGATCGCCGAGGCCGACGCGATGAGCACGGTCGCCACCATGATGACGACGACCTTGCCGAGGTGTTCTCCCCCCTCACCTCGCCGGGTGCGCACCGCCATCATCGCGCCCGCCACCATCAGCGACAGCACGCACAATCCCAGCGAGATCCAGGTCACCCACCCCAGTACCGTCTCCAGTCCGGCCACCGAGTCAGGAGGCGTCTCCGTCGTGACCACACCCGGCTCGACCTTCTCCGCGGCCTCTAGGTTCTCCGGGGTGGAGAAGAAAAGCCAGGACGTGCCCAACGCCGTGACGATCTGGGCGACCGCTTCGGTGATCGCCGCGGCGATGTCCTCCAACGTGCTGGTAAAGGCGTTACTGACAGCGGAAGTTACATCTTCCTCAATGTGACAGGAGATACTCCCCCAATCACATGCGCTGTCCTCCTCACCGTCCATGGGCAGCACGACCTATCCCACCTCTGCCGGAGGCAGGATGTAGCCGTCCAGAGAGTGGAGGATCGTCAAAGGGATAACCATCTTCCCGTTCTCCCGGGTGACGATCTTCCAGTCCCCGTCCTCCCAGCGAAAGTCGATCGGTTGAGACCCGATTGCCTTCACCCGCCCCTCCGTGATGATCGCGACGTCAACGCGAGCACGGTCAGCGGCGTAGGACAACAGCCGGACCCCACCGAGACGCCCGGGGTATCGTTTGTCCGGATCGAGCAGCTCCTCCTCAGGCATCTCCAACAGCACGTCTTTCCCCGGCCCTTCGGCGTAGAGGGAAGGCAGATCGGAAGCCAACGGTGGTTCGCTGGTCATGGCAACGTAGTTCATCGCGGCCAGGACGACGCCTTCGGGACTCTTCGCATAGCAGTGCCGGAACCCGTTGTCCTCGACCACTCCCGGCCCATGCGCCCTACTCGACGGTGCCTCCATCATCCCCACGAACCCCCAGGAGGTGTCCTCGGGGAAACCCGTGAACTCGTCCTTCTCACTGGAACGCAGACCGCAGACGCTCTCACTGCCGTCAGAACGCTCCACGCCTCCCGGCGTCGCCTCCTCGGGATACTCCTCTTCCCCGACCGTCCCCTCTGCCGGGCCGCCCGAAGGCTCGATGGCCGCGCTTTCGGCGGACGTGTCGTTACCGGTGAGATTGATCGCCGTCACGACACCGCCCGCGGCCACGATCACCCCGACGGTGACCGCGGCCGCGATGAACGACCTCGACGCCAACGGACTCTTGCCCCCACCGCCGTCGGTGGGCCGCTCCTCATCGCTCACGGGTATTCCTTCCGATGTTCTGTGGCGGGGACGATCAGGAGGTGGCGCTGGCGTCCACCAGGAAGCCGATCAGGGACGTCGCAGCGGCGATCACGATCACACCGGTCAACACCATGACGATGCGGCCCATGTGCTCGCCGCCCTCGCCCCGCCGCGACTGGATCGCCATCGTGGCGCCCGCGATCATCAACCCAGCCACGCACACCGCCAGCGCCAGCCACTTCACCCAGCCCAAGATGGTGGTGAAACCGGCGCCGACGGGAGGCGCTTCACCGCTACCGGGGTCTGGAATGACCGCCGACATCGGCAGGACCTCGACAGCGGCGGCGAACAACTCGGTCATCTGTGTGCTTTCTTTCTCTCGATAAATTCAGGATGCGGAAGACGAGAAAAGGGCCGTGGTCTGCGCCAATAGACGTCGCACGGCATGCGGGGTGTTGTGCGGGCCGGCCGGTTCCATTCGCCACGCCTCCACCCAGGGGACATGCCAGACCCTGGGGACGCCACCGGCCACGAGCGCCGCCAGGTCCCGCAACGGTTTCGGCAGCCGACCTGGCGCATCAGCGACCAGTGCCAACCCGAGCAGGCGTACATCGGGCTGTCCCCCGGCCCACTCAATGGCGGCCTGCCGGGCCCGCTCCAGGCCGTGGTGGTGGGTGCGAGCCACCAGCACCACGGCGTGCTGATGACCGGAACCGGCTATGGGCCACGCACCGCCGGCAGCACGTCCACCGTCGCTGAGTGCGGCGAGCGTGCTCTCCCCGGCACCTCCGTGCACGCCCATCCACCACAGCGCCGGTGGTCCCGGCGCGTTGTGTCTCGGCAACGCGGGGCCTGGGGCGGCGGGAACGAACGGTTGAGGCGCCTGCGGCCCACTCGGCGGCCCGACCTGGGACGACACGTCCAGCTCGTGCGCCGCATCGACCTCAGCCGCCACGGTGGAGGGCTGTTCCAAGGGCACGGGAGCGGCGCTCAGCCACGGGTTGTCGTCCACGGCGATCTCTTCCTATTTCGCGCACCACAAAGAAGCACGAGGCAAAGACACGGGGAGCGCAATAGTAGCGCACTCATCTCATGGAGTCGTTTGACCTAAAACTCGAATAGGATCACGCGAATGGTTGGATCCCTCCAATATGCCCCTGGTCACATGGGGTGGCGTCCGATAATTACGGTGCGCTATTTTCGGATCCCCACGCCTTGACAGCGGCCGGAGAAAGACAACTCCGGCCGCCTTCGGTGATGCCCGAGAAGAAGGAAGAGGAATATGCCTGGAGGCGCGGGGGGAAAAGCCCTCCTCATTGGCTGCCTCCCCCTTCTCCTGCTCAGCGGCTGCCTGGCCACCCTCACCGTGGCGGTCCTGCCCGGCGGCTCCTGCACCCCCACCACAAGCGTGGCCGTGAAGGAGGGCGACCTCCCCACTGGCCCCATCGGAAAGGCCGGCTGGGGCGGCGAGCAGCTCGTCAACGCCGCCATCATCATGAACGTCGCCGCCGACATGGGATTGTCGCTGCGTGATCAGACCATCGGTGTCATGACCGCGATGGGCGAGTCCTCGCTGCGCGTCATCGACCACGGCGACTCCGCCGGACCCGATTCACGTGGCCTGTTCCAGCAGCGTGACAACGGCGCTTGGGGCAGCTACGAGGATCGCATGGACCCGGCGCGCAGCGCCAGGATGTTCTTCGAGCAGCTGGAGAAGGTCGACGGCCGCGACGACATGGAACCCACCCTGGCCGCCCACGAGGTGCAGCGCAACGCCGATCCCTATCACTACGCCCCCTACTGGGAAGACGCCTCCGACGTCGTCGAGGCCCTCTCCGGTGTCGCGACCGATATGATCCCCGTCAACGCCCAGCAGTGCGCCGACCTTGGCTCGGGCGGCGACCCAAGGATCAGCGAGGACTGCGCTCCCGTCTCCAACGGCATCCACGTCTCGGCCTGCCGCGCCTACGCAGCGCTGGTCGCCGAGTTCGGCCAGTTCTGGGATCCGCTGGGCGGGGTGGGCTGCTACGACCCCCGGCACTGGGACAACGGGCGCGGTGATCATCCGGTCGGCCAGGCCTGCGACTACCACGTCTCCCGCCCCGGCACCTATCCGAGCCAGGCCATGGACGCCCGCGCGATCGAGGTCGTGCAGTGGATCATGGCCCACCACGAGGTCCTCGACGTCAAGTACATCATCTACGACGAACACATCTGGAACCCCTCCCGCGACCCCTACGGTCCGTGGGAAGAGGTCAAGCGCGACCACCTCAGCGCCGCGGCCGCGGGCGTCGTCGCCGCCCACGTCGACCACATCCATCTGTCCACGGGCCCCTGGCACAACTACAAGGGAAGGTAGAGGCCGGTGAACCCCTCCTCGATCACCGCCGTCGTCCAGGCCGACGGCACCGGCACCCTCACCGTCGACGGCCACTCCCACGCCGTAACCGCGCCCGACGTCGACCAGGCGCGCACCCGCATCATCCAGATGGTGGCCGCCCACGCCGCGTCCGCCGGCCGCCCCCTCCCCATCACCACCAGCGACCCCGACGGCCGCAGCTGGCACCTGCTGATCCACCCCGATGGCCGGGTCCGGCCGCTACCGCCCGAGAACCCGACCGCCCACACAACGGATCCGGCCGGGCCCGTTCCCCTTCCGACTCCCCCAGCACGTCGGGAACACCCGGCCCGCCCCGCACCGATCCCGCCCGAAACGCCGGATGCGGCAAAGCACCCCGTAGACGCGGCCCCTGGCGAGCTCGCCCGCCCCTTGACCGCCATGGCAGCACTGGCCCACCCGGCCCACCCGGCGTCGGCCCCACCTGAAGTCCCCGGCACGATGGAACAGCCTGTTCGTCCCCGGGAGAACTCCGCCCGACACGCCCCGCCTCCGACCGCAGCGCCACAGGAGGGCCCGGCCAACCCCATACCCGCGCTTTCCGGAAACCCGGACGCGCCGCTCCACCCGGCGAAGCCTTCGGCCGAAGCGGCTCCCCCAGTCGCCAGGACCCCCCTCCGTCCCGTCTCGACATCCGCCGCCCCGCTCCCCGAGACGGCGGCCCCCGACCGAGACTCCTCCCAAGCCTGGGAGGAGGCGATCGCCGAGCACAACCTGATGCTGGCCCGACGCATCGCGGTGATCTCCCTCAAGGGAGGCGTGGGCAAGACGACCACCACCGTGGGACTCGGCACCGCACTGGCCCAGCAGCACAGCGAACGGGTCATCGCGGTGGACGCCAACCACTACGGCACCCTCGCCGACCGGTTCCCGACCCGGGTGCGGCACTCCATGCGCGATCTGGCCCGCGACCGGGCCATCGAGAGCTTCGTGGCATTGCGCGGCTACCTCAACTCCAACCGTCAGCGTTTGCACGCCCTGGCCGGTGGCGGCGGGGTCGAGGACTATGAAACAGCCGCCCACCACGTCGAACGCTTCGCCGACACCGTGGTCACCGACTGCCGAACCGATCTCGACGACCCGGTTGTCAAGGCCGTCCTCGACCGCTCCACGCACTGTGTCATCGTGCTCGACCCGTCCGCCGACGCCGTCGCCGCCGGGCAGGCGACCCTGCGCTGGCTCTCCAGGGGCTATCCCACGCTGGCGGCCTCCTGCGTGATCGCGATCTGCCGACGCACCTCCCAGGCCCCGCGCCGCTCCGACGCCGAACGGCGCTTCGTCGAACAGGGACTGCCGGTCGTCACCATCCCCTTCGACCGCCACCTGCACAAGGGCGGAGTCATCGAACCGAACCGGCTCAGGCGCGCGACCCGCGCCGCCTACAGCCGGCTCGCGGCCCTCATTACCACCCGTTGAACCCCGTCCTGGAGGCACAGGATGTCTGTGGCAAACCTGTGGTGAGGTTTCTTCGGAAACCCCTTCCCTCACAACCTTAAGTAACTTAAGGTTGCTGGCATGGAAAACAGAGAAATCGGAATCGAAGAGGCCCGCAAGATCCTGGGCGACCTCGCCAGCGAGGCCGGCTACCTCGGCCGATCCATCATCCTGACCCGCAAGGGCAAGCCCATCGCCCGCATCGCACCCCTGAAGGAGACCTCCGAAGACCCACGCTTCGCGAATATGCCTGACGCCATCATCGCCGATCTCCTGCACGACACTGCAGCCTCGGTAGCTGCCGCTTACACCCGACTCGGGAGAGCTGCGCAGACCGCCGAAGCAAAAGCTACAGCCAAGGAGAAAGCGAAGGAGGCATGGCTAATCAAGAGGCGTACTTTGTCCCGCGGGGAGATGATCAGCGAAATTCAGCACCTTAATTCCGTACTCGACAAGCTGAAAACCGAATATGACGTCTGAAACTCCTTACGAAGTCAAGCCTGAACAACTACAAGAGATATTTCACGAGGACATCAAAGACCTTGTCTTCGCCGGAATTGGACGTACCCACAAGCCGACCCTTGTGTTACTGGGCGGACAACTCGCCGCAGGCAAGTCCACCGCGACCAAAAGAATCATCAAGTACCACGGGGATGACATCGCCCCGGTCACTCCGGATAATTTCCGAAAATTCCACCCTCACTACAGCAAGATCCAGCAAGAGCGCCCCCTGGATATGGCGGCGCTCACCAATGAGGCGATGCACCGCTGGAACGAGATGACCCAGCAGCACGCGCACGCCCATGGCTACAGCCTGATCCTCGAGGGGACCTTCGCCCATCCCTCCAGGGTGATGGGGGTCGTCGAGCGGTTCGCCCAAGCCCCTGAACCGGGTGCCCACGAGGGTTTTCGAATCGAGGCGGTCGCGATGGCGGTGTCTGAGTACCGCAGCCGCCTCGACATGGTGAAGCGCTACCTCTCCGAGCCGCCGGAAGAGGGCCGCTGGGCCGACGCCGAGTCCCACGACCGGATCTATGGGATGGTCCCGCAGACGCTGGACACGCTGGAGGCGAGTCCACACGTGGACCGGATCGTCGTCACCGACCGGTCGGGAACCATCTACTACGAGAACGAGCGCGGCGACGACGGCCGATGGTCGCGTCCGCCCCGGGCGGGCGAGGCTTTGAAAGAGGCACGCAGCGAAGGGGAGGTGCCCTTCAGTCGCGTCGAGGCCTCAGAGTGGCTGGCCTCCTATTGGGAAAACGCCGAGCAGCTGATCGAACGGGGCGAGCTCGGTCCGGTCACCGCGGGGACGATGCTGGCCCTGCACTCCGACGCCGACCTGGTCGCCCCCATCGCCTACAACGGAGACAAAGAGGCACTCGATCTACACCAGCGTTGGCAGACCGTGCAGAAGGTGGTCTTCCAAGCCGGCCTGCGGGGCGTCGACAACGTCGACCTGCCCCAGAGTCCATTGAAGTTCCTGGAAGCCGGCGCCGAGGACAAGGCCCGTTTCCTCGCCGCGTTCACGCAATCACCGGACAAACGAGTGGGGTCGGCTGCGGATCTCACCACCACGGAGACGGTGCGCCGCGCCCAACACGGGCTCGCACCACCCAACACATCCCCGGCACCTCCCCAGCAGCCCGATCCCCGCCGCCGTTCCGATCCGGGTTCGGGGATCGAACGCTGATCCCTCGCTTCCTGATCTCGCGCGGGTGGGCGCAGGTGACCGGCGGGAAAGCCGATCGGTCATCATCACGACGATTCGGCCGCTTCATCGCCCTCGGGATCTGATCGGCACGGGGTGCCATCGGGGACTCCATCGGTCACGCCCAGACCATGAAGCGGCCTTTCACCGTCTTCTTCGCTCCCGTTCTGGCAGACGGCCGGCCATCGGCCACTGAGGGCATCGCCGAACGAACCCACTACCACCACGAGCGGACCGCCAACACGGGAAACTGCGGTCCCGCCGGCGAGGCCGGCCCCCGCCTCGTGGAGGGGGACCCACCGCCCGTACCGCCCCTGGGGTTCCTCCCGTGGAACCGCCCCGCGCGAACGCGCCTGAGGCCGTCATCACCGTCCTTGCGTGACACCCCGGCCTCGTGTCCGCCGTCACCCTCCTGGGCCGTGTCGTGACCGGGGACAACGGCGCGCCGACCGGGCCGGTTGTGGGACGCGCATGCGTGCCTCCGCCCTCATAGGGCGACGTCACGTCCACTCGGCCTTCTCCGTTCGCCGGTCTGGTCGTCCGGTTCCACTGGCGGCGACGACTGTTCGTTCCCGGTCGGCGTTCCCGCACGGCCGGCCCCGGACGGTGAGCCACCCAAGTGGTATCCCCAACCGAATTCAGCGATATATCCAGAAAATGCTTATCTTGCCACCAAAGGCGGGTTTATCTATCTTGTTTTCCGAGTGAATGGATAAATGATCCGCAAGAGCGGAAGGAGCGCCCCCGGACCGTGGGACGCCTCCCGGAAATCCCGTGTATCGTCATCCCCATAGACGGAAACGGCCCTGGTGGGTGCGCCAACACCTGCCCAGGGCCTGACTCTCCATTCCTCTAGCCCAGGAAGAAGAGCTGTGCGCGACTTTATCAGCCGCGTCATGACCGCGTTCGCGGTCACGCTGCCGGCCCTCGCCCACCCGCGCTCCGTCATCGTCACACTGGCGCCCGGCACCGTCGGCGCCCCACCGCAGGACCCTGGGGTGATCCCCGCCCGTCCACGGCGCACGGGCAGGGTACGCCCCTACTCGCGTTCGGCCGGCCCACCCCATGGTTTCGGCTCCCCGGAGTGGTGGGAGACCCACCGCGTCCCAGGCGTCCCCGCCCGCTCGACGACTTCCGTCCCCACCCGCCCCGCGCCACACCTCTCACCCCGCGTCCCTGACGGTCGGCACCGCCGGGGACGTCTCGGCGGGTCCTTCGGCGAGAACCCGTGAGGCCGGCAGCACCGCCCGGGCCGCACAAGGGCGAGGAAGAACGGCCCCGGCGGAGGAGAGAAGACGGGTCCGGGGATCGCCGGGCGTGCCGTCCCGGCCTCCCTCACTCGCGGTCGCGGAGAACCCGGCTGACGCGGAGCGTGCGCAACCGGTTGAGCGCGGCGGCGATCTCGTGGCGGCGCGGCAGGGCGTAGTCGCCCGCGTACCCGCGGCCGATCGCCTCGACCCCACCCGAGTCCAGGCGCTCCTCCAGCAGGTCGAGGGCCTCGCCGAGGCAGCGCCGGCCGTCGAGGATGCCGTCCTCGGCGAGGGTGCGCAGTGCCAGGCCGACACCGGTGATCTGACTCGGATCGACGAGCTGGGCGAGGTGGCGCACGTCGATGTCGGTCTCGCCGAAGGTGAGCACGTCCATGTCGCGCCGTTTGATCCGGTGGCGTCCGCGCACCTGGGCGTCGACCGAGCGGGGGTCGACCACGCGGCGGGCCGGCGGGTGGAAGCGGGCGTCGGTGCGCGGCCGGGCGAGTTCGCGGGCCTTCTCGGTGACGTCGTAGGGGCGGTACCCGTCGAGCATGACCACCTGGTCGGCCACGTCGAAGTAGTCGCCGCTGCCCCCCATGACCAGGACGGTGGACACCCCGTGCGCCCGGTGCAGCGGGCGGACCAGGTCGACGAAGGGGGTGAGAGGCTCGCGGTCGCCGTGGACCAGGGCCTGCATGCGCGCGTCGCGGATCATGAGGTTGGTGGCCGTGGTGTCCTCGTCGACCAGCAGGGTTCCCGCCCCGGCTTCGAGCGCCTCGGCGATGTTGGCGGCCTGCGAGGTGGAACCGGAGGCGTTGTCGGTGGAGAAGTCGCCGGTGTCGGCGCCGGTGGGCAGGTTGCGGACGAAGGCGCCGACGTCGGTGCGCTCGACCCTGCGCCCCTCCTCGGCGCGGATCTTCACCGCGTCGGCTCGGGTGACGACGAGTTCGCGTCCGTCGCCCGGGACGTGGTCGTAGACCCCGCGTTCCAGCGCGTGCAACAGGGTGGACTTACCGTGGAACCCGCCGCCGACGATGAGGGTGATGCCCTCGGGCACCCCCAGGCCGCTCACCTGGCCCCGGTGCGGCAGCCGCACGGTCACCCGCAGGCTCTGGGGGGAGACGAAGGGGACGGGGTCGCCGCTCATGGGCAGGTCGCTGACCCCGCTGCGGCGCGGCAGCACCGAACCGTCGGCGACGAAGGCGACGAGGCCGAGCTCGGGCAGCATCGCGCGCAGGGCCACCGCGTCCTCGACGGTGTCGGCGAAAGAGGTGGCGTCGGCCGTGTCCAGCGCCTCCCAGCACAGGCCGTCGACGAGTTCGGGGACGCGCTCGCACAGCTCCCGTTCCGCGGCGTGGCCGTCGATGCGCCGCCCGTGTCCCGGCAGCTCCACCCCCATGCGCACGACGACCCCGCCGTCGTCGTCGATACGGCAGGCCGACCGGTCGAGGACCTCCTGCCCGCCGACGTCGACGCGCAGCCGCGCCCCCTTCAGCAGGCGGTGGGCGCGGCGCACCAGGTAGTCGGCCGTCGCGCGGCGCCGCACCGGGGAACGCCAGGCGTGGTCGGGCAGGCCCGCCACCTCGGCCGGGATGCGCACCGCGACCCGCGAGGGCGGCGCGTAGGGGTCGGCCTGGACCCGTTCGACGGTCAGGGTGTGGTCGTCGAAGTCCCAGTCGCCCGACAGCGCGCGGTAACGCCCGTAGGAGGCCCCGTCCATGCGTCGCAGCTCCTCGGAAAGCCGCCGGCTGTCACGGCGGCCACGGATCTGGGGCCGTTCGTGACCCCGCCCCGCGTCCGGGCGACCTCCGTGGCGGTGTCCCCGGCCTCCGTAGCCTGCGGGCATGGTGCTCCCCTCTCGTCGCGCGCCCGGCCTTTCCGGGTGCCCCTGCCCGGATGCTACGCGCCGAAGCGATGCGGGTCGGACGGCCGTCCACAGGGCGGCGCGGCGCCTAGCTCCCGGGGTAGCGGCTGCTCCAGCGGGTGTGGGGGCCGTGGTCGCCGTGCAGCCGGCGCCCCGCGGTGAACTCCCACACGAAGTCGTCGGCCAGTTCCAGGATCGTGCCGCGTCCCTCGACCTCGAAGGCCAGCTCGGGCGGTAGCGCCGTCTCCCCGTGCAGCGCTCCGAGGATGTTGCCGCAGATCGCGCCGGTGGAGTCGCTGTCCCCGGAGTGGGTGACGGCCAGCGCGAGCGCGTCGGTGAACTCCTCGGGACCGGGGTGGACCAGTGCCGCGTAGACGGCGATGGCCAGGGCCTCCTCGGCGATCCAGCCGCCGCCCAGGCGCTCCACGGTCTCCGCGCACACCGGCAGGTCGCGGGCCGCCGCGCGGGCCGCGCGCAACGCCGCGCTCGTCTCCTCGTGACCGGGGCGCGTGACGAGCTCGGCGAGTGTCGCCTCCAGCGCCTCGTCCAGCCCGTCGCCGGCGACCAGGCGCCGCACCAGCAGCGCGAGCGCCCCCGAGGCGAGCCGTCCCGTGGGGTGGCCGTGGGTGTAGCCGGCCGCCTCGGCCGCCCAGTCGAACACCGGCGGCTCCTGGGACCACGCCGGCGTGGCGAGCAGCCCGAACGGGGCCGAGCGCATGACCCCGCCGCAGCCCTTGGAGTTGTTGGCGGCGGGGGTGCCGAAGGGGATCCGGCCGGCGCCGGCCCGCTCGTGGACGGCTTCGAGGGCGCTCAGGCAGGTGGTGCCGGGCGCGCGGCGGGCGTAGAGCCAGCGCTGTCCCTGGAGCAGACCGTCGCGCCGGCCCGTCGGCGCGTCGTGGAGCTGGGTGTCGAGCCAGCGCAGGTAGGCGTGGTGGACGGGGGCCGGCGTGAACCCCGTTCCGCGGTCGGCGCGCACGCCGGCCCGGATCAGGCCCTCGACGGTGAAGAGCGTCATCTGGGTGTCGTCGGTGACGAGCCCGTGGCGGGGTGTCCCGTCGGAGTGGTCGGCGACGTACGCGCGGACCCCCGCGGCCCCGTGTTCGGCGCGGATGCCCGCGAGGGTCATGAACTCCACCGGTGCCCCCAGCGCGTCGCCGATGGCGCCGCCGAGCAGGCAGCCCCGCACCCGTGACCGGTACCTCTCCGCCCGGTCGCGTTCCTTCTCCGTCGTCACGTCCCGTCCGCCTTTCCGCCGTTGTCGGGGGAATCATGATCCACCCGTCCGACATCGCGCGCATCCCCGCCGGGTAGGGCGGTGGAGCGCGTCCCGCTTCCCCGGCCATGGCGTGGCCGGCCGGTCAGCGGCGTGACGGGGACCGGGCATCCACGACGATGGGCGTCGCCGCCGGTCGCTCCCGGGCCGACCATCCCGCGAGCGGCCGGTCGCGGGACGGATCCCGAAAGCGCCGCCGTTCCCACGCATCCGATACCGCGTCTAAGGGCGGTGCATCACCGGGGGTTCGTCGAGGATGAACATGGTGCGGGTGGAGTGGACCTCGGGGATGCGCTGGAGGCGTTCCAGGACGAGGGTGCGCAGGGCCGGGGCGTCGGCGACGCGGACGAGCAGGAGGAGGTCGGCGTCGCCGGAGACCAGCGCCGCGTGGTCGATCTCGGGGATGTGGCGCAGGTGGTCGCGGAACCGTTCCCAGGAGTGCTGTTCGATGCGCACCGACACATAGGCGGCCAGGCCGGCACCGCACTTCTCGGGGTCGATGACCACGGTGAACCCTCGGATCACCCCGTCGCGGCGGAGGCGGTCCAGGCGGGCGTAGGCGTTGGCGCGGGAGATGTGGGCCCGCTCGGCGAGCGCGCGGATCGACATGCGCCCGTCCCCGCGGAGCAGTTCGAGGAGGGTCCGGTCGACATCGTCGAGCCCGGCAGCCATGTGTCTCACCTCACACCGCTCACGGCGTCGCCGGCCGGACGTTCTACCCCTTTTTCCAACGGTCGGAGCAATCCGTCCACCCTTGCCGGGACAACATGGACACTATGGGGTGATCCACCTCATATTCAAGACATGAAGCGCCTCGATGACCGCATCGCGCCGCCGCTCCCCACCCTGGAGCCGATACGCCTGGTGGACCGGCACGGCCGGCGCGTCGCCGACCCGACCGTCTCCTGCCCCTCCCCCACGACCCTGACCTCGCTGCTGCGGGCCATGATCGTCGGCCGCCGCTTCGACCGCCAGGCCGGAGCCCTCGCCCGCCAGGGCCGGCTCGCCGTCTACCCCTCCTCCTACGGTCAGGAGGCCTGCCAGGTGGCGGGCGTCCTCGCCCTCGCCGAACAGGACTGGCTGTTTCCCACCTACCGGGACAGCGTCGCGCTGGTCACCCGCGGCGTGGACCCGGTCGAGACGCTGACCCTGCTCCGCGGCGACTGGCACAGCGGTTACGACCCGGGCCTGCACCGCTGCGCCCCCCAGTGCACGCCCCTGGCGACCAACGCCTCCCACGCGGTCGGGCTCACCTACGCCGCCCGCCACAAGGGCGAGGACGTGGCCGCCCTGGTCCTCATGGGCGACGGCGCGACCAGTGAGGGCGACGCCCACGAGGCGTACAACTTCGCCGCCGTGTGGAACACCCCGGTGGTCTTCCTGGTGCAGAACAACGGTTGGGCGATCAGCGTCCCGCTGCACCGCCAGAGTGCGGCGCCCACCCTCGCCCACAAGGCCGTCGGCTACGGGATGCGCGGCTACCACGTGGACGGCAACGACGCCGCGGCCGTGCACGCCGTGGTCGGCCGGGCCCTTGAGGAGGCGCGGGCGGGAGGCGGGCCGGCGATCGTCGAGGCGCGCACCTACCGGCTGGACGCCCACACCAACGCCGACGCCCCCCAGCGCTACCGGGACGACTCCGAGGTGGAGTACTGGAAGCAGCGCGACCCGATCGAGCGGCTGGAGACGCTGCTGCGCGCGGAGGGCCACGTGGACGACGACACGTTGGCGGGGTTCGCCGCCGAGGCCGAGCGGATGGCCGCCGACGTGCGCGAGCGCGTGGACGCCGCCCCCGACCCCGATCCCGACGAGTTGTTCGCGCACGTCTACGCCGCCCCGACGGCCCAGCTGGTCGAGCAGCGCCAGGCCCTGCGCGACGAGATCCGGGAGGGCTGAGAATGGCCGAGATCACGATGGCGCAGGCGCTCAACCGGGCGCTGCGCGACGCGCTGCACGACGATCCCAACGTCGTCGTCTACGGCGAGGACGTCGGCCCCTTGGGCGGCGTGTTCCGTGTCACCGACGGGCTGACCGCGCAGTTCGGCGAGGACCGCTGCTTCGACTCCCCCCTGGCCGAGTCCGGCATCGTCGGCACGGCCGTCGGCATGGCCTCCTACGGGCTGCGTCCGGTCGTGGAGATGCAGTTCGACGCCTTCGGCTACCCGGCGTTCGAACAGGTGGTCTCCCACGTGGCCAAGATGCGTAACCGGACCCGCGGCCGGATGAGCCTGCCGCTCGTCATCCGCATCCCCTACGGCGGCGGCATCGGCGGCGTCGAACACCACAGCGACTCCTCCGAGGCCTACTACGCGCACACGCCGGGTCTGCGGGTCATCACCCCGGGGACGCCGTCCGACGCCTACTCGATGCTGCGCGAGGCGATCGCCTGCCCCGACCCGGTGGTGTTCTTGGAGCCCAAGCGCCGCTACTGGGCGAAGGAGGAGGTGGAGACCCCGGTGCGGACCGCGCCGATGGACCGTGCCGTGGTCCGGCGGACGGGCTCCGACGTCACCCTCATCGCCTACGGCCCGATGGTGGCGACCGCGCTGGAGGCGGCCGAGGCCGCGCGCGAGGAGGGCCGTGACGTCGAGGTGGTGGACCTGCGCAGTCTCGCGCCGTTCGACGACGCGACCGTGACCGCGTCGGTGCGCAAGACGGGGCGGGCGCTGGTCGTGCACGAGGCGGCCACGTTCGCCGGGTACGGGGCGGAGGTGGCCGCCCGCGTCACCGAACGCTGCTTCCACTATCTGGAGGCCCCGGTGCTGCGCGTCGGCGGCCTGGACATCCCCTATCCGCCGCCTCGCCTGGAGCACCACCACCTGCCCGACGTGGACCGCATCCTCGACGCGATCGCCCGGTTGCAGTGGGAGGCCGACTGGGTGGACCCCGACGCCGTCCCGTCGGGGGCGCGGCCCCCCGCGTCGGGGGCGCGGCGTGGCCGGGAGGTGCGGTCATGAGCCAGGGACCGTTCCGGGAGTTCGCGCTGCCCGACCTCGGCGAGGGGCTGACCGAGGCGGAGATCGTGCGTTGGCTGGTCGCGGTCGGCGACACCGTGACCGTGGACCAGCCGGTGGTCGAGGTGGAGACCGCCAAGGCGGTGGTGGAGGTGCCCTGTCCGTTCGCCGGCCGGGTCAGCGCCCTGCACGGGGCCGAGGGCGAGGTGATCCCCGTCGGGGCCCCGCTCATCGGCGTGGACACCGGGGCGCAGGGCACGGAGGGCGGTTTCGACGAGCCCGGTGTCGTCGTCCCCGCGGCGCGCCCGGCCGCGGAGGACGCCTCGGGCGGCTCGGGCGGCTCCGGGGCGGTCCTGGTGGGCTACGGGACCCGGGAGGAGACCCGCCGCCGCGGACGGACCCGGCGTCTCGACGCCGGCGGCGCGGGCCGGACAACGGCGTCCGGTCCGCGATCGTCCCCCGCGGCCCCCGGCCGCACCCCGGTGGTCTCCCCCCTGGTGCGCCGCCTGGCCCGGGAGCACGGCTTGGACGTGGGGTTGATCGAGGGCACCGGCGGGGGCGGCCTGGTGTTGCGCCGTGACGTGGAGGCGGCGATCGTCGCCCGGCACGCGGCGGAGGTGGGGGCCGCGCCGCCCCGGCCGCGGCGGGCGGAGGGCGAGCGGATCGCGCTGCGCGGCGCGCAGCGCACGATGGCCGACCGGCTGTCCCGTTCCCGCCGCGAGATCCCCGAGGCGACGGTGTGGGTCGACGCCGACGCCTCCGCCCTGCTGGCGTTGCGCGACGATCTCAACGCGGCCGATCCCGATCGGCCGGTCGGTGTGCTGGGCCTGGTGGCGAGGTTCTGCGTTCTGGGCCTGGCGCGCTTCCCGTCGTTGAACGCCCACTTCGACGGCGAACGCGGGGAGCTGGTGCGGTTCTCGCACGTGGCCCTGGGGTTCGCCGCGCAGACCCCGCGCGGCCTGGTGGTCCCGGTGGTGCCGGACGCCCACCTGCTGTCGGCGCGGGAGTTGTCGGCGGCGGTGCGGGAGCGGACGGCCGCGGCGCGCTCGGGGACGCTCACCCCCGGCCTGCTGACCGGGGGCACGTTCACCGTGAACAACTACGGCGTGTTCGGTGTGGACGGGTCAGCCGCGATCATCAACCACCCGGAGGTGGCGATCCTGGGGATGGGGCGGATCGTGAAGCGCCCGTGGGTGTCCGGGGACGAGCTCGTGGCGCGTCCGGTGGTCGAGCTGACCCTGGCCTTCGACCACCGGGCCTGTGACGGCGCCGAGGCCGGCGGGTTCCTGCGGTTCGTCGCCGATTGCGTGGAGCGGCCCCAGCTGCTGCTGGGCGACCTGTGAGACGGGTCGGGCCCGGGCACGCGTGACGCGCCCGGGCCCGATCGCCGTTCACTCCGCTCAGGCGCCCGCGGAGACGTCGCGCGCGGTCAGCCGGGCCAGGAGCGCCGGCTTGCGGTGACGTCCGTTGGGGCGGGCCGTCGCGGCCTTGCGCTTGGCGACGACCGCGGCCGCGGCGACCGCCGAGACGAGCACCACGCCGACCCCGCCGGAGACCATCGGGGTGCTGTCGGCGACGAGGGACATGCCGCCGGGGGTGGCGACCTCGCTCATCGCGTGGGTGACGGGGGCCTCGGTGGCCTCCTGCTCGTCCGGGGAGCCGCCATCGGCGGGCGGGGTCGCCTGGGCGTCCGCGGCCGCGGTCTGCTGCTCCTGCTCGGGCTCGGACTGCTCCTCGGCCTGGCCGGAGTCGGCCGCCTGCTGTTCGTCGGCCTGCTGTTCGTCGGCCTGCTCGGTCTCGGCCGCCTGCTGCTCGTCGGCCGACACCTGCTCATCGGCGCTGCGCTCGTCGGCCGCGGGCTGCTCGGGCTCGGCCGCGGCGGGTGCCGCGGAGACCGCGCTCTCGCACTTGTTGCCCTCCTGGCCGAACGGGTGCGGCGCGCCGGGGGTGCCGTGGCCGTCGCCCCACTTGGTGATCGTGTACTCGACGTTGACGTGACCGAGGCCGCCCGCGTCCTCCACGACGAGGGTGGTGTCGTTCCAGGTGCCGCCGGTCAGCTCGGCGAACGTCTTGCCGTCCATGTCGAGCAGGACGTTGCAGTCGTGCGAGGGCACGCCGGGCCCCCGGTCGCCGATGAAGAATTCGGCCTTCTTGCCGTTGTAGGTGACGTACCCCTCGGTTCCGAGAGGCCAGCTGGGGCTGGCGAAAAGGCCCTTCTGCATGGGTTCGCCGGAGGCGGGGGCACCGGTGTCGCCGTTGATCCCGGAACCATCGTCCCAGAAGTAGGAAGCCTTGACTTCGCCGTGCTGGAGGGACTCTTGGGTGTTCTTCATAAGAAAAAGAAGGCGGTCGGGAGCAGAGGGTCGAGCCGAGACGGGGCAGGGGCCGCTGAGGAATGCGTGGACAGGCGATCCCCGGCTGTGCGGGACCACACGTGACAGGATCGTCGGGCGTGTGGCTGCGGCGGGCCGGTGTTTCAGGGGCCGATTCTCCCGGGCTCCTTGGCACGGGGTCGCGTCGCCGCGCGGGTGAGAGTCTCGCTCTCCCGGACGCCGATCGCGTCCGGGGCTCGACATCGGTCCTACCTCCGCAAAGGGAGGGTCACGAACCAATCACGAAGGACTCTAACCCACAGAAAAGTAAAAAGGGCAAGCTCGAAAGGTAAAACCCATAAGGGACCTATTCAGCCCTTGATCATCCCTTGACGGTCACCTGGCGAATTTCCCGCGCACATAAGGGTTTTCGCAGGTCACAGGGGTATCCGGCGCCCCTCTGAAGCGATCCGGAACACAAGGGAAGATGAGGCCCGCCACACCTCCTGCGGCGTGGACCCTCCCGGTGTCGCCAGGAGAGTTCCACGCCCGGGTCACGGCGGACCTCAGTTGGGGCCGCTCCAGGGCAGACCGTCGTGGCCGGCCACGACGGCGAAGCGCGCCACGTCCACCCAGCGCCGCCCACAGGCGCACTGGCGGTAGCGCACGATCCCCTCGGAGGTGTAGTGGGCGGACTCGACCCGCGCGTCGACCGATTCACGGCCGCACGCGGCACACCGTTCACTCGTCATGTCCCCAGGGTGCTGTAATGGCCTTGTGCAGTTCAACACTTACGGAGGTACGGGTTCCTTCGTCGCCGCCGACCTCCTGAACGCGACCGACCACCACCACACCGCGCTCAGCGACATCCTGCGCCGCCACCAGATCACCCGGCCCGACATCGACGCCGAACAGGCCGGGCGCCTGCTCGCCTGGGTCGAACGCCTGCGGCCCGTCTTCGGCGAGACCGACCCACAGCGCCAGATCGACCTGGTCAACGCGCTGCTGCGGGACGCCGCCACCGGCGTCCAGGTCTCCATGCACGACGGGTCGCAACCCCATCTGCACTACGTCAGTCAGACCCGGGAGACCGTCACCCGGCTCAAGGCGACCACGGCCGGCGGCCTGGCCGTGGCCATCTGCGGGGCCGGCGGCCACCGGCTGGGCCGTTGCGGGCGCGAGGGGTGCGACCGGGTCTACGTCGACGTCTCCCGCAACGGCCGGCGCCGCTTCTGCTCCGTGGCCTGCGCCAACCGGGTCAACGTCGCCGCGCACCGCGCCCGCTCGCGCTGAGACCGCACGGCTCAGGTCACCTGGGCGCGCCGCGCGAAACGCGGGTCGCGCCACTCCCCTCCGCGCACCACCTCGACCAGTGCCGTGGCCGCGTCGAAGACGTCGACGTGGCGCAGGTACAGCGGGGTGAAGCCGAAGCGCAGGATGTCGGGGGCGCGGAAGTCCCCGATGATCCCGCGTTCGATGAGCGCCTGGACCATCGCGTAGCCGTCCGGGTGGCGCAGCGACACCTGACTGCCCCGGCGCGCGTGCTCCAGCGGTGTCACCACCTCCAGGCCGGCGGGCCTGGTCAGCTCCAGGAACAGGTCGGTCAGCGCCAGGCTCTTGGCGCGCACCAGCGCCAGGTCGACGCCGCGCCACACCTGGAGCGCCGCCTCCACCGCGGCCGCCGCGACCAGCGGCTGGGAGCCGCTGAGGAAGCGGCTGGCGCCGGCCGCGGGCTCGTAGTCCCCGGTGAAGTCGAACGGGCGGGCGTGGCCGTGCCAGCCGGTGAGGGGCTGGCGGGCGCGCGCGTGGTGGCGGGCGGCGACGTAGGTGAAGGCCGGGGCGCCGGGGCCCGCGTTGAGGTACTTGTAGGTGCAGCCCACCGCGAAGTCGGCGCCGCAGGCCGACAGCTCCACGGGGAGCGCGCCGACGCTGTGGCACAGGTCCCACACCGCCAGCGCGCCGTGGTCGTGGGCGAGCCGGGTCTCGGCGGCCATGTCGCGCAGCTCGCCGGTGCGGTAGTCGACGTGGCCGAGCAGGACGGCCCCCACGTCCCCCGGCCGCAGCGCCTCCGCCAGCTCCTCGCCGCCCGGTCCCACCAGGCGCAGCCGCACCCCGTCGAACAGTTCGGCGACGCCCTGGGCGATGTAGAGGTCGGTCGGGAATGCACCGGCCTCGGCCACCACCACGCGACGGTCCGGGTTGAGGCGCAGCGCCGCGACGAGCGTCTTGAACAGGTTCGCCGAGGTGCCGTCGCCGACGACGACCTCGTCGGAGGCGGCCCCCACGAGCGGGGCCAGCATGGCGGCGAGGGCGCGCGGCTGGTCCCACCAGCCCGCGTCGTTCCAGCTGCGGACCAGCCCTCTTCCCCACTCCTGTTCGATCAGGTGGGCGACCCGCCCCGGGACGGCCCGGGGCAGCGCTCCCAGGGAGTTGCCGTCGAGGTAGATCACCCCCTCGGGGAGCAGGAAGTCCGCACGGCGCGGGGCGAGCGGGTCGGCGGCGTCCAGTTCGGCGCACGCCTCGCGGGACAGGGAGGGCAGGGGCATCGGGCGGCTACCTCGTCTCGGTGGGGACGACAGGGGACGGCGGCGGGCTCAGGGGAGCTGGAAGCCCGTTCGCAGCGACCATAGCTCGGGGAAGACGTCGCGCGCGGCGTTGCGGGAGAGCCAGTCCAGCCCGCTGGATCCACCGGTGCCCGGCCTGGCCCCCAGGGCGCGCTTGACCGCCATGAGGTGGCGGTGCCGCCAGCGTGTGACGCGCTCGGCGGTGTCGAGCAGGGCCTCGGCCAGCGCGGGCAGCTCCGCTCCGGGCGTCTCGTCCGCGTAGACCACGCTCCAGGCGCGTTCCACCTCGGGGTCGGGCTCGTAGGGGCGGGTCCAGTCGCGCTCCACCCGATCGAGCGGGACCGGCAGGCCGCGCCGGTGCAGCAGGCGCAGCGCGGCATCGTAGAGACCGGGCTCGCGCAGGGCCCGTTCCAGCACGGCGCGCGCCCGGGGCGCCGCGCGGTGGGGGCGGGCCATGACCGCCGACTTGTTGCCGATGAGGAACTCCAGGTGGCGGTAGCCAGGGGACTGCACGCCCGACGCCTCGCCGAGGACGTCGCGGAAGCGGCCGAACTCCACCGGGGTCAAGGTGGCGAGCAGGTCCCAGGAGGAGACCAGGACGTCCTGGGCGTGATGGCCGCGGCGCAGTGCGGCCATCGCGGCCGCCACCCGGTCGGCCTCCAGCTCGTCGCGGGCCCGCTCCCACTCCTCGCCGATAAGCAGGAACAGCAGCTCCATGACCTGCGTTGCGATGATGAAGCGCGTCTCGGCGGGTTCTCCGGTCCGGGGATGCTGCAGGTCCAGCAGGGCCTCGATCCCCGCGTAACGGGCGTAGGGGGTGCTCCCCTCGAAGGAGAGGGTGGGCGGCCCCTCGCCGCGCGCGGCGCGCTCGATCCGCTCCTCCTCCGCGACGGGAGTGCGTTCCCGGGGCTGGGCCGACGTGGTGGCCATCGTGCTCGCCATCCTCCTCGTGTCAGGGCGGGAAACCATGGCGCCTCATGTCGACGGCGCCCTCGTCCGGTTCGAGAAAGGATGCTGTGAAGCGTCCCGAAAGAGAAGAAGCACCTCACGGCGCGAAGGCGGTTCCGCTTCGCGTTCGCAATCCGTTCGCGGCGATGTGGTTTATGATCGCCAACCATGCTGGATGACGTGGACTGGCGGATCCTCGACGAGCTCCAGGCCGACGGCCGGCTCTCCTACAACGAGCTGTCGCGGCGGGTGAGCCTGTCGGCCCCCGCCGTCGCCGAACGGGTGCGCCGCCTGGAGGAACGGGGCGTGATCACCGGCTACCACGCCCACGTGAACCCGGCGGCGGTCGGGCTGCCCGTGATGGCCCTGGTGCGGATGGAGTGCTACGGCCCCCTGTGCCTCCTGCGCGACGCCGCCGCGGCGAGCCGTCCGGAGATCCTGCGGATTCACCGCATCACCGGGGACGCCTGTTGCGCGCTGCTGATCGCGGTCCGCTCGATGGCCCACTTCGAGGAGGTCATCGACCGGCTCACCCAGCATGGACGTCCGGCCAGCAGCATGGTGCTGTCCAGCCCGTTGTGGTGGCGCGGCGTCTCCCGAGGGGGGTAGGCGCGCAGGCCGCCCGGGCCGACCTGGCACGATGGGTCCTCCGGGGGCCACCTCCCCGATGATCCGCTCGTTCCTGGAGCCCACCGATGCACGCCCCGCACTGGCGCACCCCGCTGTCCCTCACCGGACACCTGTTCATCGCGCACGTCCTGCTGCTGACCGTGGCGCTGGGGACGACCGGGATGCTGTGGATCGTCCAACACGAACGCGAGATCGACCGCCACTACACCGAGAGGGTCCTCGTCATCGCCCGTTCCGTGGCCGCGTTGCCGCAGATCCACGACGCGCTGGAGCTGGAGGACCCCGCGGCGGTCATCGACCCGTTGACCGACCGCATCACCGCCGCCACCGGGGCGCAGTACATCGTGGTGGCCGACCCCACCGGCATCCGCTACTCCCACGTCGACGACTCGCTGATCGGGCAACGGGTCTCCACCCCTCCCGGTCCCGCCGCACGGGGGCGGGAGTGGACCGGCGTGCAGACCGGGACCCAGGGCCGCACCGTGCGGGCGAAGGTTCCGCTCTTCGGCGAGGAGGGCGACGTCGTCGGCTACGTGTCGGTCGGCGTGCTCGAATCCGACGTCGAGAGCGTCGCCGCGGGCGCGCTGCCCGCCATCGTCGCCACCATCGCGGCGGTGCTCGCGTTCGGCGCGGCAGGCGCCTACCTGCTGTCCCGCCGGGTCCGCGCCAAGACCCACGGCCTGGAACCCGGCGAGATCACCGCCCTGCTGGAAGGCCGCGAGGCGCTGCTGTACGGCATCCGCGAAGGGGTGCTCGCCCTGGACGCCGCGGGCCGGGTCACCCTCGTCAACGAGCCGGCCCGTCTGATGCTGGGGCTGGCCGACGACTGCGAGGGGCGCCGGCTGGAGGAGCTGCCGCTCGACGCGCGTCTGCACGACGTCTTGTCGGGGGCCGACCCCGGTACCGACCGGGTCGTGCTGGCCGGGCGGCGGGTGCTGGTGTGCAACCGCATGCCGGTCCGCGTCCGCGGGGAGGACAGCGGCGCCGTGGTGACCCTGCGCGACCGCACCGAGCTGGAGTTGCTCGCCGGCGAGCTCGACGGCGCCCGCACCCTCACCCAGGGGCTGCGCGCGCAGGGCCACGAGTTCGCCAACCGCATCCACACCGTGGCCGGGATGCTGGAGCTGGGCGCCTACGACGAGGCCCGCGCCTTCCTGGAGGAGCTGAGCGCCGCGCACGTGCGTACCAGCGCCGACATCGCCGGGAGGATCGGCGACCCCGCGCTCGCGGCGCTCGTGCTCGCGAAGTCGGCGCAGGCCGCCGAACGCGGCGCGGAGCTGCGGCTGGCCCCCACCACCGAACTGCCCGGCGCCCTGCCCGGGGCCCTGCGCTCGGACCTGCTGCTGGTGGTGGGCAACCTGCTGGACAACGCGCTGGACTCGGTGGCCGGCGGGACCGGTGACGAAGGAGAGGAGTGGGTGGAACTGATGCTGATGCGCCATCGCGTCTCGCGGGGGCCGGCGCGTGACCTGGTGGAGGTCCGGGTGACCGACTCCGGGCCCGGCGTCGACCCGGCGCTGACCGACGAGGTGTTCTCGCTCGGTTTCACCACGAAGGTGGCGCGCGACGGCGGACCGCGCGGACTGGGGCTGGCCCTGGTCCGCCGGACCTGTGAGGAGCGCGGCGGCGAGGTCACCCTGGAGCGCGCCGCGGACGCCGAAGAGGGCGGCTGCTCGGTGTTCACCGCCTACCTGCCGGTCGTGGAGGAGACACCGCGGGCGGTGCGGTCGTGATCCGGGTCGTGATCGTCGACGACGACGTGCGGGTGGCCCGGACCCACCGCGACCTGGTGGACTCGCTCCCCGGCTTCACCGTGGCCGCCGTCGCGCACACGGCCGCGGCGGCGCTCGCCGCGGTCGAGGCGCAACGCCCCGACCTGGTCCTGCTCGACCTGTACCTGCCCGACGAGTCGGGGATCTCGGTGCTGCGCAGCCTGCGCGCCCCCGCGCGCGCCGGGACCATCCCCCCGGTGGACGTGCTGGTGATCACCGCCGTGCGCGACGTCGACCAGGTGCGCGCGGCCCTGCACGGCGGCGCGGTGCACTACCTGCTCAAGCCGTTCCCGTTGGCGGCACTGCGCGACCAGCTGGAACGCTACGCCGCCGCGCACCGCAGCCTGGACCGTATCGGCGAGGCCACCCAGGGCGACGTCGACCGGCTGTTCGGCCTCCTGCGCCCGGCCCCGGCCAGGTCGCTGCCGAAGGGACTGACCCAGGCGACGGCCGACCTCGTGGCCGAGACGCTGCGCGCCGCGGGGACGGACCTGTCGGCCGCGGAGGTCGCCGTACGCAGCGGCGTCGCGCGGGTGACCGCGCGACGCTACCTGGAACACCTGTGCGCGGAGGGACGCGCCGAACTGAAGATGCGCTACGGCTCCACCGGCCGTCCCGAGCACCGCTACCACTGGGTGCGCTGAGAGGCGGGGGCGTGGCGCTCCGGCGGGGCGCCGGCCCCTCCGCGGTGGCCTACCCTCGCTCCCGTGACCATCCTCATCGATCCCCCGCTGTGGCCCGGCCCGCGCGACCTGCTGTGGTCGCATCTGGTCAGTGACGTCTCCTACGCCGAACTGCACATGTTCGCCCGTGAGCTCGGCCTGTCCGAGCGGGCCTTCGAGCGCGACCACTACGACGTGCCGCAGACGCTGTACGACCGCGCGGTGGCGCTGGGGGCCGTGGAGGTCCCGGGCCGCGTGCTGGTGGCCCGCCTGCGCGCGGCCGGGCTGCGCCGACGCAAACGCGGGCGGCGGGTGAGCTGATCCGACCGGCTCACGCCGTGGCGTCGCCCGGCCCGGGGGCCGTTCCGGTCAGCTCGCGCACCTCCGCGGCGACGTTGGCGCGGGCCCGCGCCTCCCAGAGGGCACGCGCCCGCTCGGTGTGGAACAGCGCCGGGGCGGCCAGCAGGCCCTCCAGCAGCGCGGCGCGGGCGGCCCGGAAGTCCGCGTCGGCGACGTGGCGGTACTCCTCCCGGACCGCTCGGGCATAGGCCGCGTACTCCTCGGGGGTCCCGCCCAGGACCGACAGGTCCGCGTCGCACAGCACCTCGGCGTCGGCGTCGCCGGGCCGGGGGCGGTGGGCGGCGGTGACCCGGACCAGGCGGGCGACCTCGGCGACGCGCCGGGCGTCCACCCCGCAGGCCGGCAGCAGTTCCTCGGCGAGCCGGGCGCTGCGCTCCTCGTCGGCGCCGGGCTCGCCCTGGTAGACGGCGTCGTGGAACCACGCGGCGTAGCGGACGGCCGTGATGTCGGCGGCCTCCTCCGCGAGCTCGCCGACCGCTTCCAGTACCGCGCGCAGGTGGTGGAGCGTGTGGTGGCGACGGTGCGGCTCGTCCCATCGGGCGACCAGTTCGGCGCCGACGGCCGCGGCCCGTTCCCCCGGCCCGGCCAGTTCCCGCCAGGCTGCGCACAGGTCGGATCGGTGTGGGGGCATCGCGCCCTCCTCGTGTCTGCGTCCGGCTCGTGGGTCCCGCCGGACGTTACCCCACGGACCGCCCTTAGCGCCGGTCCCGGGTGACGAAGGACGGTGCCCTCCCGCGCCGGGACCCGCCGAAAGACGGGGGAACGCGCCGTCGATCGCCCACTGTGCCACCGCCCTTCCCGCGCCTAGGGTCGGTGGGCCATGGGAGACGACGCGCAGAGGGGAGACCGTGCATGATCACCTTCCACGGACTGACCAAGCGCTACGGCGACAGGATCGCCGTGGACGGGCTGACCTGCGAGATCGCATCGGGGCGGGTGACCGGGGTGCTCGGTCCCAATGGGGCGGGCAAATCGACGACGATGCGGATGCTGCTCGGCCTGGACGCCCCCTCCGCGGGACGCGCCCTGATCGACGGCCGTCCCTACGCCTCGCTGCGCCACCCGCTGCGGGAGGTCGGAGCCCTGCTGGATGCCCGTGCGGTCCACCCGGGTCTCACCGCCCGCGCCCACCTGCTGGCGCTGGCGCGTGGCAACGGGATCGCGGCGCGACGGGTCGAGGAGGTTCTGGAGACCGTGGGCCTGGCCCGGGTGGCGCGCCGACGGGTGGGGACGTTCTCGCTGGGGATGTCACAGCGCCTGGGCATCGCGGGGGCGCTGCTGGGTGATCCGCGTGTCCTCGTCCTCGACGAACCGGTCAACGGCCTGGACCCCGACGGGGTGCGCTGGATCCGCCGGCTCATGCGTTCGCTGGCCGGCGAGGGACGCGCGGTCCTCGTCTCCAGTCACCTCATGAGCGAGATGCAGGAGACCGCCGACCACCTGATCGTGCTCGGCCGTGGCCGGCTGATCGCCGACGCCCCGTTGGGGGAGATCATCGCGCGCAGCACGGGCAACTCCGTCCGGGTCCGCACTCCGCGCGCCGCCGAACTCGTCACGGCGCTGACGGGTGCGGGGATGCAGGTGAGGTGGACGGCCCCGGAGGAGCTCCGCGTCACCGGCGCGCCGATCGAACGGATCGGCCTCCTCGCCCACGAGGCCGGGGTGCCCCTGCACGAGCTCAGCCCGCGCACGGCCTCGCTGGAGCACGCCTACCTGGAGTTGACCGCCAGCAGCGTCGCCTACGCTGCGCCCACGCCGGACACCGTCCCGGCGGCGGAAGCGTGGGGGCGGTCATGAGCGGGAACCGATCGACCGTCACGCCCCGCGGCGGCGGCCTCCCCGGGGCTTTCGCCGCGGAGTGGACGAAACTGTGGGGGGTGCGCTCGACCTGGCTGTGCGTCGGTGCGGCCCTGGCGATCGGCACGGCCGTCATCACGCTGATGACCTTCTCGCTGCACTCCTCCGGTCAGGCTCGGACGACCGTGAACGCCTCCACCGGGCTGGGGGTGCTGTCGGCCCAGTTCGCCGCCGTCGCCCTCGCCTCGCTGGCGATCACCGGCGAGTACGCGACCGGTGCCGTGCGCACGACGCTGACGGCGGTGCCGCGGCGTGGCGCCGTGCTGGCGGCCAAGGCGGGCGCGGTGACCGTCACCGCTCTCGTCACGGGGGTGCTGCTCGGGCTCGCGGGGTGGGCGGTGTCCGCGCTCTTCTACGGTCCCCACCTGGTGGTCCACTTCGTGGACCTCGTCCACGGCACCGTGGGGACCGGCCTGTACCTGGCTCTGCTGTCACTGTTCGTGCTGGGTCTGGGCGCGGTGCTGCGCAGCACGGCAGGGACGGTGACCACGACGATCGGGCTGCTCGTGGGCGTGCCGCTGGCCGCGCAGGTCCTGGGCGAGAAGGCGTTCGTGTGGTTCGCCGAGCACTCGCCCGCGGGCGCGCTCGAACCCCTGGTCTCGGGGCGGGAGCTGCCCTATGGCGCGGGGACGGCGACCGTGGTGCTGCTGGTGTGGGCGGCCGCGGCGCTGGCCGCGGGGTACGCGCTGCTGCGCCTGCGCGACGCCTGACCGCCGGGCCGTACACGTGGGGGCCGCCCCGTACCGGGACGGCCCCCACACGGTGTCCATGGGACCGGGGTCAGGCCCCCTTGGTCACGGGGGCGGCGTCGCCCTCGGCTGTCGCGAAGGCCCGTGCCCCGGCCCAGCGCAGGGCGAAGGCGAGGACGAGCACGCCGGCGCCCACCAGGAGGGAGATCCCGGTGAACGGCCAGACGAGGCCGGCCACGACCACCAGCGGGGCGATGATCACCGTGCCGATCTCAAACGGCGCGTAGGCCATGTAGGCCAGGCCGTACTCCTCGATGACCTTGCTCTTCTGCTTGGGGTCGACGATGCGCAGCAGCGCGATGCCGCTCGGGGTGGAGCCGGCCGCCCATCCCCAGGTGAAGATGCCGCGCTCGAACCAGCGCTCGCCGAAGACCCGCGGCGTGACGACGAAGAACATGAACAGGCAGTAGGCCAGGCCGACGAGCGTCAGCAGGAGCAGCGGGACGATGTTGTCCACGACCACCGACGGCACGATCGCGGCGATACCGAACGCGACGAGGTAGTCGGTGGCGGTGCCGGAGAGGCTGTTGACCGTGGTGCCGTCCACGTAACTGCGGGCCGGGGTGCGCTTGATGATCACGCCGGCCACCAGGCCGACGAGCATCGCCATGGCGAAGACCGGGACCGAGATCGACGGGAACAGCGCCTTGATGCCCTCGGAGAGCATGTACCCGCCGAGCACGACCAGGCCGATCACGGTCATCGGCAGCGCGAGCGGCTCCAGCGAGTTCGGCGAGGTCGTGGCCCGGCCGATGGGGGCGCGTTCGGCGTCGTCGCGCAGCAGGCCGGTACGCAGCGACTCGGGCAGCTGGTCGAAGGAGGAGATCTCCTGGACGACGCCCTTGCGCACGCCCCACTTGACCAGGGCCAGGCCGACGACGATGGAGGCGACCATGCCGAAGGTGGCCGAGGTGAAGCCGAGCGTCTGGAACTCCTCCATGCCGGCGTCGGCGATGGTCGGGCTCATCGCGGCCACCGTGCCGAAGCCGCCGACCCAGCCGGCCGGCACGAGCATGCCGAAGGCGTCGGGCAGGTCCCAGAACAGGTTGAGCACGCCCAGCGCGAACAGGAGGCACACGCCCCACTGGAGCACGTATCCGGCCACGGAGTAGGACCACATGGCCCGGGCCCCCTTGGCGACGCCCTTGGCGTCGAGGCCGCCGGCCAGCGGGATCGCGCCGAACACCACCGCCACGAGGATCGTGGTGTAGGTGTTGAGCTGGTCGGAGAAGGGGATGAGGTTCAGGCCGTAGGGGCCGAGGGCGAGGCCGAGGACACCGGCGATGATGCTGGCGGGCAGCATGAGCCGCTGCGCTATGCCGACCTTGGCGCGGATGATCTTGCCGACCAGCAGCAGCCCGCTGATGCAGCCGACATCAACGAGGATGCTCCATGCGTCGAAGTCTCCCACTTGCGCTCCTACTAACACGGGACACGCGGCACCCGGGTGCGGCGCGTGCGCGGACGGGACCGCGCCGATGGGCGCGGTCGTGAACAGGAGTTGACCGGAGGATCCTCTGGGGTCCTCGAATCCGGGGAACGTGCCCCTGCGGGGAGGCACGAGGCGCGTCCGCGCTCGCTCGGGAGGGAGGACGGGGACGGGCCGGCCGGTCCGGTCAGAAGGTGAGGCGCCGCCGATCGGAGGACGGCGCGACGGGAATGGCCGGATGGGGATCGTGTGACGTGCTCCACTCAGAGCGCAACACCGCACGCACGATCTCTCCCACCGACACCCCCGATGACGCATCGGCGCCCCCGCTCTCTGCGGGATGCGCTTCCGACGTGGTGAATCCGCCGGTCGGCTCTGTCACCTACCGGTCAGTAACGACAAATGTCGCATAAGTCAGAGTTTATGGCGAATTACCCCACTCACTTGCCCGGACTTCTCATCTGAAGACAGGACATCGACCCAGGCCACGGTAACCGACCGTCAGGACCGGCTCGTCCCCACCCCGCGTTCTCAGTCCTGCGCGACCAGACCCGCCTCGTAGGCGACGATGGCCGCCTGCACCCGGTTGCGCACGCCCAACCGGCCCAGGATCGCGCTGACGTAGCTCTTGACCGTGCCCTCCACCAGGTGGAGCCGGCGCCCGATCTCGGCGTTGGACAGTCCCTCCCCCAGCAGCGCGAGCACGTCCCGCTCGCGCTCGGTCAGCTCACCGGCCCGGCGGCGCGCTTCGGCGCCACGCGCCATCCGGCCGTCCCCCAGTTCGGCGATGACCCGCTGGGCGACCCGCGGCGACAGAAAGGCCGCCCCCTCGGCCACGGCGCGCACCCCCGCCAGGAGTTCCCGCGGGTCACCGGCCTTGAGCAGGAAGCCGCTGGCCCCCTCTCCCAGCGCCCGCGCGATGTAGTCGTCCTCGCCGAAGGTGGTCAGGATGACGACCGCCGTCGCGGGCGCCGCCCGCCGCATCTCCGCCACCGCGGCCAGCCCGTCCAACCGGGGCATGCGGATGTCCAGCAACGCGACGTCGGGCCGGTGGCTGCGTGCCAGTTCGACCGCCGCGCGGCCGTCGGCGGCCTCGGCCACCACCTCGATCTCCGGATCCGCGCTCAGGATCGCCCGCACACCGGCGCGGATCATCGCCTCGTCGTCGGCCAGCAGCACCCGGATCATGCCTTGTCCCCCTCTCTCCGGCCACACCGGTCACCTGCGAACATACGGCGGTGTGACAATCCCGACACTCCCAGGAACCGCCAAACGGGTCAGTACGGATCGTAGGCGTCCTTCGCCACCACAACGCCATCGGCGAAGCACAACCGGTGGACCCGGTGGCCGGCGCCCGCGTCGAGGGAGGAGCCGGAGCGGTAGTAGCGGCATTCGGCCCCCGGCGGTACCGGCGGCTGTTCCTCTCTCGCCAGGGACTCCTCCTGGACCTCGGGCAGCACCGCCTCCGCCGACGCCTGGTCCTGTCCGACGCTCAGCAGCGCGAACCGCTCGGGCGGCAGCTCGCTGTGGAGCGACCGCTGGAGCCCCGACACCATCCCCACCAGCATGAGCCCCGCCACGCACAGCGCGGGAAGGCCCAGCACCACGACCATGCCCCAGCCCACGCGCCAGCGGGCACGGCGGTAGCGGTCCGCGGCGCGCACACGCTGGTCGGCGACGGACTCGGCCGGCTCGGCCGCCGCCCGCGCCGCGACACCGCTCACCGGGATGCGCGCCTCCACGGCCCAGCCGCCCTCATCACGCGGCCCCGCCCGAAACGTCCCGCCGGCCAGCCGGACCCGCTCGCCCAGGCCGATCAGGCCGTGGCGCCCGCCGCTCGCGCCGAGGGACGGGCCGCCGCGGGCGCCGTCATCGCCGACCTCCACGACGACCTCGCCGGGCCGGTGGTCGACGCGGACCTCCACGGCGGAGCCCGGCGCGTGCCGGGCGGCGTTGGTCAACGCCTCCTGCACCACCCGGTAGACGGCGCGATCCGCCATGGGTGCCAGCACCTCGGGGGTGCCCGTGGAGGTCAAGGCGACCTCCAACCCCGAGTCCCGCGCCCGTTCGACCAGCGCCGTGACGCTGTCATCGGCGGGCTCCGTGGGGACCTGTTCGGAGTCGTCGCGCAACACCCCGATGATCTGGCGCAGCCGATCGGTGGCCACGGCCGCGCTCTCGCGCAGCTCGCCGGCCGCCGTCCGGTGCCGTTCGGACAGGTCGGGGGCGACTTGGAGGGCGCCCGCGCGCAGCGCGATGAGGCTGAGCTCGTGGCCCAGCGAGTCGTGCATGTCCCGGGCGATCCGGGCCCGCTCCCGCAGCCGGGCCTGTTCGGCGGTGATCCGCTGTTCGCGTTCAAGCTGCTCGGCGCGCTCCCAGCCCGCGGAGAGCAGCTCCAACTGCTGACGCCGGTGGGTGCCGACCAGCCACGGCAGGACGACGGCGAGCAGGAAGCCCGCCACCGTGGTGAACCAGACGCCGTTGTGCGCCGGCCCGTCCACGGCCACCACGGCGGCACCCCCCGCCGCGATCCCGGCGAACACGACGACGACCGCCCGGTTCACCGGCCGGTGCCGGCCGACCCGGTAGGACAGCGCCAGCAGCGGCAGCGCGAACCAGGACAGCAGGAGCGTGGCCGCCGCGGCGACCGGTACGGCGACGAGCGAGGAGAAGCGGGCGAGCACCGGCAGGGCGAGGAGGAGGGGCAGCGCGACGGCGATCCGTACGGTGAACATGCCGTCGGCCGTGTTCAGCTCACGGAGCAGCGCCTCCATGAGCAGGAGCGGTCCCGTGGCCACGACGAGCAGCGCGTCCACGGCGAGCTCGCCCCGGCCCGGCCGGCCCCTCCCGCCCCCGTCGACCGTCGTCGGTGTCCCCATGCCCTCGACGCTACCGGCCGCCCCCTCGCCGGGACACCGTCGAAGGACAGGGGTCCACCCCCTCTTCCGGCAGGTCAGGGGAGCCGGTAGGAGCGCTTCTCCAGCAGGGCGCAGCGTCCGCCCAGCCGTACCGTCCCCTCCGGATCGGGACGGACCTCGATGCGCGACCCGCGGCCCTGGTGGATGGTCAACGGACGGTTCAGCAACGCGCCCAGGCGCAGCGCGGCGGCCCCGGTCGCCTCGCCCTCGGCGATGCCCATCCCGTCGGGGAACACCCGGGCCCGGACCGTCCCCGCGGTCTCGTCCTCCCAGGCCCACACGTGCAGCTCCACCCCCCGCTCGCCCTCGGTGAGCGCGTCGACGTCGGCGGGGGTCGCCAACTGCCGGGTGTCGAACTCCGGTGCGAGGGCCGGATCCGCGCGGATCCAGGTCCACTCGCCCTCGGACCAGGTGGGGACGTCGCCGGCGGGAGGACGCAGGACGTCGACCGGCGTCCCCTCGCGGCGCAGCAGCCAGGAGGTGCCCACCAGGGGATGTCCGGCGAGGGGCAGTTCGACCGCGGGGGTGTGGATGCGCAGTCCGGCGGTGGAACGGTCCTCGACGAACACCGTCTCGGAGAAGCCGAGGTCGGCCGCGATCCTCTGGCGGGTGGCGGCGGGCAGGGGTGCGGCGTCGAGGAAGACCCCGAGGGGGTTGCCGCCGGTCCCCCCGTCCCCGAGGAAGACCGTGACGACGTGCAGGGTGGCGTGGGAGCTCATGAGGGGAACCCTGGCACGGCCGCTCGCGCCGCACCACCCCGGCAGGGTCGCCCCCTCCGAGGCGGCCGCTCCCGGCCACCGCCGCCCGGTCACTCCTGTCCCTCCGCCTCGGTTCCCGAGGGCACCGCCACGCCCTCGGCGATGTCGCGGAGCGCCTGGACATGCCGTTCGAAGGCGTCGCGCCCTTCGGCGGTCAGGGACAGCCGGGTGCGGGGGCGGCGCCCCACGGAGGTCTTGCGGACGGTGACGTACCCCGCCTTCTCCAAGGTGGTCACCTGTTTGGACAGCACCGAGTCGCTGACCTCGACGGTGTCGCGGACGAACCTGAAATCGGCCTGGTCGGCCGCTGCCAGGACCGCCACGATCGAGAACCGGACCGGTGCGTGGATGACCTCGTCGATCCTGCCGCGTGGATGCCTCATCGCCGGCCTGCCTCCGTGGTCGCGCGCAGGGTCTGCCAGGCCGCCACCGCGGGCGGCACCGCCGTGAGGAGGGCGCCGGGGATCCACCAGGCGGGTTCGCCGGGGAACAGGTACAAGCCGATCAGCAGGACGGCGCCGTAGAGCAGCGCCCAGGCCAGGATCATCATGCCGTGGCGCCGCCCCTGGCCCCGGGGCACCGTGGCCGAACGACGTTGCGCGAGAGCCGTGAGCAGGGCGATGGCGGACGCCCAGGTCAGCGTGGCGACCACGATCACGCCCGGGCCGGGGAACAGTCCGAGGACCGCCGTGCATCCGGCGGTGAGCACGGCGTAGCAGGCGGCCCAGGAGGCGTACCAGCGTCCGGTCGCACGGACCTTGGCGTCGATGACGCCCGCCGTGGTCAGGGCGGTCCGGGCCTCCCCGCGCGAGATGCCGTCGTTCATGGTGTCCCCGCCTTCCTTCCAGGGACGGCCGTTCGGCCGTCCTCCCGTGTGCAGGATGGCAAATACTTTCCACTTTGGCAAGTACTTTCCATGCAGCCATCTTCGTGAACGCGCGGCACCTGCGCGACGAGACGGTATCTTTGGCCGGGTAAACGCCAGGTGATGGGATGAATCCCCGCCCTCCACGCACACGGGGTCCCCCTCTTCGCCCCCTCGCGACCAGGAGCGCCGCCCGAAACGACCAGGAGTGCCATGTCCCCCCTCGCCGCGCTGCGCCGGATGCGTGAGATCGCCGGCACTCCCCTGCTGGCGGCCTCCTTCCTCGCCCGCCTGCCGGTCTCCATGTCCCTCATCGGCGTGCTGACCCTGGTGACCACCCAGAGCGGCAGCGTCGCGGCCGGCGGACTGGTCTCCGGGGCGCTCGCGCTGGGCGAGATGGTGGGCGGCCCCGTCATCGCCCGCCTCGCCGACCGGCGCGGGCAGCGCCCGGTCGTCCTGACCGCCTCCCTCGTGGACGCCGCCCTCATCGGTGTTCTGGTCACCGCGGTCTTCGCCGGGGCGAGCACCCCCACGCTCGCGGTCCTGGCGATCCTGGCCGGGCTGGCCATGCCGCAGATCGGCCCACTGGCCCGGGCGCGCTGGATCTCCATCGCCGGACGCTCCCCCCACGACCGGGAGCGTTCGGTGGCCGCCGCGCTGTCGGTGGACGGCGTGCTCGACGAGACCGGGTTCGTCGTGGGGCCGGCCCTGGTGGGCCTGCTCGCGCTCGCGGCCGACCCGGCCATGAGCGTCCTGGGCGCGGCCGTCCTCATGGGCGTGTTCGGTTCGGTGTTCGCGCTGCACCCCACGGCCCTGCCCGGAGCGCCGCCGCAGTCCGACGGCGGTCGGGTGGGCGGCCTCGGCCTGTTCGTGCTGGCGCTGCCGATGGCCTGTCAGGGGATGTTCTTCGGCAGCACGTCGACCGGCGTGACCGCCTACAGCCAGCAGATCGGCCACGGCGACCTGTCGGGACTGTTGTACGCGGTGATGGGGGTCAGCAGCGCGGCGGCCGGGCTGCTGATGGCCTCGGTGCCGGCCCGGGTGGCGTTGACCCTGCGGTTGCGCGCGGCCTCGCTCGGCCTGGGGCTGTTCTCCCTGCTGCTGTTCGTCGCCCCCGACCTGTGGACGCTGCTGGCCGCGATGTTCCTGCTGGGCAGCGCGATCGGCCCGCACGTGGTGACGATCTTCGCCCTGGTGGAGCGCAGCGCGCCGGCCACCCGGCTGGCGCAGGCGATGACGATCATGTTGAGCGCGCTCATCCTGGGCCAGTCCCTGGGGTCGGCCGTGGCGGGCGACCTCGCGGAGCGCTATGGCCACCATGGGGCGTTCGCCCTGACGACGGGGGCGGCGTTCGCCGCGTTCGCGGTCGCGGTCCTGGTGGTGCGATCCCGCTGGTACATCGCCGGCGACCGCTCCCCGGCGCCGGCCGACGCCTGACCCGACAGCCACTCCTGGGTTACCCGCGAGTAGAACACGATTCGGTTACTTCCGTCGATCTTCGACATAAGTTCCGTTGACGATCTCCAAAAGACTGCCTAGTTTGTGCGCTACGCCACACAAACAGGGGAAGTCGGAGACATTCGTGACCTCACCAGGAGACGTGCTCGACCTCATCAGCCGCGGGGCGGCCGAGACCCGGGCGGACCTCGTGCGTCACACGGGCATGGCACGCTCGACCATCGGCCAACGGGTCGACGCGCTGATCGAGTACGGCCTGGTCGAGGAGACGACCCCCGGCGGCTCCACCGGCGGACGGCCGCCGCGCCTGCTGCGGCTCAACACCCGTGACAACTGCGTCATCGGCGTGGACCTCGGCGCCACCCACTGCCGCGTCGCGCTGATGGACATCGGCGGGACCCTCCTCGCCACCCGTGAGGACCCCCTCCGCATCGACATGGGCCCCCTACCGGTCCTGCGCCACATCGACACCCGTATGCACGAGCTCCTGGCCGAGACGGGCCGGCCGCTCGCCACGGTCAAGGCGATCGGCATCGGCGTCCCCGGCCCCGTCGAGTTCGCCACCGGCCGGCCGGCCAACCCGCCGATCATGCCCGGCTGGCACGACCATCCCATCCCCGAGTTCTTCACCGACCGCTACGACGTCGAGGTCCTCGTCGACAACGACGTCAACGTCCTGGCGCTCGGCGAGCGCCGCTACGCCCACCCCGACGCCCGTCACCTGCTGTTCGTCAAGGTCGGCACCGGCATCGGATGCGGCATCATCGCCGACGGGCGGCTGCACCGGGGCGCCCAGGGCAGCGCCGGCGACATCGGGCACATCCGCGTACCCGACGCGGGAGACGCCCAGTGCCGCTGCGGCAACACCGGCTGCCTGGAGGCGGTCGCCGGCGGCGCGGCCCTCGCCGAACGCCTCACCGCCGCCGGGATCCCCGCCGAGGACGGCCGCGCCGTCGTGGACCTGGTCAACCAGGGCGACCCCACCGCGCTGCGCATGGTCCGCGACGGCGGCCGGCTCATCGGCGACGTCCTGGCCGGCCTGGTCAACTTCTTCAACCCCGAGGCCATCGTCGTCGGCGGCGTCATGGCCCACGTCCACGAACCGCTCCTGGCCGGTATGCGCGAGGTCATCTACCAGCGGTCGCTGCCGCTGGCCACGCACCGGCTCACCGTCGTCCCCAGCAGGTCGGGGGAGCTCGGCGGCGCGCTCGGCGCCGGCCGGCTGGCCATCGACCGCGTCCTGTCCCCCGGCCACATCGACCGCGCCCTGGCCCACCGGCCCGGCGCCACCCCATCCCCCCGGCCGCCCACGGCGGCCCGGTAGCACCACCCCCTGGAGGCACAGATGGGTTCGTTTCCGCACCGGTACCGCGCCGTCGCACTGGCGGCCGGAGCACTCCTGATCACCACGAGCGCGTGCAGCACCCCCGACGCGGGGGGCGGCGGTGGCGACGGTGCCGCCGCCGAGGGTCCCTTCACGATCGGTGTCAGCAACGGATTCGTCGGCAGCGAGTGGCGTGAGCAGATGCTGACGACCCTGGAGGAGGCGTTCGCCACCTACCAGGAGGAGGGCGTGGTCGACGACCTCGTCGTGGAGAGCGCCGACGTCGACGTCAACGGCCAGATCCAGCAGATCCGCAACCTGGTCAACTCCGGCGTGGACGCGATCATCGTCAACCCCAACTCCCCCACCGCCCTGAACGAGGTGTTCGCCGAGGCGGCCGAGCAGGGCATCGAGATCATCGCCATCGACCAGGCGGTCAGCTCCGAGCACGTCACCAACGTCGTCATCGACCAGGGCGAGTGGGCCGCGATCTCCGCGCGCTGGCTGGCCGAGGAGGTCGGCGAGGGCGGCCGGATCATCGCGGTGAACGGCGTTGACGGCCACCCCGCCAACGAGGCCCGCTGGGAGGGCGCCTCCGCGGTCTTCGACGAGGCGGGCGTGGAGGTCGTCGCCAACGACTTCGCCGACTGGGACCAGGCCACCGGCCAGCAGGTGACGCAGAACCTGCTCGCCAGCCACCCCGACGTCGACGGCGTCTTCGTCCAGGACGGCATGGCGCTCGGGGCCTTCCAGGCGCTGGAGGCCGAGGGCCTGACCGACGAGGTGGCGATCACCGGCGAGGCCCGCGTCGGCTTCATGAAGCGCTGGGCGGAACAGCGCGAGGCCGACCCCGACTACTCCAGCATCGGCGTGCCCAACCCGCCCTCGGGGTCGGTCTCCGCGCTGCACATCGCGGTCCGTCTGCTCCAGGGCGAGGAGTTCGCCCCCGACACGCTCGACGGCAACACCCTGTACCTGCCGATGCCGGAGACCGTCACCGACGAGAACTTCGACGAGCGCTTCGCCGAGGTCGAGGGCGAGGCCGACACCTACGCGGTGGACCACGCGATCACGCCCGAAGAGGCCGACGCCTACTTCCAGTAGACCGCCGATCCCCGCGGAGCAGGGAGAACCGAGTCGTGCCAACCCCATATCTGCAGATGACCGGTGTGCGCAAACGCTACGGCGGTGTCACCGCGCTCGCCGGGGCGGACTTCGCCGCCGAGGCCGGAACCGTGCACGCGGTGCTCGGCCCCAACGGCTCCGGCAAGAGCACCCTGCTCAAGGTGCTCACCGGCGTTGTGGAACCCGACGCGGGTGAAGTGCGGCTGGAGGGACGTCCCCTCCGGCCGCGCGGCCCCCGCGACACCCTCGAAGCCGGCATCAGCGCGGTCTACCAGGAACTGTCGCTGGTCGAGGACTTCACCGTCGTGGACAACCTCGTGCTCGGCGTGGAGCCCCGCAGGTGGGGGCTGCGCGACCGGGCGCAGGCCCGGCGGATCGCGCTGCCCTGGCTGGAGCGCTTCGCCGACGCCTTCGGCGGCCGGGTCCCCGCCGACGAGCGGGTGCTCGGCCTGGATCCGGGGGAACGCCAGGTCGTGGAGATCTGCAAGGCCCTGGTCCGCGACCCGCGCGTGCTGGTGCTGGACGAGGCGACCGCCTCCCTGCGCCGCCGCCAGGTCGAGGTGCTGTTCGACGTCGTCGAGGAGCTGCGCGAGGCCGGCGTGCTGGTGCTGTTCATCACCCACCGGCTGGCCGAGATCCGTGCCGTGTGCGACCGCGCCACCATCATGCGCGGCGGCACCGACGTCACCACGGTCACCGTCGGCGAGCTTCCCGAGCAGGAGCTGGTGGAGCTGATGGTCGGGGAGATGGCCGCGGTGGGCGCCGCCCCCTCCACGGCGCGCGAACAGGTGCGCCTGGAGGTGCGGGACCTGTCGGGGCCGCGGGTCCAGGAGGTGTCCTTCCAGGTCCGCGCGGGCGAGATCGTCGGCGTGGGCGGGCTCCAGGGGCAGGGGCAGGGATCGCTGCTGGCGACCCTGTTCGGGGCCGAACGCCGGCACTCCGGGACGGTCCTGGTGGACGGGCGCGAGGTGCGCCCGCGCTCGCCCAAGCAGGCCGTCCGCTCCGGACTGGCCTACGTCCCCGGCAACCGGGGCACCCAGGGCCTGGCGCTGGGCCGGCCGATCCTGGAGAACATGGCGCTGCCGTCACTGGCGCGGCGGGCGCTGCTGGGGGTCGGGCTGTCGCGCCGGCGCGAGGTCGAGGCCGCGCGTTCGGCGGCCGGGCGGATGGCGACGAAGTACGGCTCGCTGGACGACCCGGTGGCGACGCTGTCCGGCGGCAACCAGCAGAAGGTCGTCGTGGGCAAGTGGTTCGCGACCGAGCCGCGGGTCGTGCTGATGGACGATCCCGCCAAGGGGATCGACGTCCGCGCCAAGGCCGAGCTGTTCGGCGTGGTCCGCGACCTCGCCGCCTCCGGCGTGGCCGTCCTCGTCAGTTCCAGCGACGACCGGGAGCTGGTGGAGGTGTGTGATCGGGTGCTGGTGATGTTCGAGGGACGGGTCGTCGACGACGTCCACGGCGAACGGCTGACCGAGGAGACGCTGGTGGCCGCCGCGATGCGGGTGACCGGAACGGAGGTCGGCTCATGAGCGCGCCGGCCCCCACCGCCGCCCCGCCGCCGGCCACGCGCCGGGTGTCGCGGGCGCTGCTGGCCACGCGCATGCCCTCGGCCGCCACCGCGGCACTGCTCGTGGTCGCCGTGACCGCCTCGGCGCTGATGCAGCACAACTTCTTCACCCCCTACGGCCTGACCTCGAACTTCGCGACGATCCTGCCGGTGGCCACGATCGCGGTGGCGCAGACGATCGTGGTGCTGGCCGGCGGCATCGACCTGTCCATCGGCACCATCGTGACGCTGTCCTCGGTGGTGGCCGTGCAGCTCATGGACGGCGATCCCGGCCGGGTGCCACTGGCGCTCGCGGCCGGGCTGGCCACGGGCGCGGCGTGCGGTCTGCTGAACGGGCTCGTGGTGGCGGTGCTGCGGCTCCAGCCGATCGTGGCGACCTTCGCCTCCAGTTACGTGTTCGGCGGGCTGGCGCTGCTCGTGCTGCCCACGCCGGGCGGAACGGTCCCGGCGGAGATCACCGGCGGCTACCGGCAGGTCATCGCCCTGCTGCTTCCGGTCCCGGCCGTGCTGCTGCTGGTGCTGTGGCTGGCCTGGCGGCTGCTGCGCGCGCACCGGATCGGCCAGTACCTCTACGCAGTGGGCGGCAACGCGGGGGCGTCCTACGCCTCGGCGGTGCCGGTCGCGCGGGTGCGGGTGTTCTCCTACACCGCAGGGGGGACGGTGGCGGCGCTGGCCGGGATCGCGCTTTTGGCCAACTCCGGCTCCGGTGACCCGTTCATCGGCAATGAACTGACGCTCGGCTCGATCGCGGCCCTGGTGATCGGCGGGACCCGGCTGAGCGGTGGGGCCGGCGGGGCCGGGGGCGCGATCCTCGGCGCCATCGTCCTCACCCTCATCCAGAACCTGGTGTTCTTCGCGGGCGTCCCGACCAACGCCCGCGAACTGGTCAACGGCGCGATCATCATCGTCGCGATCGCGCTGGCCGGCCTGCTCACGGCCCGCGGTGGCACTTCGGACGGTGGAAGGGGACGCTCATGAGCACGGTCGAGCGACCGCGCGCGGCGGAGCAGGGGGACAACGCCCCCGGACGCGCAACAGGGGTCCTGCGCCGGCTGGCACGCGACCCGATCGTCGTCTCGGGGGTGGCCGCCCTGGTCCTGTGGGGCGTGGCCGCGCTGGTCTCCCCGGCCTTCGCCTCGTGGAGCCAGATCGTGACGCTGCTCGTGCTGGCGTCGTTCCTCGGCGTCATCGCGATCGGCCAGACCCTGGTGGTGATCGCCGGCGGCGAGGGGATCGACCTGTCGGTGGGGGCCACGGCGACCCTGGCGGCCATCGTCGCCTCCCGCCACATGGACGGGTCCAACGAGGGCTTCGTGGGAGCGGTCGCCCTCGCCCTGGGCGCGGCGGCCGTGGTGGGCGCCCTCAACGCGACGGGGATCCTGGTGTTCCGGGTCCCCCCGCTGGTGATGACGCTGGGGATGATCTCGGTCGTCTACGGCTTCATCCGCCTCTACACCGGTGGCCGGCCGGCCGGATCGGCCGCGCCCGCCCTGCGCTCGCTGGTCGGTGGCGACACGGTCGCCGGCATCCCGGGGGTGCTGTGGCTGTGGCTGGGGCTGTCGGTCCTGGTGATCTGGCTGCTGCGGCGCACCTCCTACGGGTGGCGGCTGTACGCGGTGGGGGGCAACCCCACCACCGCCTACCTGTCCGGGGTGAACCCCCGCTTGGTGAAGGCCAGCGCCTACGTGCTGTCGTCGCTGTTCGCCGGGGTGGGGGGACTGCTCCTGCTCGGCTACACCCAGACCGTGTTCCTGCGCCTGGCCGACCCCTACATGCTGCCCAGCGTCGCGGCGACGGTCGTGGGCGGGACCGCGCTCATCGGGGGGATCGGCGGCTACCTGGGCACGATCATCGGCGCGATCCTGCTCACCGTCCTCGACTCCTTCCTGCGCGTGTTGCAGGTGGGCGGTGGTGGAGACGCGCCGCGGCAGATCATCTACGGGCTGGTCCTGCTGGTGGTGCTGTCGGCCTACGGACGTCAGAAACGGCTGCGGCAATAAGTCCGCATCCCCTTCCGGCTACACCCGACAGGAAACGGAGATGAGCAGGTGAGTAATCGTCTTGGCGTCGCGATCGTGGGAAGCGGTTTCATCGCGGAGTTCCACGTCCGCGCGTTCCGCGGGGTGCGGGACGCCGACGTGGTGGCGGTCGGCGGACGCAACCAGGAGACGGTCCAGCGGGTCTGCGACCTCGCCCGGGAGCTGCGGGTGGGCGATCCGGTCGGCTATGCCGACGTGCGCGAGCTCGTACGCGACCCGGCCGTGGACGCGGTCTGGATCACCACGCCCAACCACGTCCGGCTGGAGACGGTGCGCGCGATCACCGAGGAGGTGCGGTCGGGCCGGGCCCGGCTGCGCGGCATCGCGATCGAAAAGCCCCTGGGCCGCACGGTCGCCGAGGCCGCCGAGGTGGTCCGGCTGGTCGAGGAGGCCGGGCTGCTGCACGGCTACCTGGAGAACCAGGTGTTCGCGCCGGGCGTGACCCGGGCGCACGAGCTGGTGTGGGCGCGGGGCGCGTCGGCCGCGGGATCGCCCTACCTGGCCAGGTGCGCGGAGGAGCACAGCGGGCCGCACCGCGCCTGGTTCTGGCAGGGGGACAAGCAGGGCGGCGGCGTCCTCAACGACATGATGTGCCACAGCATGGAGGCGGGCCGCTTCCTGCTGACCCCGCCCGGCGTGGACATGGCGCAGTGGCTCACCCCGATCAGCGTGGACGCCACGATCGCGAGCCTGAAGTGGTCGCGCCCCGCCTACGCCGACGACCTGGTGCAACGGTACGGCCCGGAGGTGGACTACCGGCGCTCCCCCTCCGAGGACTACGCGCGGGCCACCGTCGTCTACCGCAACGGCGACGGCGACGAGGTGATCGTCGAGGGGACGACGTCGTGGAGTTACGTCGGCGCGGGTCTGCGGCTGACCTTCGAGCTGCTCGGCCCGGAGTACGCGATGTCGGTCAACAGCCTGGACACCGAGGCCAAGGTGTTCCTGAGCCGCGAGATCGCCGGGAAGCCCGGCGAGGACCTGGTGGAGAAGCAGAACGCCGAGGGCGGTCTCATGCCGGTCCTGCCCGACGAGCCCGGCGCCTACGGCTACACGGAGGAGAACCGGCACATGGTGACCCGCTTCCTCGACGGGGTGCCGCCGGCGGAGAGCCTGCACGACGGTCTCCTGGTGACCCGGCTGTTGATGGGGGCCTACCGCTCGGCCCAGGAGGGCCGGCGGGTGGACCTGACGGGCGCCGAGGACCTGGACCACTTCACCCCCGACGTGGCGCAGGGCACCTGGCGGCCTCGGGGGTGATCTCGCGGAACGCGGGGTGGTGATCGCCACACCGGGGGCTTCCGCCGGCCGCGCGCGGCCGGCGGAAGCCCTGGGAACGCGCGGACACGGCCGGTTCCGGGGGCCGTGGAGCGGACGGAACGGCGTGCGGCCAATGTCACGCAAGGACCAAACAGCACAATTATTAACAGAAACTTGCATGCCGGAAACAGCGGCGTAAGCTGGGCCATCGTGCTTACGCTGTTCCCTCCCCGAATGCTTCGGGCGCAGAATCGCCGTAGAGAGGTCTCCGTGCCCCAGTTAACGGGCCTGGCCCACATCACCCTGTCCGTCCGCGACCGTGACGCGAGTGTGGAGTTCTACCGCGACGTGCTGGGCTTCCGCGAGTACCAGACACGCGACGACGGCCAGTGGTTACGCACCACCTGCCACCACCCCTGCGGTCTCGTCCTGGCGCTGACCCAGCACCGGGACCACTTCAACGCCCGCTTCGACCCCCGCCACGCCGGTGTCGACCACATCGCCTTCGAGGTGGCCGGGGTCGGCGACCTGGAGACGTGGGAGGAGCGGCTGACCGAGCTCGACGTCGACCACTCCCCCATCGTCCACTGCGACTCGGGGTCGCTGATGAGCTTCACCGATCCCGACGGCGTCCAGCTCGAGCTGCACTGTTCCCCCGACCCCGACACCGGGGAGGACTGAGCAGCCCGGCGCCGCTCACTCCGGCGAGACGAGCTGGAGGCGCACCTCGCGTTCGCGCATCTCCTCGATGGCCGACTGGGGCAGCCGGTCGTCGCTGATGATCAGGTCGAACTCCTCCAGCTGGGCGACCCGGAACGTGCCGAACTTGCCGTACTTGGTGCTGTCGACCGTCAGGACGCTCTTGGAGGCGATGCGCAGCAGCTGCTGCTTGGCCATGACCTTGGGTTCGGAGGGCGTCGTGGACCCCCGCTCGACGTCCCATGAGCTGCTCGCGATGAACGCGATGTCGACGTTGACCTTCCTGAGGAACTCCGCCGAGAACTGTCCCACCGAGGAGTGGTCGGCGTGGGCGACCAGCCCTCCCGTGTGGATCAGTTCGATGTTGGGGTACTCCATGAGGTGGCCGACCACGTTGAAGTCGTTGGTGATCACGGTGAGCCCGACCTTGTCGGTCAGCAGCGGCACCATCTGGAGCGTCGTCGTCCCGGCGTCGAGGAAGATCGTGAAGTTCTCCCGGACCAGTTCGGCCGCGGCCCGCGCGATGGCGCGCTTGGCCGGGACCTCCAGTTGCGCCTTCGCCAGGTAGGAGGGCTCGCTCTTGAGCCGGGCGGCCAGACGGACACCACCGGTGACCGACAGCACCTTGCCCTCGTTCTCCAGGGCCTGGATGTCGCGCCGCACCGTCATGTGCGAGACGGACAACATCGACGTGAGCTCGTTGATGCTGAGAACGTGGCGTTCCTGCAAGAGCTTCAGAATGTGCTCGCGCCGTTGGTCGGGGATCATCTTTCGCCTTCGGATTCGTTTGCCGTCGTCGGTGTGTGTCACTGTGACAGACGTATCCGCCACTCCAAAAGTTTCCCAGTCCGCCGGCCACCCCCGCACCCGCCCCCCGCGTGACCCCGATCGCAACCGGTCGGCACTTCCCGGATTTTCACCGATCGGCCCCACGCGCGTTCCCCTCCTTTGGCACTCTTGACGCAGTAGCCCGGCGCGCCGGCACCCGGACGCCGGTCCCGTCGCGCCCATCGGAGGCATCCATGACGCTGGCGATCGCGCACCGCGGCGACCCCATCCGGTTCCGCGAGAACACGCTTCCGGCCATCCGCGCCGCCGTCTCCGCCGGGGCCGACATGATCGAGATCGATCTCAAGGTCACCGCCGACGGGCACGTGGTCCTCCTGCACGACGAGACCCTGGAACGGTTCTGGGGACTGGACCGGCCCGTGTCCGACCTCACCCTCGCCGAGCTCGCCGCGCTGGGGGACGGCCGCGACCGGCGCATCCCCACCCTGATGGAGGTCCTCGCCGAGTTCGGCCGTCCGCCGGCCCCACCCCTGATGCTGGACGTGACCTCGCCCGAGGTCGCGTTGGCGGCCGACACGCTGGTCGCCGAGCACGGCGCGTCGGACCACGTGCTGTACTGCGGGTCGATCGAGGCCATGCGGGAGTTGCGGGCGTGTCGGACCGACATCCAGCTCGCGCTGACCTGGGACCGCCCCGATCTCCCGCCGGCGAGTCTGTGGCAGGAGCTGCGGCCCCGGTTCTACAACTCCTACTGGCCGTTGCTGACCCGCGAACTCGTCGCCGAGGTCCACCGGCACGGGTACGGGGTGTGCGCCTGGACGGTCAACGACCTGGGCGAGATGGCGCGGTTGATCGGCATGGGGGTGGACGCGCTCATCACCGACCGGCCGGCCGACGTCGCGACGCTCACCGGTGGCCTTCCCGTGGCGCGTTGATCTCGATCGGGGTGCGCACGCTCCGGCGCATCTTCCGTCCCTTCCGCCCTCTGATGGCGTCGTTCTCCCCAGATAAATGAATTCGGTTCATTTCAAACAGGCGTTCCACACCTTCCGGAGAAAGTAAGAATTCTCAGAGCCTGTTGCCGCACATCCCCGTTTTTTCCGCAAAGCACGGCTGGGGCGGCGCTATCCTCGAAACCGATTCGTAACCGAACCTGGAAGGCGTTTCCCGGCAGTGCCCCGCTGCCCGCCCCTTTATCCCCCGCCCCCTCGACCCCTCATCCCCTCGCCCCCTACCGACGCAGGCTAGAGATGATCATGACGGCCGACCTCTCTCCTCTCGACAGTCGCCGCACCGGACGCGCCCTCGACGTCGCGACGCGACTGTTCGGCGAACACGGCGTAAGCCGAGTCGACATGACGGTGATCGCCCGCGAAGCCGGAATCGACGCCCTGACGTTACGGCGGGCGTTCCCGACAAAGGTCGACCTCGTCCACGCCATCGCGCTGCGCACCACGCGCGCGCTCGTGGCCGGACGGCTCGTCGACGATTCGGGAACACCGGTCGAGCGCCTCTCCCGGCTCGTCCGGGCCCACGTCGGATTCTGCTGGCGGCACCGCACCGAAGAGGAACTACGCCGCTCCCTGACACCGGCGCTGCGCGCCGTCTACCCCGCGCGGCACCGCGAGATCTCCGACCTGCTCCGCGCCTACCGCGAGCACATCGACGCCCTCATCTCCGCCGGACGCGCGCAGGGGCTGTTCGTCCCACGCCGCCCCGGGGTCTCGGCCGGCACCGTGCTGGAGATGCTCGACGGCGCGCTGAACTGGTACGACCCCTCCGACGGCCTGTCGGTCACCCAGCTCGGCGACGTCTACGTCGACCTCATCATCCACCATCTGCTGGGCGCCCCGCGCGACTGAGCGCCCCGCGCCGGCCCCTTCCGCCGCTCCGCCGCGCGGGACCCGACCGCGCTCCACGACGGACCTCCGCGGGCGGCCCTGCTCAGTCGGCGATGCGCTCCAGCAGCCAGCCCACCGCGGGCGCGTAGCGGTACTCGATGGCGGCGTGTCCCGCGTCGAACAGCTCGAAGTGGACCCGCTCCTCCGGCACGCCGGCGGCCGCGACCGCCTCCCGGAACGCCTGCGCCCCCAGGTCCAGGTACCACTCGTCCCGCCGCCCGGCGTCGATCCAGATCGCGCGCATCGAGCGCAACGCCTCGGTGTAGGGCTCCCGTTCGGCCATGCGGACGGGATCGCGGTCCAGCCAGCGTCGCCACACCGACGGGACGATACGGCCCACCTCGTCGAAGGGCATCAGCACCGTTCCGTCGGGTTCGGCGGAGTAGGCCGCGGCGTAGGCGTACATCTCGATCAGCTCGGCGTCGCCGGCGCGGGTGCCGAACGGCCGGCTACGCACATCGGAGAGGAAGGAGGCGTAGGAGCCGTCGTAGGAGTCCCGCAGCGTCCGCGCGATCTGCGCGAAGTTGGGCTGGTAGGCCACGTCGAACAGGGCGTCGCCGGCGTGGGTCGCCAGCGCGCCGAACACGTCGGGGCGCAGCATCGCGGTGACCATCGCGCCGTAGCCGCCACTGGACTTGCCGGCGATCGCGCGGTGGTCGCGGTCGGGGATCGTCCGATACCGGGCGTCCACCCAGGCCACGACCTCGTCGCACAGGTAGGAGGAGTAGGCGCCGGTGCCCGGCGAGTCCAGGTACTGGCTGCCGCCCAGCGAGGTCCAGGCGTCCACGTAGACGAGGATCGCCGGCGGCGCATCGCCACGGGCGAACATCGCGTCGGCCAGCTCGGGGAACGGCGTGCGAAACGCGGTCCGGTTGTGCCACATCCCGATGTGTCCGGTGAACCCCTGGATGATGTGGACGACCGGGTAGCGCCGGTCCCCGTTGTCGTAACCGGGCGGGAGGTACACCTCGACGGGACGCTCGTGCGGGTCTCCCAAGGGGTTTCCCCGCAGCCGGTCGCTGACGATGGTCCCCCGCTCGATCCGTCCGGCGAGCTCCGACGACCAGGGCGGCATGGGCCTCCTCCTCGCTCCGTTGTTCCGCCCCACCCTCTCATCCCCGGACCGGCCGCGGTCCGGGCGGCCCCGCGATCGGCTCAGGTCATCGCGTCGACCCCGGTCAGCGCCCGGCCGATGATGAGCTTTTGCACCTGGCTGGTTCCCTCGTACAGGGTCAGCACGCGGGCGTCGCGCAGGTACTTGCCCACCGGGTACTCGTCGATGTAGCCGTAACCGCCGAACACCTGGAGGGCGTTGTTGGCGACGCGCACCGCGGTCTCGCTGGCGTGGTACTTGGCCATCGAGGCCGCCGTGGCGAGCTCGCTCGTCGAGGCCCCCCGGTCCATCATGGCCGCCGCCCGCCAGGTGAGCAGCCGGGCGGCCTCGGTGTCGACGGCGGAGTCGGCGAGGAGTTCCTGCACCAGCTGCCGCCCGGCGATGGGAGAGCCGAACTGCTCGCGTTCCTTGGCGTAGCCGATCGCGGCCTCCAGCGCCGCCCGGGCGACGCCGACCGCGCCCGCCGCCACCGACACCCGTCCCTTGGTCAGCGCGCCCAACGCGATCCCCAGGCCGCGGCCGACCTCGCCCAGCCGGGCCGAGTCGGGCACCCGGACCTGCTCCAAGACGAGCTCGGCGGTGCCCTGGCCGCGCAGGCCGAGCTTGCCGTGCAGCGTGTTGGCGGTGAACCCGGGCGTGTCGGTGGGGACGAGGAACGCGGTGATCGCGCGCCTCCCCTCGTCGGCGGTCCGGGCGAACACCAGGGCGAGGTCCGCCCACGGGCCGTTGGTGATGAACATCTTGCGGCCGGTGATGACCCACTCGTCCCCGTCCCGGCGCGCCCGGGTCCGCAGCGATCCGGCGTCGGAGCCGGACTCCGGTTCGGTCAGCGCGAAACAGCCCAGCGCCTCGCCGGAGGCCAGCCGCGGCAGCCAGAGGTGTTTCTGCTCGTCGCTGCCATGGGTGGCGACGGTGCGCGCCACCAGGCCCAGGGAGACCGAGACGATGCCGCGCACCGAGGAGTCGCCGCGTCCCAGCTCCTCGGTCACCAGGGTGTAGGACAGCGCGTCGGCCTCGACACCCCCGTACTCCTCCGGCAGGGTCAGGCCGAGGAAGCCGAGTTCGCCGAGCCTGCGGACGATCCCCCGATCGACCTGTTCGCGGCGGTCCCACTCCAGGGCGTGGGGGACGATCTCGGCGTCCACGAACTCCGCGGCCATCGCCTGGAACTCGCGCTGGGTGTCGGTGAGGTCGAAGGTCATGGCGTTTCCCGTCCGGGGGTCAGAAGGTCGGCCGGGAGGGTCCCGGTCTCGGTGAGCGGCAGGCCCAGCGCGGCCCGTTCGGCCAGCCAGGGGCTCGGCCGGTAACGGGGGTCCCCTGTGGCCTCGTGCAGGCCGCGCAGGATCGTCAGCATCCGCTCGGCGCCCACGGCGTCGCCCCATTCCAGCGGGCCGCGCGGATATCCCAGGCCCAGGCGCGCGCCGGTGTCGATGTCCGCCGGCGCGGCCAGGCGCAGTTCGGCGATCGAACAGGCGACGTTGACGATCGAGGCGAGCAGCCGTTGGGCGACGGGCGCCGGGCCGTCGCGCACGACCGTGACGGGACGGCCGGTGGCGGCGAGGGCACCGACCGCCGCCCGCCCCGCCTCGGGGTCGAGCGCCGGATGGACGCCCACGGTGAGACGCCCGCCGAAACCGCCGAGGGGGTCCACCCCGACCGTGCGCTGCGGGGGAAGCCCGGCCTCCAGCGCGGCGACCGCCGCCGAGCAGCCGTAGGGGGCGACGAGGACCACCGCGTCGTCGGGGGGCGCCGCCGCGTCGCTCACCGTGACGCCGGCGGCGCGGAGCGGGGCGAGGAGCCGCTCCCGGTCGGCGGGGTGCGCCGAGATCCACACGGTGACGTCGGTGCGCGGCCGGGGCGAGGGCCGCGCCGGTTCCTGCCGGACACCGTCGACGTAGCGGTAGAACCCCTCGCCGCTCTTGCGGCCCAGCAGCCCGGCCGCCAACCGGGCCCCGGTCACCGTCGGCGGACGCAGCCGCGGTTCCCCGTGGAATCCGGTCCAGATCGTCTCCAGCACGTGGTGGGAGACGTCCAGGCCGGTGAGGTCGAACAGTTCGAAGGGGCCCATGCGCAGCCCCAGAACGTCACGGGCGATCCGGTCGATGTCGACGGGCTCGGCGACGCCCTCGGCGAGCAGGTGCAGCGCCTCGGTGCCCAGCCCCCGGCCCGCGTGGTTGACCAGGAAGCCCGGCGTGTCGGGCGCGCGCACGGGTTCGTGTCCCAGCCGTCGGACCAGCGCGGCGGCGGCCTCGGGCAGCCACGCGGCGGTGCGGGCCCCGGGGACGACCTCGACCAGCCGCATGAGCGGGGCCGGGTTGAAGAAGTGCAGGCCCAGGAACCGTTCCGGGGCGCGCAGGCCGGAGGCGATGGCGGTCACCGACAGGGAGCTGGTGTTGGTGGCCAGGACGGTGCGCGGGGGACAGGCCCGCTCCAGCGCGGCGAACAGCTCCCGTTTGACGTCGAGGTCCTCGCGGACCGCCTCGATCACCAGGTCGCACTCGTCGAGGCCGCCCACCGGGTCGCCGACCGGGCGCAGCGCCGCGACAGCGGAGGCCGCCCGCTCCGCGCTGAGGCGCCCCTTGTCCACCGCCCGGCGCAGCATCCGCTCGATGTGGTCGCGGGCCTCGGCGATGGCGTCGGCGCGCGTGTCGGCGAGCTCGACGGTCAGGCCGGCGGTGGCCATGAGCTGGGCGATACCGCGTCCCATCACCCCGGTGCCGATGACACGCGCGGTGCGCACCCCCTCCGCCCACGCTCGCGGATCCGTCGTGCTCACGTTCTCACCTGACCTTGTCCCGGGGTGCGCGAGGCCGTGGGGCACGGCCGGCCTGTCGGCGCGGTCCTCACCCGGGCGCGTCGGGACCGGGACGCCGGTGCCGCCCGCCTTTGTGGTGACCGCTGTGCCGAATCTGACACGAACGATTGGGTATCGTCCAATACCCGATCAGGACAGTGGTGATACCGATCCGCTATCGGTCCGTCCTCCGGAAGGGGTCTTCGCCGTGGAGCTGCGGCATCTCCTCGGGTTCGTCGCGGTCGCCGAGGAACTGCACTTCGGCCGCGCGGCGGCGCGACTGCACATGGCCCAGCCGCCGCTGAGCCGGCAGATCCGCCTGCTCGAACGCGACTTGGGGGTGCGCCTGTTCGAGCGCAACACGCGCTCGGTGCGGCTGACGTCGGCCGGCCAGGCCCTGTTGGAGCCGGCTCGGCGGGTCCTGGCCGAGGCTGAGGTGGCCCGGCGGGCCGCCCTGGCCGGCGGGCAGGGCGAGGTGGGCCGGGTGAGCATCGGGTTCGCCGGGGCCAGCAGCCACGAGACGCTGCCCCGGCTCACCCGGGCGGTGCGCTCCCGGCATCCCGGTATCGAGCTGGTCCTGCACGGCCAGACCTACTCGGGGGAGGCCGCCGCGAAGGTCGCCTCCGGCGAGCTGGACCTGGGGTTCGTCCGGTTGCCGGTGCACGGCGAGGGCGTGGCGCTGCGGGTCATCGAACACGAGGAGCTGATCGCGGCCCTGCCGGCCGACCATCCGCTGGCGGCCGGATCGACCGTGCGGCTGCCCGAGCTCGCCGACGAGCCCTTCGTCACCTTCCCCGGCACCCGCGGCTCCTCGGTGCGCGACGCGCTGGTGCACGCCTGCGTCAGCGCCGGGTTCAACCCCCGCATCGTCCAGGAGGCGCCGGACTCCTACACGATCCTGGCGCTGGTCGGCTCGGGCGTGGGCGTCACCCTGACGATCTCCTCCGTACGCCACATCCGCCACCCGGGACTGGTCTACCGGCGGCTCGCGGGCCCGCCCCGGCACCTCACCGCCGCGCTCGCCTGGCGGCAGGACAACGCCTCGGCCGCGCTGCGCCGTGTCCTGGAGGCCGCCGAGACCGCCCTGCCCACGCCCCCGGCCTACGGCGGTCCTGATCCGGCGAGTGTCGCGGGGCCGGCGGAGACCCTCCGTCCGGGGCGGGCGCCTGGCGCCGGCGGAGGGTGACGGCGCCCGCGCGTCCTAGCCCGCCTTCCTCCCGTCGTCCCCGTGCGCGTCGCGCCCTTCGAGGCTGGCGCGCAGCGCGTCCATCAGGTCGGCGGTGCGGGTGTCGCTGGGCGGGGCCTCGTGGGTGATCGTCTCCCGCCCGGTGCGCTTGGCCTCGATGAGCTCCTCGATCCTGACCCGGTGCTCGTCGACGTGCTCCTCGGGCCGCCAGGGCACCGTCATCGTCTCGACGAGCCGCGCCGCGGTGCTGATCTCGCGCTCGGTGAAGTCGCCCGCATCGGGCAGCTCCTCGAACACCTCCGCCGGGTCGCGGATCTCGTCGGCGTAGCGCATCGTCTCCAGCGTCAAGGCGCCGTTTTGGGAACGGACCGCGCCCAGCTCCTGGCGGCCGTTCATGACGAAGGTGCAGATGCCCACCCGGCCGGTGCGCGACAGCGCCGCGCACAGCAGCGCGTAGGCCGTGGCAGCGCTCGACGTGCTCGGTACGAGGTAGTAGGCCTTCGCGTAGTGGATGGGCTCGATCTCGTCGCCGTCCACGAACTCCTTGAGCTCCAGCAGGTGGGAGCGGCCCGGGGCGACGGCGTCCAGTTCCTCGTCCTCCAGCAGCACGTACTGGCCCTCCGCGACCTCGGCGCCCTTGACGATGTCGCGGTAGGGCACCTCCTCACCGGTGCGCTCGTTGACACGCACGTAGCGGATCCGGTCGGTGGTGCCGCGCTGGAACTGGTGGAAGGTCGGGTTGCGGTTGACCGTCGCCGGCACCAACCCGACGGACACGTTGACCAGTCCGAACGACAGGGTCCCCGTCCACATCGGCCGTGCCATGTCACTCCTCGCGTGTTCCCCTGGCGGGCCGGTGCTCCGCCGTGTCCAGGTCCCCTACCCGGCGGGGTGGAAAGGATGTCCCCAGGAAGGCGGATCGGGCAGGCTTGGGCCATGACCACCTCCGCCAACCACGCCACGGTCTGGGTCGTCGCCGGTGCTCCCGGGGTCGGCAAGTCCACCGTCGCCGAGGAGCTGCTGCGCCGGCTGCGCCCGGTCCCGGCCCTGCTCGACAAGGACGTGCTCTACAGCGGGTTCGTCGCCGAGGTCCTGGCCGCGCACGGCCGCCCCCACGGCGAACGCGAGGGAGCCTGGTACGACGAACACGTCAAGGTCCACGAATACGGGGGCATGACCGCCGCCGCGCGGACGATCCGGGCCGCGGGCTGCCCGGTGCTGCTGGTGGCGCCCTTCACCGGCCAGATCCGCGACGCCCGACGCTGGCGGGAGTGGACGGCCGAGCTCGGCGGCGATCCGGTCCGTCTGGTGTGGGTCCGCTGTGACGCCCCGACACTGCGGACCCGGCTCAAGGAGCGGGGCAGGGGGCGTGACGCCGGCAAGCTCGCGGACTTCGACGCCTTCCTCGCCCGCACCCGGCCCGACGAGGCTCCCGCGGCTCCGCACGTCGAGGTCGACAACCGCGCCGGAGCTCCATCCCTGGCGGAGCAGGTGGCGGCGCTGGCCACGCGGGGCTGACCCCGTTCCCCCTCGGGGCGCTCCTCACCCGCTCGCCCGGGCGGGCTCCTCCTCCCCGTAGATGGCCCGCACGATGACCGTCCGCAGGGTCGCGGCGGTCGCCCGCCCGTCGGCGTCCTCCTCCGTCTCCCCGGCCAGGGCGAAGTTCGCGATGATCGCCCGGACCAGGGCCGCCGCGAGCGCGCGGGCGGGCGGGCCGGGCAGCGCCCGCCCCGCCCGCCGGTCCCGTTCGATCCGCTCGCTCATCCCCGCCACCAGCCAGTCGGTGAACTCCTCCATCGCCGCCCGCAGCACGGGGGCCGTCCCCGGTTCGAAGAAGGCCGCGCGCAGCAGGGCGCCCTGTTCGCGCCACAGGCACGCGGTGGTGGCGAGGGCCGCGTCCAGCGCCTCACCCGCGGCGTCGTCGCCGGCCAGCCAGCCGCCGAGGTCAGAGCGGAGACGGGCGGTCACCGCGCCGACCAGCGCGGCCAGGACCGCCTGCTTGGACTCGAAGTAGAAGTAGAAGGTCGAGGGTGAGATCCCGGCCTCGGCGGCGATCTCCTCCACCGTGACCCGCGCCGGTGGGCGTCGCTTGAGCAGCCGCGCGGCCCCCTCCAGGATCGCCCGTTCCCTGAGCTCGCCCTTTGTCGGCCCTCTACGGCGTCCCGTGTACTGCGGCATGGCCACCACCCTAGCCCTCGGGCGGCGCGTCCCCCCTCCCTCGAATGAGCATCGGGAATAATCGACGCTCATTCGGTTTTCTCTTCCGAGACACCATCCGTCCAAGCCAAGGAGCACGCCATGTCCCGTACCCGCGGAGTGGAACTGGTCTCGCGCCCGCAGGGCTGGCCCACCCACGACGACTTCCGGCTGACCGAGACCGAGCTGCCCGACCTCGGGCCGGGCGAGGTCCGGGTCCGCAACACCTACATCTCCGTGGACCCCTACATGCGCGGCCGGATGAACGACGTGAAGTCCTACATCCCCCCGTTCGGGCTGAACGAGGTCATGACCGGCGGCGCGATCGGCGAGGTCGTGGAGTCGCGCTCCGAGGATCTGGCCCCCGGCGATCTCGTCGTGCACATGCTGGGCTGGCGCGACGTCGCCCAGGCCCCCGCGGCCCGCTTCCGCAGGGTCCAGCCCGTCGCCGGGGTGTCCCCGTCGGCCTACCTGGGGGTGCTCGGAACGACGGGGCTGACCGCCTACGTCGGCCTGCTCGACATCGCGGAGTTCAAGCCGGGCGACACCGTGTTCGTCTCCGGCGCGGCCGGGGCCGTCGGCAGCATCGTCGGACAGATCGCGCGGCTCAAGGGCGCCGCCCGCGTCATCGGCTCGGCCGGTTCGCCCGAGAAGGTGCGTCTGCTCACCGAGAGGTACGGCTACGACGCCGCCTTCGACTACAAGGAGGGCGACGTCACCGGCCAGCTGGCCAAGTCCGCCCCCGACGGCATCGACGTCTACTTCGACAACGTCGGCGGCGACCACCTGGAGGCCGCGATCGCCTCGTTCAACGACTTCGGCCGCGCCGCGTTGTGCGGGGCGATCTCCCAGTACAACGCGACCGAGCCCACACCGGCGCCGCGCAACCTGGCGCTGGCGATCGGCAAGCAGCTGACGCTGCGCGGTTTCACGGTCGGCCACCACCTGCACCGCACCCCCGACTTCGAGGCCGAGATGGGCGGGTGGCTGAGCGAGGGGCGGGTGGCCCACGACGAGACCGTGGTCGAGGGCATCGACAACGCGGTGGAGGCGTTCCTCTCCATGATGCGCGGCGGCAACGTCGGCAAGATGCTGGTCCGCGTGTCCTGACCGGCCGCGCGGGGGCGGCGCGTCCGCGCGGCGCCCCCGCGTCCCCGACTAGGGTTCCAGCGCGTCGCGGACCCGGGCCAAGACATCATCCCGAGAGGCGCCGGCCGGGTAGACCGCGACCAGGACGCCGCTCTCCCGCTCGGTCCCCTGCTCCTTCTCCCGTCCGGCCAGGCGGACCGCGTAGGCCAGCGCGTCGTCCAGCCGCGCCCACGGAACCGCTCGGGCCGGGTCCTTCAACCACGAGCGCAGCACATGGTTGTGGGCGGCGATGATCGCGGCGGCCAGCGTCTCCGCCTCCAGGTGCGCCCGTTCGCCGTTCCTGCCGCGCGCCAGGTGGCGGCTGAAGGCGCGCTGGTAGCGCGCGGTCATCGCGATCTCCCGGTCGCGCAGCACGGCGTTGGCGCGGACCAACCGGTAGCGGGGCACCGAGATCTCGGGGTCGCCGACGTAGGCCTGGAAGACCATGCGGGCGGCGGCGCAGACCGCGGCCACCGGTTCGCCGCGCGTGTCGGAGTCCAACTGGCGGCGGACCGACTCCAGCACGCCCTCGTGCTCGGCGAACAGCACGTCGTCCTTGGACCCGAAGTAGCGGAACACGGTGCTGCGGCTGACACCTGCCGCCACCGCGATGTCGTCCATCGTCGTCGTCTCGTATCCCCGCTCGGCGAACAGGCGTAGCGCGGCGACGGCGACGGCGCGCGCCCGGGCCGGCCGGGCCGTGTCGCGCCCGTCGCGGTTGGCGGCCCTGCGGCCCCTGCGCCCGTCCGGATCGCCCATGTGCTCCGTTCCCCTTTCCATGCGCGTCGCCCCATTCTCCCGAGCGGCGGCGAAACGGCGAACACCATGGAACTCAGTTCCACAAATTGATACCCAGTGTCATACTGGTTCCATCGCCGCCGCCGAGGAGAGAACCGATGAGCGACTTCGACCTGTACCGACCCACCGAGGAGCACGAGGCGATCCGCGAGGCCGTCCGCGAGATCGCCGAGGACAAGATCGCCCCGCACGCGGCCGAGACCGACGAGACCGCGACCTTCCCCCGCGCCTCCTACGACGCGCTGCGCGCCGGCGACTTCCACGCCCCGCACATCCCCGAGTCCTACGGCGGGGTCGGGGCCGACGCGCTCGCCACCTGCATCGTCATCGAGGAGGTCGCCCGGGTCTGCGCTTCCTCCTCCCTGATCCCGGCGGTCAACAAGCTCGGGACGATGCCGCTGATCCTGGCCGGTTCCGAGGAGGTCAAGCAGCGCTACCTCGCCCCCGTGGCGCGGGGTGAGGCGATGTTCTCCTACGGTCTGTCGGAGCGTGAGGCCGGTTCCGACACCGCGAGCATGAAGACGCGCGCGGTCGCCGACGGCGACGACTGGATCCTGTCGGGACAGAAGTCGTGGATCACCAACGCCGGCGAGTCGGCCTACTACACGGTGATGGCCGTGACCGACCCCGACGGGCCGCGCGGCCGCAACGTCAGCGCGTTCGTCGTCCACGCCGACGACCCCGGCTTCTCCCTGGGCGAGCCCGAACGGAAGCTGGGCATCAAGGGGTCACCGACCCGGGAACTGCTCTTCGACAACGTGCGCATCCCCGGCGACCGCCTCGTCGGCGCCGTCGGCGAGGGGCTGCGCATCGCGCTGCGCACGCTCGACCACACCCGGGTGACCATCGGCGCCCAGGCGGTGGGCATCGCCCAGGGCGCGCTGGACTACGCGGTGGGCTACGTCAAGGAGCGCAAGCAGTTCGGCACGGCCATCGCCGACTTCCAGGGCATCCAGTTCATGCTGGCCGACATGGCGATGAAGCTGGAGGCGGCCCGCCAGATGGTCTACACCGCCGCGGCCAAGTCCGAGCGCGGCGACGACGACCTCTCCTTCTTCGGCGCCGCGGCCAAGTGCTTCGCCTCCGACGTCGCCATGGAGATCACGACCGAGGCCGTCCAGCTCCTGGGCGGCTACGGCTACACCCGCGACTACCCGGTCGAGCGGATGATGCGTGACGCCAAGATCACCCAGATCTACGAGGGCACCAACCAGATCCAGCGCGTGGTGATGGCCCGCCAGCTCCTCAAGTAGGGCGTTCTCCCCGCTCGGCGGCCGGTCCCGCCCCCGCGGCGAGCCGTGGAACAGGGGTCCCGAAGCCGGCTTCGGGACCCCTACGTCCCCCTGCGTTCCGAGCCGCACCGGCGTTCCCCAGAGCACGTCCTCCCCGCCGAGCCCGGCGCGCTCCCTGTCGATCCTCCGGCGCACAGGCCGTTCTGGGCGGCAGGCGCGCTCCACCCACAGGGAGGGGCCGGCCGTGGTGACCTCGATGGGATCGGCCCCGGCCCGGCCGAAGGCCGGTGGATGCCGCGCCCCGGCCGATCCGGCCTGCCTTTCGAACCACGGACCCCGGCCCGCACCCCGAATGAACGACGCGGCCGGCCCCGCGGGCCGCCCTTCTTCCGCTCCAGTGGCCTGCCCGCCCAGTCCCCGCCGGCGGACTTCGCGGCCGGACATGAGCCCCGGCGGCCGTCTCTCCCGGCGGGCGGTCCGGCCTCGGCTCCCCGTCCCGCCGGGAACCGGGCGTCGTCTTCGCCCAGCGCCCCGAGCCGGGCACGCCAGGCCCGGCGCAAGGTCACGAGGTCAGGCGAAGACAGGGGATCCTGGTGAGCGGCGCCGGCCGCGTGGCCGGCAGCCTCGGACATGCCGGAGTCACGTAACGGCCACAGCAGCCTGCCCGGGTGATGCCGTCCAGGCACATCGAGCCTGTTGACGAGGCCGACCGGGAATGGCCGGAGCCGGCACCCGCCCCGAAGGCTCCAGAACCCACCGACTCGATCCCTCACCTGCCTCCCGAAGGCCCCCGCCTCCCCATGGTGCCGGACAGCCGAGCACGCATCGGCTGTCCGCCTGATCCCCGCGAGACCGCTCCCTCTAGCGCATCGGACGGATCTGTTACCACAGACGCTCGGAGGGTGATCCGTCGTCGCGCTACCGAGCGAAATTCCCTCACCCCGTCCACCTTGCGCGCCCAGCACACCGCAGCCCGCCATTACGCCACCGAGGCAGATCACCCGATTCCGGAGCATTCGAGATAGCAGACATCACTGAGCAGCCCTAAGAAGCAGGTGGATCACGAAGAACACACAGAAAACCGAACAAAGGAAAAGAATATTGAAATGCGGCTTATGGGTGACCGTCACACCCTCCACCCCGTCCCCGGCATCTCTACTTTCCAGGAAGGCTATCAACTTCTCCGCACAGCGCCGGTTCGTCGGATACCCGGCCAGGGCACCCAGGACAGATCCCCCCAGGTTGAGGCTCCCGTACGACCGACCAGGACGAGTGAATATCTCCACACCACCCTCATAGGTGACCCGGTTGATCATCCTCGCCGGAATAACCGTCTTGGAGAAGAGGTTCTTGACCACAACGGAATTCCCCACGGTCTCAATGTGAGCAAAAAATGTGGCTTTCAGAAAGAACCATACTGAAAACGCTGGAAACGCAGAGCCAAAAAGCATCTCATCCCACGCCAACCCGCTCCCTCTCTCAATCAGAGCCAGGGGGAACATAAGGTAAAATAGGGAAATGAACACAGCGGCCACCACTCCGGCCGTCGCCGTCCAATAGTTTCTCAGTACCACCCAACACACTCCCGGACGCGAAACCCACAAGAATAAAAACGATGCCCCGACCCCCCCTGACGGGGCGCCGGGAACTCCACCGAACCAACCGCTGTCAGGCCAAGCCCAGCATCTCCCTCTCCATCGACCCGAAGAACCGAGAAACCATCGCGGCGTTAGATCCGGCCACGAACACACCGCTACCAACGCCCCCACCTCCAGCGCCGCGACCCGCCGGTCTCCTCCGGTACTGCGACAGCCTCACAAGCGTCGTCTCCCCAGAACCTTGCCGCACTTCCAGCCGATTGGCGAACAATTACACCCCGGCCGCCAAAATGAAGCTCCAATGAGACCCGAAATCGATCTTCCCCGGCTGGCAGCGGTGTTCAGCCGGCTGCTCCGGCCGTTCTTTCCGCGTTTCAGCGCCTCAGCGGTCGGATCGGGCGACGGACCGGCGAAAAAGTCGACCTGTACGGCGGCGTAAGAGGAGGACGATCCCCACCGGAACCATCGCGGCCCGGATAACCGGAGTGGCCGCAGCACGAGGAGGATCCCCGGTGCATTCCGTTCCCCTAGCGGATCTTGGCGAGATCGCGGCCCTGCCGGGTCCCCATCGCATCCCGGTGCTCGTTGATCCATTCCGGGACTGCTCGCTCTGTTTCCCGCGTTTTCCGCCACCACCCGGCGCGCACGGGTGCATACCCGGCACATAAAGGTCCGGGGTTCTGTGGAGGCTACGGGGTTGTTGTTGGCGTAGCCGTGCGCCTGCTGGGCGTTGGTGAGATCCATGATCGGATCGGCGACGACGGACCGCCCGAGAGTGCGCGAAACCACTGACGGTGTTCCGCGCACGACGAATCGGGATACGGCCTTCGGCTCTCTTCCGGCCGTGCTCGCAAACCGTCGGATGGGACGAGGGACCACGGGCACGCATCCCACCGTCCTCCTCGCCCCGGGCACCGGTGTAAGGACCGGGGCCGCGTAGACGGCGGCCCCGGCGTCGAGAGCGCGCGGCGCCCCCGGTCGGTGATCCGAGCGGGGGCGCCGCGGCGGGGGTGACGTAGGGGCCCCCGCGTCGCGGCGCCGTCCTCTTCCCGGCTCACGGTGTGCCCGGAACGGGGTTGCGCGTCGTCAGCCTTCACCCACCATGGCACCGCTGGGCGGCGAACCCGTGGCAGCGGCATGACGCCGCCACGGGAGGCGCCGTGAGCGCTCCGGGAGGAACCGGCATGGCGCCGTGGCCGCCGGCGGAGGAACCCCACGGGGAGGCCCCCATGAGGGCCGCGCGCCCCTCGTCCCGGATGGCGAACGCCCGCGTCTCAGCGCGGCCCGGCGGCGGGAGGCTGGCCCGACTCCGTCACCTCGTACCGCTGCGTCCCCAAGGGCCCGCAGCCCAGCTCCACCACGTCACCGGAGGCGAGATAGCCGGGCGGGGAGGAGGTCATTCCGGTGCCCGCCGGTGTCCCGGTGCAGATCAGGTCCCCCGGCTCCAAGACCATGAAGTGGCTGAGGTAGTGGACGAGCCGGGCGGGGCCGAACGCCATGTCCTTGGTGCTGCCCCGCTGGCGCGCCGCCCCGTTGACGTCCAGCCACAGGTCGAGACCGCCGACGTCGGGGATCTCGTCCCGGGTGGCCAGGAACGGACCGCACGGGGTGAACGTGGGCGCCGACTTGCCCTTCATCCACTGCCCGCCGCGATCGAACTGCAGGGCCCGCTCGGACACGTCGTTGACGAGCGTGTAGCCGGCGATCGCCTCCTCGGCCTCCCCCTCGTCGGAGAGCCGGTACACGCGCCGGCCGACGACGACGCCGAGTTCCACCTCCCAGTCCGTCCTGTCCGACCCCGGCGGGAGCACGAGCGGATCCGTGGGGCCGCTCAGCGTGTTCGGGGCCTTCGTCGTGATGACCGGTTCGTCGGGGAGCGTCTGACCGGTGGCCGCGGCGTGGTCGGTGTAGTTCAGCCCGACGCACAGGATCTGATGCGGCCGGGCGATCGGCGGACCGATCCTGATCCCCTCCAGGGGCCGGGCGGCGCCCGCGGCCACCCGTTCCGCGATCAGCGGGGCGAGGGAGGCCGCCGGGTCCGAGGCGAGGAAGGCGGCGTCGACGTCCCCGACGACGTCGGACACGTCGATGTAACGGTCGGTGCCGACACGTACGGCGGGGACCTCCGCCCCGGCCGGGCCGATACGCATGAGGTACATGGGGGCTCCTAGTCGGGGTGGGTCACATGTCGCGGAGATGGGCCTCGACGGAGGCGACCTTGCCGTCGAGCGCCCCGGTGGTCCCCGGGCGGATGTCGGCCTTGAGGATCAGCGTGGTCCGTCCCGCCCCCTCGCCGGCCGCCGCCACGGCGCGCTTGACGACGTCCATCACCTCGTCCCACTCGCCCTCGATCGTGGTGAACATCGCGTCGGTGCGGTTGGGCAGCCCGCTGTCGCGGACCACCGCCACGGCCCTGGCGACGGCCTCTCCCACGGATTCGCCGGTGCCGAGCGGACTGACTGAGAAGGCGACGAGCATGGTCGTTCCGGTTCCTTTGGATGGTTGGTCGGTTGCGTCACGCGATCAGGGCCGCCAGCGGCAGGGTGATCAGTGACAGGGCGCTGGTGACGACGATGGAGGCCGCGGCCTGCTGGGCGCCGGACTCCTTCTGCTGGGCCAGGACATAGGCGGTCGCGGCGTTGGGCAGCCCGCACATCACCACCGTGGTGAACGCCCACACCGTGGGCATCGGGAAGACCCACGTGACCAGGGCGACGGCGACGAGCGGCATGATCGCGAGCTTCACGACGATCGAGCAGGACAGCTCGGGGATGGCCACGCTGCCCTCGCGCAGCGCCGACATCGCCCGGCGGAGGGTGAGGCCCACGGCGAACAGGGCACCGGGCGCCGCCGCCCCGGCGAGCATCGTGATGGTGTCCTCGACGGGCCCGGGAAGGCCGAGCCCGGTGAGGGCGAAGAGCAGTCCGGCGACGACGGAGAGGCTGACCGGGTTGAGGACGACGCTGCGCAGCACCGCCCGTCCGGTGCTCCCCGTGGAGGGCGCCGACGGGCCATCGCCCTCGGCGGTGATCCCGCCCTTCCCCGAAGCGACGGGCTCCTTCACCCGCGCGCGCTGGACCGCCACGGTCACGCACATGGGGTAGAGCACCATGAAGAACATGTTGTGCAGCAGCTGCCCCAGCGCCACCGGTAGCGCGGCCTGCGTCCCCACCGCGGTGACCAGGAGCGGCACCCCGAGATAGGCGACGTTTCCGTACCCGGACAACATCGCCGTCGTCAGCGCCCGGGGCATCGGGTGGCGGAACAGGAGCCGCCCGATGGCCAGCCCCAAGCCCGCGCCCAGGACCAGCATGGTGAGGTTCGCGGCGATGAAGGACCAGGAGATCCCCTCGGACAGGCCGGATTCGGCGACCGAGGAGAAGAGGAGGGCGGGAAGCGCGATGAAGAAGACGAAGTCGTTGACGGCCTTCTGCGCGTTCCCCTTGAAGGGGGCGGAGTAGCTGGCGAGGTATCCGATCAGGACGATGGCGAAGAGCGGGACCATCGTCGACAGCAGTGGGGCGAATCCCATTGCGGGCGGACCTCTCGAAATCGTCGGAACGTGGGCGTGGCTGGTGCCCGCCGGTCGGGCGGGCACCAGGGCGTGAGAGTGGCCGGTGGTGTGCCGGTCGCGCGCCACCGGCGGGGATCAGGTCGCGGGCACCTGGTCGGAGGCCCGCTCCTGGAGGACGTCCAGCGCGGCGTCCTGCACCGCGTCGAGGCGGACGATGTCGGTGTAGAACTCGTGCACCTGGCGCAGGAGCTCCTCGAAACGTTCCCGCTTGGCCGGGTAGAGCACGTTCTCCATGTGGTCGGTGAGGCGGTCGGCCACCGCCGTGATGAACTCGCGGTCCCCCGTGAGCCGTTCGGGGAATCCGGCGTTGTCCAGCGCCTGGGCGACGGTGGTGGGGAAGGTGCCGATGGGGTTGAGGAAGTAGTCGACCGGTCGGCTGACACCGAGGTAGTCGGGGACGTTGACGATCCCGGCGTTCTCATTGCGCACCAGCATGCCACTGACCGGACGGTAGACGTTCGGCAGCACCATGAAGACCTCTTCGGCCAGCGACGCGGCGCGGGACAGCTTCTCGGTGTCCAGTTCGGTGCCCGCGACGGAGATGCCCCGCTCGGTGAAGATCTGGCTCATGACCTCGAGGTTGGCCAGTCCGGCCCGGTTGCCGAACCCCGCCACCCCGCCCTCGACCATTTGGAAGCCGTGGAAGATCGAGGCGAGGGAGTTGGCGAGGCCGAGCCCACGGTCGTCGTGGGAGTGGAGGTAGAAGGTGATGTCGGGGTTGTCGCGGACGAGGTTCGCGGCGAGGACCGCGGTGGCCTCGGGGAACAGGGTCCCGATGGAGTCGTTCACCCGCACCAGGTCGATGCCGAGCGCGCGCACCCGGGCCACCTGCTCGTTGATGAAGGCGTACTGCTTGTCGTCGATCTCGTGCGAGAAGGCGTTGAGGATGCTCGCGCGGAAGGAGCCGACCCCCAGCGAGGTCAGGTGGTCGTGGGCGCGTTCGAGGAGTTTCTCCTCCTGGCGGTGCTCCACCATTCCCAGGCTGACCTGGATCTTCGCCAGGTAGTCCCGCGGGATGATCTTCAGCGCCTCACTCAGGGGCTCCCAGGTCTTCAGCGTCAGGTTGAAGACGAACTGGGTGTCCTCCGGGATGCGGCCCAGCATGTGCTGCGCGTGCAGGCAGCGGAGGAGGAAACGCGGCTCGGTGAGCCCGGACCCTAAGTCGATGTCGCGCAGGCCGCCTTCGGTCAGGGCCTCGATCAGCTGGAGTTTCTGGCCGTCCTCGGCCCCGTAGAGGGCACGTTCCCCTCCCTCACGCATGGTCTCGTCCGAAATGCCGGCGATCTCAAAGTCGGTGTACCGGGGCTGGTGCCCATCCGGCATGGAAAGAGGCATTTTTACTCCCTTGAAATATGTCATTCATTCGGGGGGACGAGATGAATCGGAGAACATTCCCGGAAGCAAAGCGTGAATGGCTGGATAAGGCTCGGTCATCCAGCGATAAGTGGCCGTGGATTCACTCAGCGCGCTGTACCGGCATGAGACTACCGGGACCCACTTCGCATTTAAATGTGACCTGTCTCACATTACACCTTTTGTTACCCCAATAAGGAAATTTCGCGCGCTCCATGATCAGCAATTAGCTGGCCCCCTCCAGGCGGCAGACCCGACCCGCCCCCTCCACCCCGAGCGCCCCTCTACCTAAAGTCGCATTTCGGGAGGAGGCGGTCTTCATCCCCACCCGCATCACGCCCGGCCCCACCCCACGTGTCGAGGGGACGGGGAGCGCGAACGGGCCAGAGCCCCTCCTCCACACACACCGCCCTAACCGCCTTTTCACGCTCCTGTCCGCGAGGATCCGCACGTCGAAACGGCCGACACGACCACCCGGGCATCAACCCCCGACCCCCGGGGGAGGCGGCCGGAAACGGATGCCCTCGCTCGGATCATCGAACGGGACAGGGGAACCCCCTCGGGAATACGCGAAAAAGAAAGGTCACCCCTCGCGAATTTCGCCCATTCGAGCGGAAGAACGCACGTCGGCCGCCCACGACTCACGCGCGTCCCAGCTCCACCGCGGTATCCGATCTGGCCGATATGGGCCAGGGCGGGGCGGACATCGGTATCGACCCCATTCGGTTCTTCTCGACGCGGAGTGACGGTCGCACCGGCAAACCGCGCGTTCCGTAACAGGCCCCTGGATCGCGCACCGCCGCGGAAACGCCGCCCCGGCGCCAGCGACGGGCTCCGGAAACGCCTCATCCCCGCTCCCGAGCGGATCGAGCCTCGATGCCCTTTCCCCTCACCCACAAAAACGACTCCATCGGGAAGAACACCGGCCCTCCGGGCAACGGCCCGCGTGGCGCGAGGAGGGGCCGAGACCGTCACCGCACCCGCCGATTGGGCCGGCGAGCACCGAAAACCACGCGACTTCCATTTCCCTGAACCGCCCCCGGGCGCCACCGCATCTGTCGGCCGCGACACGGGAGGGGGTTCCACACGCCCGATGTGGACGGCCGAGGGCACCAATGGTCCCCGGCCGGGTCCATCCCCGCCATCCAGCGCCGCTCCGCCCGCCACACGTCCGATTCCGTTCGGGGCGGAGAACTTCCCCACCGATTTCCCGTACTCCCGATCCCCCTCCCCTCATCGGCGGGCCGTTTCCCATCCAGGTCAGAGGGCGCGCGGCCGCCTTCGAACGCTGAAGGACGCGGCGGACGTCCCGCGCGGAGCGCGGGGAGGCAACGACGCGCCCCCGATTCGGGGTCTACCATCACGGGTGAAGTAGGGCGCGGCGTTTGTCCGCCCGCCAGGCCACCCCACGCCTGGCCGAGCACGCCCACCCTCCCGACGGGTGCAGGGTCTGGAGCGTCACTTCGTCTTTTCCAGCGTCATCGGCCCCTGGCGACGATGACCGGCCAGGAAATCCCTACGGCCCGCAGGAGCCCGGGCGTAGCCAGATTGGAATCTTGTGAACAGCGACGACCTCAACCGCCTCCCGCAGGACCGGCCCCTCCGGCTGATCGTCACCGGGGGTGGGACCGGCGGCCACACCTATCCCGCTCTCACCGCCGTGCGCGCGCTGCGCGCACGGCTGGCGTCCACCGGCAGGGCGTTGGAGGTCCTGTGGGTGGGAGCGGCCAACAGCCTGGAGTCACGTGTCGCGCAGGGCGAGGGGATCCGGTTCGCCTCGGTGGCCACCGGGAAGATCCGCCGCTCCAAGAACCCCCTCAAGCTGGCCTCTCCCGCCAACATCCGGGACATGACCAACGTTCCCCGCGGCGTGGCCCAGGCCCGCCGGATCGTCGCGGACTTCCACCCCGACGTGGTGCTGGCCACCGGGGGCTATGTCGCGGTTCCCGTGGGCCTCGCCGCCAAGCTCTGCCACCGCCCCCTGGTGGTCCACGAGCAGACGGTCCGCCTGGGGCTGGCCAACCGCGTGCTCGCCCGCACCGCGGCGCGGGTCGCCGTCTCGTCGGAGTCCACCATCGCCCTCCTCCCCGAACAGGCCCAGGCGGGTGCCGTGGTGACGGGGAACCCGGTCCGGCCGGAGGTGCTGTCGGGCCAGGGCGAGAAGGCCGTCGAGGCGCTCAACTTCACCGGCTACGACCCGAACCTGCCCACCGTCTACGTCACCGGTGGCGCCCAGGGCTCGGCCCAGATCAACGGCACGGTCGGGGGTCTCCTGCCGTGGCTGCTGGCCCGCGCCAACGTCATCCACCAGTGCGGCGAGGCGAACATGGCCGCGTTGATCCGGCACTCCGAGGGGCTTCCCGTGAACCTGGCGGTCCGGTACCACCTGCGTGGTTTCGTGGGCCCCGAACTTCCCGACGTCCTCGCCCTGGCCGACGTGGTCATCTCGCGCAGCGGGGCGGGGACGATCGCCGAGTTGACGGCGCTGGGCAAGGCGTCGGTCCTCATCCCCCTCGCGTCCTCCGCGGGGAACGAGCAGGCGCACAACGCCCGCCACCTCCAGGAGGCCGGGGCCGCGGTGGCCCTGCTCGGCGAGGTCTCCCCGGAGAGCCTGCGCGACGCGGTGGGGCCGCTCCTGGCGGACCCCACGCTGCGTGCCGGTGTGGCCGAGCGGGCCCGCGCGCACGGCCGCCCCGACGCGGCGGAGCGTCTGGTCGACGTCGTGCTGTCGGCGGTGGGCGCCTAGCCTTCCGGCGCGCGGTGAGGTGCGCCGCGCGTCCCCGGCCGCTCCGGTGGGCGGGGACTCCCCGAAGCTGTCGCGCTCGCCCCCGAACCGGTGGGACGGCACCCGGTGTCCGGCCCGGGAGGTGCGCCATTTCGCGAGCGCTCCGCCGGGGCTGGCTCGACGGCCGCCACCCGGGCGCCTTCCGGCGGCGCATCCGGCACTCGTCCATGGCCGCGGCAGCGCGCCATTTCGCGCTTCTCCCGGCGCGCCGGCCTGTCCCCGCGTCCGGCCCGTCCGCAGGCCGCCGTGGTGCGCCGCGCGTCTGCTCCGCGTTCCGCCCGCAGCGGCGTTCTCGCCGGCCTCCCCGCCCGGGCGGACGGGTCTGCGGCGACTTCGGTGGGGGTCCGCCGTGCTCGACCCCGGCGCCCATAGGGAAGCCGCTTCGGGCATCCGCGAGGCGCGGCGGCCCGGCCGGCCGCGCCGGTCGTCGGGGAACGGCCCCGGCGACCGGCGGCCTGCCACGGCGTCACTCAGGGGCGGTCCCGGTCGCCGGCCGCCGCGCAACCGTCGTGACATCCCGGCTCGGCCGCCTTCGCCGCGGTGTGGCACGTCCCGGCCCCGGCGGCCTGCGCGCCGGCGGGGGCGAGCCCCGGCGCGCAGCAGGCGTCGCCGCGCCAGGCCTCACGCCCTTCCTTGACCGCGACCACGGCGATGAACAGGGCGACGACGGGATCGGCCCACGCCCACCCGAACAGGGCGTTGGCGAGCAGTCCCACCAGCAGGGCCGCGGAGAGGTAGGTGCACAGCAGGGTCTGCTTGGAGTCGGCGACCGCCGTCGCCGAGCCGAGTTCGCGGCCCGCCCGGCGTTGCGCGTGGGAGAGGAACGGCATGACCACGACCGAGAGGGCGGCGAGCACGATGCCGGGAACCGAGGAATCGGCCTCGCCCCCGCCGAACAGGCTCCTCAGCGCCTCGAAGGTGACATATGCGGCCAGGGCGAAGAAGGAGACGGCGATGACGCGCAGCGCCCGACGCTCCCTGGCCTCGCGCGTCGAAGCGTCCCGGGCGGAGAACTGCCAGGCCACCGCGGCGGCGGAGGACACCTCGACCGCGGAGTCCAGACCGAAACCGATCAGCGCCGTCGAGGAGGCCAGGGTCCCCGCGGTGATCGCGACCACGGCCTCGATGACGTTGTAGGCGATGGTGATGGCGACCAGCAGGCGCACGCGGTTGGTGAGCACCGCGCGGCGCTCGTCGCTCAGCCGGAGAGCGGGGGACACGCTCATCAGCAGCACCCCTTCTCCTCTGCATCGACGCAGGCCGTGTCGGTCTCCACCGCCAGGACGGCGGCGCGCAGGTCGTCCAGGGCGTGGCCGAGTCTGTGGTCGGCGAGTTCGTAGCGGACCCGCCGCCCGACCGGGACCGCGACCACGAGGCCGCAGTCGCGCAGACAGGCCAGGTGGTTGGACAGGCGGGTGCGGCTGACGCCGAGGGCGTCGGCGAGGTCGGCGGGGTGAGCGGGGGCCTCGCGCAGGGAGAGCAGGATACGGCAGCGGATCGGGTCGGCCAGGGCGCGTCCGAAACGGGCAAGCGCATCGATGTCAGTGGTGATCGTGAGCACGACACCAAAGTACATATATTTCTGAATCCAGGAAACCCTGAACCAATGTGATCCACCGCGGCATCGCCCCCTCAATGGCACCCGGCGGATCAGGAAGGCGCGATCACGGCGCCCTCCAGGAGACCCGGGCAGCGGAACGGACACCCCGGGCCCTTTACAACACGCGAGAGCCGTCAGAGACAGCGACCCCAGGAGGCCGGCACGGCGCTTGCGGAAGGCGGTCCACGGCCAGGCGGGGCACGCCCCTCCCGCCTTCCGCGCCCCCGCGGGGGCACCCCGCCCCCGCCCGCTCCGGGAGGGGCGGGTGGCGGGGTGCCGGGGAGGCCCGGTTCGGCCATCACCCCGAAGGCTGATCGGCCAAGGCGGTCAGAAGCGGCGGAGCAGGGCCTGCTTGGCGGCGGCGAACTCCGCCTCGGTCAACACTCCCTCGCGGTACAGTTCGGCGAGTTCACGGAGTCTGCGCAGCAGTACGTCATGGTCCTCGCCGGAGGCGGCCTCCTCCTGGGGGGCCGCGGTCAGCGCCTCCCGTTGCGGTTCGGGGGAGGACGCGCCGGTTCCGAAGGGGTGCGGCAGCCTGGCCGTCACCGCGGCGGCCAGCAGGGCGGTCGTGGTGTACTCCTTCTGGGTTCCCCAGCCGAGCTTCAGGCAGTACGGGTCGTACTTGGGCGGGACGTTCGCGCTGTCCCCGTGGTGGCGGAACCGCAGGTACCCGCTCTCCCAGCCGACAGCGGGCAGCCATTCGACCCGCACCAGTTCCCGCAGCGTGACCTGGCGGGGCCCGCCGGCGCGCTTGCTCTCCTCGGTGATCCAGTTCCAGTCCAGGATGATCCGCTCACCGTCGAACAGGGCGGTGCCGTCCTCGCCCGAGGCCGTCAGCGGGGCGTTGGGGCCGGGCAGCAGGTAGCGGTCGGTGGGGCCGTCGGGCACCTGTTCCAGCGACAGGGCGGCGCGGACCTCGTCGACCAGGTACTCCGCGACACCGGTACGATCCGGGTCCACGGCCATCCGGTAGGGGTCGGCCGCCTCGTTGAGCCGTCCGGCGGCGATCTGGGTGAGCGGGTCGGCGCCCTCACGTAGCCGCAGCCGGATCCGTCCGCCCTTGCCCTTACGGCCGGGCTCGTAGGCGATGCCGGCCAACGCCGGCAGGGGGACCGCGATCTCGCCGAGCTCCTTGCGAAGCCGGTGCACCCCCCGACCGTGGCCGGGTACGACGCGCACGATGTCCCCGTCGAACGTCCACGTCCCGTCTTGTCCCATGAGCTCGGCCATGCGCCGATCTTAGGACGCGCGGAGCGGGGAAGGTGCGCCGGTTCCGGCCGCTTCACCCCTCCGCCACGCGCAGACCTTCACCCAAAGTGACTACTTACCCGCGATTTGTTACTTTGAGTAGCGGGCACCTGCTTTATTCGGGTCTGCGAGTCAGCCTTGGCCGTCCAGATGTCCACCGCCTGGACAGCCGGGGCGCACAGCCACGGTTCCGGACCGGTCGCGTCCGCGCCGCCGGCCACCGCGCTCGTACCACGGGTCCGCTCCGCCGTCCCGTGATCCGCTCCAGCACGCCCTCCCGTCCGGTGAAGGGAACCTCGATGTCCAGCTCCACACCACCCGCCTTGGCGCCCTCGCCCTCCTCGCCCGAGCCGACCCGCGAGGACCATCTCCCGCCCGCGGCGGCACAGCAGGAGGCGAGTGCCGAGGATCTCCTCGCGACGCTGGCCGCGCTGCCCCCCGGAGATCCGGCACGCGAGGTGATACGCGCCCGGATCGTGGAGATGCACGCCCACATCGTCCGCCGTGAGGCGGGGCGCTACCGCCAGCGGGGCGAGCCGATGGAGGACCTGGTCCAGGTCGCCATGGTCGGCCTGCTCAAGGCGATCAGGGGATTCGACCCCAATTACGGCAAGCGGTTCGTCTCCTACCTGCTACCGATGGTCACCGGCGAACTCAAGCGCCACTTCCGCGACAGTACGTGGGCGATCCGGGTCCCCCGCCGCCATCAGGAGCGGCGCAGCGAGCTCAACCGGGTGGTCGCCGAACTCACCCAGCGCGCCGGCCGCACCCCCTCCCTCACCGAGATCGCCGCGGCGCTGGACCTCGATGTCGCCGACACGATGGAACTGATCGACGCGGCGGCCGCCTACAGCGCCCTGTCCCTGGACGCGCCCTTCGGAGAGGCCGGGGCCGACACCACGCTCGGCGACACGATCGGCGACACCGACACCGACCTGGAGGGCGTCGTCGACCGGCACGCCCTGTACGCGGCGATCACCCACCTGCCCCCACGCGACCGCCGTGTACTGCTGCTGCGTTTCTTCGGCAACAAGACACAGAGCGAGATCGCCGGGGTGATGGGGATCTCGCAGATGCAGGTGTCACGGGTACTCTCGGCGACCCTCCAGCGCCTCCGCTCGACGATGCTGGACTCCTCATGAGCCGCCTCCGGTGGTGTAGATAACCGACGCCCGGACGCGCGGGGGCGAAAAAAGTTGCCCTGTCGCACCATGAGGCTTACCACATGACGTGATCGATTAATGACCATGAGTCCCGGTAGAGGCGTCCCTGGAGGTCACCACGCCTCCCGCTCGACGACCTCGACCCGACAGGGCGGGGATCGGAGGACACGCGGATCCGCGAGGCCTCAGGAGCGAAAAGGCGACACACTCGAGAGGATTCGAGATGCGCAACATCCAACGCGCCATCGCCGTAGGCGCCCTGTCCATTCCCGCGGCCCTCGGCCTCGGCGGCGTCGCGTTCGCCGGCGACTTCTTCGGTAACGGCGCGTTCTACAACGAGTCGGGGTCGTTCGCCGGCCCCAAGGGCTCTGCCGCCTGGGAGACCCTGAGCGCGGCGGACGGTTTCGGCAACACCATCTACTACGACAACGAGTCCTTCGCCGGCGAGTTCGGCGCCGCTTCCAACACGGTGGTCGCCGGCACCGGGTGATCGCATACGGGTGGTCCGGCCATCACCCGGGGACCCCGCGCGGCGGTGCCGCGCGGGGTCCCCCTCTTCTCGGGCCGCCGTCCGCTCCGGGCGGGAGGACGGTTCCCGGCCGGATCACGGATCGGCACCCTGTGTTCCATCCGTCCGGGACGGCCCCGAGCCGTCCCGGACATCCTCTAACGCGCTGCGCTCGTGGTCGCCTCGATGCTGGCTCCCCCCGGTCCGACCCGATAGCAGACCTGCTCGTAACGGGCGCCTGCGTGTTTGCCGTCGCGGGCGACGGCCTTCACGACGCACAGGCTCGCCCCGTCACGGCTGGCCCACATGTCGCTCTCTTCGAACTCGGTGTCGGCCGCTGCGGTGGACTGCAGCGACAGGAGGGCGATCGTCGCCGTGACACCAGCGACAACGGCGCGACGCACCACTCTCCTCTTGCTTGCCATTGCTCTCCCCGGCCGTCCCACATCCCGCCGCTCTCACGAGAGAGCCGGAAGGACACCGGAGGCGCCGTCCGGTCGGACGAGAATGCGGGACGCCCCCTAGGTTCGGCTGGGTTGTGGCCGGGGGCGGACGGCGCGAGCCGGCCGCCCCGGCCGGGATGGTCGCTAGTCGGCGACGCTGACCAGGTTCTCGGAGATCGCGCCGTACGGGCCGGCCGCCTCGAACGACTCCTTGTAGAGGGTGACGCCGCCGAAGCCGCCGTGTCCGCCCTTGCCCTTGTCGTCCTTGCCCTTGCCGTCCTTGCCGTCCTTGCCGTGGCCGAAGCCGTCACCGGCGAAGGCGAGGACCTCCTGGGAGACCGCGCCCTGCGGGCCGGCGGCGCTGGCCTCGGCACCGAACAGGGTGTCGGCCATGGCCGCGGCGGGAGCGGCCAGCGCGACGGTCGGGGCGACGACGGCGGTCACGGCGACTCGGCTGAGCATCTTGTTCATTCGGGTTTCCCTTCCCAGGTGAATCCGGTACGCGACCGGACCGAGATGTGTGCCGGCTCGACACCGTCGCGCTTCGCGCCGCGGCGGGGAGCCCGCACCCGTCGCGCATCCAGCTACCCGAAGAATTCCTTTGTAACTATGCGTAATGCATTGCCCACACAAAGTAACGACAAAGGGGGGCGGGAGTACAGAAACGGCGCACGACGGAATCCGCCGTACGCCGTCGCCGTATCCGGTCAGCCGCCCCCGAGGAGCTGGGTCCAGCGCGTCCGCGCCCCCTCCCCCGCCATCCCGACCCCCGTCTCCGTCATGGCGCAGTCCAACAGGAGCGCGCGATCCCGCCCATCGCGCAGCCATGATCCGGCCACTCCCGTTGCGTCGGACCGCCCTCCCGCGACGACCTCGCCGACCGGCCCCCGATATCCACGAGCCCGCACCCGTTCCCTCGGCCCTCGACCGTCCGGCGCGAGATGGCCGAGGAACCCCCGTTCGGCCATGTCCCGGCTGTGGCCGAGGGCCACCACGCGCAGTCGCTCATCGACCCTCAGCCGAGGGCATCCGGCCCGTACCCGTGCCCGGTTGACCTCGGAGAGCACCGCGTTCTCCGACGGTCCCTGCGACGATTCCCCCAGCGGACGCGGATCGAGCCGCGACAGGGGCGGTTTGGCCTCTCGTCCGGCGATCCCCTCCACGCCGATCGGGCCGCATCCGCACACGAACAGCAGCGCCGTCGATACCAGGGCGCCGCGTCGACGCCCCAGAGCGTCGACGCGGCCCATGGTCACGGCCCGATCTGGAGTCGGCCGATCCGGATGGTCGGCCCTTCCCAGGCCGGCGCGTCCTCGGACGTCTCTCCCACCGTCGGACCGACCGGGCCAGGGTCGCGCAGGTCGCAGGAGTCCTCCCTCAGCGAGATCTGCAACCGGTCGGAGTCCCCCTCCTTGACCGCGGCGAGCCGATCGCGCAGTCGCTCCAGGTCGGGGCGTGGAACCTCACAACGCACCTGCCCCTGCGGCGTCCAGACCTCGATCGCCTCGGCGGGAGGCGCGTTCTCCTCCGTCTGGCTCGGGCGCGCCTCCGTCTGGACGGCCTCCTCCTGCTGCTGGCCGGCCGGGCGTCCCCACAGCAGCTCCTCGATGTAACCGGTGATCCCCCAAGGGCCGAGGGAACGCTCCTCGAACAGCTCCGGCGCCACTTCGACCCCCTCTCGGGAGATGAGGATCGAAACGTACTGCTCCTGTGGGGCGGTTTCCGCGTGGGCGGGCAGGGCCGTCGCCGCGATGCCCGCGATCGCCAGACCGGTGAGGATTGCCATCCTCGTCATCGTGTTCCCCCTGGTTTCCTATGTGCACGGCCGGGAGGCACAGCCGCCCGACCTCCGATGCTCACCGCGCGCTTCTACCCAAATACGCAGAGTAATGCGGGGGTCGTCGAAACCTTCCCGGCCGGTTTCCCAGCACCGGCACACCGCTCAGAACAGCAGGTCCCGCCCGCCTTTGGTGCCCCACTCGACCAACAGCACGGTGGCGTCGTCCTCCAACCGGCCGTCCTGGTGACGCAGCACCGTCTCGACCAGTCGCCGCAGCGTCTCCGGGGTGGACAGGCCGTCCGCCATGCGGCGGATGATGAAATCGATGAAGCGGTGCAGGCCGAAGAAGTCACCGCGTGAGCTGCGAGCCTCGATGATGCCGTCGGTGTAGAGGACGAGCCGGTCGCCCGGCTCCAACTGGGTCTGACACGCCTCGGGGTCGCTCGGCAGGGGCATCCCCATCGGCAGGGCGGGCGGACAGGACAGCTCGGCGACCCACCGTCCGCCCCGGATCACCAATGGGGGGTGGTGCCCCCGGTTGACCCAGGTGAGCACGCCGGTGCGCAGGTCGAGGTCGGCCAGCAGACCGGTGACCGAACGCGTCCCCCCGAACTGCTCGCCGACCTCGGCGTCGATCGCCTCACTGGTCTCGACCAGCCCCCGCCCCTGGCGACGCTGGTTGCGGTTGCAGCCCATGGCGATCGTCGCGGCCAGCCCCGAGGCCAGATCGTGGCCGGTGGCGTCGAAGATCGCCAGGCGGAGCAGGTCGCCGGCCAGCGCGTAGTCGAAGGCGTCCCCTCCGATGTGGTACGCCGGCTCCAGGGCCGCGCTGACCACCACGTCGTCGTTGGCGAACGTCGAGGGGGGCATCAGCGTCCACTGCACCTCCGCCGACACGCTCATCGGACGGCTGCGGACCAGTCCGGCATAGGTGTCGCTGTGGGGACGTTTACTCGCCACGAGCAGGGCGACGAGATCGGCGAGGGCCCGGGCCGCCTCACGCGTGGCGGCATCGTCGACCTCCACCCCCACGCGCAGGACCCCGAGCCGTTCCACCCCGTCCACCAACGGCACCCACAGCCGACGCGGCCCCTGTTCCCCTCCCTCCCCGTTCTCGGTGACCGCGACGATCCCGTAGGTGCGGTAGGCGCGACCGGCCAGGGTGGCGTCGATGTTCACCCGCTTGCCCAGCAGCCCGATCTCCGTCCCCGTCAAGGGACGCAGCACCTCCTGGCGAAGATCGGCGAGGTAGAGCACGACGTCGTGCAGGCCCGCCGACGGCGCGTGCCGGGCGATCAGGGCGGGCAGCTCATCCAATGGACACAGATGGGCCGTGCTCAACAGGCCGGCGAGCATGGCGCCGACGCGCTCGGAAGTCCTCTCCGTCGCCATGGCCACCCCCGCGTCGCCTGCCCGCCCCTCCGACCGCGCTGACGTGCGCAAAGCCGTCTCCGGTACCGGCCGTCCACCCTAACCGAGCCCGCCCCGCGAACGCGGGAGCACGTTGCGCGTGCCGTAGCGGACGGGGAGGCGAAGCGCGAGGGACGCGCCCGCGGCCCCGGGGCCGCGCCACCGTGGCCGTCCCACCACCGGGTGGGGCCGACCGTGACATGGCGGGATCGGCGCCGCGGAACAGAGCGGGGAGCACCACCTCCCGTGGGCTCCGTGGACATCCACCGCGAGGCGCGCCGGGGATTCGGGGCGGAGGGGTCCGTTTCACGCAGGGCACGCCGGCCACCGGTCTGGGCGCCCCCTGCGGGGGCCGTCCTCCCCGGCGCGGGACGAAGGCGCCGACCGGCCGATCGCCGAGGCGCGTCCCCGACCAGGCGCCAAGGGAACGGAGCTCCCCACCCCGCCGTCCCTCCGCCTCCGCGCGGCGCGCGTTCCCGGCCCACGCTGCCGCCCCTCCCCGCGCCCGGGAGAGCCGTGGGAGGGCGCCCCGACGCCCTCGAAACCACTCCGGGCCCGCGCCACGGCCGTCCCTCCGGCCTACGCCCCGCGACCCGCTCGCGACGCGCGGCTGTAGCGCGCCGGGGGCGTGCCAACGAGCCTCGTGAACTCGCGGACGAGGTGCGACTGGTCGCTGTAGCCCAGCTCCGCCGCCAGGGCGGCCCAGTCGACGGAGCCCGCCGACCGCGCGCGCTCGGCCACCTCGTAGAGACGGTAACGGCGGATCACGGCCTTGGGCCCCAACCCGACGTGGTCGGCGAAACGGCGCTGGAGGCGGCGCACCCCGATCCCCTCCCGTGCGGCGACCTCCTCCACCCTGGTCACGCTCGGATCCGCGGCCATCCGTTCGACCAGGTCGGCGGTGTCCTCACAGGCCACGCGCGCCGTGGGGAGCCGTTCGGCCAGGAAGCGATCCACGTGGGCCACCATCGTCTCGGGATCGGCCGCCGTCTCCACCCGCACCGCCAATTCCCGGACCCGCGCGCCGAACACCTCGGCCGGATCGACGGTCCGGTCGGTGATCCCGGTCATCGGCCCACCCAGGAAGGGACGGAACCCGGCGGGGCGGAACATGACCCCCAGCGCGCGTCCCGCACCACGCAGCTCCCGTTCACCCACCCGGGTGGTGGGACCGTGCAGCCCGGCGTCGACCGGTCCGAAGACGAGGTTGACCACCGGATGGGCGAAGACGCGCTGGACGTAGGGGGCACGCCCGCGCAGGTCCCAGTCGACCAGCCAGTAACGGTCGACGAAACGGGCGACCTCTCTGGAGGGCGCGTGGCGGTGCAGACGGAAGTGGTTCAGCCCGCGCTCGGGGGCGAGGATGCCCCGCGCGTCCCGTTCCACCGGTTCGACCACACGCCCAGGCTAGCCAGCCGGTGTCGCGTTCGTTCAAGACGGTCCCCGGGCCGCTGCGGCACCCTCGGATGGTCCACGGAAGACCCACGGAAGCGAGGACGGTCATGAGCGAGATCTCGGCACGTTACGAACGGCTGGCAACGGAGTTCGCCGCGACGGTGGCGCGGGTGCCCGCCGAGCGGTGGGACGCCGCCTCCCCCTGCGCCGGCTGGACGGCGCTCGACGTGGTGCGACACGTCGTGGACACCCAGGGCGCGTTCCTCGGGCTGATCGGCCGGGAGGCCGCGCCGCTCCCCTCCGTCGAGGAGGATCCGCTCGCCGCCTGGAAGGGGGCCGCCCACGGCGTCCAGACCGTCCTGGACGACCCGCGCCAGGCCGCCACCACCTTCGAGGGGCATTTCGGGGTGACGGCGTTCGAGGAGGCCGTCGATCGCTTCATCGCCTTCGACCTGGTCGTCCACCGCTGGGACCTGGCCCGGGCCACCGGACTCGACGAGCGGATAGCCCCCGCCGACCTGCGCTGGATAGGCGAGGCCGCGGCCGGGTTCGCCACCGAACCGAGCGCGAAGGAGCACTTCGCCCCCGGGCTGACCCCGCCACCCGGCGCCGACGAACAGACGCGGGTACTGGCGCTCCTGGGACGCCGCGCCTGGTGACCCCCGCGGGACCGGTCACTCCGAGGGGGAGTCCACGGACCACCGGCCGAGCCGGCTGCCGTGGTAGGCGCGCTCGCGCAGCGCCGCGAACCCCCGTGGTGCCATCTCCACCTCCGCGGGCCGGTTGCGCATCGGGTCGAAGCAGGGACGCGGGTCCGGGCCCCGCGTCCGGGCCGTCAGGACCAGCCGGGCGACCGGACGCCAACCGTCCCACGCCGTTCCCTCGTGCAGGACCAGGAGCGGTGGCCGCTCCGCCACCCGCCGGCACAGCGTCTCCAAGGACGCTGGGGCGATCGGATCGTCCCCCGCGCAGACGGCGAGCAGCCACACCAGCCGTCCCCCGCTCCGGTAGGGGACGATGCTTCCGTAACGGGCCCGGCCCCATCCCCGGGCGGGCAGCGGCACCATCCTGGTCAGCCATCCGATGCCCGAGGCCGACAACGCGAGGTCCCAGGGACCGCCGCGGCCGTCCCCGGCCGGGACACGCACGGCCAGGCCGAGGACGTCGGCGCCCGCGCCGGGCACCCCCGCTCCCTTGGACATGCGCACCGTCACCGGCCGAGTCCCCTCGGGGAGCGGGAGCGCTCCGGGGGAGAGCGTGGTCAGTTCCCCGGCGAACCATCGGCCGCGGGGGTGGAAGGCCCGCGCCCCACGGGCCCGTGCCAGCTCACGGAACAGGGTCGACACGCGGGTACCGTTCGTCGTCTCCACGTCGGTCGGCTGCCCCCGCTGGGAGCACGGAAACGGTCCGTTTCGGGCCACCCCGCGGGGGAGCTCAGCGAGGCGTTCGCTCGCGCAGGGCCGCGGTGATGTCGGCGACGAGCCCCGCCTCGCCCTCGACCAGGTAGAAGTGGCCTCCTGGCAGGACCCGTAAGTCGAACCCCGCCCCGGCGACCCGGCGCCAGGAACGCATGTCCGACTCGCTCACCTGCGGGTCGGAACCTCCCAGGTAGCCGATGATCGGCGTGTCGACAGGTCGGGGGTCGTGGGGCCGGTAGGCCCGCAACAGGTCGTGGTCGGCCCGCATCGAGGGGAGCACCAGCTCCAGGAGTTCCGGCGAGTGGGGCACGATCGGATCGAGGCTGCCGGCCTGCGCGGCCAGCGCCGTGTCGTCGAGCCTCGGCCGTTCCCCCGGCAGCCCGCACATGTGCGGGCCGGCGTGCGCGGAGACCATGAGCGCCAGCGGACGGATCCCGTACCGCTCGGCCAGACGGACCGTCACCTCGTAGGCGACCACGGCCCCCATGCTGTGGCCGAACAGGGCCAACGGCCGATCCGCGAACTCGGCCAGCACCGCGCACAGTCGGTCGGCGAGCGGCTCCATCCGGTCGATCGGGGGCTCCCCGAACCGATTCTGACGGCCCGGATAGCACACGGCCGCCACCTCGACGTCGGCCGGTAGCCGCGCCTGCCACCCCCGGTAGAACCCGGGGACGCCGCCGGCGTGCGGGAAGCACACCAGGCGCACCCGCGGCGGGGTCCCGGTAGGTCTACGGCGCAGCCAACGCCGGGTGTCCTCCACCACTGGACCGGTCACGTGTCCGCCCCCTGTTCGGCCGCGAGCAGTCGGGCCAGATCCGTGATCGTCGGCGCGGCGAACAGCGTCTCCACCGAGATCTGCGCCCCGAAACGGTTCCGGCACAATCGGACGATCTGGAGGGCGCTCAGGGAGTCGCCGCCCAAATCGAAGAAGTCCTCGTCGCGGTCGATCCGCGCGCCGGCCCCCAGAACCTCCCGCCAGATCTGGAGGAGCTCCCGCTCCAGCGGCGCCCACCCCGTGAGATCCTCCTCCCCAGGGTCCGGGTCGACGGCGGCCGGCGCCGGGAGCGGGGCGCGCGTGGCCCTCCGCGTCCCGACCTCCGGCAGGCGGGTGGCGGCGACGACCTGTCCCAGCGGAAGAGCCGCCAGACACCGTTCGAAAGCCGCGAGCGCCTGCCGGACGCTCATCCCCCCGTCCAGCCCCTCCCCGGCGATCTCCTGGTGCCGCCGCTCCATCGTGCGCGCCATACCGGTGCCGTTCCAGCGGTCCCAGTTGACCGACAGGACCGGCAGGCCCTCACGGCGCGCCCGCGCCGCATAGGTGTCCATGAAGGCGTTGGCCGCCGCGTAACAGGACAGGCCGGGCACCCCGGAGAAGGAGGCGAGCGAGGAGAAGAGCAGGACGAAGTCGGGGTGGGCCCCGACGTCGCGCAGCGCGGCGAGCAGGACGGAGGTCCCCTCGGTCTTCGCCTGGAGGGCGGCGTCGATCTCCTCCTCGGACAGCAGGGCCGCCATCCCCCCTCCCGGGTCGCCCGCGGTGTGCAGCACCCCGTGGATCGCGCCGAAGCGCACGTGCGCCTCGGTGAGAACCTCCTTGAGCCGGGCGTGGTCGGTGACGTCGGCGTCCCGGACCAGGATGTCGGCGGGGCGCCGGGCGAGCGCGTCCCTGACCTCCTCGTCCCGGCACTCCTCCAGGGCGCGGACCGCGCCGCGGCCGACGAGCAGCAGCCGCGCGGAGTGGACCGTGGCCAGGTGAGCGGTCAACCGCAGGCCGACACCGCCGGTGGCGCCGGTGATGACGTAGGTCCCGCCGGTCCGCAGCACCGGGGCCGCGGAGGGGGTCGGGGGGACCGGTTCGAAGCGGCGCAGCCACCGGTGGTCCGCGCGGTAGGCCACCGGTTCCGCGCGGGGCGGGCGGGAGAACTCGGCGAGCAGGGCGCCGGCCCGCCGCCGCGGGTCCACGGCGTCGTCGGGCTCCAGGTCGACGACGCGGACCACCACGTCGGGCAGTTCACAGGCCAGTGGACCGGACGCTCCGAGCGTGAGGGCCGCTTCGGGGATCAGCCGTTCGGTCCCGGTGACCTCCAAGGCGCCACGGGTGACCAGGCAGACCTCGGTTCCCGGGGGGACGTCGCCGAGCGCCGCGGCCAACCCGCTGATCTCCCCCAGGGGGCGGTGGTACTCCGCCGGGATCGCGCCCGCCCACAGGCTGACCAGGCGTAACGGCGTGGTCCCGGTGACGGCAGCGTCCCGCAGCATCCGGTAGTGCTCGCGCCGGCGCGGATCCAGGGTCACGCGGCCCGAACCGTCGTGCGCGAAGTCCGTCCCCGGCACCGCCACGACGGGCTCCTCCCCGCGCGCGACCAGCTCCGCGACGAGCGCGTGGGCGAGCGGGGAGGAATCGGAGAGGACCACCCAGCGGTGCCCGCCGGGAGCAGAAGGCGGCGGAGGCGGCTCGACGGCGCGGACCCATGACACCCCGTACAGGTCCGCCTCCCGCGCGACGGTGGCCGGCGCGGTCCGGGCGGGACCGGGCGGGGGGTGCTCGGTCCCCGCGAAGGGATAGGGGACGGCGGGCGTGCGCAACCTCGGTCGAGGCCACAAGGTGGCCGGGTCCACCGCCACCCCGGCCCGCCACAGGCCGGCCAGGGCCTGGAGCAGGGCCTCGCGCTCGGTCCGCTCCTCCTTGCGGTGCCGGCCGGTGGACAGCAGCTCGACGTCGGCTCCGGCGCGGGTCCTGGCCAACGCGGTCAGCGTGGTTCCCGGTCCGACCTCGACCACGGCCCTCGGCTGCCGCGCCAGGACGTGGCACAGCGCGTCGTCGAAGCGCACCGTCGCCCTGAGGTGGGTGACCCAGTACTCGGGGTCGGCGACATCGGCGTCCTCGTCCCCGGTCACCGTGGAGACGAGCCGGACCGTAGGTGGGCGCAGCTCGACGCCGCGCAGGAAATCCCGGAACTCGCCGAGCAGCGGGTCCACCAGGGAGGAGTGGGCCGCGGTCGCCAACGGCAGGGAACGGCAGGCCAGCCCGTCGCCCTCCAGCAGGGTCCGGACCTCGGCGATGCGTTCGGCCGGGCCGGCGAGCACGCAGGCGGCCCGGGCGTTGACCGCCGACAGGCAGACCTCGTCGTCCAGGTAGGTGGCCAGCTCGGCCTCCGTCGCGGTGACCGCCAGCATCGCCCCGCCGCGCAGGCCGGCCAGCAGCTCCCCGCGCTTGACCACCACGGAAAGGGCGTCGGCCAGGGACATGACGCCCGCGGCGCAGGCCGCGGCGTACTCGCCGAGGCTGTGACCGGCAAGGACGTCGGGGCGGACCCCGTGCGACGCGAGCAGCCGGGTGAACGCGATCTCGGTGATGAACACCGCGGGCAGCGCGAACCGGGGGTCCTCGTCGGCGTGGTCGGGAGCGGGTCCCGCCCAGGCGGCGCGCAACCGTTCGGCCATCTCCCCTTCGGGCAGCAACCGCAGGCACTCGTCCACGGCCGCGCGGAACACCGGTTCACTCCCGTAGAGCTCCCGCCCCATGCCGGGGTACTGGGACCCGCCGCCGGGGAACACGAACGCCAGCTCCCCTCGGGAGGCGCGCCGGATCGCCTCGCGCGCCCCGCTCCCGGCGTGCTCGCGGAGGACCCGCGCGGCGTGTCGGCGGTCCCGGAACACCCCGGCGTAGCGCACCGGGAACTCGCGCCGGCCGGTCGCCAGGGTCCAGGCCAGATCGGCGAAGGCCGAGTCGGGCGTCTCCTCCAGGGCCTCGGCGCACGCGCCGATCATCGCCGTCAGGGCGTTCTCGTCGCGGGCCGAGAGCAGCACCGGCTGCCATGGGGGTGCCGGCGCGGTGGGACGGGGCGGCGGAGGCTCCTCCACGATCGCGTGCGCGTTGGTGCCGCCGATCCCGAAGGAGCTGACGGCCACGCGGCGCGGCGCCCCCGACACCGGCCACTCCTCGCCCTCCCGAGCCGGGACGAAGGGGCTGGAGGCGAAGTCGATCCGGGGGTTGGGCGTCTCCAGGACCGGGCTGGGCGGGATGCGGCCGTGGTGGACCATGAGCGCGGCCTTGATGAAGCCGGCGACCCCGGCCGCGGCGTCGGTGTGACCGATGTTGGACTTCACCGACCCGATCCGGCAGTACCCCGTCCGCGAGGCACCGGCCATCCGGTAGGCCTGGGTGAGCGCCGCGACCTCGACCGCGTCGCCCAGCGCGGTGGCGGTCCCGTGCGCCTCCACGTAACCGATGGTGTCGGGGTGGACGTCGGCGACCGCGAGCGCCGCCGTGACCGCGGCGCGCTGGCCCGCGGCGCCCGGGGCGGTGTAGCTGGGCTTGTCGGAACCGTCGTTGTTGACCGCGCTGCCCTTGACGACCGCGTAGATGCGGTCGCCGTCGGCCAGCGCGTCGCCCAGGCGGCGCAACGCGACGATCCCCAGGCCGTCGGCGGGAACGAACCCCGAGGCGCGGTCGTCGAAGGCGCGGACGTGCCCGTCGGCCGACCACACCCCGCCCTCCTGGTAGAGGTAGCCCTGACGGCGCAGCGGCGTCCAGGAGACCCCTCCGGCCAGCGCCATGTCGCAGTCGAAGGTGATCAGCGCCCGGCAGGCCAGGTGGATCGCCACGAGCGCGGTCGAACAGGCCGCCTGGACGGCGACACTGGGGCCGGTCAGTCCCAGCTTGTAGGAGACCCGGGTGGGCAGGAAGTCCTTGTCGTCCGCCGCCGAGAGGAGGTCGCCCGAGGTGCCGAGGAAGGAGCCGAAGTCGCGTTCCCGGTGGGTGCCCAGGCTCTGCCCCGCATAGACCCCGATCGCGCCGTCGAAACGGCCGGGGTCGTGTCCCGCGTCCTCCAGCGCGTGCCAGGCCTCCTCCAGGAACATCCGCTGCTGCGGGTCCATGAGAGCGGCTTCGCGCCCCGAGTAGCCGAAGAAGGCGGAGTCGAACCGGTCGGCGTCGCGCAGGACGCCGGCGGCGCGTACCAGGGCCGGGTCGGCCAGCCGCTCCTCCCCTCCCCCCGCCCGCCGCACCTCGTCGGGGGTGAGCTCGCCGATCCCCAGGCGCCCCTCGGAGATGAGCTCCCAGTACTGTCGCGGGCCGTGGGCACCCGGGAAGCGGCAGGCGATGCCGACAACGGCGATGTCGGTCTCCGAGACCTCGCGCCCACGCGCGTCCGCTGTAGTGTCCACGTTCTCCACCTTCACCCCTGTCGTCCTTTCCGTAGGCGCTCCCGTAGCGTCCGGCTGCCGGCGAGCAGGTCGTCCGCGTGCGCGGGCGCCGGGCCGGCCTTGGGGAGCGGCCGGTCGTGATCGCCAGGAGCCGTGTCCAGCAGCTCCGCCAGCATCCGCACGGTGCGTGCGGCGACGAGCTCGGCGGCGGGGACCCTGATCCCCCACTGTTCCTGGACCCGCGCCTGGAGTTCGATGAGGTCGGCCGACGTCCCTCCCAGGGCGAAGAACTCGTCGTCGGCCCCGATGCCGTCGATGCCGAGGATCTGCTCCAGCAGCTCGGCCACCTCGCGTTCGCGTTCGCCCTCGGGAGGCGTGTAGTGGGTGCCGGTCTCGGGCCGTTCCCGGCCCGGATCCGGCAGGGCGGCCCGGTCGACCTTTCCGTGGGCGTTGAGCGGCAGCCGGTCCACGACGACGAACAGCGACGGGACCAGGTGGGCCGGTAACAGCGCCGAGAGGTGGCCGCGCACCCGGGCGACCGGCTCCCTGCGCCCTTCGGCGAACTGGAGATAGGCGGTCAGGCGCCGGGACTCGGGCCGCAGTCCGGTCACCGTCACCGCGGCACCGGTGACTCCCGGGTAGCGGAGCAGGGCCGCCTCGACCTCTCCCGGCTCGATCCGGTAGCCCCGCAGGTTGAGCTGGTCGTCGATACGGCCGGCGAATTCGATGTCGCCTTCGGGGAGGTACCGGGCGAGGTCACCGGTCCGGTAGAGGCGCGCTCCGGCGCGTCCGGAGAAGGGGTCGGGGACGAAACGCTCCCGGGTCAGATCGGGGCGGTTGAGGTAACCCCGCGCCACTCCGCGTCCCCCGATACACAGCTCCCCGGTCCGTCCCCGCTCCACGGGCCGTCCGGCCGCGTCGAGCAGGTGCACCTCGACACCGGTGAGCGGACGGCCGATGGAGGGCCTCGTCTGACCTCGGTGGCAGCGTCCCGCGGTGGCCGACACGGTGGCCTCGGTGGGGCCGTAGGCGTTGAACAGCCGTAACCGGGGGGCCCATCTCTCGACCAGGAAACCGGGCAGGGGCTCGCCCCCCGAGGTCAACGTGGTGAGCGGGAGGTCGGGCTCGGTGGGCAGGGTCGCCAACAGCGACGGGGCCGCCGACAGATGGCTGACACACAGTTCGCGCAGGAAGCGGGCGAGTTCGAGGCCGTGGAGCTGCGCCCCTGCCGGGGGGATGCACAGGGTGCCGCCGTTGAGCAGGCTCATCGCCAGCTCCCAGACCCACACATCGAAGGTGAAGGGGGCGAACTGAAGGACCCGGGCCCCTTCGAGGTCACCGAACAGCTCCCGGAGTCCCTCGGCGAGGTTGACCACGCCGCCGTGCTCCACCATGACCCCTTTGGGGGTGCCGGTCGACCCGGAGGTGTAGAGCACGTAGGCGAGGTCGCCCGCGCCCGTGGCCGGTGCCGGGCCGGCCGGGCCAGGCCCGTCGCAGACGTCGACGCCGTCGAATCTCAGCAGGGGCGGGGCCCCCTCTCCCAGCCCGCCCGCCGGGTCGCGGTCGGCGGCCACGACCCGTGGAGCCGTGTCGGCCAGCACCAACGCGGTGCGGGCGGTGGGCTGTGCCGGGGGGAGCGGAACGTAGGCCGCTCCCGCCTTCCACACGGCCAGGACGGTGGCGGGCAGCAGGAAGGACCGGTCCATGAAGATGCCGACCCGGTCACCTGGGACGACACCGGCGAGGACCAGCTCCCCGGCCAGGGCCGTGGACAGGGCGTCGAGTTCGGCGTAGGACATCCGTCCCCGGGAGTCCACCAGGGCGAGACGCTCGGGGACGGCGGCGGCCCACGCCCCGAAGAGCCTCTCCGCCGTGGCCACCTCTCCTTGACAAGCGAACACGTTCCCCCCTCAGCGGTCGTGGCCGGTCGCGTGTCGCTCGCCGGACCGCCCGGTGAGGACCGTGGCATGCTCGCGCCGGTGTCCGGCCCTCGCCTCCCGCTGAACGTGCCCCCGCGCCGTCGAGCGGCCGGTGCCGGCCCGGGCGGCGGCCTCGTCCAGGAGACCCAGGCCGCCAAGGTGCGTGGCCGGGGGGCCCTGATCGCGGGTGTGCCCGCCGCGCCCCTTCAGGCCCGGGCCCGCCTCCGCGCGGGCCGACCCGTTCCCGGGGCCGAGCGCGCCGATCCCGGGGACTGTCACATCGGCGTCGACGGTCACGTCAGCCCTCCGTTCGGGTGAAGACCATGACGACCGCGCCCACCTCGTCGGCCTCGGCCCACGCGCCGAATCCGTCCAGCAGGAGGCGGGCGTCGGAGGAGCCCCATTCGGTTTCGAGGCGCTCCCTGTTCTCCCGCAGACCGCGCACGAGCCGACGGAAGGAGTCTCGGGTGTTGGCGGTGATGTCGGTGACCTCCTCGACGGCCAGGCCCGCCTCCCCCGCGGCCGCGACATGCTCGTCGGGGGCGTCGAAGGCGACCGCCTTGAGCATGGTCAGATAGGGACCGATGCGGTCGCGCACCTCGTCGGTCAGCGGGACACGCGGGTAGGGCGTCTCGACGACGAGGCGTCCCCCCGGGCGGAGCATCCGGGCGGCCTCGCGGTAGAGGTCGCGGATGTGGAAGTGGGGGGTGGTCTCGAACAGCAGCACGGCGTCGAAGGAGGCCGGCGCGTAGGGCAGGTCGAGGGCGTCGGCCCATTCGAACCGGACCATGCCGGCGACGCCCTGTTCGCGGGCGTGATCGGTGCCGTTGCGCAGGGCCCGCCGGTCCACATCGACCGCCACGACCTCGGCGCCCAACGTCTTGGCGATGCGCACGGCCGGTCGGCCGTTGCCGCACCCCACGTCCAGGACCCGGGAGCCGTGCCGGATTCCCAGCCGGGAGGCGACGAGGTCGGTCATCCGTTCGGTGGCCTCCTCGATGGAGGCGCTGTCGTCGTCGCCTTCCCAGTACCCGTAGTGCCGGTCGGGTCCGGCGGTCTCTTCCACGAGTACCGAGAGATGGTCGTACGTCGATTCGATCTCCTGCCAGGAGAACGAATCGGTCCACGCGCTTTTCATGTCTCCCCAGAGCCGACTAGAGGATCGCGTTCGAAGGGCAGGCGGGGTGGAGGGGCTCCGCCCCCACCGAACCCCTATTGCAAAAAGACGCCTGCCGCGCTTTTCGGCCGGGCGTAACTCTAGCGCTGATCAGCCATGTGCACGATATTGAATTGAATTCACTTTTGTCGAACAAACCCCCGTCAGGCAGCCAAACGGACACACGGGAAATACATTCGCAAATCAAAAATCAAAGAACCGGATATGCGGGCAGATTGCGACAGAGCACTCGGACACGCGGACGACACATCGCCACAAAACAACATTCCAATTCCTCTGCTCGCCCCTCCCGAAAAAATCCCGGAAGGCCGACTCCCTCTGCCCCCATGACGACCGGTGAAACACGGACGCCGGAAAACGGGATTGGGACAGCACCCACACACCTGCCGCCTCCCCATCGCCGCCCCGGAATGCAGGCCCGGCCAAGGACACGTGGAGCGCCGCGGACGCCCCGACCCTCTTCCCCCGCGACACCCTCACACCGGCGGTCCGCCGGTACACGCCCCCGCCCCACGCCTCCCCACGACGCCGGGCCGGGGACGACGAGAACGGTGCGCCGCCCCTCGCGTCCCCTCACCCGCGACCGGGTGACAGCGCGAAGACCCCCTCAGGAAGGGCGAACGGACACAGCCGGCGGCACCTCCCGCCCGCCCAGGCGCATGACTCCCACCCCGTGGACCCGAGGCCGGCACGCCCGAGAGAGGACCCCCGACTCGGCGGAGAGCCGTCCGCGCCCGACATGTCGACCACACCTGACAAGAGATGTCAGGTATCGGTGACAGCATCACTCCGCCGGCACACCGAACGCCGGCCAACAACATCGACGGAAGAGACTTCATGGTGGCATTGGATGGAAAGGTCGCGCTGGTCGCGGGGGCCACGCGCGGGGCAGGCCGGGGCATCGCGGTCGAACTCGGCGCGGCGGGGGCGACCGTCTACGTGACCGGGCGCACCACGCGGGAACGGCGCTCCGAGTATGACCGGCCCGAGACCATCGAGGAGACCGCGGAACTGGTCACCGCGGCGGGCGGCCAAGGCATCGCGGTGCCCACCGACCACCTTGTCCCCGAGCAGGTCCGCGCCCTGGTGAAGCGCATCGACGCCGAACAGGGACGGCTGGACCTACTGGTCAACGACATCTGGGGCGGCGAACTCCTCACCGAGTGGGACGTCCCGGTCTGGGAACACGACCTCGACAAGGGGCTGCGGATACTCCGCCTGGGCGTGGACACCCACGCCATCACCTCCCACCACGCCCTGCCCCTCCTGCTACGCACCCCCGGCGGCCTGGTCGTGGAGGTCACCGACGGAACCGCCGACTACAACAGCGGCACCTACCGGCTCTCCTTCTTCTACGACCTCGTCAAGACGGCCGTGCTGCGCATGGCCTTCGCCCTCGGCCGCGAGCTGGGCCCCAGAGGCGCCACCGCGGTGGCGCTGACACCGGGATGGATGCGTTCGGAGCTGATGCTGGACACCTACGGAGTAACCGAGGAGAACTGGCGGGACGCGCTCGCCCGGGAGCCGCATTTCTGCATCTCCGAGACACCTCGCTTCACCGGGCGCGCGGTGGCGGCCCTGGCCGCCGACCCCGCGGTGGCGCGGTGGAACGGTACGTCGCTGTCCAGCGGCGAACTGGCCCGGGTCTACGGGTTCACCGACCTCGACGGCAGCCGTCCTGACGCCTGGCGCTACATCGTCGAGGTGCAGGACCCGGGCAGGCCCGCCGACCCCACCGGCTACCGGTGAGCCTGCCCACCGGCAGAATCCTCGCCGCCTCGGACGGTTCCGACGACGTGGCCGAGGCGGCCGCGTCCCGCCGTCGGGTTGACCTTGACGCGAGCGTCAAGGTTCTAGCGTGCCGGCATGACGACGGATGAGCGTGGTATGCGCCCCCGGGATTGGGGCTGGCTGGTGTGCCTGATGCTGGTGTCCTTCGCGATCGGCACCGACGACTTCGTGATCGCGGGGGTCCTACCCGCCATCTCGGCCGACCTGCGGGTCAACGAGGCGACCGCCGGCCAGCTGGTGACGGCGTTCTCGGTCACCTACGCGGTGGCGGCCCCACCGTTGGCGGTGGCCACGGCGACGGTACCGCGCAGGCTGCTGGTCATCGGTGGCATGTCGGTGTTCGCGCTGGTGAACCTGGTGAGCGCGCTGGCACCGAACTATCCGGTACTGATGGCCTTGCGGGTGCTGTCCGCGCTGGTCGCGGCGGCGATCACACCGGCGACGTTCGCCATGGCGGAGCGGCTGGCGTCTCCCGAACGCGCCGGCCGGGCCATAGGCGTGGTCGCCGCGGGGCTGACGGTGTCGCTGTTCCTGGGGGTTCCGATCGGCGCCTTCCTGGGATCGACCTTCGGGTGGCGTTCGACCTTCGTGGCCGTGGGCCTGTTCTCTCTGGCGGTGGCCGCGGCCGGCGCGCTGCTGCTGCCCGCTGTGGCGGGGAGTGTCACCAGTGGGGTGCGAGCGCAGCTGCGGACGCTGTCACGGCCCGCGGTACTGCTCTGCGTCGCGGGGACCACCGCGGGGGCCTGTGCAGGACTGATGACCTACACCTACATCGCGCCGATCACCCGTGACCTCACCGGTGGGGACGGACCGATCCTGGCGCTGCTGATCGCGGTGGTGGGGTTGTCGGGCGCCGCGGGCACGTTCCTGTGCGGACGTGCCACCGACCGCTGGGGAGCCGACCGGACGCTGCTGGCCACCTACGCGGGGCTGGTCGCGGCGACCGTGGCCCTGACGCTCATCGGCGTAGTGGGCCGGGGAACGGCACCGGTGTGGCTGCTGGCGGGGGCCCTGGCCGTATGGGGGTTCGCCGGCTGGGGGTTCAACCCGCCGATGAACATGCGGATGCTCCGGCTGGCCCCGGACGCCGGCACCGAAGCGGTGGCCCTGAACACCAGCGGACTGTACGTGGGGATCGCATTCGCCGGCGCGATCGGCGGGATGGTGCTGGCAGGAGGGGGAGGCGGCGTCGGGGTGACGGTCGCGGCGGCGGGGATCGGCGCGGCGACACTCGTGCTGATGGCGGTCTCGGTGCGCCGCTTCCCCTCCCCCACACCGCAGGGATCGTCCCGTCCCATTGAGGACACCTCCGCCCCGCCCCGGCCCGCGGGATGAGACCCTGGCCGGGTTGCTGGACTTCCAGAAGCGCGGGAGAGGACGGTCGGCATGCGTATCGGTGAGCTCGCCGCCAGGACGGGGGTGTCGACACGGGCCCTGCGCTACTACGAGCAGCAGGGACTGCTGCGCTCCCGACGCCGGGCCAACGGCTACCGGGAGTACGACTCCACGGCGGTGCTCCGGGTCGGCAACATCCGCTCCCTCCTGGCGTCGGGACTCACCTCGGAGGACATCCGCGAGCTCGCCGACTGCCTCGACCGCGATCTCGGCCACGAACCGGAGTGCGCCGAGGCGATCGCCCTGTTCGAACAGCGACTACGGCACGTGCGCGGCCGGCTCGACGAGCTGACGGACGTCCACGCCCGTCTGGAGGAGCACCTGGGCGACATGCGCGCCCGGATCCGGCACCAGGCCCCGTCTCCTCCCGCCTCCACGAGGACGCGGGAGGAGGAGACGACCGGCGAGGGGAGCCCCCTCCCCGCGCGTGCGCGCTCAGCCGGCGATACCGGCAGCCTCGGCGACGAGTTCGGCCGAGCGCAGGCGTGACTCGGTGTCGCCGCTCTGGAAGGCGATGATCAGCTCGTCGGCCCCGGCCTTCTCGGCGAAGCCGCGCAGGTAGTCGGTGACCTCCCGGGGGTCGCCGACCGCGGAGTAGGTCATCATCTGCTCGACGTGCCGGCCGGCCGGAGAGGCCAGGGCCGCGTCGGCCTCCTCGGCGGAGAGGGCGCGCCCGCGTCCCAGCAGCTGCGCCGCCATCCGACGGCGGGCCAGATGGGCCTGGCGCCGCGCCTCCTCGGCGGTGTCGGCCGCCGTGACGTTCACCCCCGCGATGACGTAGGGCTCGGAAAGCTGCTCGGAGGGGGAGAACTCACGCCGGTACAGCGCCACGGCCTCCTCCAGCGCGGCCGGCGCGAAGTGCGACGCGAAGGCGTAGGGGAGTCCCAGGGCCGCGGCGAGCCCTGCGCCGAACAGGGAGGAACCGAGGATGTACAGCGGGACGTTGGTGCCGTGGCCGGGCGTCGCCTGGACCCCGATGACCCGCGACCGGCCCGTCAGGTAGCCCTGGAGCTCCAACACGTCCTCGGGGAAGGCGTCCGCCGAGGTGTGGTCGCGGCGCAGCGCGCGCATGGTGTTCTGGTCGCTTCCAGGCGCGCGCCCCAACCCGAGGTCGATACGGCCGGGGTGGAGCGTCTCCAGGGTGCCGAACTGCTCGGCGATGGGCAGCGGGGCGTGGTTGGGCAGCATCACACCGCCCGCGCCCAGACGGATCCGCTCGGTGTGCGCGGCCATGTGGGCGATGATCACGCTCGGGGCCGACGAGGCGATGGTCGCCATGTTGTGGTGCTCCGCGTACCAGATGCGCTGGTAGCCGAGGCCGTCCGCGAGACGCGCCAGCGCGAGACTGGCGTCGAGGCTGTCGCGCGCGCTGCTCCCCTCGGGGATGTGCGCGAGGTCGAGGATGGAGAGCGGGACGGTGCCGGAGGCTGACGCGGACAAGGTCGACGGCCTTTCGTGACGGGTGCGTGGGCGCCGCGACGGAGCGCGGACGGGGCCGCCGAGACGGCCACTGTCCAGGCCAACCGCATGGCGCCGCCCGTTATTTCCGCCCTCCCCGCGGCCTTCGCCACGCCGGACCCTTCCCGGGGATCGGGCGCGGTCGCCGGTGGCGCGCTGTGGCCGCCCGCGCGGCCGGCGCGCGGAAGGGAGGCAGGGCGATCCGTCCCCGAGCCGTGGAAAGAAGGGCTCCTGGGGCCCGTCGCCGCGCGTCGTCGGGTCCGACGCCGCCCGTCCCGCCTCTCCCCTCCGCCTCTTGTCGCCCCGGGCCGCCGTGCCGTTGCCCCGTGTACCGAGGGCGGCCCCGCCGTCGGCGGCTCGCCGGCCGTTTCGGCCCCGCGTCCCACGGCCGTACCGGCTCACCCCCGGTAGCCGTCCGGGTTGGCGGACTGCCACCGCCACGCATCGGCACAGGCCTGCTCGACCGTCCGGGTGGCGGCCCAGCCCAGCTCGGCGTTGGCTGCGGAGGGGTCGGCGTAGCAGGACGCGATGTCACCGGGACGCCGGCCGACCACTCGGTGGGGGACCTTCCGCCCGGTCGCCCGTTCGAAGGCCGCGATCGCCTCGAACACCGACGTGCCCACCCCCGTGCCGAGGTTGTACACCGCCACGCCCGTCCCCTCGGCGACGCGCTCGACCGCGGCCAGATGCCCACGGGCCAGGTCCACCACGTGCAGGTAATCCCGCACGCCGGTGCCGTCAGGGGTGTCGTAGTCGTCGCCGTAGACGTCCAGCCGGGGCAGACGTCCGGCCGCGACCTGGGTGATGTAGGGGAACAGGTTGTTGGGGACCTCGGCCGGGTCCTCGCCGATCAGCCCGCTCTCGTGCGCGCCGATCGGATTGAAGTAGCGCAACACCAGCACGCGCCACTCCGGCGACGCCGCGACCAGATCGGTGAGGATCCGCTCCCCGAACAGCTTGGTCGCACCGTAGGGGTTGGTCACCGACAGCGGCGCGCCCTCGGGGATCGGCACAGCGGCCGGATCACCGTAGACGGTCGCCGAGGAGGAGAAGACCAGCCGGGTGACACCGTGCGCGTGGGCGGTCTCACACACGGTCAACAACACGTCCAGGTTGTTGCGGTAGTACCGCAACGGCTGGGCCACCGACTCCCCCACCGCCTTGAGCCCGGCGAGGTGCACCACCGCGTCGAAGGAGTGCTCCGCGAACACCTTGCCCATGAACCCCGGATCCGCGCAGTCCCCCACGTGCAACGGCACCCGCGTCCCGGTGATGCGCTCCACCCGGCGCACCGCCTCCACGTGGGAGTTCACCAGGTTGTCGGCCACGACCACCTCGTGCCCCGCCGCCACCAGCTCCACCGCGGTGTGCGAACCGATGTAGCCGGCACCACCGGTCAACAGAATTCTCATCGCGTGCCCCTCTGGGAGATCGAGGACGTCCCGCGCCACGGCCACCGCCCCCCGAGCCGGGGACGGTAACGGCGGTGGACGCCGGGCCCCACGGGGAGGGGCCGGTCCGCGGCGCGGACGGCGGCCTCGCCGCCATCGGCCGGGCGCCCGCGCGCCCGGGCCTCCACCGGGCGGCGTCCGGGGCCGGTGGTCACCGCGGCGCCGACGGCCCGGGACGACCACCGCGCCTCTGGCCGGACCGACACATCCTAGACCAGGCCCCGGCCCGGCCCGCGGGGACGCCCCGTCGTCCGCGTGCGGTTCCCCGCACCGGGCCGCTCCCCGGGGCGGGAGGTCTCCCGCGGGCCGCGCGCACGCGCGCGGCCCGCTCTCGCCCTCTCCCTACGTCCCCCGACGTGATCGCCCCTCCGCTGGGCGGGAAGACCACGGTGGTGGGGGGATCCCTGCCGAGGGCTCCCCTCAACTGCGCCGGGCGCTGGACGTGTGGTGGCCGGCCACGCCGTTCGCCGACCGGCGACCGTTCCTCGCCGTCCCCTCGCCGGTGTGGTCCAGGAGCAGGACCGAGACGACCTCCTCCCGTCCCACCGCCTCGTAGCAGTGGGGGTGGGTGGCCGAGAAGCAGGCGTAGTCGCCCGGGTAGAGCTCGTAGGGGGCATCGGGCGGGCCCAGGCGCAGCACCCCCTGGGTGACGATGTGGTGCTCACGCCCGGAGTGACCGTGGGAGTACTGCCTCGTTCCCGGCCGGATGCGCTGGTCATAGACCTCGATGCTCCCCGTGGGCAGGACGATCCGGCGCAGGATCCGCAGGTCCACGCCGTCGTCGCCGACGGCCTCGGCGTCCGCGGAACGGACCAGGACGATCTCGGGATCCGCCCGGTCCGCGAGCAGCGAGGCGATCGGCACGTTCAACGCCTCGGACAGGCTGAACACCGTTTCGAGGGTGGGGTTGCCGGCCCCGGACTCCAACCGGGACAGCGTCGCCTTGGCCACCCCCGATCTGCGCGCGAGCTCCGACAGGGACAGCCCCGCCACCCCGCGAAGTATGCGGAGATTGGCCGCCAACCTCCGACCGTCTCGTTCACACCGCACGGCCCCTCCCTCTCCCCCACGCCTGCGCATCACCGACCGCCGTACCGGCGAAAGGTGTCACCGCCCCGTCGCACCGGATCGTCCGGCTGCGGCTCCCCTCGGGCGCGGGGAGCCGTGTCCTCACTTGATCGCGATCACGAGCCGGTCGGGACCGGCGAGCGACTGCGAGCGGAGGTCGCGGAATCCGGCCTCGGCCAGCCAGTCGAAGCACTCCCGGGCCGTGTAGGTGCCCCCGCCCGGATAGTCGATCAGCATGTGCAGCTTGAACAGCAGCCCCGCGAGGTCGGTGCGCTCCTCGTCGATCATCATGTCGTAGATGAGCACCGCCCCTCCGTCGGGCAGCGCCTCATAGGCCTTGGCCAGGAGCATGCGCCGCGTCTCGACGTCCCAGTCGAGCAGGACGTGCCCGAAGATGAGGGCGTCCACCCGGGGAAGCCCCCCGGTGCGGAAGTCACCCGCGGCGAAGCTCATGCGGTCCCCGAGCCCGTGCCGTTCGACGGTGCGCTGGAAGGCGGCCTCGACCGGGGGGAGGTCGAAGCCGACCCCGGTCAGGTGCGGATGGGTGCGCAGCAGACGCGCCAGCACCGGGCCGTCCGAACAGCCGATGTCGGCGACCGTCTGGTAGCGCTTCCACGGGAAGGCGTCGGGAAGCGCCATGACGGCGCGGACCGCGCCTCCGGCCATGGCCCGCCGAAACCGTTCGGCGAGGTCCGGGTCACCGTAGATGGCCTCGAAGGGGTCGGTGTCGCCGTAGGTGTGCGAGCGGCCACTGCGCAGGGTGTCGGTGAGCCTGCCCCACGACCAGTACCACTGGGTCGCCGTGTACTCCATCAGACCGCCGATGTAGGTGTCGGACTCGGGGTCGGCGAGGAGGGTCGAGGTGGCCACCGTGTTGGCGTAGCCGTCCTCGCCCCGTTCCAACAGGCCCAGCGCCACCAGGGCGTCGAAGAAGTCCCTGGCGCCACGCGGGTCCAGACCCAGCCGTTGCCGCAGCTCCTCACCCTGCACGGGGCCGTCCGCGAGCGCGGTGAAGACGCCGAGCTCGACCGCGGAGTACAGCGTCCGGGACTTCATGTAGGCGATGCCGAGAGGCCAGACGTGGTCGCCCCGGTCACGGGCGAACAGCTCGCGGACGGGCGCGCTGTCGTGGACGTCGTCGACGCGGATGGCGCGGTCGCCGGCGAAGTGCCAGTAGTGCGCGGACGGCGCCTCGGCGCCGCCACCACGCGCCCCGCGCAGGCGGCGGACGCCGAGGACGACGATCCGGTCGTCGGAGCCGACGAACTCGCGCGGCTCGAACCTGTCCTCGCCGAACAGGGACCGGCCCCGCTCCAGGGCGGCCCTGACCTCGTCGTGCCCGGTCAGGACCGTGCCGGGTCCGTGGGCGTCCGGCCCCGCGGGGCGGCTCCACCGCACCCCGGGGTCGAGGACGGACAGCGCGGCGTCGATGTCGCCGCGTTCCAGCGCGGCGTAGTGGCCGCGGATGAGTGCTTCCCTGGTGACCAAGTGGTGCCCCCTCGTCGTGAAGGTGTCGCAGGCACGACAGTCGTCCGTTCCGCGCCCGCGAGGTCGGTGGTGGTCCGGCGTGCGGTGTTCAGGCGCCGCCCAGCGCCCGGTCGAGTTCGGCGCGCAGGATCTCCTGGAACGCCCCGACGTGGGCGGGGCTCATGAGCGTGTAGTGCTGTCCGGGAACGTCGATGTAGCGGTTCTCGCCACGGGTGAACTCGTCCCACCTGCGCAGCTCCTTGTCGAGCCACTCCTGCTTGGTGCCGCGCAGGGGGATCGCGTAGAACACGCTGACCGACGCGACGCTGCCGCTGGGCTCGTAGGAGCGGCCCACCCGCACCAGGGACTGGGCGAGGTCCACCCAGGAGGCGAACCCGTCACGGTCGATGCCGAGCTCGGCCAGGCGACGCGGGGCGGCGGCCCGCATGATGTGGTCGACCTGCTCGCCCTGGGGGAGGTCGCGGATGCGTTCGATGAGGTCGTGCTCCTCCTCCTGCCGGATCAGGTCGAGGAAGAGCGCCAGGTGGACGGCACCCTCGGTGTAGTTGAGCTCGGCCATGCGCGAGGCGATGTAGGGCGGCAGGTTGAAGATCCCGACGAAGTCGACACGCTCCCCCAGGGCCTCCAACGCCTTGGCGATCTCAAAGGCCACCGCGCCCCCGTAGGAGTACCCGGCGACCGCGTAGGGCCCGTGCGGCTGCTTGCGGCGGATCGCCCGCACGTAGCAGTCGACCATCTCGGCGAAGTCGGTGAAGTAGGACTCGCCGGGCGCGAAGCCGCGCGCCCGCAGGGCGTGGAAGGGGCGCTCGCCGGTGAAGTAGGAGGCGAGGTTGATGAAGACCAGCACCTCGCCCACACCGGGGTGGACGCAGAACAACGGGGTGCGCTCGCCGCTGTGCTGGAGGGTCACCAAGGGGTCGTACTCCCCGCCGGTCTCGCCGTGCCCGTCGAGGACGCTGGCCAGCGCGTGGACGCTCGGAGCCGACAGCAGGGCGGCGACCGGCAGGTCGTCGATGCCGAAGGCCCGTTGCACCCGCTGTTTGAGCCGGAGGATGTCGATGGAGGTGCCGCCCAGGTCGAAGAAGCCCGCGGTGACGCTGACGCGGTCGGCGGGCAGGCCGAACAGCTCCGCGTAGATGCCGACCAGCATGCGTTCGGTCGCGCCGCGCGCGGGCTCGTAGCCGCCGAGCATGCGCTCGGTGAGCCGGGCGACCCGCTTCTCCTGGGCGGCGAACGCCCCGGACTCCAGCCGCTCGCGCAGGAGCGCGCGGGGGATCTTGCCGAGGCTGGTCTTGGGGATGTCGGCGGCGTCCAACGGGAGGATCAGCGAGGGGCGGAACCCCCACAGCAGCACCACCCCGGTCCGGATGGCGACCAGGGTGCGGTGCAGCGTCGCCTCGTCCTCCGGGGGGAAGGTCGGCGCGAACACGATGACGAGCTGTTCGGTGTCGCTGCCCGGCGGTCGGACGGGGAAGGCGGCGACGGAGCCGTCGGCGACCTCCGGCAGCTCCTCCAGCGCGGCCTCGACCTCGCGGCTGAAGTGGTTGACGCCGTTGACGATGATGCTGTCCTTGATGCGGCCGGCCAGCCGCAGGCCCTCGGCGGTGAGGCTGCCGCGGTCGCCGGTGCGGAACCAGCCGTCGTCGGTGAACGCGGCGGCGGTGGAGTCGGGATCGTTGAGATAGCCGCGGGTCACCATCGGGCCGCGTAGTTGCAGCTCGCCCTCCTGTCCGTCGGGCACCGGCACCCCGCGCTCGTCGACGATGCGCATGCGCAGGCCGCGCACGCCCCGGCCGAGGGAGGCGAACTCCCGTCCGTCGTCGTCCCCGGGGAAGCCGAGGGAGAACACGCTGCCCGCACAGGTCTCGGTCATCCCGAACGCCGGCACGATCGCGTCCCGGCGCAGCCCATGGCCGGCCAGCCGGTCCAGGAACTCCAGCGCGGTCGCCCGCACCACCGCCTCACCGCCGGAGATCAGATGACGCAGGCAGGACAGGTCGAGGCCGGACGCGGCGTCGGTGACCTTGTTGAGCTCGCCGAACAGGAAGTTGGGGGCGAAGGTCAGGGTGACGCGGTGGGCGTCGACGAGGCGCAGGAAGTTCGTGACGTCGCCGAGGACGGTCCGCGGGGAGACCTGGACCTGGGCGCCGCCGGTGGACAACGGCAGCAGGTGGCCCTCGACGGCGGCCACGTGATCGAAGGCGATCCAGTTCAGCATGGTGTCGCCGGGGCCGCAGCCCAGCGCCTCGGCCTTGCCGGCGAGCGCGGCCAGCAGGTTGGCGTGGGTCAGCTCGACCGCCTTGCCGTTGCCCGAGGAGCCCGAGGTGAGCATCAGCAGCGCGAGGTCGTCGGGGGCCGCCGGATGGGGCGGGGCGGCGGTGTCCTCGCCGGCGGCGAGGTCGCGCAGGGTGGCGACGCGCAACCCGTCCTCCTCGGACAGTTCGCGCCGCACGTCGTCGGTGGTGACGATCAGCGGCCCCTCCAGCAGGGCGGCGGCGTGGCGGAGGCGCCGCAGCCAGCGGTCGGCGTCGCCGCGCGAGGGGGCCATGGGGCAGGGGACGTAGCCGCCGAGCACGCACCCCCAGAAGGCCGGGAGGACGTCGCCGGGACGGTCGAGGATGAGGACGACCCGCGCGCCCGGGTCCAGCCCGTGTTCCTTCAGGCCGGCGCGGATCCGCCCGGCGTGGCGCAGGAGGGCGGGATAGGACTGGAAGGTATCGTCGTCGCCGTAGCGGATCCCCTTGTCCGGGTGTTCGGCGGCGGCGCGGGTGAGAAGCGCGGCCAGTCCGCCCGGTTCCGCCCGGGCTTCCCTGGGCGTCGTCCGGCCGGTGTCCAGGGTCGAGGTGTTGTCGGCTGCCGTACTCACGGATGTCTCCTTGTACGCGGTCGGGGGATGGACGCCGGGTCGCGGCGCCTACCGCGGCGGGTGCCACCGACGCCGACATCACGCACCGGCGCACTCTGGTGACCCACCGTCATCTTCCGCGCCCTAGCGTCTCCGTGTCCCCAGAACCGAAAACCTGTTTCCCCCGACCTGGTGACCAGGTAGTTCCAGGTCATTGGGCGCATCAGGAGACAGACGCACATGAGAGAAGAACCGGGCTACTTTCGGATTCGCCCGCCTTGAACCGGGAGCGTTCCCAGACGGGGATCGGGCTCTCCCCAAGCCCGCGGATCGGTCCGGCCGTTTCCACCGTCTGGCGGGGTCGCCCGCTCGCTTCCGGCCCCGCTTGGACGTCCGGCCGGTCGGCCGAGGCTCCCAACGGAGTTCCCCAGGAGACGCCCGCCGTCGACGGGCGGCCGGGCCAGGACCAACGGCCCGCCGGGCCGAGGAGGGACGGCCCGGTCCCCGGAACCCACCGCCCTTCCGGCGCGGTGCCCTCGGGGGCGACCGGCCCGAGGGCCGCGCCCACCGATTCCGGCACGGCCGCCTCGGCGGCGCGTGGGAACCGTCACCGGTACCAGGACGCGCGGTCTCCGAGCGGAGAGCCCGGCGTGCTCCCCCGCGAGCTCCTGGGGAGCGGGCCGGGCACCACGACGCCGCCGTCCCATGGAAGGCCGGCGGCGTATCGGGTTCGGGACAAGGGGTAGGCCGGGCGGGGCTCGAACCCGCGACCCAGGGATTATGAGTCCCCTGCTCTGACCAGCTGAGCTACCGGCCCTCCGGAACCCCTGCTGAGCAGGGGATACGAAATCCTGGTCGACTTTACCTTAGTCGCACGACGGTTGCACAGCAGAGGATTCGGCTCAAACCCACCTGCCGGAAGACCGCCGACAACGGCTCGACGACCACCCGCACCGCCGCCCTGCCTGCGGCCCGCGTCACCGGCGGGAAGAGGCGTCCCGGGCGCGCGGGACGGGACCGGTTCACGGGGCGCGGAGGGCCGCGGACTAGTGTTGTTGTCCGCGACGCCCTCCGGTCCTCTCCGCTCCGGACATCGGCGACGGCCGTGCGCGCCGCCCGGCCCGTCCGCGCCCGCCTTCGGTGTCCGACGCGGAGCGGGAACGGGTGTGCCCGGCGCCGCGGGTTCCGGGGCGGCGTCCCGGAACTGTTCGAAATCCGTCAGGAGAAGAAGGTCATGGCCCAAGTTCCCGTCAACGTCACCGTCACCGGCGCCGCCGGTCAGATCGGCTACGCGCTGCTGTTCCGTATCGCCTCGGGACAGCTCCTTGGCGCGGACACCCCGGTCAAGCTGCGCCTGCTGGAGATCCCGCAGGCCGTGAAGGCCGCCGAGGGGACCGCGATGGAGCTGGACGACTGCGCGTTCCCGCTGCTGAGCGGCATCGACATCTTCGACGACCCGCGCCAGGCGTTCGAGGGCGCGAACATCGCGCTGCTCGTGGGCGCCCGTCCGCGCACCAAGGGGATGGAGCGCGGCGACCTGCTGGAGGCCAACGGCGGCATCTTCAAGCCCCAGGGCCAGGCCATCAACGCCGGCGCCGCCGACGACATCCGCGTGCTGGTCGTGGGCAACCCGGCCAACACCAACGCGCTCATCGCGCAGGCGCACGCGCCGGACGTGCCGGCCGAGCGCTTCACCGCCATGACCCGCCTGGACCACAACCGGGCGCTCACCCAGCTCGCCAAGAAGCTCGGTGTCACGGTGAGCGACATCAAGAAGATGACGATCTGGGGCAACCACTCGGCGACCCAGTACCCCGACATCTTCCACGCCGAGGTCAACGGCACCACCGGGGCCAAGGCGGTGGACGACCAGACCTGGCTGACCGAGGAGTTCATCCCCACCGTCGCCAAGCGCGGCGCCGCGATCATCGAGGCGCGCGGCGCCTCCTCGGCCGCCTCCGCGGCGAACGCGGCGATCGACCACGTCCACGACTGGGTGCTGGGCACCCCTGAGGGCGACTGGACGTCGGCCGCGGTGGTCTCCGACGGCTCCTACGGTGTCCCGGAGGGTCTGATCTCCTCCTTCCCGGTGGTCTCGCGCGGTGGCCGTTACGAGATCGTCCAGGGCCTGGAGATCGACGACTTCTCCCGCGAGCGCATCGACGCCTCCGTCAAGGAACTCGTGGAGGAGCGCGACGCGGTCAAGCAGCTCGGCCTGATCTGACCCGTTCCCTCCGGCCGTGGGGCGCGTCCCGCGCGGGGCGCGCCCCACGGCGTCCACGGCCCCATCGGCGCCGGAGGGCGGGGCGCCGAGAACGGGGGATGGACGAGAAGGTCTCTGGGAGCGGGCAGTATGGGAAGTGTGAGTCTCATCGATCAGCTTCCCGACGGCGCAGAACCCGATTCCCTCTTCGAGGCATTCGCGACATGGGCCGCGGATCGAGGGCTCAGCCTCTACCCCCACCAGGAGGAGGCCCTCATCGAGGTGGTGTCGGGGTCCAACGTCATCCTGAGCACCCCCACGGGCTCGGGTAAGAGCCTGGTGGCCGCCGGCGCCCTGTTCGCCGCGCTGGCCAGGGACGAGTGCGCCTTCTACACCGCCCCGATCAAGGCCCTGGTGTCGGAGAAGTTCTTCGAGCTGTGCGAGGTGTTCGGCACCGACAACGTCGGCATGATGACCGGCGACGCCAGCGTGAACTCCGACGCCCCGATCGTGTGCTGCACCGCCGAGGTGCTGGCCAACATCGCGCTGCGCGACGGCGCCGACGCCGACATCGGCACCGTGGTCATGGACGAGTTCCACTTCTACGCCGAGCCCGACCGCGGCTGGGCCTGGCAGGTGCCGCTACTGGAGCTGCCGCAGGTGCAGTTCCTGCTGATGTCGGCGACGCTGGGCGACGTGTCGCGGTTCGAGGAGGACCTGACCCGGCGCACGGGGCGGGCGACGGCGGTGGTCAGCTCGGCCGAACGGCCGGTCCCCCTGTTCTACTCCTACCGGACCACCCCGCTGCACGAGACGCTGGAGGAGCTGCTCTCCACGCACGAGGCGCCGGTCTACATCGTCCACTTCACCCAGGCCCAGGCGGTGGAGCGGGCGCAGTCGCTGATGAGCATCAACATGTGCAGCCGCGCCGAGAAGGACGCGATCGCCAAGCTCATCGGCAACTTCCGGTTCACCACGAAGTTCGGCCGCAACCTGTCGCGGTACGTGCGCCACGGGATCGGCGTGCACCACGCGGGCATGCTGCCCAAATACCGTCGCCTGGTGGAGCGGCTGGCCCAGGCCGGGCTGTTGAAGGTCATCTGCGGCACCGACACACTGGGCGTGGGGGTGAACGTGCCGATCCGCACCGTGCTGTTCACCGCGTTGAGCAAGTACGACGGCAACCGGGTGCGCCGGCTCAGCGCCCGGGAGTTCCACCAGATCGCGGGACGGGCCGGACGGGCCGGGTTCGACACGGTCGGCAACGTCGTGGCCCAGGCCCCCGAACACGTCGTGGAGAACGAGAAGGCGCTGGCCAAGGCCGGCGACGACCCGAAGAAGCGGCGCAAGGTGGTGCGCAAGAAGGCGCCGGAGGGGTTCGTCGGCTGGGACGAGAGCACGTTCGAGAAGCTGATCGGCGCCGAGCCGGAGCCGTTGACCTCGCGGTTCCGGGTCAGCAACGCGATGCTGTTGAGCGTGATCGCCCGCCCCGGCGACTGCTTCGCCGGGATGCGGCACCTGCTCACCGACAACCACGAGGACCCGCGCAGCCGGCGCCGCCACATCCGCGAGGCCATCGCGATCTACCGGTCGCTGCTGGACGGCGGGATCGTCGAGCAGCTGCCCGAACCCGACGAGCAGGGGCGCACGGCGCGGCTCACCGTGGACCTGCAACCCGACTTCGCGCTGAACCAGCCGCTGTCGACGTTCGCGCTGGCGGCCTTCGACCTGCTGGACCGGTCCTCGCCGACGTACGCGCTGGACGTCTTGACGGTCGTGGAGTCCACCCTGGACGACCCGCGCCAGATCCTCGCCGCGCAGCTGAACAAGGCCCGGGGCGAGGCGGTCGCGCAGATGAAGGCCGACGGGATCGAGTACGAGGAGCGGATGGAGCGGTTGGAGGAGATCTCCTACCCCAAGCCGCTGGAGGAGCTGCTCGACCACGCCTACGACGTCTACCGGCGCGGTCACCCGTGGGTGGGCGACCACCCGTTGCAGCCCAAGTCGGTGGCGCGCGACCTGTTCGAGCGGGCGATGACGTTCACCGACTACGTCGGCTTCTACGAGCTCGCCCGGTCCGAGGGGCTGGTGCTGCGCTACCTCGCCGGCGCCTACAAGGCGCTCAGCCAGACGGTGCCCGAGGACGCCAAGACCGAGGAGCTGCGCGACCTGATCGAGTGGCTGGGCGAACTGGTGCGCCAGGTCGACTCCAGCCTGCTCGACGAGTGGGAACAGCTGGCCAACCCCACGGAGGAGGGCGCGCAGGCCGAGGTCGAGGAGCGCCCCAAGCCGGTCACCGCCAACACCCGGGCGTTTCGGGTGCTGGTCCGCAACGAGCTGTTCCGCCGCGTGGAGCTGGCCGCCCTGCGCCGCTACGACGAGCTGGGGGCGCTGGACGGCGAGGACGGCTGGGACGCCGAGGCCTGGGAGGACGCGCTCGCCGATTACTACGAGGAGCACGACGAGATCGGCACCGGCCCCGACGCGCGTGGCCCCCGGCTCCTGCTCATCGAGGAACGGCCGGGCCTTTGGGAGGTCCGCCAGATCTTCGACGACCCGGCCGGGGACCACGACTGGGGGATCACCGCCGAGGTCGACCTCGCCGCCTCCGACGAGGAGGGCCACGCGGTCGTGCACGTGACCGCGGTCGACCGCATGGGCTAAGCCGGACCGTCCGGCGCGTGCGGGCCGTCTTACCCCGGGGCGACATGCGCGCCATGCTGCTTCCCTGGCCGCCCCGGTTTGCCTACGCTCGCCAGTGACGCCCCGTCGGCCCCGCCCCACCAGAAGGCGAAGGACGCCCATGCGCAGACGAACGTTCCTGGCCGCGACCGCCGTCGGCGCCTCCCTCGCCCTGTCGGCGCGCCCCGCCGCGGCCCGGGCCTCCGCCGAGGCCGGCCGGACGGTGCGGCACGTGGTCCTCGTCGACTGGGACGGGGTCGACCCCTCCTACCTGGACCGGCACGCCGCCTCGCTGCCGAACCTGCACGCGCTCGCCGCCTCCGGCACGCGCACGGTGGCCGGGTGCACCTACAAGGCCGTGTCCAACCCCAACCGGGCGAGCCTGGCCACCGGCGCCCTGCCCGCGACGCACGGCAACACCGCCTACGTGCTGGATCCGGCCACCGGCCGGGCCCGGGGCCAGACCCGTGTGCTGGCGGTCGAGAACATGGTGCAGAGCCTGCGGCGCCAGGGCCGCACGGTCGTGTCCGCGGGGTGGTACATCGTCCAGGATCGGGGGGTGTCCTACGGGGACCCCGATGGGCTCTACACGCAGGGCTCGACGTGGGAGGAGAACGTGGACACCGCGGTGCGGGTGCTGCGCGGTGAGCCGGTGGACTCCGGTGGCGAGCCGGTGACGGTCGCGCGCGTCCCCGACCTCCTGGCGCTGTACTCGGCCGACATCGACTCGATCGGGCACGGGGAGGGGCCCGGCTCCGAGCGCATCCCGGCCCGGCTCGCCGAGATGGACACGGGGCTGGGACGGCTGGTCGAGACGCTACGCGAGACGGGGCTGTACGAGCGGACCGTGGTGGTGTTCGTCTCCGACCACGGCATGACCGGCTACACCGAGTCGTTGGAGCCGCAGGTGCTCGGCGCGCTGCGCGACGCCGGGTTCGGGGCCGAGCGGTTGTACTCCGGCCGGGCGCCGGGCCCCGACACCGAGGTGGTGCTCACCGCGAGCCCGCGCACCGCCAACGTCTACCTGCGCGGTGCCGCGGCCGAGCCCGAGGGGCGGGCGCGGGTGGAGTCGCTGCTGCGCGGCCTGCCCGAGCTGGAGGCGGTCCGCGACCGGGGCGAGCTCGACGCGCTGGGCGCCTCCCCTGAGGAGGGCGACCTGACGATCGAGGCGCGACCGCCCTACGCCTTCGTCGATCCGGCGATCATCGACGGCCGGGAGCGTGGCGGGCATTCCAGCATGCGCGAGGCGCGCGCCCCGCTGATCCTGTCGGGGCCCGGGATCGCGGTGGGCGCCGTCCCCGCCGACGCGCGCGTCATCGACGTGGCCCCCACGATCAGCCGGCTGCTCGGCGCCGAACCGCCCGCGGGCGCGCAGGGGCGGGTGTTGGAGGAGGCGTTCACCGACGGCTGAGGGCGGTCGGCGGTGCTCACAGCAGGTGCCGGTTGACCTCGCGCACCAGGGGCGCCAGGTCGGGGACCTCGATGACGCTGCGGCCGGCCTCGCGGAGGAGCTCGGCGCCCTGGCAGTCGACGAAGATCGCCGGTTCCCGCCAGGCGAACACCACCCTGGGGATGGGGGTGGCCAGGATCAGCCGGGCGCACGGGCAGGGGCGTGAGGCGCGGGCGCTGCACGGTTCGAGGCTGCTGTACAGGGTGGCCTCGGCCAGGCGGGGGTCGGCGGCGGGCAGTCCGCGGAGCGCGACCTCCTCGGCGTGGTCGAGCGGGTCGTCGCGGCGCGAGTAGCCGTCGGCGAGGACCGTGCCGCGGGCGTCGGCGATGACCGCGCCCACGGAGAAGGCGGTGGGCGAGGGCGGGCAGCGGCGCGACAGTTCGACGGCGGCCTCCAGCAGGCGCCGGTCGGTGGCGGTGGGGGCGTCCGCGGTCACGTGGCCGCCCCCGGCAGGTAGCGCAGCACCGCCATGGTGCCGACCTGTTCGACGCCGGCCAGGCGCATCGGCCGGGCGGGACCGTTGGGGAAGTCCGCGGGGTGCACGAAGCGGGGGGCCTCCGGGTCGCCGATGAGGAAGGGCGCGACCGCGAGGTGGAGCTCGTCGGCCAGCCCCGCGGACAGGAAGGCGGTGTGCACGGCGCCCCCGCCCTCGACCATGAGGCGGCGCACGCCGCGCCGGGCGAGGTCGGCGAGGGCGCGGGCCGGATCGGGCGGGTCCCCAACGGCCACCACGTCCACGTCGGGCAGGTCCGCCAGGCGTCGCGCGGTGGCCGCGTGGGCCGGGTCGGCGACGTAGACGACCGCGCCGGGGGCGCCGGTGGACAGGACGCGGGCGCGCGGGTCGATGTCGCCGCGGGCGCTCAAGACGACCTTGAGGAGCTGTTCGTCACGGCCCTCGGCGATCCGGCGGGCGCGGCGCTGCGGCGAGCGCACCAGCAGCCGCGGGTCGTCGGCGCGCACGGTGCCGGCGCCGATGAGGATCGCGTCGCAGCCGGCCCGGAGTTCGTCCACCCGGTCGAAGTCGGCCTCGTCGGACAGCCGCAGGCGGTCGGCGGAGGTGTCGTCGATGTGGCCGTCGATGGACATCGCGCAGCTCAGGATGGTGTGGGGGCGTCCGTTCGGTGCCGGAGCGGTCATGCCTGCCAGGGTAGCGGCGCGCGGGGGCGCGTTCACCGGTCGCCGTGGGCGGTGTCGCGTGGCGGGGCGTGCTCGGCCAGGAAGCGGGTGGTGACGCCGTGGGCGATCTGGTCGGCCCACGACCCCTGGGCGACGTCGAAGCCGTGCTCGGCGAAGGGAAGCCGGACGAAGCGGGTCGGGACGCCCGCCGCGGCCAGTCGCCCGGCGAGACGCTCCGAGGGTTCCGGGGGGACGGTGTGGTCGCGTCCCCCGTGCAGGATCAGGGTGGGGGGCAGCCCGGGGCGGACGTAGTGGCCGGGGGAGCCCAGCTCGTAGGCGCCCGGGACCTCGGCGGGTGTGCCCCCGGTGTAGGCGCGCATGGCCGGGCGCGACCGTCCGGCGCCGCCGTATCCAAGGGTGTCGGTGCGCCACCAGGCGGCGATGTCGGCGACCGGGTACAGGGCGAGGACCGCGGCGACGGCGGTGTCCCCGTCCCCGCAGGTGGGCGGGATCGTGTCGTCGGCGTAGGCGGCCATGAGCGCGAGGTGGCCGCCGGCCGAGCTGCCGGACAGGACGACGCGGCCGGGGTCGGCCCCGTAGTCGGCGGCGTGCTCGGTGACCCAGTTCAGGGCGCAGCGCACGTCACCGGGCGCGTCACGCCAGCGCTCGGGCGGGGCCAGCCGGTAGTCGACGGAGAAGACCGTGTAGCCCTGGTCGGCCAGGCGGCGCGGCCAGCCGGGGAACTCCGCCTTGTCCCCGCCGATCCACGCCCCGCCGTGGACGTGCACGATCGCGGGGGTCCGGCCGCCGCCCCGTGGCCGGTAGACGTCGAGCCGCAGTTCCCTCCCGTCGGCGTGCCCGTAGACGACGTCGGACTCGTCGGGCCCCCTCTCCGGATCGGGGGCGAGGTAGGCGGCCAGGGAGAGCGGGACGTCCTGCTCCTCGGCCGTCCGCCACGACGCCGCGACCGGGAGGAGCGCGACGACGGCGGTGGACGCGGCCACCGCCATGGTCAGCCCGCCGGTGCGCCGCGCCCCCGCCAGCACGGCGAGCGCCCCCACGCCGACGCCGGCCAGGGCGAACGGCACGACGTGCAGGTCGTGGCGGGTCAGCAGGGGGGACAGCGGGAGCAGGGCGGGCGGCAGCCACCGGGACAGGATCGTGAACGCCACCACCGCGAGGGCCGCCGCGCAGAGCGCGGCCACCGCCATCGCGAGTACGCGCCACCGGCGCCGGGCGGATCCGGTGGCGGGCCGTCGCTGGTGCCGTGGGCCTTGCCGCATGAATCCCCTTTCGGCCGGACCGCCGCGGGACGGAGGGGCCGTCCTTGGACGCGGGGCCGGGCCCGCGGCTCTGCTTCCCCCGATCTTCCCGGCTATGCGCCCGTCCGCCTCCGGCCGGACACGCCCCGGCGCGCGGGCCTACCCTTCGGCGCGGCCGTGGTCTACCTTCGCAGGAAAGGACGACGGAGCGTGATCCGGCCGCCACGGCAGCACGGGCGGCCGCCGGCCCGTCGGAGAGGAGGGGCGATGCGGATGGGGATCGGCTCGTCCGGACGGCGGCCGGGACCGTGGTGAACGGCCCGGGCGCGGGCGCCTCCGGCCGCGTGGACGGACCCGTGCTGGGCCGGCGCGGCACCGCGTGGAACCCCGAGACCCGTCTGTACGCCGACGGGGTCGTCACCGGCGCCGATGGGGCTCCGCTGGTCGTCCCGCCCCACGGCGCGCTGCGCCGGCTACCGGACACCCCGTTCCTGGATCCCGCCAGTGGGACGCTGCCCGGGGCCGCCCGGCCCGGGCCGGACGAGGTGGCGCGCGCCGCCGCCGAGACGGCCGCGGCCACGCTGCCGGGAGCCGGCACCCGTTACGCGGCCATGGCCCGCACCGCGTTCGTCGACATCCGCGCGCTGCTGTATCCCAACGGGGCGCTGGTCGCCGCGGCCAGCCCCTACTGGCACTACGTCTGGCCGCGTGACGCCGGGTTCTGCGCGGTGGCGCTGTGCCTGGGCGGTCGCCACGGTGACGCGCTCCGGGCGCTCCGCTACGTCTGTGGCCTACAGGAGCCCGATGGCACGTGGCAGGCCCGCTACCTGCCCGACGGTTCGGGGCGGGTGCCGGACCGGCGCGGCACCCAGCTCGACGGCATCGGCTGGACCCTGTGGGCGCTGTGGGTGTGGGCGGCCACCGCGCCTGCGAGGACGGTGGCGGCGGAGCTGGCCGACATGCTGGCGACGGTCCGCGCCGCAGCCGACGCGATGTCCGCGGCCGTGGACCCGGGCACGGGACTGCCCCGGCCCTCCCAGGACTACTGGGAACGCGACGTCGACGAGGCGACCCTGGGCACGGCCGCGCCCCTGCTCCTCGGTGCCCGGGCCGCCGCCGACCTGCTCGGCCGGGCGGGCGACGGCGCCGCTGCGGCGCGGTGCGCACGCGTCCGGGACCTGCTTAGCGACGGGATCCGGCGTCATTTCGCCCCCCTCGACTTCCCCCGCCGCGTGGGGGGCGGCGGCCGGGACGCGTCGGTGGCGTTCCTGTTGCCGCCGTTCTCTCCCATGGAGCCGGGCCCACATGCCGCCTGGAGGCGCACTCTGGCGGCGTTGCGCCTGGCCAACGGCGGGGTGCGGCCGGGAGAGGAGTGGGCCGACACCCGCACCGCCTGGACCCCCCAGGTGTCGTTGTTCGCGATGACGGCGGCGGCGACGGGCGAGCGTCACCTGGCCGAGGGGTTGTTGACCTGGCTGGAGGAGCGCCGGACCCGACTGGGGGCGCTGCCGGAGAAGGTCACCGAGGACGGCCGGCCGGCGGCCGTCGCCCCGCTCGCCCTGACCGGGGCGAGCGTCCTCATCGCGCTGGCCTCGCTGGAGGGCCGCCCGCCGCCGACACCGCCGGGATGACCCGGTCTCCTCCCGCCGACCGCTCAGGAGGTTGCATGTCCGTACCGAGGAGGCGGGCGCGCCCACCGCGCGCCCGCCGCGCGGCCCTCGCGCCGGCCGCCGTCGTCGCGCTGCTGCTGGCAACGGCCTGCGCGGGAGGCGGGGATGACGAGGACGGCGCGTTGACGTTTTGGACCTCCCACGTCACGCCCGACCGGATCGCCCAGCAGGAGGCGACGGCCCACAGGTTCACCCAGGAGACCGGGATCGCGGTGAACGTCGTGCCGATGGCCGCCGCCGACCAGAACCAGGCGCTGGTCACCGGGGCCGCCTCCGGCGACGTGCCCGATGTGGTGATGCTCGCCCCCGACCAGGCCGCGGCGTGGAGCCGGCAGGGCCTGTTGGACACCGAGGTCGCCACCGCCACCGTCGAACGGCTGGGACGCGCCACCTTCAACGAACGGGCGTTGGAGATGGTGACCGTGGACGGCACGATCGCCGCGGTCCCCAGCGACGGCTGGGGCCAGGTGCTGCTGTACCGTGAGGACCTGTTCGCGGCGGCGGGGCTGGAGCCCCCCGAGACCCTGCACGACGTCGCCGCGGCGGCCGAGGCGCTGGACACCGACGGGGTCGCCGGGATCGTGCTGGGCACCAAGCCCGGGGACCCCTTCACCACGCAGACCCTGGAGGCCCTGCTGCTGGCCAACGGGTGCCGGCTCACCGACGGCGCGGGCGAGATCTCACTGGGCTCTCCCGCCTGCGTCGAGGGACTGGAGCTGTACGCGCGGCTGGCCGCGGCGTCGGTCCCCGGCGACCAGGACGTGGAGTCCACGCGGGCCGCCTATCTCGCCGGGGAGAGCGCGATGCTGTTCTGGGGCACCCACATCTTCGACGAGTTGGCCGGGCTGGCCCCCGACTTCCCCCCGACCTGCGACGAGTGCGCGCGGGATCCACGCTTCCTCGCCGACAACTCCGGTGTGGCCCTCCTGGCGGACGGTGCGCGTGGGGGTGGCGGTCAGTACGGGGTCACGCTCAACCTGGGCGTCCCCCACGGCGCCGACACCGCGAAGGCACGGCGTTTCATCGAGTTCCTGCTGGGCGACGGCTACCTGGAGACGTTGGGGGTCTCCCCGGAGGGGCGGGTGCCGATGCGCTCGGGAACCCCCGAGGAGCCCTCCGCGTTCACCGACGCCTGGGCCGATCTGCCCACCGGTGAGTCCGAGGAGACCCGGACCCCACTGTCGCGCGTCTACGACGAGGCGACGATCTCGGCGATCCTCGACGGGGCCGGCTCCTTCCAACGCTGGGGGTACGGCGGCCCCGACGCGGTGCTCGCGGGATCGCTGGCCTCGCAGAACGCGCTGGTCCAGGAGCTGGGCACGCTCCTGTCCGGCGGCGACGCGCGGGAGTACGCCGAGGACATGACGCGCATCGCCGAGGAAGTGCGTACCGACATCGAGTGAGCGACGAGTGGCGGGCGCCGTGCGCCGCCCCGACAACGGTGAGGTGGGCGTGAGCGTGATGACATCGCCGGATCGGCGGGCCCGTGCCCGCCGGACCCGGCGCGCGCAGGAGGAGTTGCACGGGCGGCTGCTGGTCGCGCCGACCCTGCTGGTCGTCGGCCTGGTGGTGTTGGCCCCCTTCGTCGCCAGTTTCGTGCTGGCCTTCCAGGACCTGCGGCTGATCGAGATCCGCTCCCTGGGTCTGGGCGACCTCGGGGTGAGCCTGGACAACTTCGCGGACGTGCTGTCCAGCGCCGGATTCTGGAAGGCGGCGCGGACCACGCTGGTCTACGCCACGGCGAGCACGGTCGGCTCGGTCCTGGTGGGCCTGGTGCTGGCGTTGGCGCTGCGCCGTCCCTTCCGCGGGCGTGGTCTGGTGCGCGGGCTGCTGCTCATCCCCTACGTGCTGCCGGTGGTGGCGGCGACCACGATCTGGACGACGCTGCTCAACCCGCAGTACGGGGCCGTCAACGAGGTGGGGCGGCGGTTCCTCGGCTGGGAGGCGCCGATCAACTTCCTCAGCACCTACGACATCGACCTGTGGGGGCTGCCGGTTCCGGTGGCGCTGAGCGTGGTCATCGCCTTCGAGGTGTGGCGCTCCTTCCCCTTGGCGTTCCTGTTCATCACCGCGCGCCTCCAGGTGGTGCCGCGCGACGTGGAGGAGGCCGCCGTGGTCGACGGCGCCTCCCCGTTGCAGGGGTTCCGCCACGTCCTGCTGCCGCAGCTGACCGGGGTGATCGCGCTGCTGGCCCTGCTGCGCTTCATCTGGTCGTTCCAGAACTTCACCGACGTCTACCTGCTCACCGACGGCGCGGGCGGCACCCAGGTGGTGGCGGTGCGGGTCTATGAGGAGCTGGTGACCCGCGCCGACATCGGCGCGGCCTCCGCGCTGGGGGTGCTGATGACCCTGGCCCTGGCGGTGCCGCTCGCGCTGTATGTGTGGGCGTCGCGGAAGGAGCGTGCCTAGATGCCCCGGACCCGAAACCGTCCGCCGCTGGACCGGCACGCCGTGGAGCGGCGGGTGCTGGCGGTGCTGCGCGTGGTGGTGATCGTCGCGGCGGTGCTGGCCTCGGCCGGGCCGCTGCTGTACGGGATCGTCCTGTCGCTGCGTTCGCTGCCCGATGTGATCGCCGCCCCGTTGGCGCTTCCGGCACCCGGCGAACTGGACTTCGGCGCCTACTCCGAGGCGTTGCGCGACGAGTCCGCCGACGGCTACGGGCTGGCCAGGTTCATGCGCAACTCGCTGGTCGTGGCGGTGGGGACGACGGTGCTCGCGGTGGCGTGCAGCACCCTGGGCGCCTACGCCGCGGCGCGGCTGCGTTTCCTGGGCCGCGACGCGGTCAACGGGTTCTTCCTGGCGGTCTACCTGTTCCCCGGGATCGTGCTGGCGGTGCCGCTGTTCGTGCTGTTCAGCCGGATGGGGCTGACCCGGTCGCTGCTGGGGCTGGTGCTGATCTACCTGGCGCAGACGGTGCCGGTGTCGCTGTACATGCTGCGCAACTACTTCCGCGCGGTCCCGGCGAGCGTGGAGGAGGCGGCCGAGGTGGACGGGTGCAACCGGGTCCAGGTGATCACGCGGGTCGTGCTGCCCATGGCGCTGCCGGGCATCACCGCCACCGCGCTGTATGTGTTCATGATCGCCTGGAACGAGTTCCTGTTCGCGCTGCTGTTCCTGGTCGACGACCGTGAGCGGTGGACGGTGTCGCTGGGCATCGCCCAGCTCACCGACTTCACGGTGCCCGCGCCGGTGCTGATGGCCGGGTCGATCGCGATCACCGTGCCGGTGGTGGTGGGGTTCCTCGCGGCGCAGCGGCTGCTGATCTCGGGGCTGACCGCCGGCGCCGAGAAGGGCTGAACGGCGCCCGGTGGGGGAGGCCCCGCGGGCCTCCCCCACCGCGGACGCGATCAGAAGGGGTAACGCTCGATCTCGGCCTGCATCGTGACCCACTGGGTCTCGGTGAACGCCTCGATGTTGGCGGTGGTCCCCCCGAACCGCGAACCGGTGCCGGAGTCGCCGACCCCGCCGAAGGGCGCGACCGACTCGTCGTCGACGGTCTGGTCGTTGATGTGCACGATCCCCGAGGGGATGCGCTCGGCGAGCTCGTAGCCGCGCATCGGGTTGGCGGTGAGGATGCCCAGCGACAGCCCGTAGTCGCTGCTGCTCGCGATCTCGGCGGCCTCTTCCAGGGTGGAGAAGCGGATCACCGGGGCGACCGGCCCGAAGACCTCCTCGGCGAAGGCCGGGGTGTCGACGGTCACACCGTCCAGGACGGTCGGCCGGTAGAACAGGCCCTCGTAGGTGCCGCCGGCGGCCAGCCGGGCCCCGGCCTCGACGCTGCGGGTGACCAGGGAGTGGATCTTGTCGCGCTGCCCCGCGTCGATGATCGGTCCGAGCGCGACCTCGCCGCTCTCGGGGTCGCCGACCCGCAGCGCCTCGGCCTTGGCCGCCAGCGCCTCGACGTAGGCGTCGGCGATGGACTCGTGCACGAGGTGGCGTCCGGTCGTCATGCAGATCTGTCCCTGGTGCAGGAAGGACCCCCACGCCCCCACCGACGCGGCGCGCTGGACGTCGGCGTCGGCGAGCACGATCAAGGGCGAGTTCCCGCCCAGCTCCAGGTGGGCGCGCTTGAGGTGGCGTCCGGCGGCCTCGCCGACCTTGCGGCCGGCCGCGGTGGAGCCGGTGAAGGAGATGACGCGGACCTCGGGCGCCTCGACCAACGCCACCCCGGCCGCGGCGCCGCCCGGGAGCACGTGCAAGACGCCCTCGGGCAGTCCGGCGCGGCGGAAGACCTCGGCGATGACCGCTCCCCCGGACACGGCGGTGCGCGGGTCGGGCTTGAGCACGACCGCGTTGCCCAGGGCCAGCGCGGGCGCGACCGAGCGCATGGCGAGGATGAGCGGGAAGTTGAACGGGGCGATGACGCCGACCACCCCCACCGGGACCCGGCGGGCCAGGCTCAGCCGAGGCTTGGCCGAGCGCAGCACCTCGCCGGCGGGCTGGGAGGCCAGGGCGGCGCACTCGTAGGCCTCGGTGACGGCCAGGTGCGCCTCGAAGCCGGCCTTGCCGGGCGCCGACCCCGCTTCGCGGCCCAGCCAGCCGGCGACCTCGTCGCCGTACTCCTCGAACAGGGCTCCGGCCCGGCGCAGCACCGCCGCGCGCTCCGCGAAAGGCGCGGCGGCCCAGGCGCGCTGGGCCTTGGCCGCCACGGCGGCGGCCTCGGCCACGTCGGTGGCGTCGGCCGAGCCGATCCGGCCGATCTCGGCGCCGGTCGCCGGGGAGACGACCGGGGCGTCGCCGCCACGCGCGCTCGTCCAGGTTCCGGTGAACACCTTCGACGTCCACACGTCGCCGTCGAACAGACTCATGTCACTCCTTCTCACGTTCTCGACCACACGGTGCCCTCAGGGGGCGAACGTCGTCCCGACCGTCACCTCGACATCGAGCACGAGTGGTTCGGTCCGCTCCGTCAGGGTGGGGACGACCTCGTCCAAAACGGTGATGAGGTCGTCGTAGGAGGTGATCCTGCGGGCGGGACAGCCCAACCCGCGGGCCACCTCCGCGACCGACACCTCGTCGAACGCCGGCCACGGGGGCTTGCCCCCCTGCCCCTCGGCGAGGCGGTCCATGATCGCGTAGCGGCCGTTGGACAAGACGACGAACAGGACGCCCGCGCCGTAGCGGGCCGCGCTCCACAGCGCCTGTACCTGGTACATCGCCGATCCGTCGCCGACGACCGCGACGACCGGCCGTCGGGGGTCGGCCATGCGCGCCCCGGTGGCCGCGGGCAGGGCGAAGCCCAGGCCGCCCATCGCCGCGGACAGGAAGCCGAGGGGGCGCCGGGCCGGCAGCAGCGCGTGCATCTCGGGCCGGCTGGAGGGGGTCTCCTCCACGAAGATCGTGTCGGCGGCGGCGCGCTCGGCCAGCGCGGCGAAGACGTGGCCGGGCGCGAGGGGACGGCCGGGCTCGGGCGGGAGCGGGCGCGCCACCTCGCGTCGGGGCTCATCGGAGCCGGGGCGGCGCCGGACGCGCTCGGCCAGCGCCGCGACGAAGGGCGCCACGGGGGTGTGCACGGCGACGTCGGCGGGGCTGTGGCCGATCTCCCCCGCGTCGGCGGAGACGACGACGGTACGGGTCGCGGGCTCGACGAGCGGCCCTGGGTGGTACTGGTACTGGCGGAAGACCGGCGCGCCGACCGCGACCACGACGTCGTGGGGGGCCAGGAGGGCGCGCAGCCGCGGCCGGTCGGCGGGCAGGTGCCCGGCGAACAGCGCGTGGTCCTGCGGGAACCCGGCACGCGCCCCGAAGCTCTCCTGCCACACCGGGCAGCCGAGCCGCTCGGCGAGGGCGACCAGGGCCGCCCAGCCCTCCTCGTCGTCGTTGGCCGCCCCGGCGACCAACGCCGGGGATCGGGCGCCGTCGACCAGGGCGGCCACCTCCTCCAGGGCCGGGTCCAGGGCGGCCGGGGCCGGGGCGGGGCGCAGGACGCGCCGGGGCGCGGCGTGGACGGCGGGGTCGCCGGCGGGCTGGTGCCAGTCGTCCATGGGGACGATGACCAGCGCGGGACCGCCGTGCGTGCTCGCCTCGTGGTGGGCCCTGGCGATGGCGGCGGGCACGTCCTGGGCCCGCTCGGGCTGTTTGACCCAGACGGGGTAGTCGCCGGCCAGGCCCTCCAGCCGCCCCGCGAGGAAGGGCTCCTGGGCGAGGTGGCGGCGGTCCTGCTGGCCCACGAGCACCACCAGCGGGGCCCGGTTGACACGGGCGGTGGCCAGCGCCCCGACCGCGTTGCCCAGTCCCGCGGTGGTGTGCAGCTGGACGAGCGCGGGGCGCCTGCGGGCGATGGCCCAGCCGGTGGCCATGCCGACCACCGAGCCCTCGTGCAACGCCAGGACGAAGTCCAGATCCTCGGGCAGGTCGGTGAGGAAGCCGACCTCGGTGGATCCGGGGTTGGCGAAGATGGTGGTCAGGTCGAGCCCGCGCAGCATCTCCAAGGTGGCGTCGCGGACGGTCCGCGATCCTGTGGTCACGCTGTCCTCCTCGTCGATCTTCTATTCGCCGGCCGTGCCCGCGACCGCCGGGCCGCGCTTGGCGCTTTGGATCTCGGCGTAGACCCGGGTGCGCAGCTCGGCGAAGCGGGGCAGGGAGCGGGTCGTCAGCTGGTCGCGTTCGTCGGGCAGGTCCACGGTGATGTCGTCCTGCACGACGGTGGGCGAGGAGGACAGGACGAGGACGCGCTGTCCCAGGTAGACGGCCTCGTCGATGTCGTGGGTGACGAACAGGACGGTCATGCCGAAGCGCTTCCACAGCGATCGGATGAGGTCCTCCAGGTCGGCGCGGGTCTGGGCGTCGACGGCCGCGAACGGCTCGTCCATCAGCAGCACGCGCGGCTCGTAGGCGATGGCCCGGGCGATCGCGACGCGCTGCTGCATGCCGCCGGAGAGCTGCCAGGGGTGGGAGCCGGCGAAGTCGGCCAGGCCGACCGCTTCGAGGGCTCCGGTGACGAGCTCCGCGCGCCGCTCCTTGGGCAGCCCCTTCTCCTTGAGCGGCAGCTCGACGTTGGCGTGGACGGTGAGCCAGGGGAACAGGCTGCGCCCGTACTCCTGGAACACCACCGCCATGTCCGGGGGCGGGGAGGTGACCCCGCGCCCGGCCAGCCGCACGGTGCCGGAGGTGGGGCGCAACAGTCCGGCGATGCACTTGAGCAGCGTGGTCTTGCCACAGCCGGACGGGCCGACAAGGCAGGCCAGCTCGCCGTCGGCGAGGGCGAAGGTGAGGTCGCGCACGGCTTCGACGGCGCGCCCCTCCCCCTGGTAGACCTTGCGCAGCCCGGCCACGTCGAGCATGGGCGTGCCCGCCGCGCCGTGGACGGTGTCGGATGACGTCATGTCGGCTCATTCCCCCCGAGTCGCGGCGCGGACGCCGTTGTACCAGGCCAGCACGCGCTTCTCGACGAGCTGGAACAACACGGACAGCAGGAACCCGATGAGACCCAGCAGCACGATGCCGGTCCACATCTCCGGGATGGCGAAACTGCGCTGGAACTGCACGATGGTGAAGCCCAGGCCGCTGGAGCTGGCGAACATCTCGCTGATGACCATGAGGATGATCGCGATGGACAGCGCCTGGCGCAGGCCCGCCATGATCTGCGGGCTGGCCGAGCGCAGGATCAGGGTGGTCAGCCGGCGTCGCCTCCCGATGCCGTAGCAGCGGCAGGTGTCGGCCAGGACCGGGTCCACCGCGCGCACGCCCTCGATCGTGTTGAGCAGGATCGGCCAGATGCATCCGGAGACGATGACCAGGAGCTTCATCCCGGTGCTGACCCCGGCCAGCAGCATCAGCAGGGGGACCAGGACGGGCGGCGGGATGGCCCGCAGGAACTCCAGGACCGGCTCGGTGAGGGCGCGCAGCCGAGGCGACAGGCCCAGGCCGACGCCCAGGGCGACCCCCAGCACGGCGGCCAGCGCGAACCCGCCGAGCAGCCGGGCGACGCTGGGCAGGGCGTCGACGAGGAACCGCTCACCGAACCAGACCTCGGCGAAGGTGGCGGCGATGACATCGGGTGAGGACAGGTAGTACATGCCGCTGACGGCGCCGGCCCACCACCACAGCAGGATGAGCGCGGCGGGCAGCGCGAGCAGGTACCACAGGCGCAGGGCCGCCGCGGTGAGGAGGCGCAGGGCCGGGGCGCGCCGCGCGGATGTGACTTCGGGGGCGCTCATGCGACGTTCTCCCCTCGGACGGAGGTGTGCCAGTGGAGGAGACGCCGTTCCAGCGCGCGCACCCCGATGTTGACGATGACACCGAGCGCGCCGGTGAGGATGACCAGGGCGTAGACCGCGGCGACCGCGCCGCTGGACTGGGCGACGGCGATCTCCTTGCCCAGCCCCGGGCTGCCGATGATGAGCTGGGCGGTGATGGCGAGGATCAGCGCGACGGCGGCGCCCAGGCGGAACCCGGTGAGGACGTAGGGCAGCGCCGAGGGCCACACGACGTGGCGGATCCGGGCCAGCCGGCCCAGCCCGAAGGAGCGGGCGGTCTGTTCGGCGACCGGGTCGACGTCGGCGACGCCGTAGAGCACCTGGATGTAGATCTGCCAGAAGGCCGCGTAGACGACGAGCAGCAGGGTGGAGCGGATGTCGGTGGCGTAGAGCAGGACCGCCAGCGGGATGAGCGCGACCGAGGGGATCGGGCGCAGGAACTCCACGGTGGAGGCGGTGAGGCGGCGCAGCAGTGGCAGCGAGCCCACGGCGAAGCCGAGGACGACGGCGGCCACGGTGGCGATGAGCAGGCCCAGGCCCCAGCCGATCACGGTGTCGAGCAGGGCGACCCACAGCCGTGGCAGGGTGAGGCGCTCGGCGAGCGCGACGAGGACCTGGGAGGCCGGGGGCAGGTAGTCGGCCGAGACCAGTCCGATCCGGGGCACCACCTCCCACAGCAGGAGGAAACCGGCGATGCCGGTGAGGCCGAGGGCGGTGGTGCCGAGGCGGGAGGTCGCGCGCGCGGCCCTGGACGGACCGGCCTCGGCCGTCGGTCCGGCGGCCGGGGTGGCGGGGGCGTTGTCGGTCATGGCGGCCGTCATCGGTAGAGGGCGTCCAGGTCGGGGGCCTCGTCGAGGGTGCCGTGCTCGACCATCAGGTCGGCGACGGTCTGCACCGAGGCGCGGTCGACCTCGGCCGGGAAGCGCGGCAGCCGCAGTTCCTCGATGACCTCGGGGGCGATCTCGGTGTAGGTGGACAGGATGCGGCGCACCTCGTCGGGGTTGGCGTCGGCGTACTCCAGGGACTCGGTCATGGCCTCGGTGAACGCGTCGACCAGTTCGGGGTTCTCGGCGATCGTCTGTTCGGAGGTGAAGTAGGCCGCGACGGACAGGTCCGGTGAGGCGTCGACGAAGTTGGAGGCGATCTCGGTGGCGCCGTTGCGCAGCGCGGTGGTCAGGTGTGGTTCGACCACCCAGGCGGCGTCGACCTGGTTGTTGTCGAGCGCGGCCGGCATGTCGGGGAAGGCCAGTTCGACGAACTCGATGCCGCTTCCGTCGCCGCCGGCCAGCTCCACGGAGTTGCGCACGGTGGTGTCACCGATGTTCTTGAGGTTGTTCACCGCGACGGTGGCCCCCTCCAGCTGTTCGGGGGAGGTGATGTCGCTGCCCTCGGGCACGACGATGGCGCCGAAGTCGGCACCGTCCTGGCCGCTGCTGGTCACACCGTTGGTGACGATCTTGAGGGGCAGGTTCTCCTGGCGTCCGATGATCAGCGAGGTGACGTTGCCGAAGGCGAACTGGAAGTTGCCGCTGACGACACCGGGGACGGCGGCGGCGCCTCCGCTGGTGCTCTCGATGGTCAGTTCGATGCCGCGTTCCTCGAAGAATCCCTGTTCCTGGCCGAGGTAGATGGGGGCGACGTCGATGATGGGGATCGCACCCACGGTGACCTGGGTGAGTCCTCCTTCCTCGGTGGGCCCGCCGCCTCCGCAGGCGGTGGTGGCGGCCAGGAGCAGTGTGCCCGCCAGGGCGAGGGGCGTACGACGCATCGGGCTCTCCAAGTGGGGGAAGGGCGGGGATCCCGCGTGCCGGACCGCCTGTCCGGAGGGGGCGGTCGGGGCCGCGGGCCGGGGATGCGGTCGGATACCGCGGGGTCCGGGCAAAACCGGCACACACGTGTTTCGTTCGTTTTACGAACGCATGTTCTTTCCGCGAACATAAGTGATGGCGCTCACGCCGTCAAGGGAGACCGGTCACGTTCCACTTTTTTCGTCACCACGGCGCAGCGCAGACGAAATAGATCAGGTCATGGGACCTAACTGGCCGTTCCGTCGAAGAACCGGAACGTCACCATGTCCACCTGTGGTCACCGGCCGGGGAAAGTCCCCCGTCCACCTCTGTGCGGTATGGGAACATCACCCAGAATGACCGCACACGCGGACGGCCGGACGGATCCGGCCGCAGCCACCCGAGAGGGCGCCGCCCGGTCGGGCGGCGCCCCGCGACGCGGAAGGAACACCATGACGGCGACCCGCAACGACCCCGACGGCCACGTACGCGCCGAGCACTACGTCCAGTCCCTGGAGCGCGGGCTGGCGGTGATCCGCGCCTTCACCCCCGAGGCCCCGACGATGACGCTGAGCGACGTCGCCAGGGCGACCGGGCTCACCCGGGCCGCGGCCCGCCGCTTCCTGCTCACCCTCGCCGACCTGGGCTACGTGCGCACCGACGGCCGGTTGTTCTCGCTGACGCCGCGGGTGCTGGAGCTCGGCTACGCCTACCTCTCCTCGGCCGGCCTGCCCGAGGTGGTCCAGCCCCACCTGGAGCGCCTGGTCGCCGAGGTGCGGGAATCCTCCTCGGTCTCGGTCCTCGACGGCGACGACGTCGTGTACGTGGCGCGCGTGGCGACGTCGCGGATCATGGCGGTGTCGATCAACGTCGGCACCCGCTTCCCCGCCTACGCCACGTCGATGGGCCGGGTGCTGCTGGCCGGCCGCTCCCCCGAAGAACTGGGCGCCTACCTGGAACGGCTCCAGATGCGCCGCCTTACCGCGCACACCCTCTCCTCACCCGCCCGGCTGCGCGCCGAGCTGGACCGGGTGCGCGCGCAGGGCTGGGCGATCGTGGACCAGGAGCTGGAGGAGGGCCTGCGCTCGGTGGCGGCCCCGATCCGCGACCGGGAGGGACGGGTGGTCGCCGCGGCGAACGTCTCGACGCACGCCAGCCGCACGTCGATCGAGGACATCCGACGAGACCTGCTGCCCCCGTTGTTGGCGGCCACGGCGCGGATCGAGGCCGATCTGGAGATCGCCGCGCGCAGCCGGGGGACGGGCGGCTAGGTCCCCGCGGGGCAGCGCGGATCACCCTGCCGAGTAGGCGCCCTCACAGCGGCTCTTGACCCGGATCACAGGCGAGGGGTAGCTTCACCCCCAACGATGTTCGCTTTATGAACATTTATTCGCTATCCGAACAAAGGATGAGACGCTTATGATCGTGTCGTTGGACGAGGGGATCCGTGAGCTCGTCCGGGACGGGGACACGGTCGCGCTGGAGGGCTTCACCCACCTCATCCCCGTCTCCGCGGGGCACGAGATCATCCGGCAGGGCCGCCGCGACCTCACCCTGGTCCGCATGACCCCCGACGTGGTCTACGACCAGCTGATCGGTGCGGGATGCGCGCGCAAGCTGGTGTTCTCCTGGGGCGGCAACCCCGGCGTGGGCTCCCTGCACCGCTTCCGCGACGCCATCCAGAACGGGTGGCCGGTCCCGCTGGAGATCGAGGAGCACAGCCACGCCGGCATGGCCAACCGCTACGTCGCCGGCGCCTCGGGCCTGCCGTTCGCCGTCATGCGCGGCTACACCGGAACCGACCTCGTCTCCCACACCCCCAACATCGCGACGGTGGAGTGCCCCTTCACCGGCGAACGGCTCACCGCCGTGCCCGCCCTCAACCCCGATGTCACGATCATCCACGCGCAACGCGCCGACCGCCGCGGAAACGTCCAGATGTGGGGCATCACCGGCGTGCAGAAGGAGGCCGTGCTGGCGGCACGCCGCTCCCTGGTCACGGTCGAGGAGATCGTCGACGAGCTCGAACCGCTGCCCGGACAGGTCATCCTGCCCAGCAGGGTGGTGACCGCGGTCGCCGAGGTGCCCGGAGGGGCCCGCCCCTCCTACGCGCACGGCTACTACGAGCGCGACAACGGCGCCTACCAGGCTTGGGACCCGATCAGCCGGGACCGCGACTCGTTCGCGCGCTGGCTGGAGACCGACGTGTTCGGCGGCGCCGGCGCCGCCCGGGAAGGTGGACGATGAGCACCGTCACGGATTACACCTCTGACGAGATCATGACCGTGACGGCGGCCCACGCCCTCAGCGGCGCGATGGCCTGCTTCGTCGGCATCGGGCTGCCCAGCACCGCCGCCAACCTGGCCCGGCGCACGCACGCGCCGGACCTGTGGATGATCTACGAGTCGGGCACCCTGGGCGCCAAGCCCGGGACGCTGCCGCTGTCCATCGGCGACGGTGTCCTCGCCGAGACAGCCGACACCGTCATCCCGGTGCCCGAGGTCTTCAACTACTGGCTTCAGCCGGGCCGCATCGACGTGGGCTTCCTCGGCGCCGCGCAGATCGACCGGTACGCCAACATCAACACGACCGTGATCGGCGACTACGGCGACCCCAAGGTGCGCCTGCCCGGCGCCGGCGGCGCCCCCGAGATCGCCGCCTCCTGCCGCGAGGTCATCGTCATCGTCCGCCAGAGCCGGCGCACCTTCGTCGAGTCCGTGGACTTCGTGACCTCCGTCGGCCACGGCAAGGGCGGTACCGACCGGGCCGACCTGGGCCTGCGCGGCGCAGGCCCCTCCCGCGTCATCACCGACCTCGGCGTCTTGGAACCCGACCCCGTGACCCGCGAACTGACCCTGGTCCAGATCCACCCCGGTGTCTCGGTCGACGACGCCCGCGCGGCCACCGGCTGGGACCTGGCCGTCTCCCCCGATCTCGGCCGTACGCCCGAGCCGACCGCCGAGGAGCTGGCGGTGCTGCGGGCCCTGACCGGGAAGTGACCCGCCGCCGCCCGGCACGCCCCAACGGATGGGAACCACCATGACCGACGTGTTCATCCTCGATGCGATCCGGACCCCCTTCGGCAAATACGGAGGGGCGCTCGCCGGTGTGCGGCCCGACGACCTCGCCGCGCACGTCGTCCGCTCCGTCGTGGACCGCTCCCCCGACCTGGACCCCGCCCTGATCGACGACGTCTACCTCGGTGACGCCAACGGCGCGGGCGAGGACAACCGCAACGTCGCCCGCATGGCCGCGCTCCTGGCCGGTCTGCCCACCTCGGTGCCCGGCGCGACGGTGAACCGGCTGTGCGGATCGGGCCTGGAGGCCGTGATCGCCGCCAACCGGGCCGTCGCGGTCGGCGACGCCTCGGTGGTGGTGGCCGGTGGCGTGGAGTCGATGAGCCGGGCGCCGTGGGTGCTGCCCAAGCCCGCCAAGGGCTACCCGGCCGGCCACGAGACGCTGCACTCCACCACGCTGGGCTGGCGCCTGGTCAACCCGAGGATGCCCGAACAGTGGACGATCTCGCTCGGCGAGAGCACCGAACGGGTCGCCGAGACGCACGGCATCGGCCGGGCCGAGCAGGACCGGTTCGCGCTGCGCAGCCACGAGCGGGCGGCGGCGGCCTGGGAGCGGGGCGTCTTCGACGACGAGGTCGTCGCGGTCCCGGGGGTGGAGCTGGAGCGGGACGAGAGCATCCGCGCGACCACCGCCGACAAGCTCGCCGCCCTCAAGCCCGCCTTCCGGCCCGAGGGGACCATCACCGCGGGCAACGCCTCACCGCTCAACGACGGTGCGGCCGCGCTGCTCATCGGGGACGAGGCCGCCGTGCGGGCGACCGGCCGCGAACCGTTGGCGCGCATCGTCAGCCGTGGCGTGGCCGGCGTGGACCCCGACACCTTCGGTATCGGCCCGGTGGAGGCCGCCAACACCGCGCTGCGCCGGGCCGGGATCGGCTGGGGCGACCTGTCCGTCGTCGAGCTCAACGAGGCGTTCGCCGCCCAGGCCCTGGCCTGCATGCGCAACTGGCCCGACCTGGACCCCGAGATCGTCAACCCCAACGGCGGGGCCATCGCGATCGGCCACCCGTTGGGGGCCTCCGGCGCGCGCATCCTGGGCACGCTCGCCCGGGAACTGCGCCGCCGGGGCGGAGGCTGGGGACTGGCCGCGATCTGCATCGGCGTGGGGCAGGGTCTGGCCGTCGTGCTGCACGTCTGATGCGGCGGCACCGATTGTGGAGGAGACGATGACGACACCAGTGGAACCCGAGGAGACCGCGCGCGAACGCGGCCTGACCGTCCCCGGCTACCGGCGCGACCACGAGGTCCACCCGCCGCTGGACTTCTCCGGGTACAAGAGCACCGCGCTGCGCCATCCCAAGCGCGCCCTGACCCTGCTGCCGCACATGCTCACCGAGATCACCAGCCCCGTCCTGGGCGAGGACCGGATCGGCGAGCTCGACAACGACCTGACCCGCCAGCACGACGGGGAACCGCAGGGCCAGCGCATCATCGTGCACGGGCGGGTGCTCGACAGCGACGGCCGGCCGGTCCCCAACACGCTGGTGGAGATCTGGCAGGCCAACGCGGGCGGGAGGTACCGCCACGTCAACGACAACTGGCCCTGCCCGTTGGACCCCAACTTCACCGGGGTCGGGCGCACCATGACCGACGCCGAGGGGCGCTACCGCTTCACGACGATCCAGCCGGGCGCCTACCCGTGGAAGAACCACGACAACGCCTGGCGCCCCGCCCACATCCACTTCTCGCTGTTCGGCCGGGCCTTCACGCAGCGGCTGGTCACCCAGATGTACTTCCCCGGCGACCCGCTGTTCTTCCAGGACCCCATGTGGAACTCCATCCCCGACCCCGCGGCGCGGGAGCGGCTGGTGGCCAGGTTCGACTACGCCGCCACGGTCCCCGAATGGGCGCTGGCCTACGAGTGGGACATCGTGCTGCGGGGCCGCGAGGAGACTCCCTTCGAGACCGAGGTGGACGACGACTGATGCCCGACACCACTCCGTCCCAGACCGTCGGCCCCTACCTGCACATCGGCCTGCCCTGGCCCGACGGCCCCTTCGCCGTCGAGGAGGGGACGTCCGGGGGGATCTGGATCCGCGGGACCCTCTACGACGGGGCCGGCCAGCCGGTCACCGACGGCCTCATCGAGACCTGGCAGGCCGATCCGGACGGCCGGTTCGACCACCCCGACGATCCGCGCGGCGCGGTACGTCACCCGGGGTTCCGCGGTTTCGGCCGCTGCCCCACCGACGCCCACGGCGCCTACGGGATCTTCACCCTCAAGCCCGGTCCGCTCCCCGGTCCGCGCGGGCCCCAGGCCCCGCACATCGACGTCTCGGTGTTCGCCCGCGGCATGCTGCACCGGGTGGTGACGCGGATCTACTTCCCCGAGGAGCAGACCGCCAACGCCGCCGACCCGGTGCTGTGCGCGGTGTCCGACCCCGCCGTGCGGGCGACGCTCATCGCCGATGCCACCGACGACGGCTACCGGTTCGACATCCGGCTCCAGGGGGAGAACGAGACCGCGTTCTTCGACATCTGAGGACCGGCGGTCCGGTTCCGGCCGCGCCGGAACCGGACCGCGAGACACCGCAAGCAACGGAAAGACCACCATGACCGCCATATCCGTCCCGACCGGCCTGTTCGGCGGGGTGTTCGAGCGGGGCGGCGCCGCAGAGCACACCGGTGACGCCGGCTGGCTGCGGGCCCTGCTCGACGCCGAGGCCGGCCTGGCCCGGGCCCAGGCCCGTGTCGGGCTGATCGAACCGGCCGCGGCCGAGGCCATCGCCGCCGCGTGCCTGCCGGAGCGCTTCGACGCCGACGCGCTCGGCCGGGCCGCCGCTGGAGGTGGAAACCCGGTGATCCCGCTGGTGCGGGAACTCACCCGGGCCGTGGAGGGGGAGGCCGCGCGCCACGTCCACAAGGGCGCGACCAGCCAGGACATCATGGACACCGCGGCGATGCTAGTGGCCCGGCGGGCCTGCGCGGCCATCGACGCCGACGCCGGAGCGCTGACCCGGGAACTGGCCCGCTCGGCCCGTCGCCACCGTGACACCCCCATGGCGGGGCGCACCCTCCTCCAGCAGGCGCTGCCCACCACGTTCGGCCTGGTCGCCGCGGGCTGGCTGGAGGCGATCTCGACGGCCGCGACGCGGCTGTCCGACGTGGCCGGCGACGGGCTCGCGGTCCAGCTCGGCGGCGCCGCCGGGACACTGGCCTCCCTGGGCGCCGCCGGACCCGACGTGGTGCGCGCCTACGCCGCCGAACTCGGCCTGGCGGAGCCGGCCCTGCCCTGGCACACCGACCGCGGCCGGATCGCCGAGCTGGCCGGTGCGTTGGGCCGGTTGTGCGGCGCGGTCGCGAAGGCCGCCCACGACATCGTCCTGCTCGCCCAGACCGAGGTCGGCGAGGTCGCCGAGGAGGGGGAGGCGGGAACGGGCGGTTCCTCCACCCTGCCCCACAAACGCAACCCGATCGCCGCGGTGTCCGCGCTGGCCTGCGCCCAACAGGCGCCGGCGCTGGTCGCGTCGCTGCTGGCGTCGATGGCGCAGGAACACCAGCGCGCCGCGGGGTCCTGGCACTCCGAATGGCAGCCGCTCTCGCGGCTGTTGTGCCTGACCGGCTCGGCGGTGGCCTGGTTGCGCGCCTCGGTGGAACGGCTGCGGGTGGACTCCGCGCGGATGCGCGCCAACCTGGACCTGACCGGTGGGCTGCTGCTCGCCGAGCGGGTCACCACGGCGTTGGCCGCCGACCTCGGCCGGATGGCCGCCCACGAACTCGTCCAGGACGCCTGCGCCGAGGCGGCCGACGGCCGGCGCGACCTCGCCGACGTGCTGGCCGGGCGGGCGGAGGTGCGGCGTTCGCGCGAGGAGATCGCCGCGCTGCTGGATCCGGCCGGCTACCTGGGAAGCGCCGGCGTGTTCGTCGACCGGGCACTACAGCGCTTCGGCGCGCGGCCCGCTGGAGTGGAAGGTGAGGAAGGATGACGGTCGACGTCCACCACGTCATCGACGGCCCCGAGGACGCGCCCGTCCTGATCCTGGGCGGTTCCCTGGGCAGCACCCTGGAAATGTGGGAGCCGCAGGTCGCCGACCTCGCGCGGGACCTGCGGGTGGTCCGTTACGACATGCGCGGTCACGGCCGCTCCCCCGTGCCCGGCGGCCCCTACACGATCGCCGACCTGGGCGCGGACGTGGTGCGCCTGCTCGACCGCCTGGGCGTGCGCCGGGCGCACTTCGCCGGGCTGTCCATCGGCGGGATGACCGGGATGTGGCTGGGCGCGCACGCCCCCGAACGGATCGACCGACTGGCGCTGCTGTGCACGTCGGCGCTGCTGGGACCGCCCGAGGGGTGGAGCCGGCGCGCCGCGACCGTGCGCGCCGAAGGCACCGGGGCGGTCGCCGCCGGAGTGGTGGAACGGTGGTTCACCCCCGGCTTCGCCCACGCCGAGCCCGCCGTGGTCGAACGGATGACGTCGATGGTCGCCGCGACCCCCGCCGAGGGGTACGCGGGATGCTGCGCGGCCATCGAACGCATGGACCTGCGCCCCGACCTGCCCGCGATCGCCGCCCCGACACTGGTCGTCGCCGGAGCCGACGACCCCGCCACCCCGCCCGCCCACGCCGAACTCATCGCCGACGCGGTGCCCGGCGCCCGCCTGGAGGTCGTCGGTCCCGGCGCCCACCTGGCCAGCTGGGAACGCGCCGACCAGGTCAATCCGCTGCTGCGCGCGCACTTCGTGCGCTGACGCGGCCCTCCGCGCGAAGGGAATCCCCATGGACACCGATGAGACACGGTCCGCGACCGACGAGGCCCGGCACGCCGAGGGCATGCGGGTACGCCGGGCGGTCCTCGGCGACGCCCACGTCGACCGTGCCGTGGCCGGCACGACACCGTTCACCGAACCGTTCCAGGACCTCATCACCCGCTACGCCTGGGGCGAGATCTGGACCCGCCCGGGGCTGGACCGCAAGACCCGCAGCTGCATGGTGCTGACCGCCCTGGTCGCCAAGGGCCACTGGGAGGAGCTGGCCATGCACGTGCGCGCCGCCGTGCGCAACGGGCTGAGCGCCGAGGAGATCGCCGAGGTCTTCCTCCAGGCCGCGATCTACTGCGGCGTCCCCGCCGCGAACAAGGCGTTCTCCATCGCCCAGCGCGTCCTGGCCGAGATCGACGACACCTCCCCCCACTGATCCCCACCTCGCCCGGTCCACCCCACCGCGGCCTCTCCCCGCCGGACACGTCCCAGCTCCGGCCCGTTCCGACCCTCCGAGGAGTCCCCATGCGCACCCGCGTCGGCATCATCGGCGCCGGCCCCGCCGGCCTGCTGCTCTCCCACCTGCTGCACCTTCAGGGCATCGAGTCCGTCGTCTTGGAGGCCCGGTCCCGCGACTACGTCGAGCGGCGCCAGCGCGCGGGCGTCGTCGAGCACGCCGTCGCCGAGACCCTGCGCGGGGCCGGCGTCGGCGGGCGCATGGACCGCGAGGGACTGGTGCACCATGGCATCGAGCTGCGCTTCGACGGCCGCGCCCACCACCTGGACTTCCCCGACCTGTGCGGCCGCGAGGTCGTCATCTACGCCCAGACCGAGATCGTCAAGGACCTCATCGCCCGTCGTCTCGCCGACGGCGGGAAGATCCTGTTCGAGTCCCGGGCGACCGCGATCGAGGACATCGACGCCGGCTCCCCCCACGTCCGGTTCACCGACGGCGCCGCCGAACAGGTCCTGGAGTGCGACATCGTGGTGGCCTGCGACGGTTTCCACGGCATCGGCCGCGCGTCGCTGCCCGCCGAGGTGGTGCGCACCTTCGACAAGGTCTACCCGTTCAGCTGGCTGGGCATCCTCGCCGACGTCCCTCCCTCGTGCGACGAGCTGATCTACGCCCACAGCGACCGCGGGTTCGCGCTGCACAGCATGCGCTCGGAGCAGGTGAGCCGGCTCTACCTCCAGGTCCCCAACGGAACCGACACCGCCGAATGGTCCGACGAGCGGATCTGGGACGAGCTGACCGCCCGCTTCGCGCTCGCCGACGGTTCCTGGGAGCTCAAGCGCGGCCCGATCACCGACAAGTCGATCACCCCCATGCGCAGCTTCGTCACCGAGCCGATGCGCCACGGTTCCCTCTTCCTCGCCGGCGACGCGGCCCACATCGTGCCGCCCACCGGCGCGAAGGGCCTCAACCTGGCCATGCACGACGTCATGCTCCTGGCCGAGGCGCTCACCGCGTGGGACCGGGACGGTTCCACCACGCTGCTCGACTCCTACTCCGACGACGCGCTGCGCCGGGTCTGGCGGGCCGAGCACTTCTCCTACCGGATGACGACGATGCTGCACCCCGACCCGCAGGGGGGCGACTTCGAGCGCCGCCTACAGATCTCGGACCTGGACCGCATCGCCGCCTCGCGGGCCGCCGCCACCGAGATCGCCGAGAACTACACCGGGCTCCCGCAGGTCTGACCTCGGGAACCTCCCCCGCACCGCCCGCCCACCGGGGCCGCCGGTCTCCTCGGCGTGCCTCGATGCGGCCGGCCCCGCCCTCCCCCACCCGGCCTCCTCACGGGGGTACGGGTCCGGGTGCGCCGATCGGCCCCACCCCGTGCCGGCCGGCGCGCGGCGGGACACGCGCGGCGTGTCCCGCGTCCCTCCTCAGCACCGCCGGGCCCACAGCCCCGGCGACCACACTCTTCAGGAGCACGGGATGAACCAGTCCCCTGCGGGCGCGGTCCTCGCCCCCGCGGAGAAGCGCCGTGAGGCGCGCAAGGTCGCGGCCGCCAGTCTCATCGGCACCACGATCGAGTACTACGACTTCAGCATCTACGGCGCCGCGGCGGCGATCGTGCTGGCCCACCTGTTCTTCCCGGCCGGTGACCCCGCGGCGGGGACGCTCGCCGCGTTCGCGACGTTCGCCGCCGCCTTCCTGGCCCGCCCCATCGGCGTGATCGTCTTCGGCAACCTCGGCGACCGGCTGGGCCGCAAGCCCGCGCTGGTCATCTCGCTGCTGATGATGGGCGGCGCCACGATCGCCGTGGGTCTGCTGCCGACCTTCGGCACGGTCGGGCTGCTGGCGCCGATCCTGCTGGTGACCTGCCGGATCCTCCAGGGGATCGGTCTGGGCGGCGAGTGGGGCGGCGCGGTGCTGCTGGCCTCCGAGCACGCCCCGCCCAACCGGCGGGCGGTCTACGCCGCGGTCACCCAGGCCGGACCTCCGCTGGGCGTCCTCCTCGCCAACGGCGTCTTCGCCGCGGTCACCGCCTCGATGAGCGAGGAGGCGTTCATGGCGTGGGGGTGGCGCGTCCCGTTCCTGCTCAGTTTCGTGATGATCGCGATCGGCATGTGGATCCGTTCCCAGGTCAACGAGTCCCCCCTGTTCACCGAGGCCCAGGAGCGCGACGAGGGGCCGGAGCGCTTCCCGATGGGCGCGCTGCTGCGCGGGCACGCCAAGCGGCTGGTGATCGGCGTCGGCGCGGCCCTGGCCGGCTCGGCGCTGTGGTACCTGATGACGGTCTACAGCGTCTCCTACGGCGTGTCGGTGGGCGGCGTCGCGCAGTCGACGATGCTGCTGGTGGTCTCCGCCGCGGCGCTGGTGCACCTGGTGCTGATCGTCCCCATGGCGCACTGGGCCGAGCGGGTGGGCCGGCGGCTGCCGATGCTCATCGGCGCCGTCGCGCTGGCGGTGTGGGCCTTCCCCATGTTCCTGTTCATGGGCACCGGCGACCCCTGGCTGATGGTGCTCGGGTTCGGTGTGGGCGGTGTCGTGCACACGTTGCTGTACGCGCCGGTCTCCTCCTACCTGGCGGAGCTGTTCCCGACGCGGGTGCGCTACTCCGGTGCCGGTTCGGCGTTCGTGCTGGCCTCGATCCTCGGTGGCGGATTCGCGCCGATGATCGCCTCGGCGCTGATCGGCGGCGGCGAGTCGCCGGTGCGGCTGGCCCTCTACGCGCTGGTCCTGGCCCTGCTCACCTTCACCGCGCTGTGGTTCGGTCCGGAGACCAAGGACACCGACATGGCCGAGTAGGCCCGGCCGTCCGTCGTCGACGGGGTCCCCGCCGCCCGGCGGGGACCCCTCTCCGTCTCCGGCGGCGTCGCCCGGGGCGAGAAGCGAGGGGAGGACCCCTCTTTCTCATCCGCGCCCCCGGGGCGACGGCGCGTGTCAGAGTCGTCACCGGATGCCCGGACGATCGGCACGGAAGGAGACCCGTGAACGACGTGCTCCCCGCTCCCGGCGGTGCCTGCGCCCCGCCCACCGACGACCCCATCAGGATCCTCGTCGTCGACGACCACGCGCTCTTCCGGCGCGGCCTGGTCTCGGTCCTGGCCGCCGAACCCGACATCGACGTGGTCGGCGAGGCCGGCGACGGCGCGGACGCGATGCGCCGGGCCGCCGACCTGCTGCCCGACGTGGTGCTGATGGACATCCGCATGCCGCACGGCGGTGGGATCACCGCCTGCGCCGGTATCAAGGACGTGGCCCCCACCAGCAGGATCGTCATGTTGACGAGCAGTGACGAGGAGGCCGACCTGTTCGGCGCGCTGCGCGCGGGAGCGGTCGGCTACCTGTTGAAGTCGGTCTCGGTGGCCGAGCTTCCCACGGCGGTGCGCGCGGTCCACAAGGGCCATTCCTTCCTCACCCCCGCGATGGCCGCGAAGCTCATCCGGGAGTTCACCGCGTCCTCGGGAAGGGAGCGGGGCGGACCGGTCCCGGTCCCCCCTCCCGCGCTCAGCACCCGCGAGACCCAGGTGCTGCGTCTCATCGCGCGCGGCCTGAGCAACCGCGACATCGCCGCCGAGCTGGTCATCTCCGACAACACGGTGAAGAACCACGTGCGCAACATCCTCGACAAGCTCCAGTTGCACTCGCGCGTGGAGGCCGCGGTCTACGCGGTCCGCGAGAACGTCCTGGGCGAGTGAGGGTGGCGACCTCCGCGTCCCGGGGACCGCCGGCCTCCCCGGGCGCGGGCCGTCACGGTCGGCCCGTGATCCCGGTGTTCCATCACCGACCGGTGTCGGGAGGCCTCTCGGAAGACCGCTCCCCCGCCGGCCATCGCCGGGGCTTTGTCACGCGAGGTCGATGAGCGTCTCCCGGCCGGCTTCACCCTTGAAACGTGTTCCCCGGGCGAGCGCGGCCCGCCCCGTCCGTTGCGGAGTCAGGGCGACGTTTCCCGGGCATCGAGCCACCGGCTTCGAACGGCGCCGTTTCCGGCGCGTGCGGTTCCACCGCGGAGGGGAACAGGACCACCGTCCACGGAAAAGACCCGGGAAAGCGAAAAGCCCCGCCGGTATCACCGGCGGGACTCTCCAAGGGGCTCCCGCGATTGGACTCGAACCAATAACCTGCCGGTTAACAGCCGGCTGCTCTGCCAATTGAGCTACGCGGGATCGTCTTCCCTGTCGGCCCTGGGGGCTTGCGCTCCCTGCCGACAGGAAAAGACTAGCGCACTCGCGAGGGTGCTCGTGACAGGTTTTCCCTTGCCGGTCACGGCGTCGCCGTCCCGGCCCGGCCGCGGCGGAATGACGAAGGCCGCGCGGGGTACCGTTCACCCTGTAACGACCATCGACGCCGAGAGGAACCCATGCGCCACCGGATCACCTTCATCGCCGGACTCGCCGTCGGTTACGTCCTCGGGGCGAAGGCGGGCAAGGAGCGTTACGAGCAGCTCGCTCGCGCCGCCCGCCGGATCGCCGACAACCCCACCGTCCAGGAGACCGCGGGACTCGTCGGCGCGCAGGTGAGCAACGCCGGCCGCACCGTCTACACCAAGGTGAGCGAGAAGCTGCCGGTCACCTCGCTGCGCGACTTCCTCGCCCGTCCCACCGAGGAGGAGGCCGCCGCCGTCGAGCGCACGCAGATCAACGGGGCTCCGCTGGGAGACGGCTCCCGGTGAGCCGCGTGCCGGCCCGCCGAACGGGCCGGCACGCTAGCGTGGGCCCATGCGTTGGCCCCGCCGCTCGCGTCCCTCCGCCGAGGTGCGCGCCCGACTCCACCTGCAACGTGGTGAGCGCGTGCTCGCCCACGCCCCCGCCGAGCCGGGCACGCTCGTCGCCACCACGCGCGCGCTCCACCTGCCCGACGGGCGCGTGATCCCCTGGGAGCGCGTCGAACGCGCCCGCTGGAACGCCGAGGGACTGGAACTCGTCGAGGAGGGCGCGGACGAAACCGTCATCGCCCTGCCCTCCCCTGGCGCCCTCCCCGAGGTCGTCCAGGAACGGGTCGCCTCGTCCATCCTCGTCAACACCCACGTGGCCCTGCCCGGCAGCGGCGAGGACGAGCCCCGCGGCTACCGTCTGGTGGCCCGTCGGCCGCCCGGCGGTTCGGAGGTGCTGTGGCGGGTCCACTACGACGCCGGGGTCGACCCGCAGGAGCCGGGTGTGCGCGAGCACGCGGCCCGCGCCCTGGCCTCCCTGCGCGAACGGATGGGAATCTGACCGGGGAACCTGACAGGAGACGTCAGTCTCTGCCGGCACAGTGGCCCCATGACGACATGGAACGACTTCGCCCGGGAGGCCCCCGACCTCGCCGCGTTCGTCCGCGGCCGGTTCGAGGGGTTCCGCCACCACGTCCTGGCGACCCTGCGCCGGGACGGTTCTCCCCGGGTGAGCGGTACCGAGGTGCTGTTTCGCGACGGCCACCTGGTACTCGGCTCGATGCCCGGTTCACGCAAGGCGCTCGACCTGCGCCGCGACAACCGGTACGCGCTCCACGTCAATCCGGGTGAGCCCGCCGACGGGACGATGGAGGGCGACGCGAAGGTCTCCGGACACGCGGTGGAGGTGACCGACGACGCGGAACGGAGGAGGCTGCTCCCGGAGCAGCCCTCGGGCGGCTCTCACCTGTTCCGGCTGCTGGTCGAGGAGGTCGCGGTGACCACGGTGGAGGGCGACCGGCTGGTGATCCGACTATGGCGGCCCGGCGCCGGCGTGCGCAGGTTCGAGCGGACCTGAGCCGGGGCGGGCCCGCCCCGGCACCGGCCATAGGCGTCACAGGAGCCCGGCCACCAGGGCGGCGAACCCCACCGCGACGCCGAGAAGACCGAGGGTCATGAACAGGCAGTCCACTATGTAGACGTTCCGGCGGGCGCGTTCCTCCCGCCGGATCTCGGCCGGCAGCCTCCGCTCTCCTTCCGCGTCGATCCGCTCGATCTCCGCGTCGAGCCGTTCGAGCAGGGGGAGGGCTTCCTCGGCGTCGCGTCCGGTGACCGCCGGTATGCTCCGGCCGACGCTCTCCGCCAGCTCCAGCCCACGGATCCGGTCGACCCTGTTCTCGGCGGCCTGCCGCGCGCCGGTCGCTCCCAGGCGGGTGTGGCTCAGCACGCCCTCCAGAGAGCGGGCCATGGTCCACAGCGAGATGAAGACGACCGCGAGCGGAAGGAACAACGTCATGCCTTCTCCTTATGACGACGAGGTCCGTCCCCGGACATCCGCATCATGAGGGTCCTCCTCCAGACCCCGGAATCCGAGGTCCCTCCCCACGAGCGGGAAGAGCGCCCCGAGCGCGCTCCCTCTGTCGCCTGTTCTTACGCTCAAGATGGAGACCGATCGCCTCCTTGACGGAAACAGCGCTCTCCACAGGGATCCCGCTCTGCAATACCCGGGAGCCCGTCGGAGCCGCCGAGTCGTTCAACGAACGCTTCAGGACAGCGGCCTCCTCACGCATCGAATCGACCTCCTTCGCCAGCTCGCCCAGCTCCTGACGCGGCCCCTCGCCAAGATGCCTCAGCGCATCCTCTGTTTCACCGAAAGCGCGTTTGAGGACATCCCCGTAGTCGGGCGGGAGCCCCTTGCCGTCGATGACGTTCCGGTCATCATCAAGCCGCCCCACCGCCTGGGCGATCCTGACCGACTCGGCCACTTCCTCGCCTGTTCTCACCAAGCCGAAGGCCATGGCACTCGCATCGGCCAGCGCCCGTCTGGCGGCGAACAGCTCTGTCTCCCCGGATCTGAGAAGGTCTCCACGGACGGCGATCTCCTTTTCGATCCTCTCCACCTGTTCGGCCTGCTTCTCCTCCAGCCCGGATCGCATCTCCGCCAGCTCCGCCTCCTGGCTGGTCAGCCCGGTTTCAGGATCGACCCTTACATATTCCGCCAGATTGCGGGCCGTCCGCACCGCCTCGTCTCTCCCCGCCTCGGCCTTTTCACTCTCTCTCATCACCTCATCGGCGGTCTCGTTTCCTGATTTCCGGAGACGCCATCGGACGACGGCCGCCGACAGGAAAACCGCGGTGGAGAGGACCGCGGCCTCCAACGACATGAGAGCGGCCAGAACGGAGTCGATGATCATCACTCCTCAAAGGAAGGCACAGAGACGGAAACATTCACGACAGGGCCACCCACACGGCGATGGCGACGACGACTCCGTCCACGACCAGTTCCATGACGGAGCGCCCGGTGAAGACATTGCGGATGCCAGAGAAACGCCGGCCGTTCTCCGCGACGGACAGGAGGACACGCCGGGCGTCGGCCACTCGCCCGTTTCCCCCTTCCGGTCCCCTCTCGGCCGATGACTCATCGTCCCGGCGCCCGCCTCTGAGCTCCTCGGGCAGCCGGTCCGTCGTCAGGGCCCATTTCACTCTGAGGAGTCCGATCCTGGCAGAGGTGATCTCCTCGGCGACCCGGTACGTGTCGGCACCCCCGTAAGGGCTCTTGGCGTGGTAAAACCCCATGAACGCGAACACGCCACGGGACACCTCACGGAGTATCAGGAGCAGAACCACGCCCCAGAAGACGGCCTCCATCATCCCCACTCCTCTGAGAGGCCCGGCAGCATCCCGTCATCGTCCATTCCCGGACCTTCTTCCCTTCTTCGGACGCCAATCCCGCCATTTCCTGGCGTCCTCCGCCTCTTGTCCGGGAGTCCCCTTCTTCAGATTGGCGAGAGCCTCCGCGACACTGTATCCCTCCAGCGCCTTCTCCTTCCGGTCCCCTTCAACACTCTTCTCCAGCTCTATGACACGAGGATCGGATCTTATGTAACCGTTGATCTCCTTCGCCGCGTCGGCCGCCCGTTTAGCATGGACGCCCATCCCCTTCACCCTGTTATCAATCCTCTTCTGCAATCCACTCGCCCTTTCGGCGAACTTACGGTAGGGCTCTCCCTCTCTATCGATCTCCCGGGCCAGTCTCCCTGCGAAAGAGACGCTGTCTCCGAGCCCCTGCATGCCTCCCTTCTCCCTCTCAATCCTCTCCTGCTCCTGCCCCAGACGCATTCTGAGCTTCGCCAGCTCCCTTGCCGGAACGAAACATCCAGCGGTCACCACATCGGTGACGCCTTTCCCAACTGTCAAGGATTCGATGATCTCGTCAGCGGTCACCGGACGCATATCGCGAAGCGGTATCCTTGTTCCCGGAATATGCACGGGCTCCCTGACACGGGGGCCGAACAGGAGGTACCTCCGCCCCTTCCGGATCTCCCCTGTCAGGTAATACTTCTGCCGCTCCGTTTTATTCTGTGATCTGCGGACCTCTGCTACAAGGATCACCAGCCCGGTGACCGCCAGAACACCGAGAGCGGCGGCAGCGGCCCAGGGGGCGATGTTCAGAAACCTCAGCAGATGCCCAAACGGTGGCACGGGACTCCTTTCTTCGCCGAATCCGCCTGGGGGGAGGGAACCCCTGTGCCCCCGTTCCCGGTGGCGCTTCCGTCCTTTCGCCCCGCGCGGGAGTCCGGCCACAGCGAAGACGCCCGCCGGCGCCTGGCGTCGGCGGGCGGACGAGGGGTCACAGGGACGTCACCAGGAGGACGATCCCCACGATCACGCCGAGAAGCCCGAGGACCGCGAAGCCGAAGTCCACGGCGTAGGCGATCGCGCGGACGCGCTCCTCGCGCCGTTCCTCGCCCGCCAGGGCCCGCTCCCCCTCGGCCTCGACCCGCGCCAATTCGTCGTCGAGTTCCCTCAGCAGGGAGGGGGCGTCCTCCTCGCCGGCCTCGACGATGGCGGGCGCTCTGCGGTGGAGGATCGCGGCGGTCTCGATGCCCTGCCGTCTGCGGACCCTGTTGCGGGCCGCGCCGCGTCCGATGTCGGGGCCCGCGTTGTGGTGGTCCATGACCCCCTCCAGGGAGCGGACCAGTGTCCACGACGAGACGATGATGATCGCGAGCGGCAGGAACAACGTCATGGCCTCTCCTGTGGGCGCCGGTTTCTCTTCACGCCGACCCCTCAGCCACGCGGCCCGGTCGGGCCCCGGCCGTGCGGACGTTCCGTGGAGGCGGGTGCGGGGGCGTCGGGCCTGTGTGCCGTTCTCTCGCGCCTGCTGCGGGAGAGGTAGGAGTCGATCATCGTTTTGACGTCGGATACGGGGGCGTCGGGAGCGGTGCCGGGGCGCCGTCCCTCCGAAGCCGCCGTGGACGCCTGGGGGGTGAGCCCCTGTTTGAGCCGCGCGCTCTCCCGCGCCAACTGCTCGGTCTGGTCGGCGAACTCCCGTAGGAGGTCGTGTTCCGGCTGGCCGACGTTGCGCTGTACGTCCTTCCACTCGGCGATACCGCGCTCGACGTTGCCCCGGTAGGTATCGGGAAGCCCCGTGGTGTCCACGACCCGGTCGTCCTCGTCCAGGCGTCCCGCGATCCGGGCGAGCCTGAGCGTGTCGTCCATGGCGACGTTCGCGTTCTCGTGCGTGGAGGTCGCCGCCCGCGCCTCGGCGAGCGCGCGTCGGATGTCGGCGATCTCGGTCTCCGCCTTCATGAGATTGTGCGGGCGGGACTCGACGGCCTCCTCGATACCCGTGCGAAGCCCACGGTTGGCCTTCTCCAGCTCGGCTCTCTTCTGCTGGAGTTCGTTCTCCCGGATGGACATCCCGGTCTCGGGATCGCGTCCCTCGTACTCGTGGAGCTCTCGCGCCTTCTGCGCGGTCTCGATCCGGGTCTCGATGGCCTTCTGCACATCCGCCCGCGCGGCCGCGGCGTCCTCGTTCGCCGCCTTGCTGACCCTCCACCGGGTGACGGCCCCGGCGACGATCAGCGCCGTGGAGATGACGGCGGCTTCCATCGACGTCAGGGCACCGAGAAGGTCCATGCCCACCTCATCTCACGGATTGGGTCGGGGGCCGCGTCATGACGAGGCGATCCACACGGCGACGGCGATGATCACGATGTCCACGGCCAACTGCGCGAGGGAGCCTCGGGTGAAGGCACCGCGTACTCCGGAGAAGCGCCGCCCGTTCTCGGCGATGGCGGTGAGGCGCCGCGTCATCTCGCCCACCCGGCCGGGGAACCCCACGAGGCCGCCCTCAGGCGACCCCTCGGTGCCGGACCGGCCAGGGTCCCTCGCCCCCGCGGGCAGGCGGGCGGTCTCCAGCTCGCCTCTCAGGCGCAGGAGTTCCAGTCGCGTCGAGGCGAGCGTCTCGGAGACCTGGAACGTGGCGGTGTCGCCCTCGGGGGCCCGGGAATGGTAGAGCCCCAGGTAGGCGAACACCGCCCGGATCACCTCACGGAGCACGAACAGGGCGAGGACGGCCCACAGAACGATCTCTGTCATCCGTCTGCACCCCGCATGTGGAGGAGGAGCATCGTGTCACTTCTTCCCTCTGCTGGAGCCGCCCTTATTGTGCCAACCGGTGAGCCTCGACCGGTTCCCCTGGTTCCGCGGCTCTCCCGCAGACCCCAGTCTCTTCTTCACTGCCTTTTCGAGATCGAAGCCGGCGAGAGCCGCCCCCTCTCGTTCCTCCCCGGCCGTCTTCTCCAACTTGACCACCCGGGGATCGGCCTTGACCTGGTCGGTGACCTGTTTGAGCGCGTCGCCCCCACGCTTGATGTCGCTGGTCACCCGTTTGACCTCGTTGTTCACCCGGCGCTGGAGCTCGGCGGCCCGCTGGGCGATGTCCTGGTAGGGCCGTCCCTCCTCCTCGACCCGCGCGGCCAGCTGTTCCAACTTCCTGTTCTCGTCTTGGAGGGGCAGCAGGGCCGCCCTTTCGGGAGCGAGCTTGTTCTCCTCGCCCTGGATCTGCTCCCGGAGAGCGGCCACCCTCTCCGAGGGGACGAAGCCTCCCTTGTGGCCCAGGAGCTCCATCTCATCGGCCCGGTCCCGGCCGGTGACGATCTCGTCGCGGAACTTCTCGACCGCCTGGGGCCTCATCTCGCTCAGCGGAATCTTGGTTCCGGGAACGTATTTCATCTCCCTGGTCTCAGCCCCGAACAGGAGAAACTTCTTGCGTTTGGGGATCTCGCCCTTCTCGAAATAGTTCCGGCGCAGCCGCGTGTTCTGCGACCTGCGGAATTCGGAGACCGCGATGACCAGTCCGGCGGCGGCGAAGATTCCCAGGGCCGTGGCCGCGGCCCAGGGGGCGACGTCCAGGAATCTCAGCAAAGGCCCCAACGGCGGCATCGCGTTCTCCTTCCTCAGGATCCACGCTTCCAACGGCCATCCCGCGCACTCCAGGGGATTTCAGGTGGAAGTTAGCAGTATTGCGGTGAGGTGCGACATTCCGGGTTTCACCCTCCGGTTAAGGCGGGCAGCCCTCCATCACCGACATCGCGTTTCTTCACCTCGCCGGCCCGGTTCCGGGGACGGGCGGGCCCGGCCCCTGTCCGGAACCGGCCAGGGAGCCAGGGCTAATCGTCGCGCAGCGACTCGTCCATGGCGGTGACGAGTTCACCGCCGGGATCCATGTCGAGGTTCCACAGCATGAGGCCGCCCAGGTCCATATCGCGGACGTAGGCCCCTTTGAGGGCGACGACCTCGGGGGTGTCGTAGGTCCACCACTCGTCGCCGTCGTAGATCCAGTAGGCGCCGTTCACCGGGTCGAAGAAACGCTGTCCCGGACGCTGCTGGAGGTCGGCGTAGGCGTCGGTGCCCTCGCCGTAGTCGCCGTCGGCGGGCCCCGTGGCCGGGGCGTGGCGTCCGAAGTTCTCCGAGCCGACCCCGCTCCAGCCCCGCCCGAAGCCCGGGAAGCCCAACACCAGCTTGTCGGCGGGAAGCCCGTAGTCGAGGTAGGTGCGTACCGCGAGGTCCGCGCTGGCCCGGCCGGCCGCGCCCTCGGGCGCGTAGAGCTGGGAGTGGTGCTGGGTCGTGTCGCTCCACGAGCCGGTGAAGTCGTAGCCCTGCACGGTGGCGAAGTCGACGGAGTCGAACAGCTCCGGCTCGTAGCCGGCCCGCATCAGCTCCGGATCGTGCGACAGCGACACCGACAGCGTGTACTCCTCGCCGGTCTCGTCCTCCAGCGCGTCGAGCTGTCGGCGGAACTCCTGGACCAGCAGGGTGAAGTTGCGCTTGTCCTCGGGACGCTCGGTGTTGTCGGGATGGCCCCCGCCCCCCGGCCACTCCCAGTCGAGGTCGATGCCGTCGAAGACACCCGCGGCGGCTCCGTCGCCCCCTTGGGGCTCGCCGCCCATGCGGGGGAAGTCCCCGCGCAGCCACAGGTCGATACACGAGGACACGAACCGCTCGCGTGACTCCTCGGTGAGCGCGGCGTCGGAGAAGTGATCGGACCAGTTCCACCCCCCCAGGGAGATGCTGGCGCCGAGCTCGGGGTGTTCGCCGCGGAGCTTGCGCAGCTGGTTCAGGCTGCCGGACAACGGCTGATCGTAGTCGTCGGCGCGTCCGTCGACGCTGTCGGCCGCGGAGTAGCGGCGCTGGTAGATCTCCCACGCCTGGGAGGAACCGGCCGGGATGTGGCAGGTGCCTTGGGCGCTGACGTCGCCGAAGGCCCACATCACGCGGGTCAGGCGGGCCGCCGCCCCGCTGTCGTCGACGTCCTTGATCCGAAATCCCCGGTTGGCGGTGTTCCAGTCGGCGAAGTAGCCGATGCGCTGTGGCTGACCCCCGAAGATGCCCGGACGCCCTTCGACCACCGTGGCGGCGCCGAACAGCAGTCCAGCCACCCCGACGATCGCCACGACGCCGAGGAGCATGTTCCTGTGTCGGGGGCCCCCGCGCGAGGGGCGATGTTGGTGGGCTGCCTTCACAGTTGAACGTTAGCCCGGGTGAGGCGAACAGCACAGTACGTTACCGGGAGTCGGCCGGTACGGGCCGACACCGGCCGACTCGGAACTCCCCCACGTCACGCGACGTTCCCCGGCGCCTCAGTCGAGGTAGTCGTGGAGCATCCGCACCTTCGAGGGCTGGCGGAGCTTGGCCAGCGTCCTGGCCTCGATCTGGCGGATGCGCTCGCGTGTCACCCCGAACTCCCGCCCCACCTCCTCCAGGGTGTGCGGGTGCCCGTCCGCCAGACCGAAACGCAACCGGATGATGCGGCGCTCACGGTCGCCGAGCCCGTCGAGGAGGAGGCCCAGTTGGTCCTGGAGCATGAGGAAGGCCGCCGCCTCGGCGGGAACGACCGCGTCGGAATCCTCGATGAAGTCCCCGAAGTCGGACTCCTCGTCCCCGATCGGCGCCTGCAACGAGACCGGTTCCTGGGCGATGCGCTGGATCTCCTGCACCCGATCGTCCCCCACCCCGAGTTCGCGGGAGAGCTCGGCCGGGGTCGGCTCGCGGCCCAGCTCCTGGTGGAGCCGCCGCCGCGCCCGGACGAGCTTGTTGATGGTCTCGACCATGTGCACGGGGATGCGGATGGTGCGGGCCTGGTCGGCGATCGCCCGGGTGATCGCCTGGCGGATCCACCAGGTGGCGTAGGTGGAGAACTTGTATCCCTTGGTGTAGTCGAACTTCTCGACCGCGCGGATCAGGCCCAGGTTCCCTTCCTGGATGAGGTCGGGGAAGAGCAGCCCGCGTCCGATGTAGCGTTTGGCGATCGACACGACGAGGCGCAGGTTGGCCTCGATCAGCCTCCGCTTGGCGCGTTCGCCGTCATGGACCAGCGTGGAGAGGTCCCTGGTCTCCTCCTCGGTGCCCGGAGTCGCCGTATCGAGCTTGTGGCGGGCGTACAGGCCGGCCTCGATCGATTTGGCGAGCTCGACTTCTTCCTCCGCCGTGAGGAGCGAGACGCGACCGATCTCTCGCAGGTAGATGCGCACCAGGTCGCCGGTGGGGGCCCGCCGAGAGGGATCGGGGTCTGGAGCCGGCTCCTCGGCACCGGGGTCGACGACCTCGACCCCACGCCGGGCGAGATCGCGGACCACGTCCTCCAATGCCTCGGGTGGAACGTCCAGGCGGTCCAGGACGGAGGCGACATCGGTCATCGAGACCGATCCGCCGCTTTTCTCGCCCGCGACCATTTCCACCACCTGCTGGATCGGTGGCATTTCGCTTGTCAGAACCGAAAGAGCCACACCCCCAGTGTGCCCCCTCATACAGCGCGGCAGAGAGAACTATTTTTGTCACCCTTGTGTCAGGTGTCACCCACCGTGCGTTCCCGCATCTGCCTTTTCTGCTGCTCAACCGCCATGAGTTCGCTGAATACCCGCTGGTAATCCTCGGCCTCGGTGATCGGGTCGAGACGACCAAGGCGTGATTTCAGGTTTGTGACCCGGCGGTTGATGGAATGAATTTTGATCGTGCCCAGGATTTCGTTCGCGTACCGCTCGTCAACCTCTCCATAGACCTCGATCGGTTCCACGGCCAATTGTGTGACGAACTCGCGTTGCACCTCGTTGGGTGCGGCCTCGCGCAGCCGGAGCGACCACTGCGCCGGGTCATCGGCGGCGGCGACGCCCCCCTGCGCGCGGATGAGCTCGACCATCGCCCGGTGCTGGGGGACGGTGAACGTCTCGGCGTCCAGCCGGTCGAACTCCAGCGCCAGTGAGGGGTGCTGCACGGCCAGTTTGAGCGCGAGCCGTTCCCTCTGGAGCGAGGGGTCGCGCAGGTCGTAGGAGGAGGCGTCGTGGTCGGGCCGGGAAGGGCGGACCGGTGCGGCCTGCCTGCGGTCACCGTCACGGACGCCGCGGGCCAGTTGGTGGACGCGGCGCAGCACGAACCGCTCGTCCATCAGCCCCGTCCACTTGTCCAGGTTGAGCCCGTAGAACTTGCGCACGCCCTCGTGGCGGATGCTCGCCACGATCGGCGCCGCCGCCTCGAAGGCGGCCATCCGCCCCTCCGGGGTGTCGAGGTTGTGCCCCTGGATGGCGCTGCGGATCACGAACTCATACAGCGGCTTCTTGGCCGCGATCAGGTCCCGCACGGCGCCGTCTCCCTGTTGGATGCGCAGGTCACACGGGTCGAGGCCGTCCGGCTGCACGGCGACGAAGGTCTCGCTGGTGAAACCGTGCTCTTCGGCGAAGGCGCGCAGCGCCGCCTTCTGTCCGGCCGCGTCACCGTCGAAGGTGAAGACGACCTCGCCCCCGAACTCCGAGCGACCCAGCAGCATCCGGCGCAGGATCTTCATGTGCTCGCTGCCGAAGGAGGTGCCGCAGGTGGCGACCGCGGTGGTGACCCCGGCGAGGTGACAGGCCATGACGTCGGTGTAGCCCTCGACGATGACCGCCTGACGCTGCCGGGAGATCTCGCGTTTGGCGAGGTCGAGCCCGTAGAGCAGGTGGCTCTTCTTGAAGAGCGGGGTCTCCTGGGTGTTGAGGTACTTGGGTCCGTCGTCGTCGGGGTCGAGCTTGCGCGCGCCGAACCCCACCACCTCGCCGGTGACCTCGCGCACCGGCCACACCAGCCGGTTGCGGAACTTGTCGTAGGGGCCGCGCCGCCCCTGGCTGGCCAGCCCGCCGAGGATGATCTCCTTGTCGGTGAAGCCTTTGCCGCGCAGGTACGTGGTGAGCGCCTCCCAGCCGGCGGGAGCGTAACCGACGCCGAAGTGCTCGGCGTCGGCGCGGGTGAACCCGCGCTCGCTGAGGAAGCGGCGCGCCTCTTGGGCCTGGGGCGTCAGTAGCTGCTCGGCGTAGAACGCGGCGGCGGCCTGGTGGGCCTCCAGCAGGCGTTGACGCTGTCCCTGCTCGTTGCGGGGCACGTACCCGCCCTGCTCGTAGCGCAGCTGGATACCGGCGCCCCGGGCGAGGTTCTCGACGGCCTCGACGAAGCTCAGGTGCTCGATCTTCTGGACGAAGGCGATGACGTCGCCGCCCTCGCCGCACCCGAAGCAGTAGAAGAGCCCCCGGGAGGGGGTGACGTTGAACGACGGGGACTTCTCGTCGTGGAAGGGGCACAGTCCCTTGAGAGAGCCTCCCCCGGCGTTGCGGAGCTGCAGGTACTCCCCCACCACTTCGGCGATCGGGGAGCGCTCGCGGACGAGCGCGACGTCTTCGTCTCGGATTCGGCCGGCCACATGGGAAGTCTATTGACGTCGGTGGCCGCCTCGACCCCGCCCTGGTGGAGGGGTGGGGGGCGCGGGCCGGGAGGGGCGTTCGAACATCGACACGGCGGGCTCCGTCCCGGCCGTGGGACGGGGGCCGGGCGAGGGCCCGCTCCGGGTCGCCTTGCGGATGCCGGCGAGGCGCTGTTCGAAGCTGCGGCGTTCGCCGTACTCGCGTTCTCCGGGGGAGAGCACGAGGATCAGGACGAACAGGAGGGTCAACATGGCCAGGCCGACGAACAGCGGGAGGAAGAAGTCCATGCCGGTGGCCCCCTCCCCCGCGTGTTCGTGGACGTGGCCCTCCACCTCCTGCGCCATGACCACGTGGTCGGTCACCTCGATCGGGGTGATCTCGACCCCGAGCATCCCGGTGTAGTGCATCGCACTGACCGCCGCCCCCATGATGAGCGCGGCGACCACCCCACCACCGATCCCCGTGACGTAGAGCGCGGCCCACAGCGCGGCGGTGGAGGCGAGGATCCCGATGGCGACCGCGGCGGCGAGGAACTCCCAGCGGTGGGACATATGGGCGTCCATGCGCATCGACGCCATCCCCAGGTAGTGCATGCCGGCCACGCCCAGGCCGGTGATGAGCCCGGCGCCGAGCAGCGCGCCGACGCCCCGGCGGCGCATCCCGATGAGGGCCAGGCCGGCGCCGACGACCAGGACCGCCAGCAGGCCGCTGAGGACGGTGAGGAGGACGTCGTAGCGGATGGGGACCCCCGGGACGCGGAACCCGAGCATCGCGATGAAGTGCATGGCCCAGATGCCGATGCAGCCGATGGATACGGCCGCGCAGGCGAGCCATCCGGCGCGGGCCCGGCCGCCGACCGCCCGGGCCCGCGCCGTCATCGTCAGTCCGATGAAGGCGCCCAGACAGGAGACCGCGTAGGCGAGCGCGGGGGTCCACCACCCATAGGCGTAGTGCTCGACCTCTGCCATGGCGCCGTCCTTTCCGGACCCGGAGCGTCGACGTGACGCGAAGCGACGTGACGTCCGCCACGTCGGGGAGACCGAGCCTAGGACCTTCGCCCCTTGTCAGCTATATGTCGATATCTACTCTTTATGAAGTTCACCCGTTCTGAGATCCCAGGTCACCGAGGGTCCACGGGGACGAGCGGAAACATTCCGGCACGGGTGTGGTCCGGCCACCGGACCACACCCGCTCTCGGCTCATCCCCCGCCGGTGGGGGTCCGCGCGCGGACCCCACGCGCCGACCGGTCCTGCGGCGGCTCCCCGCCGACCCCCCGCGCCGACACCCGGTCCATGACCGACCGGCCGACCCGGTTCTTGTTGTAGATGTCGAAGGCGACCGCGGCCAGCAGCACCAGCCCCTTGATGGCCTGCTGCCAATCGGCGCCCAGGCCGATCAGGGACATGCCGTTGTTCATCACGCCCATGACGAGCGCTCCGACGACGGCGCCCACCACGGTCCCCACACCGCCCGACGCCGAGGCCCCGCCGATGAACGCCGCGGCGATCGCGTCGAGCTCGAACATCGTCCCGGCGCGCGGCGTCGCCGCGTTGAGCCGGGCCATGAACACCAGCCCCGCCAGCGCCGACAGCGTTCCCATGGTGACGAAGACCCAGAAGGTCGTGCGCTGGGTCTTCACCCCCGAGAGCATCGCGGCCTTCTCGTTCCCGCCGACCGCATAGACATGACGTCCGACCGTGGTGCTGTTCATGACGAAGGAGAACACGACGATGAGCGCGACGAGCAGCACACCGACCACCGGGACGCCGTTCTCGATCGCCAGGACGTAGGCGAAGGCCATGACGACCACGACGAGGGCGATCGTCCTCGCCCAGAACAGGGCCGCCGAGCCGACCTGCAGTCCGTGACGCCGGCTGCGCGCCCGCGCCCGCAGCCGGCTCCACACCAGCGCGGCGCAGGCCAGCGCGCCGAGCACGAGCGTCAGGACGTGGATCTGTCCGCCGAACACGTCGGGGAGGTAGCCCGAGCCCAGTGCGCGCAGCGAATCGGGCAGGGGACCGATCGACTCCCCGCCGAGGACGATCATGGTCGCGCCGCGGAAGACGAGCATTCCGGCGAGCGTGACGATGAACGCGGGGATGCGCACGTAGGCGATCCAGAACCCCTGCCAGGCGCCGACGAGCGCGCCCATCCCCAGGGCGAGCACGATGACGAGGGGAACGGGCAGGTCCCAGCTCGTCAGCATCACCGCCGAGACCGCACCGACGAAGGCCACCACCGAGCCGACCGACAGGTCGATGTGCCCGGTGACGATCACCAGCATCATGCCGATGGCCAGGATCAGCACGTAGCTGTTCTGCATGATGAGGTTGGTGATGTTGATCGGGCGCAGCAGCAGTCCGCCGGTCAGGACGCTGAACAGGACGACGATGGCCACGAGGGCCATCAGCATGCCGTACTGCCGGACGTTTCCACGTTGCAGTTCCCTCAGGGCACTCATCGATCCCCGCCCTTCGTCGCGGTCATGAGTTTCATCAGCGGCTCCTGGGCGGCGGCGGCGCGCGACAGCTCACCGGTGATGCGCCCCTCGTTCATGGCGTAGATCCGGTCGCACAGCCCGATCAGCTCGGGCAGTTCCGAGGAGATCACCAGGACGCTGCGCCCCTGCCTGGCCAGTTCATGGATGATCAGGTAGATCTCGTACTTGGCGCCGACGTCGATCCCGCGCGTCGGCTCGTCGAGGATGAGCAGCTCCGGCTCGGTGAACACCCATTTGGCGAGGGCGACCTTCTGCTGGTTGCCACCGCTGAGGTTGCCCACCTGCTGGAACACGTCACGCGCCTTGACCCCCAGGCGCTCGCGCAGCCGCTCGGCCAGCACGATCTCGCGGCCGGGGTCGATGACCGCGCGCGAGGCGACCTGGCGCAGGCCCGCCAGTGTCATGTTGCGCCGGACGTCCTCGCCGAGGATCAGCCCGAGCTCCTTGCGGTCCTCGGGAACGTAGGCGATGCCCGCGGCGATGGCGTCGCCGACGGTGCGCACGCGCATCTCGTGCCCGTCCTTGCGCAGCGTCCCGCGGACGTAGCGGCCGTAGGAGCGGCCGAACAGGCTCATCGCGAACTCGGTGCGCCCGGCCCCCATCAGACCGGCGATCCCGACGATCTCGCCGTGTCGGATGTCGATGTCGACGCCGTCGACGACCCGTCGGCCGGCCTGGTCGGGGTGGTCCACGGTCCAGTCGCGGACCTCGAAACGGACCTGCCCGGCCCGGCCCGTGCGTTCGGGGTAGCGGTGGTCGAGGTCGCGGCCGACCATGCCGCGGATGATGCGGTCCTCGCTCACCTCTCCCCCGGCCGTGCTCAGCGTCTCGATCGTCCGGCCGTCGCGCAGGACGGTGATGGTGTCGGCGACCCGGGTGACCTCGTTGAGCTTGTGGGAGATGAGGATGGAGGTGACGCCCTGGCGTTTGAGGTCCAGGATCAGGTCGAGCAGGTCGGCGCTGTCGTACTCGTTGAGCGCCGAGGTCGGCTCGTCCAGGATCAGCAGCCGCACGTCCTTGGCGAGGGCCTTGGCGATCTCGACGAGTTGGCGGCGGCCGACCCCCAGGGCGGCGACCGGGACCGTGGGGTCCTCGTCGAACCCCACCCGCCGCAGCAGCGTCCGGGCCTCGGCGACCGTGCGGTCCCGGTCGAAGATCCCCCGGGCGCGGGTCCGCTCGTTGCCCAGGAAGACGTTCTCCGCCGCCGAGAGCTGGGGGACGAGCGCGAGCTCCTGGTGGATGATGGCGATGCCGGCGGCCTCACTGTCGCGGACGTCGCGAAAGGCGCGGACCTCGCCGTCGACGAGGATGTCGCCGCCGTAGGTGCCGTGGGGGTAAACCCCGCTGAGGACCTTCATCAGGGTCGACTTGCCGGCCCCGTTCTCGCCCATCAGGGCGTGGACCTCGCCGCGCTCGACCGTGAGGTCCACGTTCTCCAGCGCCTTGACGCCGGGGAACTCCTTGCTGATCCCGCGCATGCGCAGGATGGCGTCGGGCATGTCGGTCTCCTTACCGTTCGCCGGGCCGTCGCGCGGCGTCAGCCCCGCAGTTCCTCGGCGGTGTAGTAGCCGCCATCGATCAGCACCTCCTCGTAGTTGTCGGCGTCCACCGAGACGGGTTCGAGCAGGTAGGCGGGGACGACCTTGACCCCGTTGTCGTAGCTTTCGGTGTCGTTGACCTCGGGCTCCTCGCCCTTGACGACGGCGTCGGCCATGTTCGCCGCGACCCTGGCCAGTTCCCGGGTGTCCTTGAACACCGTCTGGGTCTGCTCACCGGCGATGATCGACTTCAGGGAGGCGACCTCGGCGTCCTGCCCGGTGATGACGGGCATCGGCCTGTCCTCGCCGCCGTAGCCGACGCTCTTGAGCGCGGAGATCACGCCGATGCTGATGCCGTCGTAGGGCGACAGCACGGCGTCGAGCCGTTCGGTGGAGTAGTTGGCGCTGAGGAGGTTGTCCATGCGCGCCTGGGCGGTGGCCCCGTCCCAGCGCAGCGTCGCGATCTGCGACATCGTGGTCTGTCCGCTGCGCACCTCCAGCACACCGGAGTCGATGTAGGGCTGGAGCACCGACATCGCCCCGTCGTAGAAGAAGTAGGCGTTGTTGTCGTCGGGCGACCCGCCGAACAGCTCGATGGTGAAGGGGCCCTCCTCCTCGGCGAGGCCCAGCGCCTCCTCGATGTAGGTGGCCTGGAGGACGCCCACCTGGAAGTTGTCGAAGGTCGCGTAGTAGTCGACGTGCTCGGTGCCGCGGATCAGCCGGTCATAGGAGATGACCGGGATGTCCTGGTCTGCGGCCTGCTGGAGGACGTCGGTCAGCGCCTCCCCGTCGATCGCGGCGATGACGAGGGCGTCGACGCCCTTGGTGATCATGTTCTCGATCTGGGAGACCTGGGTCTCGACGACGTCCTCGGCGTATTGCAGGTCGGCGCCGTACCCGAGCTCCTCGAAGTGCTCCACCATGTTGGCTCCGTCGTCGACCCAGCGCTCGGAGGACTGGGTCGGCATGGCGATGCCGACCGTCCCGTTCTCCCCGCTGGTCCGGGCGGCGTCACCCACCGCGCAGGAGGACAGCAGCAGCGCGGCGCCGGCGAGCAGCGCGCCCAGTGGCTTGACGTTCATGTGCGCTCCACACTTTTCGGGATGCGCCCGGCCGCGCGGACCGGGCGGGAGGGACTGTGAGAGGGCGTGCGGGTCAGGAGCGGGCCGTGGCCAGTTCGATGACGCTCCACGACACCGGGGGCAGGACGATGTTGAGTCTTCCCCCGTCGAGCCGGACGTCCTTGTTGTCGCGCGGGGCGACACGGTCGGGATGCCGGGCGGTGTTGTAGGCGTAGACGTCGGTGTCGGAGAGGGTCAGGCAGCGGGTGACCCGCTCGGCGGCCAGGCCGCGCGTGTCCACGTCGAGGCTGACCGGGGAGTCGGTGGACCGGTTGACGACGAAGATCGCCGCGGTCGCGGCCTCGGCGTCATAGGTGGCGACGGCGTCGATGACCGGCACCTCGCCGTAGCGCGCGGTCTCGTGTGTCGGGCAGGTCGGTTCGACCCGCAGCACCTGGCCGGCCGCCGCGGCGGCGGTCCGGGCGAAGGGGTGGAAGATGGTCTGACGCCAGGCGGGCCCGCCCGGCTCGGTCATGATCGGCGCGATCACGTTGACCAGTTGGGCCTGGCTGGCCGCGGTGACCCGGTCGCTGTGGCGCAGCAGCGAGATGAGCAGACCGCCCACGACAACGGCGTCGGCCAGGTGGTAGCGGTCCTCGATGACGCGGGGCGCCACCGGCCAGTCGGTGCGCGGCTGCTGCGCCTGGTGCCGGCTGAGGTACCAGACGTTCCACTCGTCGAAGGAGAGCATGATGCGCTTCCGGTTGCGCAGGCGCGCCCCCACCGCGTCGGCGATGGAGATGACGGAGTCGGCGAAACGGTCCATCTCGACCCCCGAGGCGAGGAAGCTCGCGAGGTCCCCGTCACGCTCCTCGTAGTAGGCGTGCAGCGAGATGTAGTCGACCTGGTCGTAGGTGTGCTCCAGGACGGTGGCCTCCCACGCGCCGAAGGTCGCCATCTCCGGTCCGGAGCTACCACAGGCGACCAGTTCCAGGTCGGGCTGGGCCATGCGCATCGCGCGGGCCGTCTCGGCGGCGAGCCTGCCGTACTCGTCGGCGGTCTTGTGGCCGACCTGCCAGGGGCCGTCCATCTCGTTGCCCAGGCACCACATGCGGATGCCGTAGGGTTCGGCCGCCCCGTTGGCGACGCGCTGGTCGGACAGGTGGGTGCCGGCGGGATGGTTGGCGTACTCGAGCAGGTCCAGGGCCTCCTGCACGCCTCGCGTGCCGAGGTTGACGGCCATCATCGGCTCGACGCCGGCCTTGCGGGTCCAGCGCATGAACTCGTCCAGGCCGACCTCGTTGGTCTCCAGGCTGTGCCAGGCGAGGTCACGGCGGACCGGACGTGACGCGCGCGGCCCCACGCCGTCCTCCCACCGGTAGCCGGAGACGAAGTTGCCGCCGGGGTAGCGCACGGTCGTCACCCCGAGTTCGCGGGTGAGTTCGAGGACGTCGCGGCGGAACCCGTCGGCGTCGGCGGTGGGATGGTCGGGTTCGTAGATGCCGGTGTAGACGCAGCGTCCCATGTGCTCGACGAACGAGCCGAACGTGCGGCGGTGGACGGGGGCGATCCGCAGGGCCGGATCGAGGGGGAAGGATGCGTTCAGCACGGTGCGCTCTCCTCTGGGGACGGGGAAGGGGACGGTTACGGCTGGGGCCAGCCGTCGGGGGACCAGCGCAGGGGTCGAAGACCGAGCCGGAAGTCTCCGCCCGCGTCGGCGTCGTAGTAGTGGTAGGCGAGGTATCCACCGGAGACCGACTGGCCTCCGGGGCCGATCCGCGACCCGGAGCTCGCCAGGATCACCGTGCCGCCTCCCGCCAGCAGGGGACGGCCGTCACGGTCGTGGTAGGGGCCGGTGACCGCGCGGGAGCGGCCCACCGCGATCCGGTAGGTGCTGGCGCTGCCCTGGCAGCAGCTGTCGAGGGAGACGAACAGGTAGTACCAACCGTGCCGCTCGACGATGTAGGGCGCCTCGATCGCGTTGGGGGGTTCGCCGCGGTCGGCGATGCGCAGCGGTTCGCCCTGGCCCGCGGCCGGCTTGCCGTCGGGCCAGTGCAGGCGCAGCATGCGGATCCCGCTCCAAAAGGAGCCGAACGCCATCCACGGCGTCCCCTCGGCGTCCTCCACGACGCCGGGATCGATCGCGTTGTAGTCGTCGCCGGGGAAGGACTCGGTGACCTTGCCCCGGTCGATCCAGGCGTAGTCGGGGTCGCGGGGGTCGAGCGTGGTGTTGGTGGCCAGCCCGATCAGCGACCGGTTGGAGCCGAACGTCGAGGCGGAGTAGTACAGGTAGTAGGTGCCGTCGTGTTCGTAGACCTCCGGCGCCCACAGGTTGGTGACGCCGGGGATCTCCTCGGCGAGCCAGGCGGGTTTGTCCGCCCAGACGGTCCCCTCGTAGGTCCAGGTGCGCCCGTCAGGCGAGGAGCGGATCTGGATGTTGCCGTCGCCGACCGCCGGATCGCCCGTGGAGAAGACGTACCAGTCCTCCCCCGCCTCGCCTTTGACGAGGGCGGGGTCGTGGACGCGCACGTCCCCGTCGAGCCGGTCGGCCGCGCGCGGCTGCGGCGCCGCGTGCGCGGGGGCCAGGGGGGAGACCGTCAGGACCGCGGCGGCGAGCGCGGCCGCCGTCGTGAGGAATCTGCGTTTCATCGGGACCCTCCTTCGCGGGGGCTCACTTGAGGCCGGCGTCGGTGACCCCGCGCACGACCTGGCGTTGGAAGAGCAGGAAGACGACGAGCAGCGGCAAAGCTCCAAGCACGGCCGCCGCCATGTTCTGCGCGTACTGGATGCCGTAGGCGCCCTGCACGCTCCCCAGGCCGACCGGGACGGTCATCAGGGCGGGGTCGGTGGCGGCGATGAAGGGCCACAGGAAGTTGTTCCAGGACTGGACGAAGGTGAAGATGGCGACGGCCGCGAGGATCGGCCCCGACATCGGCAGCACGACGCTCCACAGGATCCGCGGGTGGCCGGCGCCGTCCAGGCGGGCGGCCTCCTCGTAGTCACGGGGAATGGCGTCGAAGAAGCGTTTCAGGATGAACACCATGACCGGGGCGACGACCTGTGGCAGCGCCACACCCCAGTAGGTGTCGACCAGGCCGAGGAAGGTCATCTCGTCGAACAAGGGGACGATGAGGACCTGCGGTGGCACCAGGATGCCCGCGAGGAACAGCGCGAACAGCGCCCTCCTGCCGGGGAAGCGGGTCTTGGAGAAGGCGTAGGCCGCCAGCACGCACACCACGAGGGTGAGCACGGTGACCACCGTGGAGATGACGGTGCTGTTGACGAGCCAGCGTTGGAGGTCGCCACGGGCGAGGACGAGCCGGTAGGCCTCCAGGGTGGGCTCCAGCGGCAGCCAGCGGATGGGCACGGCCGTCGTCTCCCCCTCGGGTTTGAGCGAGGTGAGCACCGCCCAGACCAGAGGGATCAACCACACGACGGCGAGAACGAGGGCGGACACGGTGACCATGGCGCCGCCCGCGGTGATCCGCGGGCGCGGCCTGCTCCCCTCCGTGGCGCCGCGGGAGGGACGGAGGGTCGCGGTGGGGGCGCTCATGCGCTCTTCCCCTTCCCGGAGAACAGCCGGAACTGGACGAGGGAGACCACGACGATCACCGCGAAGAGCAGGTAGGAGATCGCCGAGGCGTAGCCGATGCGCAGACCGGTGAAACCGCTGTCGAAGATGTAGCCGATGATGGGGCGGGCCGCGTAGTCGGGGCCTCCCGCACCGGCCGTCATCAGGTAGGCCTGGTCGAACAGCTTCAACGAGGCCACCAGTTGCAGCGTCACGATCAGGGCGGTGGTGCGGTGCAGCAGGGGCAGCGTGATGTGGCGGAACCGCTGCCAGGGGTTCACGCCGTCGAGGGCCGCGGCCTCGTAGACGTAGGCGGGGATGCCCTGGAGCGCGGCCAGGTAGAGCAGGAAGTTGAATCCGACCGTCCACCACACGGTGGTGATGGCGATCGCGACCAGCACCGTGTCCTTGTCGGTGAGCCAGTTCACCTCGGGCAGCCCGACCGCCTGGAGCGCGCCGTTGACCATGCCGAACCCCGGCTGGTAGAGCCAGGTCCAGATGAGCGTCACCACGGCGACCGGCAGCAGGAACGGGGCGAAGAAGGAGAAGCGCAGGAACCAGCCCAGGCGTGAGACCCGGTGGGTGAGCAGGGCCATGCCCAGGGCGATGAGGACCAATGGGGGCGTGCTGATGAGGGTGAACAGCAGGGTCACCCACAGCGACTGCCACACCGCGGGATCGCCCAGCATCTCGCTCCAGTTGGCCAGGCCCACGAAGGAGGAGCCGGCCCGGCCGAGGCTGCGATCGGTGAAACTGGTCCACAGGCCGGCGAGCATCGGCCAGACGAGGAAGACGGCGAACAGGACGGTGAAGGGGAGGACGAACCACAGGCCGGCCCAGGAGGACACGTGGCGAGTGCGGGCACGGCCCCCGGGCGGGGCCGGGGACACGGCGCGCGCCGCTTCCGGCGGCGCGATGTCGGTGGACGGGGTCATGTCGGACTCCAAGGGGGATGGCGGGCCCGGGTCACACCGGCGCGGGGGTCTCGATGAGCTTGCGGGTGGCCCGTTTGAAGGCGTCGAGGGCCCGCTCGGGCGTCGTGGAACCGTTGTGGACGCCCGCGAACAGGGAGCTCGCCTCGTTCTGTAGTTGCGCCGCCGAACCGCTGAACCACGCCTCGGGGTCGAACTGGACGTTGACCGCCGCGTCGCGGTAGTCGGCCTGCGGTTCCAGGCGGGCGTACTCGGCGCTCTCGGTCACCGGCAGGTAGGCGGGGACGTGTCCGCCGCCGGCCCAGGTGATGCTGTGCTTGAGCATCCACGCCGCGTACTCCACGGCGGCGCGCACCGCCGCGTCGTCGCGGGTCCTGCGGTGGGGCAGCACCAGCGCGTGGGAGTCGCCCTGGCCCAGTTCGTCGCCGTACAGACCGGGGAAGGGACGCATTCCGAAGTCCATCCCCGCCGCCTGGGCGGTGGCGATCTCCCAGTTGCCGGCGAACATGAGCCCGCAGATGCCGTTGACGAAGTTCGCCGGGGTGCCGGGGGCGTCCGACGCCGAGGGCGCCAGCCCCTCCTCCGAGACCCGGCGCAGGAAGTCGAGGGCCTGGAGCGCCTTGTCGTCGTCGATGCCCACGTCCCCGTCGAAGGTCATCTCGCCGCCGAGTTGGCGGTACAGGGACCAGAACTGGCGCCAGGCCCCCGTGGTGTCCATGACGACCCCGTAGCCTCCGGTGACGTCCTTGACCGCGGCGAGCAGGTCGAGGAATTCCTCGACGCCGTCCGTCTCGATGAGCCGCCCCTGCGGGTCGAGCACGCCGGCCCGCGCGCAGATCTCGCGGTTGTAGTAGGTGACGACCAGGTGGGTGTCCAGTGGGATCGCGTACAGCTCGCCGTCGACCGTGCACTTGTCCCAGACGTTGGGCAGGACGGTGTCGGGGGTGACGCCGTACTCGGCGAGCAGCTCGACGGGGATCGGGTCGATCAGGGTGCCCGGTCCCATGCCGCGCAGCCGGGACAGGTGCAGGGTGGCGACGTCGAAGGCCCGGCCGCCCGCGGCGCCCATCGCGAACTTGGTGTAGAAGGGGTTGCCCCACAGGTAGGTGGTGGGGCGGAAGTCGATCTGGGGGTGCTCCCTCTGGTAGGCGTCGTGCATCTCGACCATGCGGACGCCGTCGCCGCCGGTGAACAGGTTCCACTGACGCAGGACGGTCCGGGACTCGCCGACCGTGGCGATGCCGCCCCCACAGCCGGCCAGCCCGATCCCCGCGGCGGTGAGGGCTCCCGCCAGGAACCCGCGCCGCCCGATGGCCGGCGCGGGGGCCGGGAGCGGCGTTTCTTCTGTGCGCATGGCATCTCCTCTGCCTGGTGATGCGCCGTAGGTGCGGCCGTCCCCCGGGGGCCGCGGTGCGGGGTGCGCGAGGCACCCCCTCGGGTGTGTGACTCGGACACAGCCGGAGCCCGGCGCGGGCCGGAGCCCGCGCCGGACCGGTCAGACCTGGACCAGCTCGATACCGGTCAGGGTGCACAACGCCGCCCAGTCGGCGGCGATCCGGCCGAGGTTCATGACCATGTGGTGGGTGCCGCCGGCCCGCAGCCAGGCGTCCATGCAGCCGCGGACTCCGCTGTCGGGACGGAACTGGCCGTAGGGCATCTCCAGGGCCGGCAGCTCCTGGGAGTCCAGTACCTCGCCCTCGGCCACGACCAGCCGGAACCGCTCGCCGCCGAGGTAGACCAGGGACGCGAGCGTCGCGGGGCCCGGCTGGATGCGGAACAGCAGGGTGGGCGGGTCGTCGAGGCGGCCGATGCCCAGCGGGCGCTTGATCAGCCGGATCGGCTCGTCGGAACGCGCGACCCTCCAGTTGCCCTCGCCCATGTGGCTCATGAGGATGGAGTCACTGGGGAAGTCCATCGCGTACATCTCGGTGAAGTGCCCGTCTCCGGCGAGCTGGTGCCCCGCGTAGACGATGGACGCGGCGAGCACGTCGCCCTCGCCGGCGAACCCGTACCCCTTGGCCATGAGGCTGGAGGCCGAGGCCATGGGCAGCCGGGCGAACCGCCCGTCCTCGGCGATCGCGTCGAAGTGGGTGGAGTAGGCGCCGATGCCGCGTCGGGCGAGAATCCGCTCGATCGCGATCTGCATGCGCGCGTGGTCGCCGCGTTCCTCCTTGGACAGGCGCGGGTCGACGTCGAACCGCTCGTCCTCCCAGGCCATCAGCTCCTCGACGGCGGAGTCGGGCAGTTCCTGTACGGTGCGGTGCAGCTCGCCGGGGGCGATCGCGACGACCTCGGGGCCGAGCCTGCGCAACAGGGCGGACTCGTCCACGCGGGCGTCGCCCATGCCGTTCATCGCGTACCCGAACACGCCGACCTTCAGCGTCTTCCACGCGGTGACCGCCCGCGCGGCGCGCGCCCAGCGGCCGACCCGCTCGACGAAGGCGTCGTCGTTCCACTCGCCGGTGACCACCTCGAAGGGCAGGCCGGCGCGGACCATCGCGTTGGCGGTGTCCTGCGCGCCGTGGATGCCCTGGTTGTAGGTCATGTCGTCCATGTCCCAGGCCGGCGTCACCGCGGGGTCGGGCTGGACGTTGGCCAGGCACACCGGAAGGCGCATCCCGGCGAAGAGCCGGGCGGCCCGCAGCGACGGCGCGTAGGTGAGCATCACGATCAGGACGCCGTCGAGGTCGGCGTCCTCGAACGCGCGGACCGCGCGCTCGGTCTCCTCCCGGCCCTTCACCGGCCCGCCGACGACGCACTCGACGACGCCGGAGAGACGCTGGGCGATGTCACGCGCGTAGCCGGCCTGGCGTTGGGTGATCCCCGGGATCATGTGGTCGTAGAGCTCCTGCATGATCCCGAGAACCCCGATGCGGGGCAGACGGTCGGTCACGAACCGGCTCCTTCCGTGGTGTCGTCGGCGGCCCGCTGGCCGTAGACGTTCTGGTAGCGGTGGTAGAGGGCGTCGACGTGCTCGGGCGCCAGCGGTTCGACGGGACCGTGGACGCGGGCCAGGTGGACGGTGCGCGCGACGTCCTCGCACATCACCGCGGCCTTGACCGCCGACCGGGCGTCGCGGCCGATCGTGAAGACCCCGTGGCTGCGCATGAGCACGGCGGGCGAGCGGTGTCCCGTCAGCGTCGCGACGATGCCCTTGCCGATGTCGTCGCCGCCGATCAGCGCGAACGGCCCGACGGGGATCTCGGCCCCGAACTCGTCGGCCATGGCCGTGATGGCGCACGGGATCGCCTCGCCGCGCGCCGCCCAGGCGGTGGCGTAGGGACTGTGGGTGTGGACGACCCCGCCGACCTCGGGCATCTCGCGGTAGACATAGGCGTGTGCGGCGGTGTCGCTGGAGGGGGCGTAGGCGCCGTCGACCACGGTTCCGTGAAGGTCGGTCACGACCATCGATTCGGGGGTGAGGTCGTCGTAGAGCACTCCGCTCGGTTTGATGACGATGAGGTCGGTTCCCGGCACCCGGGCGGAGATGTTTCCGCTGGTCCAGGTGACCAGGCCCCAGCGCACGAGTTCGTCGTGCAGGGCGCAGACCTCGCGGCGTAGTCGGTCGACGCTGTCGGTGGGCACGGTCGTCGGCTCCTTCCGTGGCCGGTGGCCGTCAGGGGGTTCGGGGTCAGCCGGGGGTGACCCGGTTGCGGATGCGGCGCAGGCGGTGCAGCGCCCCGTCGCCGCCGCGGCCGAAGTGGTCGTGGAGGTCGGTGTAGATCGCGTAGAGCTCGTCGTAGGCGTCGGCCCGCTCCGGGTCCGGCAGCACGGCCGCCTCGCGGACCCGGCCCATCGCCGCTGAGGCCGCGTGGATGTCGGGATAGGCTCCGGCCGCGACGGCGGCGTGGATCGCGGCGCCCAGGGCCGGCCCCTGGTCGGAGACGATGGTGTTGAGGGGGCGGCGCAGCACGTCGGCGTAGACCTGCATGACGAAGGGGTTGCGCACCAGCCCTCCGGCGACCGTGAACTCGGTGACCGTGACTCCGGAGGCGTCGAAGGCGTCGACGATGGTCCGCGCGCCGAAGGCGGTGGCCTCGACAAGGGCCCGGTAGATCTCCTCGGGCCGGGTGGCCAGGGTGAGCCCGGCGATGACGCCAGACAGGTCGTGGTCGACGAGGACCGACCGGTTCCCGCTGTGCCAGTCCAGGGCGACCAGTCCGTGGCCGCCGACCGGCTGGCCCGCGGCCTTGGCGGAGAGCAGGTCGTGGATCGAGACGCCGAGCTCGCCGGCCTGGCGGACGTAGTCGTCGGGCACCGAGGTGTCGGCGAACCAGCCGAAGATGTCGCCGACCCCGCTCTGCCCCGCCTCATATCCCCACAGCCCCGGCACGATGCCATCGCGGACCACGCCGCACATGCCGGGCACCTCGGCGAGGACGTCGGAGTTCATCACGTGGCAGGTGCTGGTGCCCATGACCGCGAGCATCTGGCCGGGGGCGACCGTCCTGGCCGCGGCGGCGGTGACGTGGGCGTCGACGTTGCCCACGGCCACGGCGATGCCCTCCGGCAGCCCGGTCCACTCGGCCGCGCGCGAGGTGAGCCCTCCCGCGCGTCCGCCGAGCTGGGAGAGCGGATGGGCCAGCTTGTCCTCGACGAATCCGGCGAAGTCGGGATGGAGTGCGGCGAGGTAGCCGCGGTCGGGCCAGGCGCCGTCCTGGTGGATGCCCTTGTAGCCGGCGGTGCAGACGTTGCGCGTCTCGCGGCCGCACAGTTCCCAGACGATCCAGTCGGCCGCCTCGATCCAGCGGTCGGTGCGCTCGTAGATCTCCGGATCCTCGCGGAGGACCTGGAGCGCCTTGGCGAACTCCCACTCCGAGGAGATGCGGCCGCCGTAGCGGGCCAGCCACCGTTCCCCCCGCTCGCGGGCGACCTGGTTGACGAGGTCGGCCTCGGGCTGGGCGGCGTGGTGCTTCCACAGTTTGGGGTAGGCGTGCGGGCGGTCGGTGTAGTCGGGCAGCTCGCACAAGGGGGTTCCCTCGGCGGTGACCGGCAGCACGGTGCAGGCGGTGAAGTCGGTCCCGATCCCGATGACCTGGTCGGGGGCGACCCCGCTGGCCGCCAGGGCCTCGGGGACGGCGCGGCGCAGTACCTCGCGGTAGTCCTCGGGGAGTTGGAGCGCGGTGTCGGGTGGGAGCCGTCGCGTTGATCCGGGCAGCGTCTGGGAGATGACGCCGTGCTTGTAGGGGCAGACGGCGCTGGCGAGTTCGGCGCCGTCGGAGACCCTGACGACCACGGCGCGGCCGGACAGTGTCCCGAAGTCGACCCCGATCACCACGGGAGTCACATTGTTAGCGTTAACATCAGGAGACACGGGGGTTCCCCTCCTCATGGGGTCATCTGAGCTGCACGGGAGCGGTACTGGCCCGCACCACCAGTCGGGCCGGAACGACGTCGCGGAGGTCCTCCTCCGTCTCCGTCGCACCGGCCGACCCCTTCCGCGCGCGCCGGTCGATCTGGTCCACGAGCAATCGGATGCTGCGACGTCCCACGTCGCTGAAGTTCTGCCACACGGTGGTCAGCGGCGGGGTGAAGAACTCCGCTTCGGGAACGTCGTCGAACCCGGCCACGCTGACCTCTTCGGGAATCCGGATCCCCGCCTCCCCCAGCGCCCGCAGCACTCCCAGCGCCATCTGGTCGTTGGCCACGAACACGGCGGTGATGCGGGGGTCCTCGGCCAGGCGCAGCCCGATCTCATACCCCGAACGCGGGCTCCAGTCGCCGCGGAGCGGTTCGGGGATCGGCGCCCCGGCGGCCTCCAGCGCCTCGCGCCAGCCCTGGACCCGCCCTTCGGCCTCCAGCCACTCCATCGGGCCGGCGACGTGGTGGACCGTGCGGTGGCCGAGCCCCAACAGGTGCTCGGTGACGGCGCGGGCCCCACCGACCTGGTCCACGCACACGACGGGAAGGCCCGGGGCCCGACCGCCCTCCACCGCGACCAGGGGCCTGGCCACCGACACGTCCGTCAACGACTCCACCGCGGCGCGCTGCGGCGCGATCACGATGCAGCCCTCGACCGACTGTTCGGCCAGGTAGTCCAGTGCCTCGCGGACGGAGGCGCGGGAGATGTCGGTGAGCGTGACGATGCTGACGAAGTAGCCGGCCTCCCGGGCCGCTCGTTCGATCCCCGACAGCGTGCTCGCCGGCCCGTAGAGGGTGGTGTCGAAGGTGACCACGCCGAGGACGTTGGTCCGCCGGGTGACCAGGGCGCGGGCCGAGGAGTTGCGGTGGTAGCCCAGTTGTTCGATGGCGGCCTGGACCCGCGCCTGGGTCTCGGGGCGGACGTTGGGATGGCCGTTGAGCACGCGGGAGACGGTCTGGTGGGACACCCCCGCGAGCCGGGCGACATCCGCCATGACCGGGCTGCGGCCGTTCTCGGAGGACATGGGCGATCGACACCTCGTGAAGTTTCCGTTAACGCCGGTGTGACGTGAGCTACATTGTTAGCGCTAACAAACGAGGCGTCAAGGGGTCCGGGTTATCTGGATCACACCGCCTGGACGGCGGCGCGCGCCCTTCCCCGGTGCCGCGCGCGGCCGGTCATCCCACCAGCCGGCGGTGCCAGGCCAGCGCCGAGGTGTCGGTCAACGACGCCACCTGGTCGATCACCACCCGCAGCGCCGCGGCGTCACCGGGCGCGTGCTCGTAGTCCGCCCGGAAGGGCTCCTCCAACGTTCCCGGGGCGCCCAGCCAGATCGCCGTGACGAGCTCGGCGATCACCTCGCGCTCCCGCGCCTGGTACTCCAGCGCCTCCGAGCGCGCCATGACGTAGTGGACGGCGACCGCCTTGAGCAGGGCGCACTCCAACAGCCGACGACGCGGCACGACCAGCGTCGCGGCATAACGGCTGAGCGGTCCGGGACCGTGGACGCGACGGGTGGCCGCCTCCGCGGCCCTGCGGAAACGGCCGATGAGCTCGCTGGTGAGGTTCTTCAGCGCGGCGAGCGAGCGCAGGTCGCCGGTGTAGCGGTCCGGCCAGAAGGGTTCGGCCAGCAGCGCGTCGAAGACCTCGGCCAGCTCGGCGGGCGAAGCGTCGGTGTAGGCGCGCGCGGCGATCGCGCAGACCTCGGCGCGCTCGGTCGCGCTGCGCAACGCCGCCAATTGGATCAGGCCCGCGTGGATCCCGTCCTCCAGGTCGTGAACGGAGTAGGCGACATCGTCGGCCCAGTCCATGACCTGGGCCTCCAGGCAGGTACGGGTGCCCGGCGCCCCCTCGCGCACCCAGGCGAAGACCTCGGCGTCGTCGGGATAGTGGTTGAACTTGTTGCCGGCGGCCCCCTTCGCGCCGCGCGCCCAGGGGTACTTCAAGGTGGCGTCGAGGGCGGCGCGGGTGAGGTTGAGGCCGGCGCTGCGTCCCCCCTCGGTCACGACCTTGCCCTCCAGGCGGGTCAGCAGCCTCAGGCTCTGGGCGTTGCCCTCGAAACCGCCGCACTCCCGCGCCGCGGCGTCGAGCGCGGACTCGCCGTTGTGGCCGAACGGCGGATGTCCCAGATCGTGGGCGAGGCAGGCGGTCTCGACCAGATCCGGGTCGCATCCCAGCGCACCGCCGAGCTCACGGCCGATCTGGGCGCACTCCAGCGAGTGGGTGAGCCGGGTCCGCGGGAAGTCGCCCGCCCCCGGGCTGACGACCTGGGTCTTGGCCGCGAGCCTGCGCAGCGCGAAGCTGTGCAGGACGCGGGCGCGGTCGCGTTCGAACGGGCCGCGGGCGCGGTTCTTGGGTGGTTCGAGGACCCAGCGCCGCAGGTCGTGGTCGGCGTAGCCGGGCGGGGCGGCCCCGGCGGTCGCGGTCATGGCTTGGTCCCGGATTCGCTCGTCGTGCTCAGGCGGCGTCGACCTGCAACGACGAGCTGTCGCCGAAGATCCAGTAGTACCAGAGGGACGCCGTCTCGCGGGTGATGTACCACAGCTGGGTCCGGCGCTCCTGGACCGCCGGACCGGAGCGGGCCGGCGAGGTGGCCGCCTCTATCCCGAAGTCCTCGGCCATGATGCGCGAGCGCAGTGAGTGCCACGGGTCGGTGACGATGACGGCGGTGGTCCAACCGTTCTGCTGGAACACCCCCGACACCGCGTCGATGCTCTGCAACGTGTCGCTTCCCCGGTCCACGGCGACGATCCGCTCTCCCGGAACGCCGTGGCGGATCAGCCAGTCGCGACCGCTGCCCGCCTCGGTGAAGTTGTCACCCGGCTGGTTACCGCCGACGGTGACCACGGTGGGGGCCACGCCCTCGGCGTACAGCTCCGAGGCGTGGGCCAGGCGGGCCTCGAAGATCGGCGAGGGACGTCCGTTGTACTGGCTGGCGCCCAGCACGATGATCGCGTCGGAGACGGGACGATCGTCCTGCCGCGCGGTGTACCACACCCAGGCCCAGGTGCCGCACGGCAACGCCACGGCGATCGCCAGCACCAGCGCGAGGATCCGTCCGACGGGCGGGCGCCGTCGGCGCGGGCGGGGCGTCCGGCCCCCGGACGGCGGGGGCGGGGCGTCCTCGGCCGTCGGGCGGGGGCGGCGCAGTTCGCGGGTGCGCCCCGGATCGCCGTCGGGCATCGTCCGGGTGAGCGTGCGGGTGGGCTCGCCCCCCGCCGGCTCCGTGGCGGGCCTGACCATGGTGCGGGTGCGGTCGGGGTCGCCGACCGTGGCCTCGACGTCGGCACGGACGAACCGTAGTGTCTCCTCCGCGCCGGGCGGGAGGCCTGGCCCGTCGTCCCCGCGCGGTTCCTCACCGGTTGCCCGCACGTCTCACCCCCTGAGTGGCTGTTGACCCGCCTGACGATAACCACAAACAGCTGCAAAAAGGAGTTTCGTCGGCGAAATCGGCGGTTCTTCGTCCCCGGCGAGCGCGGCGTCACGGACGCGGCGTTCGGGGCGCCGGTCTCGTTCATGCTACGAGAAGGTCACGGCGGTTTTTGTCACCGTGGCCCCGCCGGGTCGGGAAAACCGGGACCGGTGTGGCGCGGGGCACACCACACCGGAGGGGTCGTCAGGAGCGGGCCGCGGCCCGACCCGCCTCCAACCGGGCGACGGGCACCCGAAACGGCGAACAGGACACGTAGTCCAGGCCCACCTCGTGGAAGAAGTGGACCGACGCCGGGTCGCCCCCGTGCTCCCCGCACACGCCGAGCTTGATGTCCGGGCGGGCGGCGCGTCCCTCCTGCGCCGCGAGCCGCACCAGCCGGCCGACACCGTCCACGTCGAGCGACTCGAACGGGGAGACCCCGAACACCCCCTTCTCCAGGTAGTTGGAGAAGAACGACGCCTCGACGTCGTCGCGGGAGAAGCCCCATACCGTCTGGGTGAGGTCGTTGGTGCCGAAGGAGAAGAACTCGGCGTTCTCCGCGATCTGCCCTGCGGTGAGCGCGGCGCGGGGCAGCTCGATCATGGTGCCGATGGGGAAGTCCAGCTCCACCCCGTGCTCGGCGCCGACCTCGGCGAGGACCCTCAGGGACTCCTCGCGGATGATCTCCAGCTCCTGGACCGTGCCCACGAGCGGGATCATGATCTCCGGGCGCGGCCGCCCGCCGGCCTTGATCCGGTCGGCGGCGGCCTGGGCGATCGCCCGGACCTGCATCGTGAACAACCCCGGCACGACCAGGCCCAGCCGTACCCCGCGCAGGCCCAGCATCGGGTTCTGCTCGTGGAGCCGGTGGACGGCCTGGAGCAGCCGCAGGTCGCCCTCGTGCTCCTCGCCGCGCGCCTCGGCGACCGCGACGCGCACCGACAGCTCGGTGATGTCGGGCAGGAACTCGTGCAGCGGCGGGTCCAGCAGCCGGACCGTCACGGGCAGGCCGTCCATGGCCTCGAAGATGCCGGTGAAGTCCTCACGCTGCAACGGCAGCAGCGCCGCCAGCGACTCCTCGCGCTCCTTGTCGGTGTCGGCGAGGATGAGGCGTTCGACCAGGGTCCGCCGATCGCCGAGGAACATGTGCTCGGTCCGGCACAGCCCCACGCCCTGCGCTCCCATCCGGCGGGCCCGGGCCGCGTCCTCGGGGGTGTCGGCGTTGGCGCGCACGTTCATCCGCCGCGCGGCGTCGGAGTACTGCATGAAGCGGTGGACCGCGCGGACGAGGTCGTCGGCCTCGTCGGAGGCCGGGTCGATCTCGCCCTCGAAGTAGCGCACGACCGGGGAGGAGGCGACCGGGACCTCGCCGAGGAACACCTCGCCGCTGGTCCCGTCGATCGAGATGACGTCCCCTTCCTCGACGACCTCCCCACCGGGCGCGGTCATCCGGCGGTTCTTGGTGTCGATGTCGAGTTCCTCCGCGCCGCACACGCAGGTCTTGCCCATCCCCCGCGCCACGACGGCGGCGTGGGAGGTCTTGCCGCCACGGCTGGTGAGGATGCCCTGGGCGGCGATCATGCCCTCCAGGTCGTCCGGGTTGGTCTCGCGACGGCACAGGATGACGTTCTCGCCGCTGCGCGACCACTTGATGGCGGTGTAGGAGTCGAACACCGCCTTGCCGACCGCCGCGCCGGGCGAGGCGTTCATGCCCCGTCCCAATCGGTGCCGTGGGGCCTCGTGGTCGAAGCGGGGGAACATGAGCTGGGCGAGCTGGTCGCCGGTGACCCGGCCCACCGCCTCGTCCAGGCTGATCATCCCCTGGTCGACCAGCTGGTCGGCGATCCGGAAGGCCGCGGCCGCGGTCCGCTTGCCGACACGGGTCTGGAGCATCCACAGCTTGCCGCGCTCGACCGTGAACTCGATGTCGCACAGGTCGCGGTAGTGGTTCTCCAGTTTCTCCATGATGGCGAGCAGCTCGCCGTAGCTCTTGGGGTCGATCCGCTCCAGCTCGGCCAGGGGCAGGGTGTTGCGGATCCCCGCGACGACGTCCTCGCCCTGGGCGTTTTGCAGGTAGTCGCCGTAGACCCCCTGGCGGCCCGAGGCGGGGTCACGGGTGAAGGCCACCCCGGTGCCGGAGTCCATGCCGAGGTTGCCGAACACCATCGAGCAGACGTTGACGGCGGTGCCGAGGTCGGCGGGGATGCGTTCCTGGCGGCGGTAGAGCACGGCACGCGGCGCGTTCCAGGAGTCGAACACCGCGGTGATCGCCAGACGCATCTGTTCGCGGGGGTCGGCCGGGAAGTCACGGCCGGTCTGCTCACGGACGATGTCCTTGAAGACCTCGACCAGGGAGGCGAAGTCCGCGGCGTCGAGGGCGAGGTCGTCGGTGACGCCCTTGCGGCGCTTGAGGTCGTCGATGGCGTCCTCGAACAGCTCGCCGTCGATGCCCTGGACGGTCTTGCCGAACATCTGGATCAGGCGGCGGTAGGAGTCCCAGGCGAACCGTTCCTCGCCGGCCTGCGCCGCCAGGCCGTGCACCGCCGCGTCGTTGAGGCCGATGTTGAGAACGGTCTCCATCATGCCGGGCATGGAGAACTTCGCGCCGGAGCGGACGCTGACGAGCAGCGGGTCGTCGGCCTGGCCGAGTCTCTTGCCCATGGCCTCCTCCAGGGCGGTCAGCGCCTCCTCGATCTGCGCGTCGAGCCCCTCGGGTACCCGGCCGTGTTCGAGGTAGTGCCGGCAGGCGTCGGTGGTGATCGTGAAGCCGGGCGGAACCGGGAGACCGAGGTTGGTCATCTCCGCGAGGTTGGCGCCCTTGCCGCCGAGCAGGTCCTTGAGGTCCTTGTTGCCCTCGGTGAAGTTGTAGACGTACTTGGGCACGGGAACTCCTTGCTTGCGTCGAGGCCCGCGGGGCCTCGTGACCCCGAATGGGCGCGACTCTATCCGGACAGCGAAAAAATCTTCCCCAGCACACCCCGTTATCCGCGTTTTCGCAGCACACAGCGCCGTTTTGGTTTAGACCAAAGGTCTAATCGACGATTTCGGAGAGACCCAGGTCACCGGGGTTCTCACTCCTCCACGCGAAGCGGCGGGCCGACACTTCCCCTCATCACGCCACCCGACCGCCACCCCGCCCGTCTTCTGGTCCACACTGACCGGGAGAGGCCTCGCGGATCACCCTCGAAGCCCCTTCCCCTGTGCCGAGAGCCACATTCCTACCGACAAGTAACCTACGGTTGCGTAGGTAGAGTTCTGGACAGGGCAGCACAGCCCTCGCGGCCACCGGTGCTGCCGGAGCCGACCCGACGGAGAAGAGAACGTGCCTCCAGACCACAGCGACGACGCGCCGAACCAGCCCTCCACGGAGCCCACCCCGAGGAGACCCGAGAGCCCCTTGGACAAGGCCGGCTCCGCGGCGTCAGACCTGCTGAACGTGGTCAAACCCCGATTGCGCGGCTGGCTCCACCTGGGCACCGCCCCACTGGCCCTGGCCGCCGGCATCGTGCTCGTCGCCCTGGCCCCCACCGGCCTGTCCCGGCTGGCCAGCGCCGTCTACGCGCTCAGCTCCGTGTTGCTGTTCAGCACCTCGGCGATCTACCACGTGGGCCGCTGGTCGGCCAAGGGCATGGCGATCCTCCGGCGGATGGACCACTCCAACATCTATCTGATCATCGCCGGGACCTATACGCCCTTCGTCCTGCTCGTGCTCGACGGCACGCTGCGCACCGCGATGATCTCGCTGATCTGGGGCGCGGCCATCGCCGGCGTGCTGTTCAAGGTCTTCTGGCTGAACTCGCCACGCTGGCTGTCCACCGCGCTCTACATCGCGGTCGGCTGGGTGGCCGTCCTCTTCGTCCCCCAGCTGGTGGGCGGCACCCACCCGGCGACCTGGATCCTCATCCTGGTCGGGGGCATCCTCTACAGCGCCGGAGCGGTCGTCTACGGCCTGAAGCGTCCCGACCCCGCGCCTCGCTGGTTCGGGTTCCACGAGGTCTTCCACTCGTTGACGATCGCCGCCTACGTCTGCCACTACATCGCGGTGTCGTTCGTGGTCTACGGGTCGGGCTGACCAGCGGTCTGGCCACTTCCGGACGGGCAGTCACGATTCGCTCACACGACCGGACGGTAAGGGTGAAACCTCACAAAACTCCGGAATCACCTCGGTAGGTTGAGGACCGATCCTGATGGCCGTGTGCGGCCGTGAGGACCGAGTGAGGCGGCCGGACACCACCATCCCCCCGGATCCGGCCGTCTCCCTTCCTCGAACGAGCGAAGGCCCCGCACGTCGGACGTGCGGGGCCTTCGCTCGTGGAACCGGTCAGCAGCCGGGCAGGCGCTCGAACAGGTAGGTCTCGACCTGGTCGATGGAGACGCGCTCCTGGCTCATCGTGTCGCGCTCGCGCACGGTCACCGAGTCGTCCTCAAGGCTGTCGAAGTCGACCGTGACGCAGAACGGGGTACCGACCTCGTCCTGGCGGCGGTACCGCCGGCCGATCGCCCCGGCGTCGTCGAAGTCGACGTTCCACCGCTTGCGCAGGCGCGCCGCGAGGTCGCGCGCCTTCGGCGACAGGTCGGCGTTGCGCGACAGCGGAAGCACCGCCGCCTTGACCGGCGCCAGACGCGGGTCCAGCCGCATGACGACGCGCTTTTCGAGCTTGCCCTTGGCGTTGGGCGCCTCGTCCTCGTTGTAGGCGTCCAGCATGAACGTCAGCATCGCGCGGTCCACACCGGCCGCCGGCTCGATGACGTAGGGGACGTAGCGCTCCTTCTTCTCCTGGTCGAAGAAGAGCAGGTCGGTGCCGGACTTCTCCGAGTGCGTCCGCAGGTCGTAGTCGGTCCGGTTGGCGATGCCCTCCAGCTCGCCCCACTCGCTGCCGACGAAGTTGAACCGGTACTCGATGTCGACGGTCCGCTTGGAGTAGTGGGAGAGCTTGTCCTTGGGGTGCTCGTAGAGCCGCAGGTTGTCCTTTGAGATGCCCAGGTCGACGTACCACTGCATGCGGGTGTCGATCCAGTACTGGTGCCACTCTTCGTCGTCACCGGGCTTGCAGAAGAACTCCATCTCCATCTGCTCGAACTCGCGGGTCCGGAAGATGAAGTTGCCCGGCGTGATCTCGTTGCGGAACGACTTGCCGATCTGGCCGATGCCGAAGGGGATCTTGCGGCGCGCGGACTGCTCGACGTTCTTGTAGTTGATGAAGATGCCCTGCGCGGTCTCGGGCCGCAGGAACGCCAGCCCCGTCTCGTCTTGAACCGGACCCAGGTAGGTGCGCAGCAGGCCGTTGAACATGCGGGGCTCGGTGAAGGAGCCCTTCGCGCCGCAGTTGGGGCAGGCCAGGGCGGCCAGACCGCCCTCGGGCTCGCGGCCGTGCTTCTCCTCGTAGGCCTCGACGAGGTGGTCGGCGCGGAAGCGCTTGTGGCAGGACTGGCACTCGGTGAGGGGGTCGACGAAGGCCTGGACGTGGCCGGAGGCCTCCCAGACCTCACGCGCCAGGATGACGCTGGAGTCCAGCCCCACGACGTCGTCGCGCTCCTGGACCATGGAACGCCACCACTGGCGCTTGATGTTGTTCTTCAGCTCCACGCCCAGCGGGCCGTAGTCCCAAGAGGCGCGCAGACCCCCGTAGATCTCACTGGAGGGGTAGACCAGACCTCGCCGCTTGGCGAGGTTGACCAGGGTATCCATAGCCTCTGACTTGGCAGCCATAGCTGTATAACTCTCCATCCGGCTGGCGGTCGGCGGATCGCGGGAAAGCGCGACGCTCGAGAACAATGAGCTTCCAGCCTATTGGACGCCCGGGTCCTGACGAGCACCAACGGCGCCGCGCCCCGGGTCGGCCTGGGAGACGGGCGGCCTCTCGGGGTCCGGTCCCGGCTCCCCCGACCGGCGGCGCGGGTCCCCGACCGGACCCGCGCCCGACACGCGGGGACAAGGGCGACCGCGGCCGGTCACGGGCTCGTGGCGACCACCTCGAACGCGCTCGGCTCGTCGTGAGCGAGGGCGAGCAGCGGCACCGCGGCGACCTTGACGTCGAAGTCGGAGAGCGCCCTGCGGTAGTAGCCGGCGCCCTCCCACGAGGTCACGACGGTCCACAGGTCCGGGTCGTCGGCCGCGCGGCCGACACTGCCCTCCTTGAAGCCGGGCCTTCGACTCAACGCGCCGAGGGCCTCTCGGGCCCGGGCGACGAAATCGTCGGCGTCGTTCGGGGAGACGGTGTAACGGGTGATGACGATCACCCGACCATCGTGCCACCGTCCTCCCCCTCCGCCTCCCCGACAGCGAGGTCCCCGGGAACGCCGGGACCTCGGTTCCGGCGTTCTGGGCCACGGGCACCGTGGCCGTGTTCCGGCGCGCGCCCCGTGGTCTACTGGTCTATACCGGTAGGTACCACGAGGAAAGGGAGCCCCCCATGACCCTCCGCTTCGAGATCTGCGTCGACGGTGTCGAAGGCGCGCTCATCGCCGAGCGCGCCGGCGCCGACCGGGTGGAACTGTGCTCGGCGCTGTCGGAGGGCGGATTGACCCCGAGCCTGGGAACGGTCGAGGAGACGCTCGCCGCCACCTCCCGGATCCGGGTCCACCCGATCGTCCGGCCGCGTGGGGGCGACTTCGTCTACGACCGGCACGAGGTGGCCGCCATGGAACGGGACGTGTGGGCCTTCGCCGCCGCGGGAGTGCCCGGCGTCGTCATCGGCGCCCTGACCCCCGAGGGCAAGGTCGACCGTCCCGCGGTGGAACGCCTGGTCGCCGCGGCCCAGGGACTCTCGGTGACCTTCCACCGGGCCTTCGACATGGCCGCCGACCCCTTCTCGACCCTGGAGGAGCTGATCGACCTCGGCGTACAGCGGGTGCTGACCTCCGGCCAGGAGGCCACCGCCCCGGCCGGCGCGCCGCTGATCTCCGAGCTGGTGCGGCACGCCGGCGGACGGATCTCGATCATGCCGGGCGGCGGGGTGGACGAGCGCACCGCCGCGGACCTGGTGGCCCGCACCGGGGTGGACGAGCTGCACTTCTCGGGGATGGAGACGGTGCCCGTCCCGGTCGCGCACCGCAATCCGCGCGTTCGCATGGCGACCGCGGCGCCGGTCGACGAGACCGAGCGCCGCGTCAGCTCCCCCCGGCGGATCGCGGCCATCATGGCCGCCGCGCGGGAACAGGCCTGAGGACGGCCCGCCCCGGCTACCCCTCTCCGAAGACCCGGTCGACGACGCGCGCGGCCGCGCCGCCGTCGTCCAGCGGGCAGAACTGGTCGGTGAAGGCCCGGTAGCGGTCCGCGTAGGCGCGCGCGACGTCGTCGACCCCGACGATCGACTCGATCACGTCGTCGGACTCCAACAGCAGGGGCCCCGGGGCGGTCTCCTCGAAATCGAAGTAGAACCCGCGCAGGTTGTCGCGGTAGCTCTCGATGTCGTAGGTGAAGAACAGCATCGGCCGGCCGGTGTTGGCGAAGTCGAACATCATCGACGAGTAGTCGGTAACCAGGATGTCGGTGACCAGGAACAGCTCCATGATCTCGGGGTACAGCGAGACGTCGTAGACGAAGTCCTCGCCGACGATCGGCACGCTGTCGACGACGCGCGGGTGGCGGCGGACCAGCAGCACGTGGTCCTCGCCGAGCTTGTCGTACATGCGCCGCAGGTCCAGGTGCAGGTCCAGCTTGTGCTTGCCGCGCGTGTAGTACTTGTCGTCCCGCCAGGTCGGCGCGTAGAGGATCACCTTCTTGCCCTCGGGCAGGCCGAGACGGCGCCGGGTGCGTTCGGCGATCAGCTCCCGGTCGGCGGAGAAGAAGATGTCGTTGCGGGGGTAGCCGGTCTCCAGGATCTCGCCCTCGAACCGGAACGCCCGGCGCAGGATCGGGGTCGCCCACGGGCTCGGCGACACCAGGTAGTCCCACTGCTTGGTCTCCCACGCCAGCTTCTCGTGGTAGTCGCGGGCCTTGCCCCGGATGTTCTCGATGTCGAAGCCGATGCGCTTGAGCATCGAACCGTGCCAGGTCTGCACGACCACCTGTCCGGGACGGCGCGCGAACCAGGCCGGCTGACGGGAGTTGGTGACGATGTAGGCGGAACGGGCCAGAGATTCGTAGAACTCGCGGCCGTTGTGCCGCACCCGGGCGAGGTCGGCCGGGAGGTCGACCTGGCCGTCACGCACCAGCCACGACATCGGGTAGTCGGCCCACCGCCCGCCGCGGGCCCGAAGCTCGGCGTAGATGCTGTGCGGGCTGTCGGAGAACTGCCGGCCGGTGTAGCTGTCGAACAGGATGCCCTCGGTCAGCGCCTCCTCGCGCATCGCGGGGTAGGCCACCTCCCGCAGTTGACGCTGGGCGAAGGTGCCGCGTTCCTCGGGGCGCAGGTCGCTGCCGACCTTCAGCACGGGGGTGTCGAACCCGCTGTCGGCGAACTCGTAGACCCGTTCGGCGGTCTCCATCGTCATCGGCAGCTCGCGGACGACGTCGGGATCCAGCTCGGCCGTGACCTCGTGCTCCTCCTCTCCCGCAGGGCGCACTCGGGCGCCCAGCCGGTAGGTGCCCGCCGGCAGGGAGAGCGTTCCCGACAGGGTGGGGACGTCCGCGGGGGCGAGGAACGCGCGGAACTCCTCGCCGTCGCGCTCCATCGGGAACAGGTGCTGCTCGTCGCGCCCCCTGGCCTTGAGGACCAGCTCGGCGTCCAGGGCCGCGGCGTAGCGGCCGGTCAGGACGAGACGGCGGCCCTCCCAGCTCACACCGTGCAGGACGGGGCGCGCCGACCCCGCGCGCAGCCGGAGATGGCCCGTGCTGGTGCGCTGCACCGCGATCTCGCGGTGCCCGTCACCGGCCGGGTGGGCGGCGAGGGGGAGGTCGTCGGGCACGACGACCGGCAGTACGGTCCCGTCGTCCGCGCACAGTTCGACCCGCCATTGCTCCTGGCGCAGCGCGCCGTTGCCCTCGGAGACCGCGCGGCTGAGCAGGTCGAGGGCCGGGACACGGACGGTGAACCCGGTGTCGGAGGTGTGCAATGGGTATTCGAGCTCGCTCGTCCCGGGGAGCCGGACCAGACGCAACCGGTGCGGTTGCGCCGGCACGGGCGGGACGAACCGGCCGGTGAGCTCCAGCTCGGGCGCCCCCGTCCCCTGGTCCACCCGGTGGCCGGTGAGGGTGACCCGCAGCGGCTCCACCACGATCCGCAGCCGCTGGTCGGCGTCCCAGTCGGGACGGACCCACACGTCCTCGGCCACCTTGCGGTAGGGCGGCCGCTCCGGCGGGCCGGAGACCGGGTTGGCGATGACGCGCCGGCGGACCAGGCCCCGGTTGACCACGACGAGCTCGACCTGCCAGTCCGCCGACCGCCACTGGCCCGACACGCGCAGCCGGGCCGGGTCCACGGTGACCTCGAAACCGCCGTAGTCGTGCCGTGCGGCGTCGGGGACGTCGGGCAGCCGGTACTCGGCGGCCCGGCGCACCTTGACGGGCACCGGCTGGCGCCGCCCCGTCCCGGTCTCGACCAGGAAGGCCAGCAGGTGCTGTTGCCAACGGCGTCCGGCGCGCAGGTGCCGGATGCCGACGCGCCCGCCGATCACCAGCTGGCCGTCGACCCACTCGACCTTCTCGGTCTTTTGGCGCACCTTCAGTTCCTCGTCGAGACGGTAGATCTCGCGGGGCACGCCGGCCGCGGCGTCCTCGAAGAAGGGGTAGGAGATGTAGTAGTTCAGCCCCCGGCGCACCACGGGCGCCTTCTTCAGCTCGACGCTCTTTTGGAAGGTGACGGTCTCCAGGAGGAGGTCCATCCGGCGCTTGCGGACGAGGTGGTAGTTGAGCCGGTGCAGCACGCTCAACTCGTCGAGCACCTCGCGGGAGACGCCGTCGAGATAGGCGTTGACCAGGTCGAGGAAGCGGGCGCGCGCGGCCTCGTCGGCGTCGTCCAGACGCAGCAGGACCCGTCGCAGGTCCCGGGTGAGCGCGACCTGGTCCCACAGGGGCCGGTCGGCGCCGGCCAGGGCGGCGGCCAGGTCATCGATGGCGGTGATCCGCCTGGTCAGCACGTCGATGTCGCTGAGGTCGTTCTTGGTCTCGCGGTCGCGCAGGAGCAGGACCGGGGCGGGGACGGTCGCGACCGCGCGCGCCATGAAGTGGGCGCGCACGATGTCGAGGTCGGCGCAGTCGTCACTCGGGACGGTCTCGGGCAGGCGCTCCCACAGCGAACGGCGCCACACCTTGTTGCCGTAGGTGCGGTCGCCGATGAGGGCGGGGACGTCGCGCACGTGGACCGCGTCGCGGGCCCGGTCGAAGATCTTGCGGTGGGTGGAGGAGGCGCGCGCGCCGAGCTCGTTGAACCGGTAGACGTTCCCGGCGGCCAGGTCGCATCCCGACGTCTCGACGACCGAGGTGAGGTGCTCCAGCGCGTACTCGGTCAGCGCGTCGGCCCCCTCCAGGAAGAGCAGGTACTCCCCCGAGGCGACGGCCGAACCCGCGCGGCGCGCCGGCGCGTGCCCGGGGCTGGCCGAGTCGACCAGCCTGACGGTCGCCCCGCCCAGCGAGCGCCCGTCGTGCGCCTTGGCGACGGCGAGTCCTTCGGCGCGGGCCGAGTCGACGGACTCGCCGTCCTCCTGCTCGCTCTCGTCGCGGTCGCCGTCCTGGGCCGGGGCCTCCTCACCGTCGTCGGTGTCGCCTCCCGGCACCGGAGCGGGCCGCGCCGCGGTTCGGGCGAGGGGGTCCCGGGCCTCGACCGGCACCAGGAGGATTTCGACGTCGGCCATGTCCATGCTCTGCCGGGCCAGTGAGTCCAGGCAGTGCTGCAGGTGGGGCTCTGTGACGTCGAAGGAAACGATGACGCTGAGCTTCGGCACGGAAAAACAGTCTCCCAGGTGATCATCATGCGGAGCGGCGCGTACGACCGGGTGCGTCGGCGCCCGCGACGTGGAGCGACCCTAGGTCGGCATGGGTGAGTGGGTGGTAAACCGCCGTCGGCGGCCGGATCACGCCGCTTCGGCGCCTCCTAACCAAAATAACGGCACTGGCGCGGCCCGATACCTGACTCTCCGCCATCTGGTGTGCTCTCCCTCCGTCCCGACCCGGCGGCGGATAGGCTGCGTTCCCGTCAGCGCCGCAGTCCCGGAGGAGCCGCGTGTCCCCCAAACGCAAGAACTCCCGCACCTCCCGTACCCGTCTCTCCCGACCGGGGCGTCCGCCGTCGTCGGCTGATCCCCGGCCCGCCGCCGGTCCCGCCGGGCCCGGGCTGCGCGCGGCGATCGAGCGCCGCAGCGCGGTGCCGCTCCTGGTGTTGCACAGTGCGCCCCGCTGGGTGCTCCCGATCTCCATGGCGGCGGTGTTCATCGCGGGCCTGCTCCTGGCGGGGGTGGTGGGCGCGTTGCTGCTGGGCCTGCTGGCGCTCTTCTTCGCCTGGCTGGCGTTCCTCAGCTGGCCGACGCTGAAGCAGGCGGAGCGGACGCTGCGCTGCGTGGTGGTCGCGACGCTGCTGCTTCTCGGTCTGCTCCAATCCGGGTTATTTTGACAATCATTTTCGTTTTCGGCATGATGGAGAAGTGTCTGTAGAGGTATCCCGCGTCGAGTCGTCCGCGTCCGCACACGACACGCCCCCCTCGTCGGCCCCACCCGCCTTCCGCGTCGCCGACGCCGTCGTCGAATACGACCGCAAGCCCGTGGTGCGCGGCGTCTCCTTTGAGATCCCGCATGGCGAGGTCGTCGCCGTTCTCGGCGCCAACGGTTCGGGCAAGTCCACCCTGATGCGCGCGATGCTCGGCGTGGTCCCCCTCGCCAGCGGCTCCGTCGAGATCCACGGCCGGCCGGTGCGCGGCTTCCGCGACTGGGGACGCATCGGTTACGTGCCCCAGCGCCTGTCGGTGGGCGGGGGCGTGCCGGCCACCGTGCGCGAGGTGGTCGCCTCCGGTCAGGTGGCCCGCCGGCGCCGGTGGCGCCGGGCGTCCGCCGCCGACCGCGCCGCCGTCGAGCACGCCCTGGAGTCCGTCGGCCTGACCGACCGCGCCCGCGACTCCGTCCACGAGCTGTCCGGCGGCCAGCAGCAGCGCGTCCTCATCGCCCGGGCCCTCGCGGGCGGCCCCGACACCTTCGTCATGGACGAGCCCATGGCCGGCGTGGACGCCGCGAACCAGCAGGCGCTCGCCCGCACGATCGCCGACCTCGCCCGATCCGGCGCGACGGTGGTCCTCGTCCTCCACGAGCTCGGCCCCCTGGCACCGCTCATCGAGCGCGCCGTCATGCTGTCCGACGGCGTGGTCGTGCACGACGGACCGCCTGGCGGCCTTCTCTCCTCCAGCCCCCACCTGCACCCGCACACCAGCGACGCGGCCTCCCTGCCCGCCGCCCCTGCCCTTGAGGTCCCGCTCCGTGACTGACCTGTTCGCCTACGACTTCATGCAGCGGGCGCTGATCGCCGCCCTCCTCGTCGGCCTCGTCGCGCCCGCCATCGGCACCTTCATGGTGCAGCGCCGGCTCGCGCTCCTGGGAGACGGCATCGGCCACATCGCCTTGACCGGTGTGGCGCTGGGCATCCTCACCAGTACCTCTCCGATCTTCACCGCGCTGATCGTCTCGGCCGCCGGCGCGCTCCTGATCGAGCTGGTCCGGGTGCGGACCCGCACCAGCGGCGATGTCGCGCTCGCCCTGTTGTTCTACGGCGGGATCGCCGGCGGTGTCCTGCTGATCGGGCTGGCGCCGGGAGCGAACACGGCGACACTCACCTCGTTCCTGTTCGGCTCGGTGAGCACCGTCAGCACCGAGGACGTCTACGCCGTGATCGCGTTGGCGGTGATCGTCCTCGGCGTTCTCGCCTTCTTCGGCCGGGAGCTGTTCGTCCTGTGCCAGGACGAGGAGGTGGCCCGCGCCCACGGTCTTCCGGTGCGTCTGCTCAGCGCGGTCATCGCGATCACCGCCGCGGTCACCGTCGTCATCGCGATGCGCGTGGTCGGGGTGCTGCTGGTCAGCGCCTTGATGGTGGTCCCGGTCGCCGCGGCCCAGCAGCTGACCCGCAGCTTCCGGGTGACCGTGGCGCTGGCCATGGGCATCGGCGTGGTGGCCTCCCTCGGCGGGGTCTCCGCCGCCTTCTACTCCGGTGCCGACATCTCGCCGGGAGCGGCCATCGTGCTGCTGGCCCTGGCCGTCTTCGCCGTGTCCGTCGGTGTCGGCCAGGTGGTGCGCCGGCGGCGGGGCCGCGGTCCGGTGCCCCAGAAGGGCGCCGAGGCCGTCCCGGCCGGTACGATTCCCCAGACGAAGCCGGGGAGCCTGGATCCGGGGAGCCCATCGACATGAGTACACGACGCGAGACAGTTCGCCAGGCGCTGAACGAGAGCGCCGGTTTCCGCAGTGCCCAGGACCTCTATGCCGATCTGCGCGCCGAGGGCTCGAAGATCGGGCTGACAACGGTCTACCGTGCCCTCCAGGCGCTCAGCGACGCCGGAGAGATCGACGTCTTGCGCACGGACGACGGCGAGGCCGTCTACCGGGCCTGTGTGACCGACACCCACCACCACCACCTTGTCTGCCGCTCCTGCGGCAAGGCGGTCGAGATCGAGGGGCCGGCCGTGGAGAGCTGGGCCGAGGAGTTGGCCCGTCATCACGGGTTCGTCGATCTCACCCACACGGTCGAGGTGTTCGGCACCTGCGGCGATTGCGCGAAGAGCACGACCTGACGGCCGCCGGGGTTCCCCCCCGGCGGCCGTCAGGCCCTCAGCGCAGCCGCTCCAGGTTGGGCCGCTTGGGCCTGATCCCGTCGCCGGAGGACCGTCCGGTCAGCCTGCGGCCGATCCAGGGCACCAGGAACTCGCGCGCCCAGTGCAGGTCCTGCTGGCGCGCCACGTGCCAGGCCATCGGCGGCAGGGCGGGCCAGGGGGCGTTCCAGTCCTCGTCGGCGGGCAGGCCGAGCACCTCGGCCACCCTGAGGGCGAGACGGCGGTGCCCCTCGGGGGACAGGTGCAGCCGGTCGGCGTCCCAGGCCTGCCGGTCGGCGAAGATCTTCATGCTCCACAGGTCGACGACCTGGCAGCCGTAGCGGTCGGCGATGCCGCGCAGGTGCATGTTGTAGGTGGCGATCTTGCCGCGGAAGCGCCGCATGACCGGCTGGAACCCGGTGTCGAAGCCGGTGAAGATCAACACGTCGGCCCCGGTCTCCCGAAGCCGGCCGATCGCCCCTTCGAATATCTCGGCGACCTGGTCGGGGTCGCTGCCCGGGCGGATGATGTCGTTGCCGCCGGCGCAGATGGTCACCAGGTCCGGACGTAGTTCGATGGCGCGGGGCAGCTGCTCCGCGACGATCTGGCGGATCAGTTTTCCGCGCACCGCGAGGTTGGCGTAGCGCACTTCCCCGATGTGGTCGGCCATGTGCTCGGCCAACCGGTCCGCCCACCCCCGATACCTACCGGTCGGCACCGCCGTGCTGTCCGGGTAGGGGTCGCTCATGCCCTCCGTGAAGCTGTCGCCGATGGCGACGTAGGAAACGATGTCCCGCTCGATGGAAAAGCCGCTCATGGTAGACGATCATGCATGCTGAGTCCATGGTTACGCGACAGTAGGTTCGAGGATTTCGACCTTTTGTTGCGCGCCTCACGTCGGCGGGCCGGCCCCGGTGAACGGCCCGCCGACGGTCGCGCGGCGGCGCGCTACCGGGACGGGTCGTCCTCGCGCTCCAGACGCCGCACCCGCTCCGGCGCGGGCCGCTTGGCGGTGACGGAGTCACCCGACGAGCGGCCGGTGAGCCTGCGGCCCACCCACGGCACCAGGAAGCTCCGGGCCCAGCGCAGGTCCTCCCCCCGCGCCGTGAACCAGGGGACGGCGGGGACCGGCGGCCACGGGTCGTCCCAGCGCCCCGCCACCGGGACGCCCAGGACTTCGCAGACCTTGAGCGCCAGTCGCCGGTGGCCCTCCGGTGACATGTGCAGCCGGTCGGCGTCCCAGGCCCTGGCGTCGGCGAGGACGCCCATGGACCACTGGTCGACCAGATAGCAGCCGTGCCGGTCGGCGATCGCGCGGATGTTCAGGTAGTAGCGCGCGAACGTGCCGATGAGGGCGCGCATGTAGCCGCCGGTGATGTTGACCCCGGTGAACAGCACGACCTCGCTGCCCGCCGCCCGCAACCGGCGCACCCCCTCCTCCAGCACCAGGGCCAACCGGTCGGGGTCGGCCCCGGGGCGCAACAGGTCGTTGCCCCCCGCGCTGAAGGACACCAGGTCCGGCCGGAGTTCGAGGGCGCGGGGCAGCTGGTCCGCCATGACCTGGCGCAGCAGCTTGCCGCGCACCGCGAGGTTGGCGTAGCGGACCTCGCCGACATGGCCGGCGAGGTGCTCGGCGAACCGGTCGGCCCAGCCCCGGAACTCGCCCTCGTGAACGGCCCGCTCGGGGGTGTGCGGGTCGCCGACCCCCTCGGTGAAACTGTCGCCGATCGCGACGTAGGTGAGGCTGTCTCTGTTCAGGTCGATTGTTCTCACGTCATCCGATCATGCCTGGTCATGCGCTCGGCTCGGCTCCAGGGACGCCGTGGCGGGCCACGGCGGGGACCTCAGCGGCCGGGAGGGGCGGGGTCCGTCACGGGCGGGACCGGGTTGGGCACCGCGCCGCCGTAGCGCCGGTCACGGCTGGCATAGACCTCGCAGGCGTGCCACAGGTGCCGCCGGTCGAAGTCGGGCCACAGCGTGTCGAGGAAGACGAACTCGGCGTAGGCCGACTGCCACAGCAGGAAGTTGGAGATGCGCTGCTCCCCCGAGGGGCGCACCACCAGATCGACGTCGGGAATATCGGGTTCGTCGAGGTACTTGGCCAACGTGGCCTCGGTGATCCGGTCCGGGTTGATCCGCCCCTCGACCGCCGCGCGGGCGATCGCCGCCGCGGCGTCGGTGATCTCGGCGCGACCGCCGTAGTTGACGCAGAACTGGAGGGTGAGCCGGGTGTTGTCCTTCGACAGCTCCTCGGCCTCCTCCAGCTCCTTGATGACGCTCTTCCACAGCCGGCCGCGCCGGCCGGCCCAGCGGACGCGCACGCCGCGGGCGTGCAGCTCGTCCCGGCGGCGGCGCAGCACCTCCCGGTTGAAGCCCATGAGGAAGCGGACCTCCTCGGGCGAGCGCTTCCAGTTCTCGGTGGAGAAGGCGTAGGCCGACAGATAGGGGATGCCCAGCTCCAGCGCGCCCTCGATCGCGTCGAACAGGGAGCTCTCCCCCGCCTTGTGCCCCTCGGTGCGCGGCAGGCCGCGCTCCTTGGCCCAGCGGCCGTTGCCGTCCATGACGAGCGCGACGTGACGGGGGATGAGCTCGCGGGGCAGCTCCGGCGGGCGGGCGCCACTGGGGTGGGGCACCGGGGGCGCGTACTGCCGGGAGGACTTCGACGAGAGGGGGTTGTAAGGACTCAAGAACGCTCCACGAGGCGCAGGGATCGGATTCCGTTTTCGAGGTGCCACTGGAGGTAGGCGGCGACGAGACCGCTGCACTCGGTGCGGTGCCGTTCCTCACTGGCGTCGGCGCCGGCCCAGTCGCCGCGCAACAGGGCCACCATCAACCGCAGCGTGTCCGGCGCGGGACTGGCCGAGCCGGCCGGGCGGCACACCGAGCACACCGCGCCGCCGGCGTGCACCGCGAAGGAGCGCTGGATACCGTGCGAGCCGCACCTGGCGCACTCGTCCAGCGCCGGCGCGTAGCCGGCCACCGCGAGGGAGCGCAGCAGGTAGGCGTCCAGGACCAGCCGGGGGTCGTGCTCGTTTCCGCCGAGCGTCCGCAGCCCCCCGATGAGCAGGAGAAACTGCCGCAGGGCGGGGTCCTTCTCGACGATGACGATCTTCTCGGCCGTCTCCAGCATCGCGGTGCCCGCGGTGTAGCGCGCGTAGTCGGCGACGATGGGCGTCCCGTAGGCGTGCAGCGTATCGGCCTGGGTGATCACGTCGAGCGTGCGCCCGGTGTAGAGCTGGAGGTCGACATGGGTGAACGGCTCCAGCCTGGCCCCGAATCGGGACTTGGTCCGGCGCACGCCCTTGCCGACGGCGCGCACCAACCCGGTACGCCGGGTCAGCAGGGTCACGATGCGGTCGGCCTCGCCGAGTTTGCGGGTCCTGAGGACAACGCCCTCGTCACGGTAGAGGCTCACCCCTCCATTGTCGCCGATTCCGGGCGGCGGGTGCGCCACGGCCCGGCCGCGCTCCCACCCCCGGGAAACGGTCATGTTTCCGGATTACTCGCGATTTCATCTTTTCGTTCACTCGAACAAACCCGCCGGCCGTTCTTTGGCCAGGTGGGCAAACTCCCGGGTTTCAACCGTGCCCTAGGTTCATGGCAGTCACCGGGCCGTGTGACGGGGCACGACCCCGGCCACCGGCCCCTCCCGCTCGGTCCCCCTTCCGGCCACCCCGGACCCACCGACGGTGCCCCAGGAGCGCGTCCGGCCGGAAACCTCGCCGAGCTCGCCGTCCTCCCCCGGCGGCCCGCGGGCCGCATCCCCCAGCCTCACCGAGGCCGGCTTGAACAGGAGACCCGCGCACATGAGCGTGGCCAACAGCGCCAGAAAACGTCCGCACGGAAAGGTGATCGCGGCCAGCCTGACCGGCAGCTCGATCGAGTGGTTCGACTTCTTCCTCTACAGCACCGCCGCGGGGCTCGTCTTCGACGAGCTCTTCTTCCCCTCCAGCGACCCCGTGGTGTCGCTGATGCTGTCCTACCTGTCCTTCTCCCTGACCTTCTTCATCCGCCCCCTGGGCGGCTTCATCTTCTCGCACATCGGCGACCGCATCGGGCGTAAGAAGACGCTGGTCATCACGCTGTCGCTGATGGGCGGTTCGACCGTGCTCATCGGCCTGCTGCCGACCTACGCCCAGATCGGGGTGTGGGCCCCCATCCTGCTGATCATCCTGCGCCTGGTGCAGGGGCTGGGCATCGGTGGCGAATGGGGCGGCGCGCTGCTGCTCGCCTACGAGTACGCCCCGAAGAACCGCCGCGGCCTGTTCGGCAGCGTTCCGCAGATGGGCATCACCATCGGCATGCTGCTGGCCAGTCTGGCCCTGACCGTGATGCAGCTGCTCTCGGAGGAGCAGTTCACCTCCTGGGGCTGGCGCATCCCGTTCATCGCCAGCTTCCTGCTGGTGCTGCTGGGCCTGTGGATCCGCTCGGGGATCGACGAGACCCCCGCCTTCCGCCAGGCCAAGGCCGAGGGCAACGTCGCCAAGATGCCCATCGCCGAGACGCTGCGCCACCACTGGCGTTCCGTGCTCATCGCGATCGGCGCCAAGGTCGTGGAGACCGCGCCGTTCTACATCTTCGGCACGTTCGTGGTCAGCTACGCCACGGGAACGCTCGGCTTCGCCAACGCCACCGCGCTCAACGCGGTGACGGTGGGCGCGATCGTCGCCACGGTCATGATCCCGCTCATGGGCCGCCTCTCCGACACGTTCGGCCGCCAGCGGGTCTACCTGGGCGGCGCCGTACTGCTCGCGCTGTTCGCCGCGCCCTACTTCATGCTGATCGACCTGGGCGGCGCCTGGGCCCTCGTCCTGGCCACGGTGATCGGCCTGGGCATCTTCTGGCCTCCCGTGACCGCCACGATCGGCACGCTGTCCTCGGAGATCTTCTCCACCCGGGTCCGCTACACCGGCGTGACGCTGGGCTACCAGGTCGGCGCGGCGCTGGCCGGCGGCACCGCGCCGCTGCTCGCCACCTGGCTGCTGGGCCGTTACGACAACTCGTGGGCGCCGATCGCGATCTATCTCGTGTTCACCGCGATCATCTCCATCGTGGCCGTGTCCATGGCCCGCCGCGTCACCGTGGCCGAGGAGGACTGAACCGCTCCAGCGGGAGCGGCCTTCGACGTGTGGGGTCCGGTGCCGACCGGGCCCCACCGCCTTTCCTGCGGTAACGGGGAACCACGACACTCTTTGCCCGCATTTGGTCTACCATCTCGCGCAAACACGACCCACACCAGGCAGACGGGGGCCACGACATGCCACGGGGCAACGCGAACCACCGGCGGCAGGACGATAGAACGCGACGCGCGCGGCGGGGGAGAAGACGCGCCCCCGTTCCACCGGCTCCCCCGTGGCAACGGCCCGTGATCGGCGCGCTGGCCGCGGTTCCGGTGGGGCTCGGCCTGGCCGCGGCCCTGACCCTGGCCTCCCTGTCCTCGGACGAGGCCGGTGAACAGGCCGGCGACCTGAACGTCATCGTCCCCGACGACTCGCTGCCGCCGGTCCCGTCCTCCGCCGCCCCCGCGTCCTCCCCCGCCCCTTCCGCCAGCCCCTCGGCGCCCGACGTCCCGTCCGCGACCGGCGAGACCACCGAGCTCAGCGTGGAGATCCCCGCCGAGGAGGTCTCCCCCCGCCCCAGCCCCTCCGGCGGTGACCGCGGGGAGGCGGAGCGGGAGGAGGAGCCGGACGAGGCACCGCAGGCCGACTCCGCCGCAGCGGTCGTCGCGCTGGCCAACGCCGAGCGCGCGGCGGCGGGGTGCGCGCCGTTGCGCCCCGACGAGCGTCTGACCTCGGCCGCCCAGTCCCACAGCGAGGACATGGCGCAACGGGAGTACATGGCACACGAGAACCCCGAAGGCGAGGGACCCGACGAGCGGGCCGCCGCCGCGGGATACGGGGCCTGGTCCGGCGAGAACGTCGCCGCCGGCCAGTCCTCGGCGGAGGAGGTCATGTCGGCCTGGATGAACAGTCCCGGCCACCGCGCCAACATCCTCGACTGCGACAACCGGTCCATCGGCGTCGGCCGGGACGGCGTCCACTGGACCCAGATGTTCGGCCGCGAGTGACCCCCTCCCGGGGTACGGGCGGTCGCGCACCCCGGGAGGGTCCTCTCAGCCGCGCGTGGCGTGGTTGACCGCGCTGCACACGGCCTTCAGCGAGGCCGTGGTGATGTTGTCGTTGATGCCGACACCCCACACGGTGCGGCCGTCCACCTCGGCCTCGACGTAGGCCGCGGCGCGGGCGTCGCCGCCCTCGCTCATCGCGTGCTCGGCGTAGTCGACGACGCGGACCTTGATCCCCACGCCGGCCAGCGCGTCGACGAACGCGGAGATCGGCCCGTTGCCCGTCCCCACCAGCTCGCGGATCTCACCGCGGACGCGCACGTCGGCGCTGACCCGGTAGGAGCCGTCGGGTTCCGTGGCGGAACGGTGCGCCATGACCGCGACCGGTCCGCGGTCGGTCAGGTAGGTCTCCCGGAAGATCTCCCAGATGCGCTCACCGGTGAACTCGCCGCCCTCGGCGTCGGTGAACTCCTGCACCACCCGCGAGAACTCGATCTGGAGCCGACGCGGCAGGTCCAGACGGTGGTCGCGGTGCAGGATGTAGGACACCCCGCCCTTGCCCGACTGGCTGTTAACCCGGATGACGGCCTCGTAGGTGCGGCCGACCTCCTTGGGGTCGATCGGCAGGTAGGGGACCTTCCAGGGGTACTCCTCGACCGGGACGCCGGCCTGCTCGGCGTCGGCCTCCAACGCCTTGAGCCCCTTCTTGATGGCGTCCTGGTGCGATCCGGAGAAGGCGGTGTAGACCAGGTCGCCCCCATAGGGGTGGCGCGGGCTCACCGGCAGCCGGGTGCAATGCTCCACGACACGGCGGATCTCGTCGATGTCGGAGAAGTCGATCTGGGGGTCGACGCCCTGGCTGTACAGGTTCATGCCCAAGGTGACCAGGCAGACGTTGCCGGTGCGCTCACCGTGGCCGAACAGGCACCCCTCGACCCGGTCGGCGCCGGCCATGACCGCCAGCTCGGCCGAGGCCACCCCCGTCCCGCGGTCGTTGTGCGGGTGCACCGACAGGCACACGTACTCGCGCCGCGACAGGTTGCGGCTCATCCACTCGATCTGGTCGGCGTAGACGTTGGGCGTGGCGCGCTCGACGGTGGCCGGCAGGTTCAAGATGATCTCGCGATCGGGGCCGGGCTGCCAGACGTCCATGACCGCCTCGCAGACCTCCAGCGCGAAGTCCAGCTCGGTGTCGATGAAGATCTCGGGGGAGTACTCGTAGCCGAAGTACCCGGTGTCGCCCAGGTACTGCTCGGCGTACTTCATGACGTGCCGGGTGCCCTCGACCGCGATGGCCTTGCAGGCGTCGCGGTCGACGCCGAACACGACGCGGCGGAACTCCGGCGCGGTGGCGTTGTACAGGTGCACGGTCGCGCGCCGCGCTCCGACCAGGCTCTGCACGGTCCGCTCGATCAGGTCCTCGCGGGCCTGGGTCAACACCGAGATCTGCACGTCCTCGGGGATCGCGTCGTCCTCGATCAGGCCGCGGACGAAATCGAAGTCGGTCTGGCTGGCGGCGGGGAAACCGACCTCGATCTCCTTGTAGCCGATGCGTACCAGCAGGTCGAAGATCTCGCGCTTGCGCTCGGAGTCCATCGGCTCGATCAGGGACTGGTTGCCGTCGCGCAGGTCGGTGGACAGCCAGCGCGGCGCCCGGGTGATCGTCGTGGAGGGCCAGGTGCGGTCGGGCAGATCGACCGGGGCGAAGGGCTGGTAGCGCTGGAAGGGCATACCGCTGGGCTGTTGCTGCGGAATCATGACGGGTGCTCCTCAGTGGAGAGTGCTCACGGTGTCGTACGGCCGACAAGACACGCCGAAGCCCCGCGGCGAGGGAGCCGGCCTGACTAACGGCCCCCGCCGCGGCCGCTAAGGAGGAGCAGCTCGCGCAGCATAACGACGATCACGTTAGCAGATCCCCGCGAGCGGGATGGGGCGGACCCTCGAATCCGGTCCCACCGCGAAGGGGCGCCACGGTGACCCGGCCAAGTCGGCCACCGTGACGCCCCGGCTCCCTGCGGCTGGGAGCCATCAACCGGGACGCGGGATCAGAACGCGCCCCCGGTCAGTTCGGCGGGAATCGCGTCCGCCTTGTCGAAGGGGCGGCTCGCGAGCGCCTGCTCGGCCTGGTCCCCCGTGAGGCCCGCCGCGTTCAAGGCGGCGCGCAGCTGCGCCTCGGGCAGGGCGTTGGCCCAGCGCAGCCACAGCGCGGAGCGACCCTCCGCCGACAGCTCGCCCACCGCCCGGAACCGGGCCAGCCCGCCGTCGGGGTAGACGTCCAGGCGCAGCCGGGTCGCGGGACGGGGATCGGCCACCACGAAACGGTGGCGGGTGTCGGGGAGCAGCTCGGTGCGTTCCAGCACGGTGAACCAGGAGTCCGGGTCGGCCGGGTCGGAGACGGTCTCGTCGCATCCGGTGACCCGGGCCGCCCCGGGCGCGTTGAACAGGAAGTAGCTGGTGTCCAGTTCGAGCAGCCGCACCTCGCCACAGCCGGCGAGCTGGAACTCCACCCAGTCGTTGCCGTCGTCGCGGCGGCGCGCGTTCTCCCACCCCTCCCCCATGGTGCGGGTCAGTCCAGGGGCGATGAGGTTGGTGGGCGAGGAGTAGAACTCGTTGCTGCACCCGGTGACCCGGCCGCCGTTCTCCAGGGCGACGAGGTCCAGCCCTCCGGCGACGAGCAGCCGCGGATCGGTGATGGCCTCGCCGTGCACCCGCAACCGGGCGATCCCGCCGTCGGGGTGCATGGTGAGCCGGACGTGGGTGTAGCGGCGGTCGTCGGTGACCGTGAACACGTTGGCGTGGTGCCCCTGGACCGGCGACCGTGGCACGATCGTGGTCCACTCGGCGGCGTTGAGCTCCTCGACGGTGGGGTACCCCTCGAAACCCGCCGCCTCGACCGAGACCTCGGGCGGGTAGTTGCCCTTGAACCAGGCGGTGTCGACCACCACGCCGTGGATCACGCCGGGCGCGCCCAGTCTGACGATGGCCCAGTCGTGCCCGGGAGTCCTCCGCCGTCGGGTCTCCCACCCGTCGTACACCTTGCCCTTGTGGCCGAAGTCCGTCTCGTCGAACAAGGGCGCCGTGGGCTTGATGAGGTTCTCCCGCTCGGCGAAGGACTCGTCGTTGGCGTAGACGACGGCGCCGCCAAAGGAGCGGAGGGCGAGGTCGGGGTACCGGAGGAACTCCTGGTCACTCAATGACATCTCTCTCCTGTGGAAGTGGGTCCGGGGGCCGGCTGCCCCCGGATCGCGAGCCGCGCCCGAGGGCGCGGTCGTCTAGAGCGCGGCCTCGTCGGGCAGCGGTTCGAACTCCTTGACCGCGTCGATCGACGGGCCGTGCGGGGTGTTGGCCTCGCGCTCGATCATGATCTCGACCAGCACCGGCCGGGAGGTCGCCTCGGCCTCCTTGCGCGCCCACTCCAGGGCCTGCCTGATCTCGGCCGGATCGGCGACGCGCCGCCCCGAGCAGCCGTAGGCCTCCATGATCTTGACGTTGTCGGTGCCGAACTCGTCGTAGTGGATGTCGACCTGGTAGTTCATCTCGAACGGGATCTCGGCCTGGCGGATCAGCCCGAGGTACTCGTTGTTGAGCATGACGAGGACGAACGGCACGTTGTACTGGGCGCCGACGGCGAGCTCCTCGACCATGTACTGGAAGCCGTAGTCTCCGACGATCCCGACCACCTCGGCGTCGGGTTCGGTGTTCTTCAGGGCCTTCTTCACCCCGATCGCGGCCGGGATCTCCCAGCCCAGCGGGCCCGCCTGGCCGCAGATCTGGTAGTGGCGCGGTTTGAACGCCTTCTGGTGCTGCCCGCCCCAGATCTGGTAGAGGCCGATGGCGGTGACGAAGTAGGTGTCGGCGCCGAAGACCTCGTTGATCTCCTTGTAGACGCGAGGCGCCTTGATCGGGGTGGTGTCGAAGTCCTCACGGCGGCCCAGCGTCCGCTTGAGTTCCCCGACGCGCTCGACCCAGGCTCCGGCCGGCCGGCCCGCGCCGCGCTTCCTCGCCAGGTCGAGGAGGGCGCGCAGGAACAGTCGCGCGTCGGAGACGACGCCCAGGTCCGGTTCGAAGACCTTGCCGATCTGGGTCGGCTCGATGTCGACGTGGATGAAGGCCCGGTCGCCTCGGTAGACGTCGAGCCGACCGGTGTGGCGGTCGCCGAACCTCGCCCCCACGGCCAGGACCAGGTCGGACTCCAGGAAGGAGGCGTTGCCGTAGCGCTGCGAGGTCTGGATGCCGGTGATACCGGAGAACAGCGGGCTGTTCTCGTCGATGGCGCCCTTGCCCATGAGGGTGACCTGGACCGGGATGTTGAGGTATTCGGCGAGTTCGCGCAGTTCCTCGGCCGCGTCGGCGATGATCACACCGCCGCCCGCCAGGATCAGGGGCCGTTGGGCGGCCAGCAGCATGTCGAGGGCGCGTTCGACCCTGGGCTGGTGGGGCTGGACCGCGGCGACCGGGAGCGGGGCGTCGATCTTCGGGTCATAGGTGATGATCTGCTGGGCGACGTCGAGCGGGATGTCGATGAGGACCGGACCGGGACGTCCCTCGCGGGCGGTCCTGAAGGCCTCGCGGAAGATCCACGGGGCCTGGGCGGCCTCCTTGATCTGCACCGCCCACTTGGTGACCGGTTTGGCGATCTCGACGATGTCGACGGCCTGGAAGGCCTCCTGGTGCAGCTTGGTCGAGATCGCCTGGCCGGTGATGCAGACGATCGGGATGGAGTCGGCGAACGCGGTGTACAGGCCGGTGATCATGTTCGTCCCGGCCGGACCCGAGGTTCCGATGGCGACGCCGACCCGGCCGCTGGTGCGCGCCCAGCCGTCGGCCATATGGGTGGCGCCCTCCTCGTGGCGGACGATCAGGTGCTCGATTCCGCCGACCTCCTCAAGCGCCTTGTAGAGGGGGAGGATCGCCGCGCCGGGGCATCCGAACGCCGTGTCGACGCCCTCGGACTTCATCACCTCGACGACGGCGTTCATCGCGGGCATCTGTACCATGGTGGCAAACCCTTCAGTGCTAGGGGGTTGGGGTTCCGCCGGCGGAACCGTGGTGCGGCCAACACCCAGGCGGCCGGATCTCGCGCGGAGCACACGTAAGACGCGAGACCGTCCCGCCAGTCCCGCCGGCGGCGACCCGTCTCATCCGCGCGGTCGGCCGCGCTCGGATCCGGAGAGCTGTTCGACGAGCTTGAGCAGCGCGGAGTGGTCGAGCCCGCCGTGGCCCTGTGCCTTGAGGGCGCCCACGAACTGGGCGACCAGCGCCCCCACGGGGATGCTCACCCCCGCCTCACGCGCGGCGGTCGTCACGATCTTCATGTCCTTGTCGTGCAGTTCGACGCGGAACCCCGGCTGGAACTCGCGGTTGCGCATCGCCTCGCCCTTACGGGTCAGCACCGTGCTGCCGGCCAGTCCTCCGTTGAGGACCCTCAGGCCGGCCTCCGTGTCGACGCCGTGGGCCTCCAGGAACACCAGTGCCTCGGCGACCAGTTGGATGTTGCCGGCGACGATGAGCTGGTTGGCCGCCTTGACGGTCTGGCCGGAGCCCGCGGGGCCGACGTGGACACAGGTGGTGCCCAGGGCGGAGAAGACCGGCTCGGCCGCGGCGAAGTCGGCCTCCTCCCCTCCGACCATGATGGACAGCTTCGCCTCGATGGCGCCCGCCTCGCCGCCGCTCACCGGCGCGTCCAGGACGCGCAGCCCCCGCTGGGCTCCGGCCCGGGCCAGCTCGCGGGAGACGTCGGGGCGGATGGTGCTCATGTCGATGACGAGGGTCCCGGGGGCGGCGTTGGCGAACACGCCGTCCTCGCCGAGGAGCACCTCTTCGACGTCGGGCGAGTCGGGCACCATCGTGATGACGACGTCGGCGTCGCGCACCGCCTCGGCGACGGAGCTCGCGGCCTTCCCGCCCTGCTGCGCGAGCTGTTCGGCCTTGTGGGGCGAGCGGTTGTAACCGGTGACGGCGAAACCGGCCTTGACCAGGTTGACCGCCATCGGCAGGCCCATGATGCCGAGTCCGATGAAGGCGACCTTGTGCGCCTGGGGCATTGACGTTTCCTTCCTGACGGATGCGGTCCTGTTCAGCGCTTGAGCCAACCGAGGCTTTCGGCGCTGGACACGGTCGGCTTGTACTCCAGCCCGACGTACCCGTCGTACCCCTTGGTCTGGGCGGCGCCGAGGAGCTCGTCGAGGGGGAGCGTGCCGGTTCCGGGCTCGCCCCGTCCGGGGAAGTCGGCGATCTGGATGTGGCCGAACTCCGCGGCGTGGGCGTCCACCACGGCGGCGACGTCGTCCCCGTTGGCGGCGAGGTGGAAGAAGTCGGCGAGCAGGGCGACGTTGGGCGCGCCGGCGGCGTGCGCGGCGGCGACGACCCGCAGCGCGTCGGCCGCGGTCGACAACGGGTAGGCGTCGGCGCCGCTGATGGGCTCGATGAGGACGGTGCCGCCCACGGCGGCGACCCCCGCCGCCGCGATGCCGATGCTCTCCAGGGCGATCCGGTCCTGTTCCGCCGGGTCGATCCCGTCCTGGCGCAGACCGTACAGCGCGTTGAAGGCGGCCACCCCGGTGCGCCGGGCGATGTCGACGACGACGTCGACGTTGTCCCGGAACTCCTGGGCCCGATCCGGCAGGGAGAGCACCCCCCGATCGGGGCCGGGCATCTCACCGGCGTAGAAGTTCAGGCCGGTGAGCCGGACTCCCGCGTCGGTGATCGCGGTGACGAAGGCGTCGACCTCGGCGTCGCCGGGAACAGGCCGGGCGAAGGGCCACCAGAACTCCACCGCGTCGAACCCGGCGGCGGCAGCGGCGGCCGGCCGCTCGTTCACGGGCAGCTCGGTGAACAGCAGCGAGCAGTTCGCCGTGTAGCGCAGCGTGTGGCTCATGGGCTCAGCCCTCCGGAGTTATTTCGCTATGTGGAATGTAATTTTCACTTCAAGGAATCCTCCTTGAGTGTGCGCTCCCCCACCCTCCTTGTCAACACCCTCGCCGTAAACACCTCCTCACCCCCTTAAAGCCGCAAAAGCGACATCAATGGATGAAGTACGCAGAAGTTTCGTCATTGTGAACAAAGTCGCCATGAACCGCAATTCATCTCACTTCAAGTGTTGACAGCCCGCAGACCGCCCGGTCTACAGTCCGTCATACAAAACGAAGTTTCTGCACTACGAAATCTGGTTGTCACGTCGGGATACGCCGTGGAAACACGGGATCGCCACACTGTGAGCGTTCCGGCCGGCCACGACGGCCCTCGCCAAGGTCAACGGGGAGATCACCCCGACGGACGCCTTCTCTGGAGAGCACATGCCCGAGAGCACCGACACGGGGGGCGACTCCGGACTGTCGCGCGTCAACGCGCTGTCGGCCGAGGAGTTCCAGACCGAGTTCGCCCGCTGCCTCGACATCGACCGCTGGGTGACGGCGCTGGAACGCGAACGGCCGTTCAACGACCGGACCGCGCTCTTCGCCGCCGCCGACGCCCATGCCCGCACCATCACCGACGACGAGGTCGCCAAGGCCCTGGCCCGCCACCCCCGCATCGGCGAGCGCGCCACGGGCCGCGACACCGAGTCCGCCTGGTCACGCGGCGAACAAGCGGGGGTCGACACCGGACGGAGCGATGTCCGAGACGCCTTCCAGGCCGCCAACGCCGAATACGAGCGCCGGTTCGGACAGATCTACCTGGTGTGTGCCAGCGGGCGCTCCGGCGAGGAGCTGCTCGCCGACCTCACCGACCGGCTCGGCAACGACCCGGCCACCGAGGCCAGGGTCGTCGCCGACGAACTCCGCAAGATCGCGCTCGTGCGCGTGGAAAAGGTGCTCGACCAGTGAACGCCCGAACTCGCAGCCACGTGACCACCCACGTCCTCGACGCCGCCCTCGGCCGGCCGGCCGGCGGTGTCCCGGTGCGCCTGGAAGCCGCCGACGACGCCGGACGCGGCGCCTGGTCGACGGTCGCCACGGGAGACACCGACGCCGACGGGCGTGTCGCCGACCTCGGCCCGCAGCGCCTGGCCACGGGCCGCTACCGCATCACCTTCGACACCGCCGCCTACTTCGCCGCCAGCGGCCAGCGCGGGTTCTATCCCGAGGTGACGGTGACCTTCGAGCTCACCGACGAGGACGCGCACTACCACGTGCCGTTGCTGTTGAGCCCGTTCTCCTTCTCCACCTACCGGGGCAGCTAGGCCGCCCCTCCCGAACCTCCTTCGAGTGCGTGATAGGTCCTTCCGCGTTCAGCGGTCCTCCCTCGGGCGCACCCGTCCGGGGTCGCTGCCGGCCCCGGACGGAAAAACTCCGCAGTTCCCCCCTTCCACCACCTCAAGGAGTTGACCCGAACATGGCAATCCGTCTCGGAGACAACCAGTACGGCAAGGCCGAGGTGCGCCTGGTCCACATCAACCGGGACACCGACGTCCACACGATCAAGGACGTCAACGTCACCTCCCAGCTGCGCGGCGACTTCGAAGCGGTGCACACCAAGGGCGACAACGCCCACTGTGTCGCCACCGACACGCAGAAGAACACCGTCTACGCCTTCGCCCGCAAGTACGGGGTCGGCGCGATCGAGGACTTCGCGCTCCGCCTGGCCCGTTACCACGTGGACACCTTCGAGCAGGTACACGGGGCGCGGCAGGAGATCGAGGAGTACACCTGGACCCGGGCCGCGACCGCCGAGGGTCCGCACAACCACTCCTTCGTCCGGGACGGCCGCGAGACCCGCACCACCGTCGTCGTCAAGGACGGTGCCGAGGAGACCGTCATCTCCGGCCTGGAGGGGCTCACCGTCCTCAAGACGACCGACTCGGAGTTCCACGGTTTCCCCCGGACCGAATACACGACCCTGGCCGAGACGACCGACCGGGTCATGGCCACCGACGTCAAGGCCCGCTGGCGCTACATCGGCACCGACATCGACTGGGACAAGACCTATGCGTCCATCCGCGCGATCCTGATCGAGACCTTCGCCAACCACCACAGCCTCGCCCTCCAGCAGACGCTGTGGGAGATGGGCAAGGCCGTCTTGGAGGCCCACCCCGAGGTCGCCGAGATCAAGTTCTCCTGCCCGAACAAGCACCACTTCGTGGTTGACCTGTCGCCGTTCGGCCTGGACAACCCGAACGAGGTGTTCTTCGCCTCCGACCGCTCCTACGGAAAGATCGAGGCCACCATCGAACGCGACGACGCCCCCGCGGCCGGTCGCGTCTGGGAGACCGTTCCCGGCTTCATCTGACCGGTCCGGCGCGGTCCCGGCCCCCGGGACCGCGCCCCCTCCGGCGGGCGGTGATCGGCCGCCCCCACGCCCCGTCCGTCCGGCCGCGCACCGGCCCCGCTGTCGTCCGTGCGCGTCCCGCCCACACCCTCCGACGATCACTCACAGCGATTTCTCGGTGACGGCGAGCGACAACGGATCCCGTGCTCCGTATCACCGCCGCTCACGATCCCAAGGGGCTGAATTGTTCAGGAAGACCCGCACCCCCGTGAAGGCCGACCGTCCCCCGGCGTCCCCGACGGACCGTCCCGAGGACGAACGGCTCGCGCCCCGGCTTCTGTTCGCCTATGGCCTCCAGCACATCGTCACGATGTACGCGGGGGTCGCCACCCCTCCCCTGGTCATCGGGGCCGCGGCCGGACTCGACACGGCAGCGCTGGGGGTCCTCGTCAGCGGCGCGCTCCTCGTGTGCGGACTGGCCACGCTGCTCCAGACGCTGGGCGTGTGGCGTTTCGGCGCGCGGCTGCCCATGGTCGTGGGCATCTCCGTCGTCCCCCTGGGCATCATGGCCACCTTCGCCGAGGAGCGCGGCCTGCCCGTGGTCTTCGGCGCGACGTTCGCGGCCGGCGTGTTCGGGGTGCTCATCGCCCCCTTCTTCGCCGCCCTGCTGCGTTTCTTCCCCCCGGTGGTGACCGGAAGCGTCATCACCGTCATCGGCCTGTCGCTGCTGCCCGTCGCCGCGAACTGGATCATCGACGGGGAGGCTTCGGGGCATCCCTCGTTGTCCAACCTCGCCCTGGGCGGCATCACCCTGCTGATCATGCTGGTGCTGTACCGGCTGTTGCCGCCCTCCCTGGCCGGCATGTCGGTCCTGCTCGGTCTGGTGTTGGGCACCGTGATCGCGGTCCCCTTCGGCCGGGTCGACTTCGGCTCGGTCCTGGAAGGGCCGGTGTTCTCCTTCGGCCAGCCGCTCTACTTCGGCCTGCCGGAGTTCGACCTGGTGCCGATCGTGACCATGTGCGTGGTCATGTTGGTCATCCTCACCGAGGGAACGGCCGACACCCTCGCGGTGGGCCAGGTCATCGGGACCCCCATCGACCGGCGGCGCATCGCCGACGGCCTGCGCGCCGACGCGGGTTCGGCCCTGTTCGCCCCGCTGTTCAACTCCTTTCCCTGTGGTGTGCTGGCCCAGAACATCGGTGTCATCGCGCTGACCGGTGTGCGCAGCCGCTTCGTCGTGGCCACCGGAGGCGCCACGCTCGTGCTGCTCGGCCTGTTCCCCGTGCTGGGCCGGGTCATCGCGATCATCCCCATGCCGGTGCTGGGCGGTGCGGCCCTGCTGTTGTTCGGCACGATCGCGATCAGCGGGGTGCGCACGCTCGGCACGGTCGACTTCGGCGGTAACGGGCTCAACCTGATCATCGCGGCCTGTTCGATCGGGGTCGGCATCGTCCCCGTGGCCGTGCCCGGCTTCTACGACGCCTTCCCCGGCTGGGCCGCCACCATCCTCGGCTCGGGCATCATCGGCGCCAGTGTCGTCGCCGTCCTGCTCAACATCGTGTTCAACGTGATCGGCCCGCGCGCGACGCCGGCCCCGATCGTCCCCCACCAGGCGACCGCCGGGGACCTCCCCCTCGGCGGTGAGGCGGGTCCCCGACCCGCCGAAGCACCGTCGGCCCCACCGAGCTGACACCGCGAGGCGGTCCCTGAACGGCGCGAAGGGGCCGCACCCATGACAGGAGACGGAGACGGCCGGTCCGGGGCACCACCGCAGGACCATCGGAGACGCGGTCCGGCCGATGACTCAAAAGGCTGGTACTGGCCATGAGATTCCGCAAGAACGCGCACGTCCCCCCGGCCTCGGCCGCCACCCCCTCCTCCCGCCCGGAGGACGAGAGGCTTCCACCCCGGTTGCTCGTCCTCTACGGCTTGCAGCACATCCTCACCATGTACGCCGGCGCGGTCGCCCCCGCCCTGGTCATCGGCGCCGCGGCCGGTCTGGACGGTCCCGAACTGGGCGTCCTGGTCAGTGGCGCGCTCCTGGTCGCCGGCATCGCCACCCTGTTGCAGACGACGGGGGTGCTGCGTATCGGCGCGCAGATGCCGATCGTCGTCGGTTCCTCCTTCGTCCCGGTCAGCGCGATGACGGCCATCGCCGCGGACGCCGACCAGGGGCTCCCCGTCGTGTTCGGCGCGTCGTTGGTGGGCGGCCTGTTCGCGTTCTGCCTGACCCCCTTCTTCGGGCAGCTCGTACGGTTCTTCCCACCGGTGGTGACCGGCAGCCTCATCACCGTCATCGGCCTGTCGCTGATGCCCGTGGCGGCCAACTGGGTCGTCAACGGCGCCGCGGACGGCATGCCGGCGCTGTCCGACCTGGCCCTGGCCGGTGCCACGTTGGGCCTGGTCCTGCTGTTCTCGCGGGTCCTTCCCGGGCTGCTCAGCCGTATCTCGATCCTGCTGGGCCTGCTCGCCGGGACGCTCATCGCGGTCCCCTTCGGCAAGGCCGACTTCAGCCAGGTCGGTGATGGCGCGGTGTTCTCCCTCGGCTCGCCCCTGTACTTCGGTCTCCCGGTCTTCGACCTCGCGGCGATCCTGACCATGTGCGTGATCATGCTGGTCGTCCTCACCGAGGGCGCCTCGCACATCATCGCGGTGGGGGAGATCATCGGCACCCGCATCGACAGCAAGCGGATCGCGGCCGGGCTGCGCGCCGACGTGAGCGCCTCCATCATCGGCCCGCTCTTCAACAGCACCCCGGGCAGCTCCTTCGCCCAGAACATCGGTCTGATCGCGCTGACCAGGATCAGGAGCCGCTACGTCGTGGCGACCGGCGCGCTGATGCTGATCCTGCTGGGCCTGTTCCCGATCCTGGGCCGCGTGGTGGCGGCGATCCCCATGCCGGTCCTGGGGGGCGCCGGGCTCGTCCTGTTCGGCACCGTCGCGGCCAGCGGCATCCGGACGCTCGGCAAGGTGGACTTCGACAACAACCTGAACCTGATCATCGTCGCCACCTCGCTCGGCTTCGGCATCATCCCGATGGCGGTGCCGCAGTTCTACGACGGCTTCCCCGACTGGTTGGCGCTCATCCTGCACTCGGGCATCGTGGGCGCGGCGGTCGTCGCGATCGTGCTCAACATCTGTTTCAACATCATCGGCGGCGGCCAGTACGAGGAGGGTCCGTCGGTGTTCGCCGCGGCCCCGACCCTGGACAAGGAGTACCCGGAGGAGGACGCGCGCGAGGAGGCCCCGCAGGCGCGCGACGCCACGTCCGGGGACCTCTCCGACGGGGCCGGGTCCCCGCCGACCCCGTCGGACGAGGCGCCTTCACGCACCTGAGGACCGCGCTGCCTTCCGCGTGCCGGTCCCTGCGGCGAGGTCCCGGGCGATTGCCCGGGGCGCTGCACCGCGTGGCCGTGTTGATCAGGCCGCGAGCGGTTCAGGCGAAACGCTCGGCCGGGGTTTCCCGGTCGAGCGTTTCGCGTGGGCGGCTGTCGGGTTCGGCGGATACGGCGTCGAGGTCCTGACCGTTGTGGGTGGACAGGTCGATGCCCTTGAGGGAGGCGGTGTCGCTGCGGCGGATCGCCGGCGTCCTCGGCGGAGCCACGCTGCTCAGGCCCCGCGCCTTTTCCGTTCTGCCGGATGTCGCAGTCCATCGCCCCGGGCACCGTGGTGGTGCACCGGCTCCTGGAATCCAGGACGTGACGGTCGGGGCCTCGCCCGTGCGCGGCGCGGGCCGGGGCGGCGGATCCGCCACCGATGTCCCCATCGACCTGCCGGAGGGACCGGCCCGGCCTCGGCGCCTCGTCCCGGCCGGCCTCGACCGCGCGGAGCGGCTCGGCTGGGGTGCGCCTGGTCCCCGCGATGGCGGGACGCGGATCGACCACGGCGCCTGCCGGCACGCGGAGCACCCGCGGTGAGGTCGGGGCCGGCCACGTCCGGGCAGCGCGCCCACGTCACCACCGCCTCCGGCGACATCCGGACCGGCGAGACCGGCGGACCGACGCGGCTAAGGACCGCCTCCGGCGACATCCGAACCGAGCTGTGCCACGTCCGATCGAGGCGCGAACGGGATCCGGCCGCATCGCGGTCGGCGAGGCCGACCAGACCTCGCGGTCGCGGGATTCCGCTTTGGGCACCGCCGTGGAGCGGGGTACGGCCCCGGTCGGCGCGGAGGCCGACCGGGGCCGCGTGTGGATCGGTGAGGTGGCGCCGGGGCGGTCGCCCCGGCGACCACGGGCGGCGGGGCGAGGGTGGGCGTGCGCGAGGCGCTGCCGCCTAGAACAGCGCGAACTCCTGCCGGGGACGGTCTCCCGGAGCCCTTCGACGGGCCGGACGGCGCGGAGCGCACCGTCGAGGTGCGCGCCCGCGCCCTGGGCGGCGACTCGTGGTCCGGGCCGCCGCCGGGGCGCCGGCCCGTGGTGCCGCGGGGACACCCGCGCGAGCCGGCCCGCTCCCGGTTGCCCGCCCCGCTCCGGCCGGCCCGTTCCACGCCACGGCTCCGGCCCGGGGACACGGCGGCCCGCCGGACGCTCCCCGGGCGGCCCTCCCCCGGGAACTCCGGCCCGCTCGGGCCGTCGTCACCCCCGGCTCAGCAGGCGCCCCTTCGGCTCGGCCGGGTCGACCAGCTCGCCGCGCAACCAGGTGGCGCGCACGACCCCGCGCACCTGACGGCCGTCGTAGGCGCTGATCGGGTTCCTGTGGTGCAGCTCGGCGACGTCCAGACGCACCACCTCGTCGGGGGCGACGACCGCGAAGTCGGCGTCGTTGCCGACGACCAGCCCGCCCTTGCCGTCGACACCGGCGATCTCGGCCGGCCGCCGCGCCATCCACTCGACGACCTCGGCGAGGGGGAATCCGCGCGCCGACGCTTCCGTCCACACCGTGGAGAAGCCCACCTGCACCCCGGAGATGCCGCCCCAGGCCGTCCCGAAGTCACCGGTGTCGAGGTTCTTCAGGTCGACCGTGCTCGGCGAGTGGTCGCTGACGATGCAGTCGATCACCCCTTCGCGCAGCGCCTCCCAGAGTTGATCGCGGTTGGCGCTTCCCCGGATGGGCGGACAGCACTTGAACTGGGTCGCTCCCTCCGGCACCTCCTCCGCGGCGATCGTCAGGTAGTGCGGGCACGTCTCGACCGTGAGGGGGACCCCCTCCTCTCGCGCCGCGCGGATCATCGGCAACGCCGTCGCGCTGGACAGGTGCAGGATGTGACAACGGGTACCGGTGGCCCGCGCGGTGTCGATGACCAGCCGGATCGCCGCGTGTTCGGCCTCGTCGGGGCGCGAGGCGAGGAAGGAGGCGTAGTCGCGACCGTACGCCGGCGGCGCGGCGTCGAGCACGCGGGGATCCTCGGCGTGCACGATGAGCACGCCGCCGAACTCGCCGATCGCCTCGGCCGCGACGCGGAACTCCTCGGGGGACAGGTGACCGAACTCGTCCACGCCCGAGGGCGAGAGGAACGACTTGAAGCCGTAGACCCCCTGCTCGTGCAACGCGCGCAGCTCCTTGGTCGTGGCCGGCCCGCTGTTCTCGGGCACGGCACCGCCCCAAAACCCCACGTCGATGAGGACGTTGCCGCGCGCGACCGCGCGCTTGGCCTCCAGCCCGTCGACCGTTGTCGTGGGCGGGATGCTGTTGAGCGGCATGTCGATGATCGTGGTGACCCCGCCGGCCGCCGCGGCGCGGGTGGCGGTGGCGAACCCCTCCCACTCGCTGCGTCCGGGGTCGTTGACGTGGACGTGGCTGTCCACCAGGCCGGGAAGCAGCACCTCGTCGGCGGCGACCTCCACGGTGCGCGCCGCCGCAGGCGGGGTGTCGTAGTCGGTGATCGCGGTGATGCGCCCGTCGCGCACGGCCACGGCGATCGCGCGCTCTCCTTCGGGGGTGATCGCGCGTCGGGCCCGTATCACCAGGTCGTGGGCCTGCTCCGGCATGTTCCTCGCCTTTCTCGTCCGGTTGCCTTCGTTGACGGTCAGCCCACCCTGCGGTTGGCGAAGCCCTCCAGCTCCGAGCGTGACACCCCCGCCGCCGCGGCGACCTCGTCGTCGCCCAACGCCCCGCAGTGCAGGCCCCGGACCAGGGCCGAGGCCAGCGCCTGGGCCGTGGCGGGCTCGTCCATGATGGCGCCGCCGGCCGCGCCCAGGTAGGCCTTGAGGCGTTCGGCGGCGGGCTCGAACGCCTCGCGGTAGAAGGCGTAGGTGGCCAGGTAGCGTGTCGGCAGCTGATGCGGGTGCAGGTCCCAGCCCTGGTAGTAGGCCCGTTCCAGGGACCGGCGGACGAGCCCGGCGTGCAGCCGCCAGGCGGCGTGCACCTGGGCCGTGTCACCGACCGGGAGCACGTTGGTGGAACCGTCGGACAGCCACACGCCGGTTCCGGCGGCGGCGAGCTGCATGACGGCCTTGGCGTGGTCGGCGGCCGGATGGGCCATGCTCTGGAAGGCCGCGGTGACCCCGCAGGCGGCGCTGTAGTCGTAGGTGCCGTAGTGCAGGGCCGTGACCCGGCCGGGCGCCGCGTGCACCATGCGGGCGACGGCGGCCACGCCGTCGTGGGAGAGGATGGACTGCGGCGTCTCGATCTGCAGCTCGAAGGTGAGGTCGCCTTCCGCCAGGCCGAACCGCTTCTCCAGCTCCGCGGTGAGCCAGGCCATCGCCTCGACCTGCTCGACCGCGGTGATCTTGGGCAGGGTGAGCGTCAACCCGTCGGGCAGCCCCCCGGCCCGCTCCAGCACGGTGCGCAGGAACAGTCCGAGGCTGCGCAGGCCCCGCCTGCGGCCGGCGGACTCCATCCCCTTCATGCGGATGCCCCAGTAGGGCGGGGCCGTGCCCTCGGCCAGGTCGGCGCACAGGGCTTCGGCCGCCGCGGTCACGTGGGCGTCCTCTTCCTCGTCGGGCCGGGCGCCATAACCGTCCTCCAGGTCGATGCGCAGGTCCTCGACGGGTTCGGTCTGGAGTTTGGCCCGGACCCGGGGCAGGCAGTCGGCGACGGCCGCCTCGTCCAGGCCGGTGGCCGCGGCGAGGGTCGCGGTGTCGGGGGCGTGCTCGTCCAGGCAGGCCAGCGCCCGACGTCCCCATTCGGCGGCGAGTCCGGGGCGGATCGCGTCGGCGGGGACGTAGACGGTGTGGACCGGTTGGCGGCGGCCCCGGTCGCCGGGATAGCCGCGAAGGAGGCGCGCGTCGGCGTCGGCGAGCCTCGTGTCGAGGGCGTCGCCGAGTTCGGACAGGCCGATACCGGCCACGTCGGCCGCGCCGGCCAGGGAGTCCTGCTCAACCACGGTCTATGTCCCTTCCGCTGTGGACCGGCGCCCGGGGGCGAAGAGAACCCGGCACCGATAACTTCTATATAGCGGACATTAACTTCTACAATTCGGAACAACAAGAGGCAGTACGGCGGAGCCTCCCGAAACAAGGGGCGCCACAGGGGACTTCCGCAGATGGCAGCGGTCGGTACCGAGCCACGATCGGGATTAGCGGGCTCGGCTTCCGTATCGCAGAATGAGAACTCCGAACCGAGTGGCCGTGAGCCGGAACGGCCGGTCGGAGTGGTCACGCGATGGGAGCTACACCTTTGACAACGCCACCACAGACGACGACCGGCGGGACCGGTGCGGAGAGCGAGTCGAGGAACCGGTCGGGCGGCGTCCAGTCGCTCGACCGGGCCTTCGCCCTGCTGGAGATCATGGCCGACGCGGGCGGCGAGATCTCACTGAGCCAGCTCGCCGGCTCCTCCGGTCTTCCCCTCCCCACGATCCACCGCATCATCCGCACCCTGCTGGGCAACGGCTACGTCCGCCAGCTCCCGTCGCGACGCTACGCCCTGGGTCCCCGCCTCATCGGGCTCGGTGAGAGCGCGTCCCGCATGCTCGGCACCTGGGCGCGCCCCCACCTCGCCCAGCTGGTGGACGAACTCGGCGAGACCGCCAACCTGGCCATGCTCGACGGCGACAAGGTCGTCTACGTGGCCCAGGTCCCCTCTCCCCACGCCATGCGGATGTTCACCGAGGTGGGCCGGCGGGTGCTCCCCCACTCGGCGGGCGTGGGCAAGGCCCTGCTGGCCCAGCTCCCCGAGGCCGAGGCGCTGGCGACCGTGCGCCGCACCGGTATGCCCGCGGCCACCGACCGCACCATCACCACCCCCGAGGCGTTCGCGGCGGAGCTCGCCCGCATCCGGGAACGCGGGTACGCCATCGATGACGGCGAACAGGAGATCGGCGTCCGGTGCCTGGCCGTGCCGGTGCTCGGCGGACCGGCGATGATGGCGGTCTCGATCTCCGGCCCCGAATCGCGGATGAACTGGGAGTTCGTGGACCGGGCCGCGCCGATCGTGCAGCGCGCCGCGGTCAGCCTGGCCGGCGACCTCAACCACCAGAATTGAGCGTGGGGGCGCCAGGTCTCGCCCGACGCCCCCACACCCGTGGCCTCACACCTGCTGGTCGAAGCCCAGACGGCGCAGCTGCTTGGGATCGCGCTGCCAGTCCTTGGCGACCCGCACCCTCAGGTCGAGGTAGACCCGGCTGCCCAGCAGCGCCTCGATCTGCGCGCGCGCCCGCGAGCCCACCTCGCGCAGCCGCGCCCCCTTGGAGCCGATGACGATCGCCTTCTGGCTCGGGCGCTCGACGTACAACGAGGCGTAGATGTCGATGAGGTCCCTGCCCTCGCGGGGCGCCATCTCCTCGACCACCACCGCGATCGAATGCGGCAGCTCGTCGCGCACCCCCTCCAGGGACGCCTCGCGAATCAGCTCGGCCACCAGCATCTCGTCCGGCTCGTCGGTCAGCTCACCGTCGGGGTAGAGGGGCGGTCCCTCCGGCAGGTGGCCGCACAGCACGTCGGCGACCGTGTCGAGCTGGAAACCGGCCGCGGCCGACACCGGGACGATGTCGGCCCACTCGCCCAGCCGCGAGACCGCCAGGAGCTGCTCGCTCACCCGGGCCCGGTCGACGGTGTCGGTCTTGGTCACCAGCGCGACGACCGGGGTGTCGCGCTGGGCGGCCAGTTCGCGGGCGATGTAGGTGTCGCCGCGTCCGATGGGCTCACCGGCGGGGATGCAGAAGGCGATCACGTCGACCTCGACCAGTGTCGAGCGGACCAGGCTGTCCAGCCGCTCCCCCAGCAGCGTGCGCGGTTTGTGCAGGCCGGGGGTGTCGACGATGATCAACTGCGCGTCGTCTCGATGCACGATCCCACGCACGGTGCGCCGCGTGGTCTGCGGCCGGTTGCTGGTGATGGCCACCTTCTGGCCGACCAGCGCGTTCATCAGTGTCGATTTGCCCACGTTGGGCCGCCCGACGAAGCAGGCGAACCCACTGCGGAAGCCCTCCGGGTAGGAGGGCATGGGCAGCGGTACCCGCAGCTTTTCCAGGTCGAGGTCGTCCATGAGTCCAGTCTGTTCGTCAGGCGCGCGTGATGCTCGCGGGCGTGCCGTCCGGCCCGCTGAGCACCACGGTCGCGGTTTTCAGGTCACGGGTCACCGCAGCGTCGGCCGGCGACAGCTCCGTGGCCGCGCCCACCACGACGGCGGCCTCAAGCACCTCCGCGCCGCTGGAGACGGCGGCGGCGACCGCGGCCTGTAGTGCCGACAGCTTCAGTGAGGGCAGGTCCACGGTCGTGGCCACATAGGTGCGTCCCGTCTCGTCGCGCACGGCGGCGCCCTCGGCCGTGGCGTTGCGGGCGCGTGAGGAGCGGGCCAGCGTGATGAGCTTGGCGTCCTCGGGGTCGAGTTCGGCCGCGGTGGGGGTCGGTTCGGTCACGTCTTCCTCGTCTCCTGCGCAAACGGTCACCGCGCGCTGTCGCGCGGTGTCTCAGGCGTCGGCCCTGGGGGTCGGCTCCTGCTCCTGCTCGGCCGCGGCCACCCTCTCGACCAGGATCGTGGCGGTCTGGTTGCGTCGGCCGGAGGGATCCTCCGCGGTGAGCCGCAGACCGGCGTACACGGCCTGGGAGCCGCTGATGGGCACACGGCCCAGCACGTAGGCGAGCAGTCCTCCCACCGTCTCGACGTCGGGGGCGTCCACCTCGGCCCCGAACAGCTCGGTGAGCTCGCCCAGCGGCAGGCGCGCGGTGACACGCGCCTTGTCCTCGCCCAGCCGTTCGATGGGCGGGACCTCGTCGTCGTACTCGTCGGTGATCTCCCCGACGATCTCCTCCACGATGTCCTCGATGGTCACCAGGCCCGCGGTCCCGCCGTACTCGTCGATGACGACCGCGACGTGGATGCGCTGCCGCTGCATGTCGCGCAGCAGCTCGTCGATCGGCTTGGAGTCGGGCACGTAGGTCGCCGCGCGCATGATGTCGCGGACGGTCCGGTGCTGGTCGGGCGCGCCGGGCCCGGCGTTCCACTGGTCGCGCAGCCGGGCCACGACGTCCTTGAGGTAGACGATGCCGACCACGTCGTCCATGTCCTCGCCGGCGACGGGGATGCGCGAGAAGCCGCTGCGCAGCGCGAGCGAGAGCGCGTCGTCCACGCTGGCGTCGTGGTCGATGAACACGATGTCGGTGCGCGGCACCATGACCTCGCGCACCGTCGTGTCGTCGAGTTTGAACACCGAGTGGATCATCTGGCGTTCCTCGGGGTCGATCACGTGCCCCCGCTCGGCCAGGTCGACCAGCCTGCGCAGCTCGTCCTCGCTGGTGAACGGCCCCTCGCGCTCGCCCTTGCCGCGCGGGGTGAACGCCTGCCCCAACAGGACCAGCGCCTGGGCGAGCGGCCCCAGCACCCGGGTGACCGGACGGACGATAGCGGCACCGGTCAGCGCGACCGCCGCGGGGAACTGCCGGCCCAGGATCCGCGGGGTGACGCTGATCAGCACGTAGTTGACCAGGATCATCACCACGGCGGCGAGGAGCACCGCGAGCCAGTCCAGGCCCAGCCAGTCGACGAAGCCGACGGCCAGGGCCAGGGTCGCCAGCACCTCGCAGGACACCCGCAGCAGCAGCACCATGTTGAGGTGGCGCGCCGGATCGGCCGCGACGTCCTCCAGGCGGCGTACCCCTCGGCCCGTACGGGTGCCGACGAGTTCGCCCACCCCCATGCGCGCCGCCCGGGTCAGGGCAACCTCGACGCTGACGAAGAAGGCGGCGGCCAGCGACAGCAGGATCGCGCATCCGAACGCGAGCCCCAGCTCCGCGGCCTCCTGACCGGTGACGGCCAGGAGTGTCACGGGCTCCGCCGCCGACAGGGCCGGTCCGAGGCCGGCCTGGCCGGTATGGCCAGAGGTCATCGCGGACCGTCCTCCGTCCCCGTCTGGGCCACGGACTGCTCCAGGCTGTGCCGCCATCCGGCGAGCAGTTCACCCTGGAGCCCGAACATCTCCTTGTGCTCCTCGGGCTCGGCGTGGTCGTAACCGAGCAGGTGCAAGATGCCGTGGGTGCACAGCAGGTCGATCTCGTCCTGGGTCGGGTGACCGGCCTTCTCGGCCTGGCGGGCGGCCACCTGCGGACAGATGATCACGTCGCCGAGGACACCGGGGTCGGAGGTGCGCCCGGGTCCCCCTGGGCGCAGTTCGTCCATCGGGAACGACAGCACGTCGGTCGGTCCGGGTTCGTCCATCCAGCGGACGTGCAACTCGGCCATCGGCTCCTCGTCGACGAGCACGATGGACAACTCCGCGAGCGGGTGGACCCGCATGGAGTCGAGCACGTAACGGGCCAGCCGGGCCAGCCGCGTCTCGTCGGTGGGGACGCCGGACTCGTTCGCGACGTCGATACTCATTGCTGAACGCGCCTCAATCTCTGTGTTCATCGGTCCGCGTGGCCCGGTGCGGGCCACGCGGGATATCAACCGGCGCCGTTGGCCGAACCAGCGGGGCGGGACCGCGGCCGGCGGTCGCGCTGCCGCCCGTCCTGCCGTTCGTGGTCATAGCGCCCGTAGGCGTCGACGATGGCGCTGACCAGCTTGTGGCGGACCACGTCGTTGCTGTTCAGGCGGCAGAAGCCGATGTCGTCGATCCCTTCGAGGATGCGCTCGATCGTGCCGAGGCCGCTGGCCTGACCACCGGGGAGGTCGACCTGGGTCACATCCCCTGTGACCACGATCTTGGACCCGAAACCCAGACGGGTCAGGAACATCTTCATCTGCTCGGGCGAGGTGTTCTGCGCCTCGTCGAGGATGATGAAGGAGTCGTTGAGCGTACGGCCCCGCATGTAGGCCAACGGCGCCACCTCGATCGTCCCCGCCGACATGAGCTTGGGGATGGAGTCGGGGTCGAGCATGTCGTGCAGCGCGTCGTAGAGGGGCCTGAGGTAGGGGTCGATCTTCTCGTAGAGCGTTCCGGGCAGGAAGCCCAGGCGCTCGCCGGCCTCGACCGCGGGGCGGGTCAAGATGATCCGGTTGACCTGCTTGGCCTGGAGCGCCTTGACCGCCTTGGCCATGGCCAGGTAGGTCTTGCCCGTACCAGCCGGACCGATCCCGAAGACGATGGTGTGGCGGTCGATCGCGTCGACATAGCGCTTCTGGTTGAGGGTCTTGGGCCTGATCGTGCGGCCACGCGCCGACAGGATGTTCATCGTCAGCACGTCGGCCGGCCGCTCGCCGTCGGCGCTGGGGGAGCGCAGCATCCCCAGGGTCCGGTCGATGGCGTCGGGGGTGACCTGGGTGCCGTTCTCGACGAGTTCGAGCAGTTCCTCGACGAGACGGACGACGAGCGAGGTCTCCTCGGGGCTGCCGCTGATGGTGATCTCGTTGCCCCGGACATGGATGTCGCTGTCGAAGGAGCGCTCGACCACCCGCAGAAGCTCGTCTCCGGACCCCAGCAGGTTGATCATCATGTGCTCTTCGGGCACGACGACCTTGACCTGGGTGCTTGGTTTCGTTGATTCGACCATAATGTGGCCTCGCGGCCGTCTCGCCCCTGCCTTTCGCGTCCGCTGGGATCGGTGGGGTAACAGCGTCGGCTGTTATGACGAAATTCTATCAAGTTGCCCCTGGTCACCCTCTGCGCTCGCGCGGCCGGGAAAGGGGCCTCCCCCGTCCCGGCCGCTGTTTCCGCGCGCCGTGACCGTTATCCGGGTGGCCACTCCAGGCCCCGTCCACCGAGCACGTGGCCGTGCAGGTGGAACACGGTCTGCCCGGCTCCGGGGCCGGTGTTGAAGACCAGCCGGTAGCCGCTCTCCGCGACGCCGTCGGCCTCGGCCACCGCCTGAGCCTCTCGGGCGATCTCGTCGAGGAGGCCCTGGCCGGCCCGTCCGGCCGCCGCGGCGTCGGGGTGGTGCTCCTTCGGGATGATCAGCACGTGGGTGGGTGCCTGTGGGTTGATGTCGCGGAACGCGAGGGTCCGCTCGCCCTCACGGACGATGTTGGCCGGCACCTCTCCCGCGACGATCTTGCAGAACAGGCAGTCGGGCTCGGTCAACGCCACCGCTGCCCTCCTCTCCTCTTTCTCCTCGGTTCCCCGCACCGGGGTGATCACGGCCATCCCATCACGCCTCGCGGGTGGGCGAGGCCCTCACCCGGGGACGGGCGGCATGCCGTTATGGCCGCGCCGGGACCGGGATTCTCCTACGGTGGGGCGAAGCGCGCCACCGCGTGCTCCCCCAACGCGCCTTCGGTGGTGAATAGCCGGAAAACCTCGCCGTCGCGGGCTATTCTGGTGCTTTGCGTGACTTCTCCCACGCTGTCACGCTCTCGGGGAAGAAGGGGGAACAGCGCGCATGGCCGAGACAAGGGGACCGGTCGCCGGCCCGGGCACGTCGGTGACGTCCGCCCACGGACTCCGCGACAGACCCGGGAACTGAGCGAGAAGAAGGCATGCCCTTTCGTAAACCCCGCGACAAGGGCGCGCGTCCCAATGACGTGACTGAGACCATGGTGGCGGGCGCGCCCGCGGCGACGGTAGCGGTCGAGTGGGACGCCGACCAGGCGGTGACGCAGCTCTACAGTGCTCACTACCGGCCGTTGGTCCGGCTCGCGACGCTTCTCGTCCGCGACTTCGCGACCGCCGAGGAAGTGGTACAGGACGCCTTCGTCGCCATGCACGGCGCCTGGAGGCGCCTACGAGACCCCAACAAGGCCCTGTCCTACCTGAGGCAGTCGGTGGTGAACCGGGCCCGTTCGGTGCTGCGCCACCGCGCCGTCGTCGAGAAGCACGCCCCCAAGGGGCTTCCCGACGCCCCCAGCGCCGAGCACGGCGCCCTGGGCGAGCTCGAACGAGCCGAGGTCGTCGCCGCGCTGCGCAGGCTCCCCACCCGACAACGTGAGGCCATCGTCCTGCGGTACTACGGAGACCTCTCCGAGGCACAGATCGCCGATGCCATGGGAATCAGCCGTGGCGCGGTCAAGAGCCACACGGCGCGCGGAATCGCCGCGCTCCGATCGGTCCTGGAGCGGACGACATGACCGACCCCTTTGACGATGGATTCGAGCAGCGGCTGCGCGAGGCGCTGCGTGCGGAGGCCGACTCCGTACGCCCCTCCCCCGAGGCCCTCGACCTGATCCGCACGCGCACCGCCCAACGCCGTCTCTCCCCCTGGGCCGCGCTGACCTGGCTGCGCCCGGCGGCGGCCGTCGCGGCCGCGGCGCTCATCGGCGGATCGGTGCTGCTCGGTACCCCCCAGATCCGCGACCAGGTCTTCTCGGGGGGCTGGGACTCCGCCTCGGACTCCCGTGGGACCCCCCATGACGGCCAGGGGCTCAGCGACACCACGAGCGGGACCCCCTCGGTCCCTCCCGACGGCCCCACCCCCGGTACCGAACCCGTCGCTCCCCGGCCCCCCGCTCCCTCGCCGTCCCCGAGCGGTCCCGATGGCGACACCGACCACAGGGACCCGTCCGTCCCGTGCGATTCCGAGGACGAGGCGCCCACCGCCACCGCCCGTGAGGGCGAGTCCAAGCGTCAGTCCTGCCCGGCCTCGGACGACCCCTCCCCGACTCCCGCCCCCACCGCCCCCGCGCCCGCTCCCGAGCCGGAACCCGATCCGGGCGGCGAGGATCCCGGCGAGGGCGGGGCCTCTCCTCCTCCGGAGACACCCGAGCCCTCGGCTCCCGCGGTCCCTCTCCCTCCCTCGCCCGCCGGCTCCGCGCTCGAGTAGCCCGGTCCGGCTCTTCGCGTTGTGACCCCGCCCGTCCCCGGGCGGGGCCATGCTCCGTCCGGGTCTACCAGCGTCCGCAACGCGCCTGAAGCACCGCCAAGGCCGCCACACCCGCGGTGGAGGTGCGCAGCACGGTGCGGCCGAGCAGTGCCGGCACCGCTCCGGCCTGTGTGAACGCCGCCAGCTCCGGGTCGCTGATCCCTCCTTCGGGCCCCACGACCACGACGATCCCGCCGGCTGGATCGGTGGGGAGGGCAAGCGCGGCCAGGCGTTCCTCGGCCTCTTCGTGCAGCACCACGCCCAGTGCCGCCGAGGACAGCAGGGCGACGACGTCACGGGTCGAGGCGAGCCCGGCCACCTCGGGGACCCATGCCCGGCGCGCCTGCTTGGCCGCCTCCCGCGCGGTCGCCCGCCACTTGTTCAGGGACTTCTCGGCGCGTTCGGCCTTCCACCGGGTGACGCAGCGTTGCGCGGCCCACGGCACGATGGCGTCCACCCCCGCCTCGGTCATGACCTCCACCGCGAGTTCGCCACGGTCCCCCTTGGGCAACGCCTGCACCACGGTGATCCGCGGCGTGGGCGACGGTTCGTGGACACGGTCGCGGACTTCGAGGGTCACCCTGTCCTTGCCGACCGCGCCGACCACGCACCGCGCCCGCGTCCCCGCGCCGTCGACCACGTGCACGGCCTCGCCGGCCACCAGCCGGCGCACGGTCGCCGCGTGCCTGCCCTCCGGCCCCGAAAGCACGACGGTGTCGTGGGCGAGCCCTCCCGGTTCGGTCAGGAAAACCGGAGCTGTCACAGGTCCCCTCTCAAGAAGAACGGCCGGACCCCGAGCCTGGTACCGGCCCCGGGTCCGGCCATCGGCCGGCCGGCTCAGCGTGTGTTGAAGGCGCCACGCAACCGGGAGAAGATGCCTCCCTGTCCCGGGCTGAACTTGCCCGGCGGGTGGTCCTCGCCCCGCAGCTCGGCGAACTTGCGCAGCAGGTTCTCCTGCTCCTCGTCGAGCTTGCTCGGCGTCTCGACGGTGACGTGGATCATCAGGTCGCCCCGCCCCGGACCGTTGAGGTGCCGGCTGCCCCGCCCGTCGAGCGTGATGATCTGGCCGGAGTTGGTCCCCGGGCGCAGGTCGATCGTCTCGTTTCCGTCGAGTGTCTCGATGGTGAGCGAGGCCCCCAGCGCGGCGGCCGTCATCGGCACGGTCACCGTGCAGTGGAGGTCGTCTCCGCGCCGCTCGAAGATCGGGTGCGGCCGCTGCACGATCTCCAGGAAGATATCGCCGCGCGGACCGCCGTTGGGGCCGATCTCGCCCTCGCCGGCGAGCTGGATCTGGGTGCCGTCCTCGACACCGGCCGGAATCTGCACCGTGCGGGTGACCTTCTCCCGCACCCGCCCCTCGCCCGCGCAGTCGGGGCAGGGGTTGCGGATGACGGTGCCCTGACCGGAGCACTGCGGACACGGCCGCGTCGTCATGACCTGACCCAGGAACGAGCGCGTGACCTGGGAGACCTCACCGCGTCCGGCGCACATGTCGCAGGTCTCGCGGTGGCTCCCCTTGGCCGTGCCCTCGCCCTGGCAGGTACCGCACAGGACCGCGGTGGGGAAGGTGATGTCCTTGGTGACACCGAACGCGGTCTCGGCGAGATCCAGTTCGACCCGGACCTTGATGCTGCGGCCCCGGCGGGCGCGCTCGCGCGCGGCCCGGCCGGCCGTCTGGCCGCCGCCGAAGAAGGCGTTCATGATGTCGTCGAAGGGGAACCCCGCCCCGCCGAATCCGCCGGCTCCGGCGCCGCCGCCGGGCGCGAAGGGGTCCGCCCCCATGTCGAACATCCGGCGCTTCTCGGGGTCGGAGAGGACCTCGTAGGCCTGGGTGACCTCTTTGAAGCGTTCCTGGGTGAGAGGGTCGGGGTTGACGTCGGGGTGCAGTTCCCGCGCGAGCCTTCGGTACGCCTTCTTGATTTCGTCCTTGGTGGCCTCGCGGCGCACCCCGAGGATCTCGTAGTAGTCTCTGGCCACTTACTGCCCCGCCAAGATCTGACCGACGTATCTTGCCACTGCGCGTACCGCTCCCATCGTTCCGGGGTAATCCATTCGGGTCGGGCCCACCACACCGAGCTTTGCCAGTGACTGATCTCCAATGCCGTAGCCCGCGGTCACGATCGAGGTGGTCTGCAGCCCCTCGTGGGAGTTCTCCGCGCCGATCCGGACCGACAGCATGGACGGATCACCCGCCTCACCGAGCAAACGGATGAGGACGACGTTTTCTTCCAGTGCTTCCAGCACGTCGCGCAGCCCGGCGGAGAAGCCCATCCCGGCGAGGTTGGCGGTGCCGCCGAGGACGACCCGCTCCTCGTGCCGCTCGACGAGACTCTCCAGCAGGACCGACAGGACCGAGGCCGCCAACGGCCGCTCCTCGGCGGGCAGCCGGGCCGGCAGGTCGGAGACCGCTGAGGGCACCTCGTTGAGCCACTTGCCCGCCACCGCCTGGTTGAGCGCGGCCCGCAGGTCGCCGACGGAGGCCTCGGTGACGCGGTCGAGGCCGTCGATGACCTTCTGCTCCACCCGCCCGGTGTCGGTGATGAGAACCATCATCACGCGGTGGGGGCTGAGCGGGACGAGTTCGACGTGCTGCACCGCCGAGCGGGTCAGCGAAGGGTATTGCACGATCGCGACCTGGCGCGTGAGCTGCGCCAGGAGGCGGACCGTGCGGGCGATGATCTCGTCGAGGTCGACGGCGCCGGACAGGAACGTCTCGATCGCGCGCCGCTCGGCCTGCGACAGGGGCTTGACCGTGGACAGGCGGTCGACGAACAGACGGTACCCCTTGTCGGTGGGGACCCGGCCGGCACTGGTGTGCGGCTGGGTGATGTACCCCTCCTCCTCCAGGGCCACCATGTCGTTGCGGATCGTCGCGGGTGAGACCCCCAGGCTGTGCCGGTCGGCGAGCGCCTTCGATCCCACCGGCTCGTTCGTCGACACGTAGTCCTCGACGATGGCACGTAGCACCGCGAGCTTTCGATCGTCGAGCACGCGCTCACCTCCTGGCACTCCGTGGTCCTAAGTGCTAATTCTATGCCGTTCCGCCAAGTCGCTCCCCTCCACGTGATCGCGTCGGGGTGGCGCACCCCGCCGGCCGCGATCCTGACGTCGGCCGGTCCGCTCCCGCCCCGGCCAGGACGCGCCGGCGTCGTCGAACGGTTTCCTACCCATGTGGCGGGGGAGCGCGCACGGGTCCCGGCCGCGTCGACACGCCGTCGGCTCTGTCCGGGCCAGCGTCGAGGCCACCACTACAATGCGGGCCCGTGCCCACTTACTCCGGCAGACCAGGCAGAAGGTACGGCGGTGACGTCCTCACCGGCGACTGGCGTCGCCCGCGCCGGGGCCGGATCCGCGAGGTCCCGGCCGAGCCGGGGCTCGTCGTGGAATCCGCGGACGAGGGTTTCTGCGGTGCCGTGGTGGCGTGGGACAAGCAGACGGTCACGCTTGAGGACCGGCACGGACGCCGCCGCGTCTTCGACCTCGCCCCCGCCGCGTTCCTCATCGACGGGGAGCCGGTGACCGTGGTCCGCCCCCTCCCCTCGTCCTCCTCGGCTCCGGCGCGCAGCGCCTCGGGGTCGATCGCGGTCCCCGGCCTGCGCGCGCGGACCGCCCGGGAGAGCCGCATCTACGTCGAAGGCGTCCACGACGCCGAGCTGGTGGAGCGTGTCTGGGGACACGACCTGCGGGTGGAGGGGGTGGTCGTGGAACGCCTGGAGGGCGTCGACCACCTGCCGGAGGTCGTCGAACGGTTCGCCCCCGGCCCCCACCGCCGGCTCGGGGTGCTCGTCGACCACCTTGTGCCCGGGTCCAAGGAGAGCCGGATCGCTCGGCTCCTCACCTCGCCGCACGTGCTCGTCGTCGGCCACCCCTTCGTCGACGTGTGGCAGGCGGTCAAGCCGTCGGTTCTCGGCATCCCCGCCTGGCCCGAGGTGCCGCGCGGCCGCCCCTGGAAGGAGGGCGTCCTGAGCGCGCTGGGCTGGCGGGAGGAGCCGGGCGAGGCGTGGCGGCGGATCCTGGGGTCGGTCCGCTCCTACGCCGATCTGGAACCGGGGCTTCTCGGCAGGGTCGAGGAACTCATCGACTTCGTCACCGCTCCCCAGGAGGGGAGCAACTAGGCTCGTCCCAGCACGCGCAGCGACCTCCTCCGGCGCCCCACGGGGCCCGGCTCACCGATCGGCCATCGCAACCGGCACAGCCAAGGGACACCATGAGCGAGACACCGCCCAACCAGCCGCACCCCCAGGACCCTGCGGGCGGGCAGCCCGCCCACGGCCGGCCCGCCGGCGACCCTCCCGCTCCGGCGTCCCCGGAACACCCCTGGCCGGGAACCCCCGCCGGTGGGCAGCCCGGCCATGCCGGCCCCTCCCACGCCCCGCCCACGGGGGGACAGCCCGGTCACGCCCACCCCTCGGGGAACCAGCCGGCCTACCGGCAGCCGTCGGGAGGACAGCCCGCCTACCAGCAGCCATCCGGAGGACAGCCCGCCTACCAGCAGCCATCCGGAGGACAGCCCGCCTACCAGCAGCCGCCCAGCGGACAGCCGGCCTACCAGCAGCCGCCCCAGGGGCCTCCCGGGTACGGACGGCCCGGCCATGCCCCCCACCCCCCGCAAGGGGCACAGCCCGGTTACGCCCAGCCCACCGGGAACCAGCCCGCCTGCCAGCAGCCGGGATACGCGCAGCCGCCCGGCCCCCAGGGCCAGCCCCCCTACGGCGGCCCGTCCGGCTACGCCCAACCCGGCTACGCGCAGGGCCCCTACGGCCATCCCGGTTACGCCCAGCCCGGCTACGGTCCCCAGCCCTACGGGCAGCAGGCACACCCGGGGCAGGCCCCGCAGGGAGGCGCCCACCAGGGCGGGACCGGCTCCGACGACACCACGTGGGCCATGGTGGCCCACCTGGTCGGGGTGATCATGGCCTGCGCCGGATGGCTGCCCGCCCTGATCGTGTACCTGGTGAAGCGGAACGCCTCGCCCTACGTGCGCCACCACGCCGCCGAGGCGCTGAACTTCCAGCTGACCCTGCTCATCCCGTTCGTCCTCAGCTGGGCGCTGTTCATCGGCCTCGGCGTCTACGCGCCGGACCTCTCCCCGATCGGCTCGGCCCTGATCGGCCTGTTCTGGCTGCTCTCGATCGTCTTCGGGGTGCTCGCCGCGGTGGCGGCGACCAAGGGCACGTGGTACCGGTACCCGGTCGCGATCCGGATGGTGAAGTAGCCACGGCGCCGTCCCCGCGGTCCACGGCGCTCTCGGAGCGCGGGGACGGCTCAGGTGAGATCGCGTACCACCGCGTCGGCGAGGAGCCTGCCACGTCGGGTCAGCACGGCGCGGCCGTTCGCGTGGGCGTCGGCTTCGAGCAGTCCGTCGCGCACCGCCTGTCCGGCGGCGTTCCGCCCGTCCGCGTCGAGCAGGTCCAGCGGGCATCCGTCGATGATGCGCAGCTCCAGCAGGATCCGTTCGAAGCGCCGGTCGGCCTCGTCCAGGACCTCGCGCGCCTGGCCGGGGGTGATCCCCTCGGCGAGCCGGGCCGCGTAGGCCGCGGGATGCTTGACGTTCCACCAACGGGTCCCGCCGACGTGGCTGTGGGCGCCCGGGCCGACCCCCCACCAGTCCCCGCCGGTCCAGTAGAGCAGGTTGTGCCGGCTGCGGGCGGAGCGCGAGCGCGCCCAGTTGGACACCTCGTACCAGTGGTAGCCCGCCGCGGCGAGGAGTTCGTCGGCCATGAGATAGCGGTCGGCCATCGCGTCGTCGTCGGGCGCCGCAAGCTCGCCGCGGCGGACCCTGGCCGCCAGGCGGGTGCCCTCCTCGACGATCAGGGAGTAGGCCGAGACGTGGTCCGGGCCGGCCGCGATCGCGGCTTGGAGGGACTCCTTCCAGTCGGCGTCGTCCTCCCCCGGCGTCCCGTAGATGAGGTCGAGGTTGACGTGGTCGAACCCGGCCTCGCGGGCCCAGGCGACGCAGCGTTCCGGTCGTCCGGGGCTGTGCGCGCGTTCCAGGACGGCGAGAACGTGCGGGCGGGCGCTTTGCATGCCGAACGAGATCCGCGTGAACCCCGCCTCGCGCAACCGGCCCAGGGAGTCGCGGTCGACGGTCTCGGGGTTGGCCTCGGTGGTCACCTCGGCTCCGGGGGCCAGGCCGAACTCGGCGTCGATCGCGGCGAGGACGCGGCCGAGGTCGGCCGGGTCGAGGAGGGTCGGGGTGCCCCCGCCGACGAACACGGTGCTCACCGGGACGTCGCCGGTGCCGAGCACCCGCCGCGCGAAACGCAGTTCCGCGATGGCGAGATCGGCGTAGGTCTCGCGTGAGGCGGTCACCGATCCGTCCCTGGAGCGCAGCTCGCTCGCGGTGTAGGTGTTGAAGTCGCAGTATCCGCACCGCGTGACGCAGAACGGCACATGGACGTAGACGCCGAACGGGCGCTCGCCCACCCCCTCCAGTGAGGCGGCCGGCAACGCGCCATCAGCGGGCACGGGGTTCCCGTCAAGAGGTACCGAAGGCATGCTTCCAGTGTCGGTCATCGAGGGGACCGGCCGGTCCCCCGTCCCTCTCACCGGGGACGATCACCTGCGGGCGAGCCGCCGCTCCGCCGCGGCCGCGGCCCTCTCCCATTCCGCGGCCCGGCCGGGGATCTCCAGGACACGGCGGATCAGGGCGATGTCGTCATGGGAGGGGCGCGAGGCCCGGAAGGCCGTCGCCAGGTCGATCCCGTGATCGGGACGGTGCGCCACCTCGATCCGGTCTCCCGCGCCGACCTCGCCTTCCTCCAGCACCCTCAGGTAGGCCCCGGTACGCGCCTCCTCGGTGAAGCGCCGGACCCAGCCCTCCTCGCCCAGCCAGTTGCGAAACGTCCCGCACGGGACCCGGGGCAGGGTGACCTCCACCAACGCGGTACCGATCCGCCAGCGTTCGCCGACGAGCGCGCGGCTGACCTCGACGCCGCGGGTGGTCAGGTTCTCGCCGAACATCCCGCCCCGCAGGGGGCGCCCCAACAGCCGCTCCCACACGGCGAGGTCCTCGCGCGCGTAGGCGTAGACCGCCTGGTCGGGGCCACCGTGATTGTCCCGGTCGGCCTGTTCGTCACCGGCCAGCCCCAGCCGGCCCACCGCGACCGCGCCGTCCACCGGGCGTTTGTCGATCGCGGTCCGTCGCAGTCTCCCGGCCCATTCGGCGGCCACCGCGACACCGACGTTGACCGATTCAACCCGTCCACTGTCCATGCCGGAACGTTAGTGCGCCCGCCGCCGGTGTGGGAACTCCGGGATCAGGCCGACGTGGAGTGGGACAGGCCCGAGGGCACCACGCCGGTCGAGCCCCGCACGACGAGTTCGGGATCGAACATGTACTCGGTGCGCGACGCCGCGTGCCCGGCGATCTCGTCGCACAGGGCCCGCACCGCGGCCAGCGCCATGGCCGGGATCGGCTGGCGCACCGTTGTCAACGGCGGATCGGTGAAGGCGATGAGCTGGGAGTCGTCATACCCCACGACGGAGAAGTCGGCCGGGACCGACAGCCCCCGCTGCCGCGCGGCGCGTATCGCCCCCAGGGCCATCAGGTCGGATCCGCAGACCACCGCGGTGACGCCGCGGTCCAGCAGACGGCCGGCCGCCGCGTGCCCGCCCTCGACCCCGAACAGGGACAACTCGACGAGCTCGTCCTCGACGGCCAGGCCGTTGGCGGCCATGGCCTCGCGGTAGCCGGCCAGTTTGCGCTGTACCGGGACGTAGCGCCGCGGCCCGCTGGTGAAACCGATCCGGACGTGACCGAGCGCGGCGAGGTGGTTGACGGCGAGCTGGCTGGCGGTGCGATCGTCACAGGAGACGAACGCCGCGGGGATGTCCTCGGCGAAACCGTTGACGAGCACGATGGGCAGCCGTCGGGCGATGAGCGACCGGTACCGGCCATGGTCGACGGTGGTGTCGGCGTGCAGCCCCGAGACGAAGATGATCCCCGAGACGTTGCGTTCGAGCAGGAGCTCGACGTACTCGTCCTCGGCGATGCCCCCCGGGGTCTGGGTGCACAGCACCGGCGTGTACCCGTGCTGGGCCAGCGCCCCTTCGGCGGCCTGGGCGAACATGGGGAAGACCGGGTTCTCCAGCTCCGGAACGACCATCCCGACCAGCCCGGCCGAGCGCTGGCGCAGCCGGGCCGGGCGCTCGTATCCGAGCACGTCGAGCGCTGTCAGCACGGCCTTGCGGGTGTCGCTTCCCACCCCGGGCCGGTCGTTGAGCACTCGGGAGACCGTTGCCTCGCTCACTCCGGCCTGCCGGGCGATATCGGACAGTCGTGGACCCATGGGAGCACTCTAATGGACGAAAACGACCACGCATTGAAATAAATGAGTAATCTTGCGCAAGTAATTTCAGCCAGCCGAGATCGCTGAGGCGATACGGAGGGACCCTCATGCAGCAGCCCGCCGACCAGGCCGCCCCCCGCTCCCCCGGCTCCCGCCCGGGCTGGTGGCGCGATGCCGTCATCTACCAGATCTACGTCCGCAGCTTCGCCGACTCCAACGGCGACGGCGACGGCGACCTGCCCGGCATCCGCCGGCGTCTGCCGGCGTTGGCCGCTCTCGGCGTGGACGCGGTCTGGCTGACCCCGTTCTACGTCTCGCCGCTCGCCGACGGCGGCTACGACGTCGCCGACTACCGCGACGTGGATTCCCGGTTCGGCACGCTCGCCGACTTCGACGCGCTCCTGGAGACCGCCCACGACCTGGGCATCCGCCTGATCATCGACATCGTCCCCAACCACACCTCCTCCGCGCACCGCTGGTTCCGCGAGGCGGTCGCCGCCGAGCCCGGCTCCCCCGAACGCGCCCGGTACGTGTTCCGGCCCGGCAAGGGGCCCGACGGGGAGGAGCCGCCGAACAACTGGAAGTCCATCTTCGGCGGCCCGGCCTGGACCCGTCTGAAGCGTCCGGACGGCACCCCGGAGGAGTGGTACCTGCACCTGTTCGACGCCGAACAGCCCGACCTCGACTGGACCAACCCCGAGGTCCACGAGGAGTTCGACGACGTGCTGCGGTTCTGGCTGGACCGTGGGGTGGACGGCTTCCGCATCGACGTCGCCCACGGCATGGTCAAGGATCCGGCGCTCCCCGACCTCGCCGAGGGCCAGACCGCCGAGCTGCTCGACGGCAGCACCCGGCTGCCCTACTTCGACCAGGACGGGGTGCACGACATCTACCGGCGCTGGCGCCGGATCGTCGACGGCTACGACGACCGCGCCATGGTCGCCGAGGCGTGGGTTCCCAACGCCGAGCGCGTGGCCCGCTACCTGCGCCCCGACGAGCTGCACCAGGCGTTCAACTTCGAGTTCCTGACCGCGCCCTGGGACGCCGCCACGCTGCGCAAGGTGGTCGACGACTCGCTGGAGGCCAACGGCGCGGTGGGCGCGCCCAGCACGTGGGTGCTGTCCAACCATGATGTGACCAGGCACGTCACCCGGTTCGGCGGTGGCGCCGAGGGGCTGCGCAAGGCCCGCGCGGCGGCCCTGCTGATGCTCGCGCTGCCCGGCTCGGTCTACCTCTACCAGGGTGAGGAGCTGGGGCTTCCCGAGGTGACCGACCTGCCCGAGGAGGCGCTGCAGGACCCCAACTGGAAGCGTTCGGGCTACACCGAGCGCGGTCGCGACGGCTGCCGCGTCCCGCTGCCGTGGGAGGGCGGCGAGCCGCCCTTCGGCTTCGGCCCCGACGGCAGCGCCCCCTGGTTGCCGATGCCCACGGCCTGGCGGGAGCTCACCCGCGAGGCCCAGGCCGGCGATCCGGACTCGACGCTGTCGCTGTACACCTCGGCGCTGCGCCTGCGCCGGGAGCACGCCGCCCTGGGCGACGGCACCCTGACCTGGGTGGAGTCCCCCGACGACGTGCTGGCCTTCCGCAGGAGCCCCGGCTTCGCCTGCGCGGTGAACCTCGGGGCCCGGCCCGCGCGGGTCGCCCTGGAGGGTGCCCTGATGTTGGCGAGCGGCCCGGTGGAGGTCGGTGACGGCGGGGTCACGCTGCCGCCCTACACCGCCGTGTGGCTGGAGGAGCGCGCCTAGGCGCCCATGAGGCGACGACGGGCCCGGACGTCCTGGTGGACGGCCGGGCCCGTCATGTTACGGCGATGTTTCGCCGAGATTGCCGCATCCTTGCAGAAAATTTATGAAAAGGCTTCCATTCCTTGCAAGAAGTTGCTAGCGTCGCGGCACCAAGCCCCGCAGAGCCGTGACAGCGGGCACCGGGGGACCCGTCGCGGCTGTGTGTCCCTAAGGAGAGTCATGAAGATCCGTAGCGCCGGCGTGTTCGCGAGCGCCACGGTCCTCACCCTGGTCGCCACCGCCTGCGGCGGTGGCGGCGACAGTGGCGAGGCCGCCCAGGAGGAACCCAGCGGCACGATGGTCATCTGGGCCGACGACATCCGCACCAAGGCGCTGCTTCCCTTCGCCGAGGAGTTCGGCGAGGCACACGGCATCCAGGTCGAGGTCGAGACCATCCCCAACGAGGACCTGGAGTCCAACTTCGTCACCGCCCACCAGGCGGGCTCGGGCCCCGACATCGTCGTCGGCGCGCACGACTGGACGGGCAACTTCGTGCAGAACGGCGCGATCGACCCCGTGCAGCTCCCCGAGGACAAGGTCGCCGCGTTCAACGAGACCGCGATCGAGGCCGTCACCTACAACGGCCAGCTCTACGGCGTTCCCTACGCCACCGAGAACCTGGTGCTGATCCGCAACACCGAGCTCGCCCCCGAGGCGCCGTCGAGCCTCGAGGAGCTCGTCGAGACCGGCGCGGCGCTGAAGGACGAGGGCGAGGTCGAGGAGATCCTGGGTCTCCAGGTCGGCCAAGAGGGCGACCCCTACCACATCTACCCCTTCTACACCTCCGCCGGCGGCTACCTGTTCGGCCAGGACGACAAGGGCGACTACGACCCCTCCGACGTCGGCGTGGGCACGCCGGAGTCCGTCGCGGCGTTCGAACGGATCGCCGAACTCGGCGAGAAGGGCGAGGGCGCGCTGAAGCGCTCCATCGACAGCCAGAACGTCGCCTCCCTCTTCCAGGACGGCAAGACGCCCTTCTTCATCACCGGCCCGTGGTCGATCCCCGACGTCAAGACGGCCGGGATCGACTACGAGATCAGCGCGATCCCCGGCTTCGAGGACGGCGAGGAGGCCCGCCCGTTCGTCGGCGTGCAGACGTTCTACGTCGCCGCGGGCGGCGCCAACAAGGTCCTCGCCCAGGAGTTCGTGACCAACTACGTCACCGACCCCGAGCTGGCCATCGCGCTGTACGAAGAGGACCCGCGCCCTCCGGCGCTGACCGCGGCGCTGGAGCAGGTCTCCCAGAGCGACCCGGATCTGGCCAAGGTCACGGAGGCCGGCGCCAACGGCGACCCGCTGCCCGCCATCCCGCAGATGGCGGCCATCTGGGACCCGTTCGGCAAGGCGGAGGCCGCGGTCATCAGCGGGGAGGACCCCGAAGAGGCCGTCACCGCCGCGGGCAAGGCCATTACGGATCAGATCGGCTGAGTCCGTGTTCGCCGACCGACGTAACGGCGCGGGCGCCCCAGGCGAGGCGCCCGCGCGCCCCCCGCTCCCCGGAGGCGCCCTGGCCCCCCGCTCCGGATCGCTGGCCGGGCAGATGGTGAAGATCGGCATGCTCGGCCTCACCACCGCCCTGGCGGTGTGGGCCGCGTTTCCGCTGTACTCCGCGGGCAACTGGATCGGGATCGGCGTGGTGGCCGCGGTCACCACGCTCCTGTTCTACGTCTACCTGTCCCCCCGCGCCATCCCCGCCAAGTACCTCGTCCCGGGCACGCTGCTGCTGGTCGCCTTCCAGATCCTGCCGGTGCTGTACACGGTCAGCACCTCGATCACCAACTTCGGCGACGGGCACCGCGGCAGCAAGGAGGAGGCCATCGCCTCGATCGAGGCGTCATCGGTGGTGCGCGCCGCCGACTCCGTCGACTACCGCCTCACCGTCGCCGCCGTGGGCGACCCCGCGACCGGCGACCTGGTCTTCCTGCTGACCGACCCCGAGGGCCGGGTCCAGGCCGGCGACGCCGACGGGCTCACCGAGCTCGCGCCGGACGCCGTCACCACCGACCCCTCGGGCCGGATCACCGAGGCCGAGGGCTACACCCTCCTCGGTGCCGCGGAGGTGAGCGCGCGCAGCGCCGAGATCACCGCCTTCGCCGTTCCCAGCGGCGACGGCTCCGGCATCCGCTCCAGCGGCCTGTCCAGCGCCTATGAAGGCGACGCCACCCGCGCCTACGACGCCGACTGCGACTGCATCGTGGACGCCGCCACCGGCGCCCGCTTCACCGCCGACGACGAGCGGGGCGTCTTCCTCGACGAGTCCGGCGAACGCCTCCCGCAGGGCTGGCGTGTCGACGTCGGCTGGGACAACTTCGCCAAGGTGCTCACCAACCCGTCGGTGAGCGGCCCCTTCTTCGGCATCCTGCTGTGGAACCTCGCCTTCGCCGCGGGGACGGTCCTGCTCGTGTTCGTCCTCGGACTGGGGCTGGCCCTGCTCATGCACACCGACCGGTTGCGTGGGCGCAGGGTGTACCGCGTCCTGCTGGTCCTGCCCTACGCGATGCCCTCCTTCGCGATGCTGCTGCTGTGGCGCGACATGTTCAACGCCGACTTCGGCCTGGTCAACCGGCTGCTCGGCCTCGACGTCGACTGGCTGGGCGGGGAGTGGACGGCGCGCCTGGCGTTGCTGGTGGTCAACGCCTGGCTGGGCTATCCCTACCTCTTCCTCGTCGCCACCGGGGCGCTGCAGTCGATTCCGCGCGAGCTCACCCAGGCCGCCCGGCTGGACGGCGCCGGCGCCTGGCAGTCGTTCCGGCACGTCACGCTCCCGCTGTTGATGGTGGCGCTGACGCCGATCCTGGTGTCGACCTTCTCGTTCAACTTCAACAACTTCAACGCCGTCTACCTGATGACGGGCGGCGGCCCGTTCCCGCCCGACAATCCGATGGTGGGCGGTACCGACCTGCTCATCACCTACACCTATCGGCTCGCCTTCGGCGGCCAGGGCGCGCAGTACGGCTACGCCTCGGCGATCTCGGTCTTCATCTTCCTCATCGTGGCCGTCATCTCCGTGGTGAGCCTGAGGCGGAGCAGGAGCTTGGAGGAGACCCACCGATGACCGCGACGACGATGGGCGCCCGGGTGACGCGCTGGGCGCGGCTGACCGGATGGCGTCACCTGCTGCTGGTGGTCGCGTTGGTGTTCGCGCTCTTCCCGGTGCTGTTCGTGGTGTCGGCCGCGCTGAACCCCCTGGGCACGCTCAGCTCCAGCAGCCTGGTCCCCCAGGGGGTCAGCACGGCCAACCTGGAACGGTTGTTCAGCGATACCCCGTTCGGGTCCTGGTACCTCAACTCGATCCTGATCTCGCTGGCCAACGCGGCGGGCACGGTGTTCCTGTGCGCGCTCGCCGCCTACGCCTTCAGCCGGTTCCGCTTCATCGGCCGGCGCACCGGCCTGTTCGGTCTGCTGCTGGTGCAGATGTTCCCGCAGTTCCTGGCGATCGTGGCGATCTACCTGATGTTCACCGACATCACCGAGTACTGGCCCGAGGTGGGGTTCGACACCCCCTGGGGACTGATGCTGGTCTACCTCGGCGGCGCGTTGAGCGTGAACACCTGGCTGATGAAGGGGTTCTTCGACACCGTTCCCCGGGAGCTCGACGAATCGGCGCGGGTCGACGGGGCCACCCACGCCCAGGTCTTCTTCCGGATCATGTTGCCGTTGGTGGCGCCGGTGCTCGCGATCGTGGGACTCCTGGTGTTCATCAGCACCATCAACGAGTTCCTCATCGCCAGCGTGTTCCTGCGCGACCCGGAGTCCAAGACGGTCGCCCTGGGGCTGTACGGGCTGATCTCGGGCGAGCGCAACGCCAACTTCGGCATCTTCGCCGCGGGCACCCTGCTCATCTCCCTGCCGACGATGGCGGTGTTCTGGTTCCTCCAGCGCTTCATCGTCGAGGGCCTGACCAGCGGCGCCGTCAAGGGCTAGACCCACGGCGGGGCGGCCTCCCCGAGGCCGCCCCGCCGTCTCGCTACTTCTTCTTGTCCTTCTCTCCGCTCTCGGTGGACAGCGCGGAGATGAACGCCTCCTGCGGCACCTCGACCCGTCCGACCATCTTCATGCGCTTCTTGCCCTCCTTCTGCTTCTCCAGCAGCTTGCGCTTACGGCTGATGTCACCGCCGTAGCACTTGGAGAGCACGTCCTTGCGGATGGCGCGGATGTTCTCGCGGGCGATGACCCGCGACCCGATCGCGGCCTGCACCGGGACCTCGAACTGCTGCCGCGGGATGAGCTCGCGCAGCTTCTTGGTCATCTCGACGCCGTAGGCGTAGGCCTTGTCCTTGTGCACGATGGCGGAGAAGGCGTCCACGGTCTCGCCCTGGAGCAGGATGTCGACCTTGACGAGGTCGGCCGCCTGCTCGCCGGAGGGCTCGTAGTCCAGCGACGCATATCCCTTGGTACGCGACTTGAGCTGGTCGAAGAAGTCGAACACGATCTCCGCGAGCGGCAGCGTGTAGCGCATCTCCACGCGGTCCTCGGACAGGTAGTCCATCCCCTGGAGGACGCCGCGGCGGCCCTGGCACAGCTCCATGATCTGACCGACGTAGTCGGAGGGGGTCAGCAGGGTCGCCTTGACCACCGGTTCGCGGACCTCGGCGATCTTGCCCTCGGGGAACTCGCTGGGGTTGGTGACCGTGTGCTCGGTGCGGTCCTCCATGACCACCTGGTAGACCACGTTGGGCGCGGTGGAGATGAGGTCGAGGTTGAACTCCCGCTCCAACCGGTCGCGGGTGATCTCCAGGTGCAGCAGCCCCAGGAAACCACAGCGGAACCCGAACCCCAGGGCCGCCGACGTCTCGGGCTCGAACACCAGCGCGGCGTCGTTGAGCTGGAGCTTCTCCAGGGCGTCGCGCAGCACGGGGTAATCGGTGCCCTCGATCGGGTACAGGCCGGAGAACACCATGGGTTTGGGGTCGCGGTAACCCGACAGCATCTCCTCGGCCCCGTTGCTCGCCGAGGTGACGGTGTCACCGACACGCGACTGGCGGACGTCCTTGACCCCGGTGATGAGGTAACCGACCTCGCCCACCCCCAGGCCCTCGACCTTGGTGGGCTCGGGGGAGATGACGCCGACCTCCAGCGTCTCGTGGGTGGCGCGCGTGGACATCATCGCGATGCGCTCGCGGGTGTCGAGCCGGCCGTCGACGACGCGCACGTAGGTGACGACGCCCCGGTAGGTGTCGTAGACCGAGTCGAAGATGAGCGCGCGCGCCGGGGCGTCGGGGTCGCCGACCGGCGGCGGGATGCGCCGGACGATCTCGTTGAGCAGCTCCTCGACGCCCTCTCCGGTCTTGGCGCTGACCTTGAGGACCTCGGAGGGGTCGCAGCCGATGATGTTGGCCAGCTCGGCGGCGTACTTCTCGGGCTGGGCCGCGGGAAGGTCGATCTTGTTGAGCACCGGGATGATCGCGAGATCGTTCTCCAGCGCCAGGTAGAGGTTGGCCAGCGTCTGGGCCTCGATGCCCTGGGCGGCGTCGACCAGCAGGATGGCGCCCTCGCAGGCGGCGAGGGAACGGGAGACCTCGTAGCTGAAGTCGACGTGGCCGGGGGTGTCGATCAGGTTGAGCACGTAGGTCACGTCGTCGAGGGCGGTGAAGGGAAGCCGTACCGCCTGCGACTTGATCGTGATACCGCGCTCGCGCTCGATGTCCATGCGGTCGAGGTATTGCGCGCGCATCTGGCGATCCTCGACGACCCCGGTCAACTGCAGCATCCGGTCGGCCAGTGTCGACTTGCCATGGTCGATGTGCGCGATGATGCAGAAGTTTCGGATCAGCGCGGGATCGGTCCGGGTTGGCTGTGGCACCGTGGTCCGTTCACGTTCTCGAGGTGGTCAGGGCTGGCGGCGCGCCGTCGGCGCGGACGGGGGCGTCGTCTCTCCATGGTCTCATGCGGCAGCGCGCGGGCCGCCGGGGACTTCCCCGGTGATCACGCGGATGTGCCATGGTGGAGACCCTCGTCAGCCTATGTCACTTCGGGAGGCCCCCGGTGAAATGGTTCCTGCAACGAGTCCTGGCCGCGCTGGCCACGCTGGTGGTGGTCGCGGTGGGGGCGGGAGCCCTGCTGGGGATGCAGTACCAGGGCGAGCCCGCCGAGTGGGCGCGCTCGGGCGGCGACGACGCGATCTGGCTGGGCCACGCCTGGGTCGACGGCCGCAACGGCGAGGCGGAGTTCCGGGCGCTCGCCGAACGGGTCTCCAACAGCGGCATCAGGGATCTCTACGTGCACACCGGCCCCCTGGCCGAGGACGGCACCCTCGATCCGGAGCTCCACCCGACCGCGGCCGACTTCGTGGACCGGGTGCACGAGGAGCTGCCCGAGGTCCGGGTCTCGGCCTGGCTGGGCCAGCTCGTCCCGGAGCGCAGCGCCCGCGAGGGGCGGCTGGAACTCGCCGAGGAGGAGACCCGGGCCAACGTCGTCGCCGCGGCCCGCACCGTGATGGAGATCGGCTTCGACGGCGTCCACTACAACTTCGAGCCCCTGTCGAGCGGCGACTGGAACTTCCTGAGCCTGCTGGAGGAGACCCGGGCCGCGATCGGCGAGGAGGCCTGGCTGTCCAGCGCGGTCGCCCAGATCGAGCCCATTCCCGGCTTCCGGCTGCTCGCCAAGGCGGTCGTGGGCCGGGACAAGTACTGGTCCACCGGCTACCTGACCCGTGTCGCCGAGTTGGTGGACCAGGTCGCGATCATGACCTACGACACCGGCATGCCGATGGAACGGCTCTACGGTGGTTACGTCGTCCACCAGACGCGGATGGCCCTGGACGCCGTTCCCGAGGACGTCGGGCTGCTCATGGGGGTGCCGGCCTACGACGACGAGCACGTCATGCGCGACCCCGAGGCCGAGACCATGGAGACCGCGACGCGCGCCGTGCGCCTGGGGATGTCCGAACGCCTCACGGAGCCGCGCGAGGGCGCCGGCGTGGCCATCTACGTGGACTTCGAGGCCACCGACCGGCAGTGGGACGCCTACCGTGACGGCTGGTTCACGCCCGCCGCCCCGTGACGTCGGTGAGGCGCAGGGCGCGCGGGCGGGTACCCCATGTCGGTGTCGCGGTGGGCCGGTACGGAGTGGTCCCGCCGGACGGGCATAATGGAAGTCCGTGTCTCGGACGTTCCACGTTCGGTTATGAGCCCTTAGGACTCACACACCTACGTCGATGCGTTGCTGAGCCGGCCGTGGAACGGCTGCCCACGCGTCCGCGCTCTCTCGTGATCGGCGCATGATCTTAAGTAACTGGAGCACGTTTTCGCATGGCGAACATCAAGTCGCAGAAGAAGCGCAACCGGCAGAACGAGAAGGCCCGTCTGCGCAACAAGGCGGTGAAGTCGTCCCTGAAGACGGCCATCCGCAAGTTCCGCGAAGCCGCCGAGGCCGGGAACGTCGACGAGGCCGTCGTCCTCCAGCGGGCCGCCGCCCGCCAGCTCGACAAGGCCGTCAGCAAGGGCGTCATCCACAAGAACCAGGCCGCGAACCGCAAGAGCGCGATCGCCGCGCGCCTGAACAAGGTGCAGGCCGGCTGACCCAGCGTCATCCCACGGAAGGCCGTCCCCTTCGGGGCGGCCTTCCGTCGTCTCCGGGACGGCTTCTGTCCACAGGGGGATATCGCCGCCTGACGGGGGGCCGGCCGCTCACTTAGCGTGATCGGCATGGCACTGTTCTTCCGTTCCTCCTCGGGGCACGACACCTCGGGTACCGCCGAACAGCGGTTGCGCGCCCTCACCGGGTCGCCCGACTCGCGGGGGCCGGGCTCCCTCCCCTCCCCGCACCAGGCTCCGTCGGCCTCGCCGACCGTCCCCGGCTCCCCCGGCGTCACGCCCCCACCACGCACGAGGGCCCCGGCCGAGGGCGGCGAGAGCGACACCGACGTCTCCCCGCCCGTCCCCCTCCTCCCCGCCCCGCCCTACACCCTGCCGTCGTGGCGGCGTCCCTTCGGGCATCCGCCTCCCGGTTACACCGAGGCCCCTCCCCCCGCCTCACTCACCGGAGTCTTCCACCGGCTCGCCCGGCTCCTCTCCCCCTTGGCGACCGAGGGACCCCGCTTCGGCCGCCCCGGGGTCTGGGCCGTGTCCGCGGTCTGCGTGCTCGCCGCGCTGGTCACCGGGTGGTTCATGCTCCAGGCGCGGGCCGACCCCCATCCGGTCCCCGCGGCGGCCTCGATCGAGCCCGCGGCCCCCTCCCCGACCCGGGACCGGCTCGACTCCCCCGGCCCGCTTCACCCCTCCGGCCGGGTCACCGTCCACGTCGGTGGCGAGGTCAACGAGCCGGGGGTCGTCTCCCTGCCCTCCGGTGCCCGGGTCACCGACGCCATCGAGGCCGCGGGCGGCCCCCTGCCCGGCACCGACACCGGACTGCTGAACCTCGCCCGGCCGCTCACCGACGGCGAACAGGTCCTGGTCGGCGTCACCCCCTCCCCGGGCGCGCTCCCCTCCGGGGTGGGCGCCGTGTCCGGGGTCCCGGGCTCTCCCGCCGACGCCCCCATCGACCTGAACACCGCCACCGTCGAGCAACTGGACGCGCTCCCCGGCGTGGGGCCCGTCCTGGCCGGGCGCATCGCCGAGTACCGGGCCGCCAACGGCGGCTTCACCTCGGTCGAACAGCTACGCGAGGTCACCGGCATCGGCGAGCGCCGCTTCGACGAGCTCGGTCCGCTCGTGCGGGTGGACGGCCCACCGTGATCCCGCTCGGTACCGACGCCCCCGACCGCTCCGGTCCCTCCGATCTGCGCCTGTGCGTCCCCGCCGCGGCGGTCTGGCTGGTCACCCTGCTTCTGTCGGGTTGTTCCCCCGGCGTGGCCGCGTCCGTCGGTCTTCTCCTCATCGCGGCGGTGGGCTCGTGCGTCCCCGCGTTGCGCCGGCCGGCGGTGGAGGCCCCCGCGGCCCTCGTCGCCGTCACGCTGCTGTGCTCGGCCGGTGGGGCGCTCGCCGTGGCCGGACGTCTCAGCGCGGTCGGCGGCAGTCCGGTGACGGCCCTGGCGGCCCGCGAGGGCAGGGCCGAGTTCGAGGCCGTGGTCACCCTCGATCCCCGTCCCCGGACCGGCGGTCCCCCCGTCCGGGGAGGGTCCTACGTCGTCGAGGCCCGGACCACCTGGGTGAGCGTGGCGGGCCGGCGGGTGTCCAGCCGCGTACCGGTCGTCCTGTTGGTCTCGGGGCCGCGTTGGGCCCGTCTGGTGCCGAGCCAGCGGGTCCGGGCGCAGGCGCGTTTCCTGCCGGCCGACCGCGGCGAGCTGGTCGCCGCCCTGATGGCGGTGCACGGCCCGCCCCGTCAGGTCGCTCCTCCCTCCTCCGCGCAGGAGGTCGCGGCCTCCGCCCGCGCCCGGCTCCGCGCGGCGGCGTCGGTCCTGCCCGAGCCCGAGCGCGGGCTGCTGCCCGCTCTCGTCGTCGGTGACGTCTCCCAGGTGCCGCCCACCACCAGGGCGCACTTCGAGGCCGCCGGGATGACCCACCTGCTCACCGTGTCCGGCGCGAACCTGGCGGTGCTGACCGGCGCCGCGCTGGCCCTCTCCCGGACGCTGCGGCTGCCCCGTTGGTGCACGGTGGGCGCCTCCGCCCTCATGATCGCCGTGTTCGTCCTGGTGGCCCGGCCCGAACCCAGCGTCCTTCGCGCCGCGTTCATGGGGGCGATCGCCCTGGTGGCCCTGGCGTTGGAGCGCGAGCGCGACGGGGCCCGCGCGCTGGCGGCCGCGGTGATCGGCCTCGTCCTGTTCGATCCGGCGTTGGCGCGCTCCCCCGGATTCGCGTTGTCGGTGCTGGCGACGGGCGGCATCGTGGTGCTCGCGCCACGGTGGCGGGAACGCTGGTCGGACCGGTTGCCCGCGTGGTCGGCCGACGCGCTGGCGGTGACCCTCGCCGCGCACGTGGCCTGTCTCCCCCTGCTCGCCGTGGTGTCCGCCGAGGTGAGCTGGATCGCGGTCCCGGCGAATCTGGCCGTGGGGCCACTGGTGGCGGTCGCCACCGTCGGCGGTTTCCTGGTGGCCGCGTTGGCGTTGGCGGCCCCTCCCCTGGCCGCGGTCGCGGTGTGGCTCCCGGGGATGGCCGTGGCCTGGATCAACGCGGTCGCCACCGCCGCCGCCCGCGTCCCGGGCGGTGCGCTGCCGTGGCGCGACGACCTGTACGGCGCGTTGGCGCTGGCCGGCGTCACCGTGGTGCTGCTGTCGACGCGGGGCCGGACGCGCCGGTTGCTCTCCGCCGCCGCGGCGACGGTGGCCGTCACCGTGCTGCCGCTCCAGTGCCTGGCCCCGGCCTGGCCGCCGGCGGGCTGGGCCCTGGTCGCCTGCGACGTCGGGCAGGGGGACGCCCTGGTGCTGTCCGTCGGAACGGGACGGGGCATCGTCGTCGACGCCGGGGCCGACCCCGCGGCGGTCGACCGCTGCCTTCGCGACCTGCGCGTACGCGAAGTCCCCCTGCTCGTGCTCACCCACGGCGACACCGATCACGTCGGAGGGCTCGACGGCGTGCTGGACGGACGCCGGGTGGGTACGGCCCTCGTCCCCCCGGGCTTCGACAACGACGCCGCGTCGGACGCACTCGCCGCGGCCTCCATCCCGTTGACCACCGTCACCTCGGGCCGGCGCTTCACCGAGGCCGGCTGGACGCTGGAGGTCCTGTGGCCCCGTTCGCGGGACGGGGGGAACGCCGGTTCCGTCGGCTCCAACGACGCGAGTGTGGTGCTCCTGGCGCGTCTGTCCCCACCCGGTCGGAGCGGGACTCCCCTGCGCGCGCTGCTCACCGGCGACATCGAGGAGTCCGCCCAGCGCGCCCTGCTCGGCGATCCGGCGATCCGTGGCGTGGACGTGCTGAAGACCCCGCACCACGGCGCGCGCACTCAGGAACCCGCCTTCCTGACCGCTGCCGCTCCCCGGCTGACCCTCACCTCGGTGGGGGCCGGCAACCCCTATGGCCATCCCGATCCCGCGACCTGGCGACTGCTGACCTCGCTGACGCCCGCGTCCTACCGCACCGACCTGCACGGTGACATCGCGGTCCTGCCCGGCCCCGCCGTGGCCCACCGCACCTCCTCCGCGCAACGTCGCGCGCGTCCCCCGCGGCATCCGCCGCCTCTCCGCCCGGACCGTCGCCGGACATGGCATGCTGCTTGTATGACCTCCGCCGCCGTTTCCCCGCTGACCGTCGTCGTGGGCGACGAGGAGCTTCTTGTGGACCGGGCCGTCGCCGAGATCGTGGCGATGGCCCGCGCCGAGGACCCTGAGGTGGTTGTCCACGACCTCCTGCCCTCCCAGGTCGGTCCGGGCAAACTGGCCGAGGTGACCTCCCCCTCCCTGTTCGGGGAGCGCCGTGTGGTGATCCTCCGCTCGGTCCACGACCTCACCAAGGACCTCGCCGGCGAGGTCACCGGTTATCTGAAGGACCCCGCCGACGACGTCGTCCTCGTGCTGGTGCACGCGGGCGGCGCGAAGGGGAAGGCGCTGCTGGAGGCCGCGGTCAAGGCCGGCGCGGCCCGCGTCACCTGCGCCAAACCGACCAAGGCCACCGAACGGCTCCAGTTCGTCAAGGGGGAGTTCTCGCGGGCCGGACGTCAGATCACCGCCGACGCCGCGCAGGCCCTCCTCGACGCGGTCGGCAACGACCTGCGTGAACTCGCGGCGGCCTGCACCCAGCTCGTCGCCGACACCGAGGGCCGGGTGGATGTCAAGGCGGTCGCCCGCTACCACACCGGCCGGGCCGAGGCCTCGGGCTTCACCGTCGCCGACCGGGCCGTCGAGGGCCGCCTCTCCGACGCCCTGGAGCAGTTGCGCTGGTCCTTGTCGGTCGGAACCGCGCCCGTGCTGATCAACAGCGCGCTGGCCGGCGCCGTGCGCGGGCTGGCCGTCGTGGCGCAGCCACCGCGCGGCGTGAACGACGCCGAACTGGCCAAGCGCGCCAAGGTGCCGCCGTGGAAGTTGAAGACACTGCGCCAGCAGGCACGGGGCTGGACCCCCCAGGGGGTGGCACGCGCGCTTGAGGTGGTCGCCGAGACCGACGCGCTGATCAAGGGCGCCGGCCGCGACCCCGCCTATGCGCTGGAGCGCGCCGTGATCGGGATCGCCACGGCCCGGGCACAGCGCTGAGCCGGTTTCGCCGCGTACCGCTACCGTTCGCCGGCCCTCCCGTGTCCGAGGACCGGCGAGGGGGCCTCTTCGCGCGCTCGTCCCGCCAGGTCCCTGAGGCCGGACGGCCCCGGGCGCACCGTCCTCACACGCCCCCTCTGCCTCCCCCTGGACGGGGCGACCACGCCTTCCACAAGGGGGCGTCGCGCCGTTGGGAGTCTGCTGGGACCGGGCGGGTGACGGAGGGCGCGGGAGGATCGGCGAGGACGTCGATCCGCTCCGCCCGGTCCACGCGCTGACCGGGCGGCGGGCCCCGTCGGTTTTCCTCGCCCGCGGTCGAAGTCGTGACGGTCCCGCCGCGAGCGGCCGACGCTCCACGCCGTGGTGACTCCCCGGTCTCCTCCGCCGCGGCGCCCCATGGCCTCGGCGGTCTGCGGCTGTGACGCGGCACGGCCGAACCTGTCCTGTGGTGTATGAGCCCCCGACTGTCCCGGACCGATCCACCGGTTGTGGTCGGCTTCCGTCGCCGTCCCCGACGGCGAGTTGGAGAAGCGGGCCACGTTGCGCCGGGTTGTCCCCGACCACCGGCGGAATCCGGACCGTGCCGGGAGCCACGGGGAGAGACGCCGTCGCACGGCGCGTCCAGCGCGCTCCCGGGGCGCGGCAGAAGCGGTCTGAGCAAGGCCGGGCCACAGGCCGGTCCGGACAGGCGGTGGTCCTCGTGGCGAGCGCGCCGGGCCTGCCCGTGTCCCCGCCCCCGGAGGGGCGGCACCGCGTCAGGCGGACGGGAGGCTATCTGATGGACTCGCCGCCGCGCCACACGCGCAGCGCCTTGAGTCCGTAGGCCCACGCGAAGGCGCCCTCGTGGTCGGCGTCCCACTGGACCATGTCGGCGTAGCGACCGGGAGCGAGCACCCCTCGGTCCGCGGCCCCCAACGCGATGGCGCCGCCGACGGTCGCCGCCCGCAGCGCCTCCAGAACGCTCATGTCGAACATGGCGATGGCCATGCACACCGCGAGCGGCAGCGAGGTGGACCCGGACTGGGCCGGATTGTGATCGGTGCCGAGGGCCACCGGGACGCCGTGGTCCAGCAGGGCGCGCACGGGCGGCGTGCGCCGTTCGTGCAGTGACGTGGTGGGACAGATGACCACGGGGGTGCCGGTCTTGGCGAGCGCCAAGACGTCGTCCTCGTCGGTCTCGTGCAGCAGATCCACCGATGAGCACTGAAGGTCGGCCGCCATGCGAACGGCCCCGTGTCGGGGCCGGGAGCAGGCGTGCATGCGGGTCTGGAGTCCGACCGAGCGGCCGATGGACAGCAGCCAACGCGCGTCCTCGGGGGTGAACTGCTGGCTGTCGCAGAAGACGTCCACCCCGTCGGCTCCGGCCTGAGCCGCGTCACCCAGCCAGGAGGCCACGGCGTCGACGTAGTCGCGGGGCCGGCCGAAGTACTCGGGAGGTACGGCGTGCGCGGCGAAGAAGGTGACGTGCAGGCGGGGCATGCCCGGCTCCTCCTCCAGCGAGCGCAGCAGCCGGACGTCGGCGAGCTCTCCGTCACGGGTGAGGTGGTAGCCGGTCTTGGCCTCGACCGTGGTGGTGCCGCTCAGCAACCAGTGCCGCAGGCGTTCGCGCACGCCGTTGCACAGGGTCCAGGGGTCGGTCCCGCGGGTGACGGTGACGGTGGAGGCGACGCCTCCGCCCGCGGAGGTGATCTCGGACATGGAGGCGCCGCTGGCGCGCATGGCGATCTCGGCGTAGCGGTTGCCGGCGTAGACCGGATGGCTGTGGGCGTCGATGAATCCGGGGGTGACCAGTCCGCCGCCGAGGTTCTCGACCTCGTCGACGTCGACGATGTCGTTGATGACCCCGGGCAGGCTCTGGGGAAGCTCAGCGGCCGGGCCGACCCACGCGACCCGGTCGTGCTGGAGAATCACCGCGGCGTTGCTGAGGAGCTCCATGCCTGTCCACAGCCGCCCGATGTTCGTCAGCAGTTGTACCGTCATCGTCTCACCGCTCGCCCGCCCGCGCCGCTACGGCCGGAGCGCCGCAGACAGGCCGGCGCACCGGAACACGTGGACAGTCATCAATGACCTCGTCGTTGGATGGTCGGGCGGAGGGGGTGCCCGCCACGCCCGGGGCCCACGGCGCACGGCCCCCGCGTCGGTGAAGCACACCGTAGTTCATCGACGAAGGGGATGTATAGCTCTGGTCCCAAACAGTGAACGGCGGAACACCCTGTGGTGTTCCGCCGTTCTCCGGGGATTTCAGCGGGTCTCGGCGGTGGCGAAGCCCTCCAGCAGGTTGGCGAGCACGTCGGGCACCATCGCGTGCAGCGCGGTCCCCTCGCCGGTGTACTCCTCGTGGAGGATGCGCCCCTCCTCATAGACCCGCGACACCAGGTCGCCACGGTCGTAGGGGACGAGGACACGGACCTCGCGTTCCAAGGTCGGAAGCGCCTCGGAGATGGCCCGGACGAGCTCGCCGACCCCCGCGCCGGTGCGCGCCGACACCTCGACCGCGCCGGGCACCCGGGTGCGCAGCTGCTTGAGGACGATGGGATCGGCGGCGTCGGTCTTGTTGATGACGATGAGCTCGGGAACGTCCTGCGCCCCGATCTCGGCGAAGACCGTGCGCACCGCGGCCAGCTGCTGCTCGGGGTCGGGGTGGGAACCGTCGACCACGTGCAGGATGAGGTCGGCGTCGGCGACCTCCTCCAGGGTGGAGCGGAACGCCTCGACCAGCTGGTGGGGCAGGTGGCGGACGAACCCGACGGTGTCGCTGAGCGTGAAGGCCCGGCCATCGGGGGTGCGGGCCTGCCGCACGGTCGGGTCCAACGTCGCGAACAGCGCGTTCTCGACGAGCACGCCGGCGCCGGTCAGCCGGTTGAGCAGGCTCGACTTGCCCGCGTTGGTGTAGCCGGCGATCGCCACGGCCGGCACCTGGCGGGTGCGGCGCTGGTCGCGTTTGACCTCGCGGGAGGTCGCCATCTGGGCGAGTTGCCGGCGCAGTTTGGCCATCTTGCTGTTGATGCGCCGGCGGTCGGTCTCGATCTTGGTCTCACCGGGGCCGCGCAGACCCACACCGCCGTTGCCGCCACCGGCGCGGCCACCGGCCTGCCGGGACAGGGATTCACCCCAACCGCGCAGCCGCGGCAGGAGGTAGGTGAGCTGGGCGAGCTCGACCTGCGCCTTGCCCTCGCGGCTGCGGGCGTGCTGGGCGAAGATGTCGAGGATCAGCGCGGTGCGGTCGATGACCTTGACCTTGACGACCTCTTCGAGCTGCCGGAGCTGTCCGGGGGTCAGCTCGCCGTCGCAGATGACGGTGTCGGCGCCGCTGCTCTCGACGATGTCGCGCAGTTCGGCCGCCTTGCCGCTGCCGACGTAGGTGGCGGGGTCGGGCTTGGAGCGGCGCTGGGTGAGTCCGTCGAGGACCAGCGCGCCGGCGGTCTCGGCGAGCTGTTTGAGTTCGATGAGGGAATTGTCGGCGTCGAGTTGGGTGCCGCTGCTCCATACGCCGATGAGCACGACGCGTTCCAGCCGCAGGGACCGGTACTCGACCTCGGTGATGTCCTCGAGCTCGGTGGAGAGCCCGGCCACGCGGCGTAGCGCGTAGCGCTCCTCGAGTTCGAGCTGCCCCTGTTCGGGGATGCCGTCGACGTGGTGGGACGGGGAGGCGAGTGTCGCGTCGACTTCCGTGTCAGCGACGGAGTCGGCCGGGTCGTAGGTCCGAGCGCCGTCGAAGGGATCGTGTTCGTTGAAAGCAGTAGTCATATCCATCCAGAGTCAACGCGGGTCCACCGCGAGTTCTTCCCTGAGATGGTCCCATGCCAACCCAATCCCGAGCATCGGGTTTTCCATCTGGGGTCGAGCCCCCTCGCCGGCGCGAGTCTCTTGTGCGGATCGCGAGAAGTACGGATATCCCGGCCCGCTCTCGCGGAAAGAACGATCTTCTTTCGCCTGAAAAGAAATTCGGTGCCACTCCACCACCGTCACAACATTGACCACCCCCGAAGAGCAGAGTAGCGTCATATTCCACATAACAGAAGCAAATTTCGCTATGTGGAAGGTATGGACTGTCATGGGCGCCACCAACGGGGTCGAGGTCACCGGCCCGCGGCACGAGCGATACGACGAGATCCTCACCGATGACGCCCTCGCGCTCATCGCCGACCTACACCGCCGCTTCGAGGGCCGTCGCCAGGAGCTCCTCGCCGCGCGCAAGCGCCGCCAAGCGGAGATCGCCGCGGGAGCCGACCTCGACTTTCTGCCCGAGACCCGGGGCATCCGCGAGGACCCCACCTGGAAGGTCGCCCCGCCGGCCCCCGGCATCGTGGACCGCCGGGTGGAGATCACCGGCCCCACCGACCGCAAGATGACGATCAACGCGCTCAACTCCGGCGCCAAGGTCTGGCTGGCCGACTTCGAGGACGCCAACACCCCGCTGTGGGAGAACATGATCGGCGGCCAGCTCAACCTCAAGGACGCGCTGGACCGCGCCATCGACTTCACCACGCCCCAGGGCAAGAGCTACACGCTGAAGGACGACTCCGAGCTCGCCACGATCGTCGTGCGCCCACGCGGCTGGCACCTCGACGAGAAGCACATCCTCATCGACGGCCAGCGCGCCTCCGGCGGCATCGTCGACTTCGCGCTGTACTTCTTCCACTGCGCGCGCCGCCAGCTCGCCAAGGGCAAGGGACCCTATTTCTACCTGCCCAAGATGGAGAGCCACCTTGAGGCCCGGCTGTGGAACGACATCTTCGTCCACGCCCAGGAGGCCCTCGGCATCCCCCGTGGCACGATCCGCGCGACGGTCCTCATCGAGACCATCCCCGCCGCGTTCGAGATGGAGGAGATCCTCTACGAACTGCGCGAGCACTCCGCCGGCCTCAACGCCGGACGCTGGGACTACCTCTTCAGCATCATCAAGACCCACCGCACCCGTGGCCGCCGCTTCCTGCTGCCCGAGCGCAACGCGGTCACCATGACCGCGCCGTTCATGCGCGCCTACACCGAGCTGCTGGTGAGCACCTGCCATCGGCGCGGCGCGCACGCGATCGGCGGGATGGCGGCGTTCATCCCCAGCCGCCGCGACCCCGAGGTCAACGAGCGCGCGCTGGCGAAGGTCCGCGAGGACAAGTCCCGCGAGTCCGGTGACGGCTTCGACGGCTCCTGGGTCGCCCACCCCGACCTGGTCCCCGTCGCCCGCGAGGTGTTCGACGGCGTCCTGGGGGAACGACCCAACCAGATCGACCGTCTCCGCGAGGACGTCACGGTGAAGGCCGGCGACCTGCTCGCCGTCGACAGCGCCGAGGGCGGCATCACCGAGGCCGGGCTGCGCGGGAACGTCAACGTCGCGCTGCAGTACCTCGCGGCCTGGATCGGCGGCAACGGCGCGGTGGCCATCCACAATCTGATGGAGGACGCCGCCACCGCGGAGATCTCGCGTTCCCAGATCTGGCAGTGGCTGCACAACGACGTCACCCTCGACGACGGCCCGAAGGTCACGCCGGAGCTGGTCGAGCGGGTCATCGATGAGGAGCTGGCCGCGATCCGCGAGGCGAGCGGCGCGGCGTTCGACTCCGGCCTCTACGAGCGGGCCAGGGAGCTGTTCACGACGGTCGCGCTGGCCGAGGACTACGCCGACTTCCTGACGCTGCCCGCCTACGAGCAGATGCCCTGACCGACCGGCCGGCGGCGGGACCGTTAGCGCCGCCCCTCGGGCGGGAAGGACCGTCCTGCCGCCGGCCACCGCCCGTCGCCACGCGGCACCTCGACGAGAAGGCGGACCCATGTCAGCACCAGTCGATCCCGGCACCCTCGTCCCGCAGTTACGCGCCATCTGCGGCGACGACGGCGTCATCACCGACATCGCCCAACGCCGCACCTACGAGAGCGACGGTCTGACCTACCACGCGGCCGTCCCCGGTGTCGTGGTCCTGCCCACGACCACGGCCCAGGTGGCCGAGGTCGTGCGGCTGTGCGCCGCCCACGGGGTCCCCTTCGTGCCGCGCGGTTCGGGGACCGGCCTGTCCGGGGGCGCGCTGCCGCGTCCCGACGGCGTCCTCATCGTGACGTCGCGGATGCGCCGGATCCTGGAGGTCGACATCGCCGCCCGCTGCGCCGTGGTGGAACCCGGCGTGATCAACCTCGACGTCACCCGGGCCGCCGCCCCGCACGGCTACTACTACGCCCCCGACCCCTCCAGCCAGCAGGTCTGCTCGGTGGGGGGCAACGTCGCGGAGAACTCCGGGGGCGCGCACTGTCTCAAGCACGGTTTCACCGTCAACCACGTGCTCGGCCTGGAGATCGTGACCCCGCGCGGCGAGATCGTGGAGCTGGGCGGCAAAGCCTCCGAGGCCCCGGGATATGACCTGATCGGCGCGTTCATCGGCTCGGAGGGGACCCTGGGCATCGCCACGAAGATCACCGTGCGGCTGCTGCGGGCGCCCGAGAAGGTCCGCACCCTCCTCGCGGCGTTCCCCGGCATGGACGACGGCGGCCGCGCGGTCTCCGCCATCATCGCCGCCGGCGTGCTGCCCTCCGCGATCGAGATGATGGACGCGCTGGCCATCGAGGCCGCCGAGGCCGCCGTGCGCTGTGGCTACCCCTCCGGGGCGGGGGCCGTGCTCATCGTCGAGCTGGACGGTCCGGCCGCCGACGTCGACGCCCAGTTCGAGGAGGTCGCCGCGCTGTGCCGGGCGGCGGGCGCGTTCGAGCTGCGTTCGGCGAGTGATCCCGATGAGCGCGCCCGCATCTGGAAGGGGCGCAAGTCGGCGTTCGCCGCGGTCGGCCGCATCAGTCCGGCCTACATCGTCCAGGACGGGGTCGTCCCGCGCACCGCGCTGCCCGAGGTGCTGGCGCGCATCGCCGAACTCTCGGCGCGTTCGGGCATCCGGGTGGCCAACGTCTTCCACGCCGGGGACGGCAACCTGCACCCGCTCGTGCTGTTCGACGATTCCCTTCCGGGCGCGGCGGAGCGCGCCGCGGAGGTGTCCGGAGCGATCCTGGACCTGTGCATCGAGCACGGTGGTTCCATCACCGGCGAGCATGGCGTCGGCGTGGACAAGGCGTGCCACATGCCGGAGATGTTCACCCCCGAGGACCTGGAGACGATGGCCTGGTTGCGCGCCGCCTTCGACCCCGACGGCATCGCCAACCCGGAGAAGCTGTTGCCCACTCCTCGGCTGTGCGGGGAGCGGCCCGGAGTGCGCACCGGAGTCCACCCGCTGGTGGCCTCCGGTAAGGCCGAACTGTTCTGACCCCGAGGAGGGACGTGAGCGGCGAACAAGGAGCCATGGCCGGTCCCGGCGCGTCGGCCTCCCGGCGGGGAGGCGACCCGCGGGCCGTTCTCGAGGAGGTGCGCGACGCCATCCCCCTGCGCAGCGGTGCCGGGGACGACGCCGTGGGAGGGGTCGTCCCCGCCCTGGTGGCGGCCCCGCCCGACGCGGCGGCGGTCGCCAAGCTGCTGGCCGTGTCGGCGCGGCACGGGCTGACGGTGGTGGCGCGCGGCAACGGCACCAAGCTCGATTGGGGCCGTCCACCCCGACGGTGCGACCTGCTGGTCGACACCGGTGCCCTGAACCGGATCGAGCACGCCTCCGGCGACCTGGTGGTGCGCGCCGAGGCGGGAGCCGGCCTGGCCGAGCTCGACGCGGTCCTGGCGCGCGCCGGGCAGCGTCTGGTGGTGGATCCGGTCGTGCCGGGGTCGTCCCTGGGCGGCGTGGTGGCGACGGGCCTGTCGGGGCCCCGGCGCGCGCTGTACGGGCCGCTGCGCGACCTGATCATCGGGATGACGGTGGTGCGCGCCGACGGGGTGACCGTGAGGTCCGGTGGGGCCGTGGTGAAGAACGTCGCAGGCTATGACCTGGGAAAGCTGCACACCGGAGCGTTCGGCACGCTCGGCCTGATCACATCGGTGACGCTGCGGCTGCACCCCGTCCCCTCCGCGGCCCGCCATGTGTGGGCGCGCACCACCGACCCCGCCACGGCACGGGGCTGGATCCTGGCCCTGCTGGACTCCCAGACCGTCCCCTCCGCCGTCGAGGTCGACTGGCCCGTCGAGGGACCGATCTGGGTGCAGGTGCTGCTGGAAGGCGCCGAAGACGGCATCGCCGCCCGGGCGCGGGACGTCGCGGACCTGCTGGAGGGTGCCGAGGCCGCGGAGGAGGCGCCACCGGGCTGGGGCGTCCTGCCGGGCCGGGCCGGCGACACGTTGCTGAAGCTCACCTGCGCGCCCCCTGATCTGGTCGCCGCGGTACAGACGCTGCGGACGGCCACCGAACGGGCCGGCGTCCCGGTCGCGGTGCGGGGTTCCGCCGGCGCCGGCGTGGTGCACGCCGCGGTTCCGGCGGACGCCGATCCCGTCGCCGTCCACGGGGCCGTCTCCGCTGCGCGCGCGGCGCTTCCACGGGGGTGGCTGACCGTGCCGCGGGCGGGGGCGGACCTGCTCGCCGCGGGCCTGGATCCGTGGGGCGAGGTTCCCGGACTGCCTCTGATGCGCGCGGTCAAGGACCGCTTCGATCCCCGCAACCTCCTGTCACCCGGCCGCTTCGTCGATGGGATCTGAGATCATGACCGACACCGATTCCTCGCGTTCCTTCGAGGACCTGCTGGGCGACTGCGTTCACTGCGGCTTCTGCCTGCCGACCTGCCCGACCTATGTGCTGTGGGGCGAGGAGATGGACTCCCCGCGCGGGCGCATCCACCTCATGGAGCAGATGCGTGAGGAGGACGTCCTCTCCCAGGCCGCCGTCGAGCACTTCGACCGTTGCCTGGGCTGCCTGGCGTGTGTGAGCGCCTGTCCCTCGGGGGTACGCTACGACTCCCTCATCGAGACCACGCGCGCCCGGGTGGAACAGGAACACCGGCGTGGACCCGGCGAGCGGCTGCTGCGCGCGGCGATCTTCGCCCTGTTCCCGCACCGTTCCCGGCTGGAACTGCTGCGCGGCCCGCTCCGCGCCTACCAGGCCAGCGGCCTGTCGGCGCCGCTACGGCGCAGCGGGTTGCTGGAGCGGCTCTCCCCCTCGCTGGCCGCGATGGAGCGGATCGCCCCGCCCGTGCGGCCCGCTCCCCGGCTGCCCGAGCTGGTCCCGGCCCGGGGGCGTCGCCGCGCCGTGGTCGGGATGCTCACCGGGTGCGTTCAGGGCGCGTTGTTCCCCCAGGTCAACACGGCGACGGCGCGTGTCCTGGCCACCGAGGGGTGCGACGTGGTGATCCCGCGCCGTCAGGGGTGCTGTGGCGCGCTGTCGGCGCACTCGGGGCGCGCCGCCGAGGCCGCGCGGTTCGCCCGCGAGGTGATCCGCGTGTTCGAGCGGAGCGGCGTCGAGGCGATCGTCGTCAACTCCGCCGGCTGTGGCAGCACGATGAAGTACTACGCCGATGTGCTGCGGACCGCCGGGGCCACGCAGGAGTGGGTGGGGCGGGCCGAGGCGCTGGGGCGGCGGGTGGTGGACCTGGCGGAGTTCCTGGTGGATCTGGGACCGGTGGCCGAACGCCACCCGTTGCCCGTCCGCGCCGCCTATCACGACGCCTGCCACCTGGCACACGGCCAGGGGGTGCGCGACCAGCCGCGCCGGCTGCTGCGCGCGATCCCCGAGCTGGAGGTCGCCGACCTGCCCAACGCCGACGTCTGCTGCGGGTCGGCCGGCGTCTACAACCTGCTGCGCCCGCAGGCAGCCGATGACCTGGGCCGGCGTAAGAGCGAGGACGTGCGCTCCACCGGGGCCGAGCTGCTGGTGGCGGGCAACCCCGGCTGCTCGCTCCAGATCGCCTCGGCGGTGCGGCGCGACGGCGCGACGATCTCGGTGGCCCACACCGTCCAGGTGCTGGACGCCTCGCTGCGCGGCCTGGGCCGCGCGGCGCTGGTCGGCCGGGCCGCGGGGTGAGGCTCAGCCGTTCTTGACGAAGCCGATATCGGCCTGGTCGAGTGCGGCGAACCCGGCCGCGCCGAGGTTGGCGATGTCCTCGCGGACGGCCACCAATTCGGGACGCTGGTAGAGCGGGAGGGTGTGGCCGGCCTCCCACAACAGCCGGTCGGCCTCGTTGATCCGTTCCCGGGCCGCCTCGGGGGAGAACTCCGCGAGCGCCGCGTTCATGGCGGCGTCGATCTCGGGCGAGCCGATCCGTCCGACGTTGGAGCGCCACAGCGGTGATCCGGAGTCGTCGGTGACCGCGTCGCTCCACTGCGCCATGGACGGGGAGACCGGGAATCCGGTGCCGTAGTTGACGAAGGCGACGAGGTCGTAGTCGCCGGGAAGGACGTGTTCGGAGAACAGGCTGTCGCCGGGGACCGCCTCGATGTCCACGGCGATGCCGACCTCGCCGAGCATCGCCTGGACGAGCTCGGCCTCGCTCTGGGCCGTCGCATACCCCTGGGGCACCACGAAGGTGAGCCGTAGCTCTCGGCCGTCCTTGACGCGGACCTGTCCGCCGTCCTTGCCCAGGGTCCAGCCGGCCCGTTCGAGGAGTTCGGCGGCGCGTTGCGGGTCGGGGCCGGCCCACTCTCCGCTGTTGTCGACGTAGCCGTCCTGGGTGGGCATGAGGAAGTGGTTGCCGAGCGGTTCCGGCTCCCAGCCGATCGAGCTGAACGCCGCGGCGGCGAGCGCGGTCCGGTCGATGGCCAGGAAGAGCGCGTGGCGGACGTCGACGTCGGCGAGGATCGGGCTTTGGCCGTTGAGGGTGATGTGGCGGTAGTCGGGGGCGAGCGCGGCCCGGACCTCGCTGTCCCGCGCGTCCCTGACCCGGGCGTAGCTGCCGGACTCGGGGGCCGGCGCGTAGGCGTCGATCCCGCCGTCGAGGAAGGCCGCGTCGAGCGCGTCGGGGGCCATGGCCCGGTAGACGATGCGGTCGAGCAGGGCCGGCTCCCCCCACCAGTCCGTGTCGCGGACGACCGTGATCGTCTGGCCGGTGGGATCGATCTCCTCGAACTCGAACGGTCCCGCGGTGACCGGGATGGTCTCGCGGTAGCCCTCGTTGAACTTCGCCGGGGATGAGGTGTACTCGTGCGGCAGCAGGTGGGAGAAGAGGGCCTCGTACTCGGCGAACGGCCGGGCGAACTCGACGACGACCTCGAACTCGTCCGCGCCGCGGCGGACCTCGGAGATCCGGTCGTATCCGGCCTCGCCCAGGATCTCGTACCCCTCGCCGCGGCCGGACAGCGCCGTGGCCATGGCCGCGTAGTCGCGCCAGGTGATGGGATCGCCCGTGGACCAACGGGCCTCCGGGTTGAGCTTCAGCGTCACGACCTGGCGGGGTTCGGTCGTGACGGTGACCTCCTCGACGTAGTCGGGGTCGGGATGGGCGCGTCCCTTGTCGTCGGTGCGGAAGGGGGTGGGCAGCAGCCCGTCCATGACGGTGGCCACCGTGGAGAGGTTGCCGTTGGCGTGGTGGGGGTTCCACTGGGCGGGGAAGTCGTTGACCCCCCAGCGCAGCGTTCCGCCTTCGGCGAGCTCTTCACGCGGTAGGGGGTTGATCGCGGAGGCCGGGAGGGAGTCGAGGTCCATCTCCGGTTCCTGGGGCCGGTTCCCGCAGGCCACGAGGCTCGCCAACAGCGTCACAACCGACGCCAGCGCCGCGCCTCCGCGCACCGTCACCGCTCGCACCCGTCCCCCAACGCTGTCGCGCCGCCGGCGTCACGAGGGTAACGCGCCGCACCCGAACGGCCTAAAGTAACTAATAGAACAATTCGGAAATGTTACTCCGTCAAGGGGTCTTCGCTGATCCCCCAGCCTCCCCCCAGGGATCCTCACACCTCCCTGGCCCTCGGGTCGAGTAGGAAACGGGCCACGTCGGCGAGAATTCCCACGGCCACCAGCGTCGCCGCCGCGAGCGCGCACACCGCCGCGACCGCGTTGACGTCCCCCTTGGCGACCGAGTCGAGGAGGAACTCGCCCAGGCCGTGCCAGCCGAACACCTTCTCGGTGAACACCGCCCCGGTGAACAACGCCGCCGAGGAGTAGCCGAAGTAGGCGAACGCCGATCCCAGCGTCGGACGGAGCCCGTGCCGCAGCAACGCCGAACGGCGGGTGAGCCCCTTGGCCCGCGCGGTCCGGACGTGGTCGGCCCCCACCTGGTCGGCCATCAACGCCCGCTGGTAACGGCTGTAGACGGCGGCCAGCGGCAGGGCGATGGTGAGGGTCGGCAGCACCAGGTGGCGGGCGCGGTCGACCGCCGCGTCCCAGGCGTCACCGGGCAGGGCGTGGGTGTACTCGCCCGTCGCCCGTAACAGGTCGGTGCCCGCGACGTCGTTCACCCACAGCGCCGTGTTCTGCAGACAGACCGCGATGACGATCGCCGGTGTGGAGATGACCAGGAACGCGCCGACCGTGGACAGCCGGTCAACCGCGCCGTAGCGCCGTGCCCCCGCCCAGGCCCCCAACAGCACCCCGGTGACGCCGCCGATGAGCACGCCCGGAACGACCAGCCGCAGGGTCACGCCCGCGCGCCGCTCCACCTCCTCGCCGATCGGCCGGCCGTCCCAGGTCCGGCCGAGGTCCCCGGTCAGCACGTTCCCGGCCCACGTCACGTAACGCTCGGCCAGCGGAACACGGTCGCTGAGGTTGTAGCGCTCCAGGAGCGTGTCGACGACGTGTTCGGGAAGCGGGGGCTGACGCCCCTCGTAGTTACCGCGGGGGTCCAGCGCGGAGGCCGCGAGCAGGTAGGCGCAACTGCTCACGACCACCACGAGCAGCAGACCGCCGCCCAGCCGGCGCAGCAGGAATCCGGCCACGCCCCTCCTCGTTCGGATCAGGACGACAGGTGGACGTCGCCTTCGGCGACGATGACGGCGGGACCGCTCAACCAGGCCCGGCCGGACTCCAGCACCACGGTGCACTCGCCGCCGGGGACCCGCACCCGCCACGTGGCGCTCTGCCCCTCGGGCGTCGCGGCGGCGGCCGCGGCGACGATCCCGGTCCCGCACGAGCGGGTCTCGCCCGCCCCGCGCTCATAGACCCGCATCTCCAGCGCGCCCGGCCCGGACTCGCGGAACACCTCGACGTTGGCGCCCTGGGGGAACTCCCCCGCGTCCAGGGACGGCTGCGTGGTGAGGTCGATGCCGGCGAGCGGACGGTCGACCCGGCAGGCCAGGTGGGGGTTGCCCACGGAGATCCGCAGCCCCTGGACCGGGCCGTCGGCCAGACGCGCCGTCCCCTCACCGAACACGGTCACGTTCCCCATGTCGACCGTGACGTCGCCGTTGGGCTCGATCCTGACGTGACGCGCGCCGGAGCGGGTGCCCACCCCGAAGGAGCCGGCGGCGACCAGTCCCGAGGAGAGCAGGTAGCGGGCGAAGACCCGCACCCCGTTGCCGCACATCTCGGCGACGCTGCCGTCGGCGTTGCGGTAGTCCATGAACCACTCGCAGTTCTCGGCCGAGCGGGCCTCCTCGGCCAGGGGCTCGCCGAGCGCCTTGGTGCGTACGACCCGCAGCACGCCGTCCGCGCCGATGCCGGCCCGGCGGTCGCACAGCGCGGCGACCCGTTCGGGGGTCAGTTCCAGCGTCCCGTCGGGATCCGGAAGGATCACGAAGTCGTTCTCGGTGCCATGGCCCTTGGCGAATCGCATGCCTCTCATCCTAGGAGGAGCCGGTGGTCCCGGCCGCCCCTCCGCCCATGTGACGACATGTTCGGTGAACCGGGTCACTCTGTCCGCGCTGCCACACTGGAGAGGTGAAGATGGTGATCGCGGTCGTCGGGCCGACCGCAGCGGGCAAATCCGACCTCGGCGTCGAGCTGGCGTTGCGGCTCGGCGCGACCGGTGCCCCCGGCGTGGTCGTCAACGCCGACTCCATGCAGCTGTACCGGGGCATGGACATCGGCACCGCGAAGCTGCCCCCGGCCGAACGACGTGGCGTCCCCCACCACCTGCTCGACGTGTGGGAGGTGACCGAGACCGCCAACGTGGCCTCCTACCAGCGCATGGCCCGCACGACGATCGACGACCTGCGCGCAGCGGGACGGACGCCGATCCTGGTCGGGGGTTCGGGACTGTACGTGCGCGGCGCACTGGACGAGCTGGACTTCCCCGGCACCGATCCGGCCGTCCGCGCCCGTCTGGAGGCCGAGCTCGCCGAGGTCGGGCCGGCCGCGCTGCACGCCCGGCTCGGCGAGCTCGACCCCGCCGCCGCGGCGGCGATCCTGCCGAGCAACGGCCGCCGGCTGGTCCGCGCGCTGGAGGTCATCGAACTGACCGGCCGGCCCTTCACCGCGACGATGCCCGAGCACGTCTCGCGCTACCCGTGCGTGCAGATCGGACTGGAGGTCCCCCGCCCCGAACTCGACGAGCGCATCGCGCTGCGCGTGGAGCGCATGTGGGCGGCGGGACTGGTCGAGGAGGTTCGCGGGTTGGAGTCCCACGGACTGCGTGAGGGGTTCACCGCCTCGCGTGCCCTCGGCTACGCCCAGATCCTGCGGTTTCTGTCCGGGGAGTGCGGCGAGCAGGAGGCCAAGGACGAGACGGTGCGTGCCACCCGGCGCTTCGCCCGCCGCCAGGAGTCATGGTTCCGTCGCGATCCGCGTGTCGTGTGGCTTCCCCACGACGCGCCCGACCTCACCGAGCAGGCGTTGGCGGCCGTGCTGGACGCCACCGGCGCCACACCCCACTGAACGGTTCCCTCACCGACTCCACGAGGCGACGAAGTAGCCGACGCCGTAGGGAGCCTCGTGGGCGAGGAGTTCGCCCACGAGTCCGGTTCCGCGCGCCGCCTCCGCGAGCACCTGCCAGGCCGGCCGGCCGGCGACGAGCAGCTCGCGCGCCGGCTCCGGGTCCAGCCCGGCCAGCGCGCGGGTGTCGGCGCGTGCGAGCGCGTCGGCCACCTCGGTGTCGTACCGCCTCGCCCGTTCGTCGAGGTAGCCGGGGGAGGTCGTGTCGCGCCGGGCGCTGCCGTCCCCCATGACCAGCGCGGCCACCCGCGGGGCCTGGGCGGCCAGCCGCCTTCCCATCTCCCGGCACTCCTGTGGGCCGGCGTCCCCCGCGATCTCGGCGTAGGCGTCGGGGGTGGCGCCCGCGCGCTCGGCGAGCCAGCGTCCCAGGGTCAATGACAGCGGTAGCACCGCCGGGACGCCCCCCGTCCGCACCCCCACCCCGTAGGCCGTGAGGTCGCCGCCGGCCTCGGGCCCGTGCCATCCGGTCGCCGTCCCCGCGCCGACCACCACGATCCGGTCGGCGCCCGCCTCCAGCAGCCCCGCGACCGCACGGTCGCAGGCGGCGCGCACCGTGTCGAGTTCGCCGGCGGCGCCCTGGGCGACCTCGGGGACGAGCAGGGGCGGGTGGGGGCACACGGCGGCGGCGATCAGCACAGGGCGAGGTTATCGCCCGTCCGCGGCCCTGGTGACGGGTGGCGGACGGGACGGGGCGGCCTATCGGGACTTGACGGCTTCCTTACCCGCGGGGGCGTTGTCCGGTGCCGCCGTCCGGCCTAGCGTCGACTGTGTGACCGTTTTCGGCGTCTGGTCATCGGGTCAGCACCGGACACGGCAGAGGGGGTGGGGCACGTGGGGACCACCGGCCCGACGGCCATGGACGTCCACGAGGGGGCCGAGCGCGCCGGCAGGGCCGCGCGCATCCTGGACTCCGCCAGCGAGCTGCTGGTCGCCTGGGGCTACCGGCGCGTCACCATCGACGAGGTCGCCCGGCACGCCGACGTCGGCAAGGGAACCGTCTACCTGCACTGGAGGACCAAGGAGGCGCTCTTCCTCGCCGTCCTGCTGCGCGCGAAGAGGCGGATCGTGGGGGCGCGGGCGGACGCCATGCGCCACGACCCCGGCGAGGCCCTGCCCAGCCGCATGGTCCGGGCGATGTATGTGGACCTGCACGCGGACCCGGTCGCCCGGGCGTTGTACACCGGCGACTCCCGGCTGCTGGGCCAATTGTCCCGTATCTCCAACGAACGGCTCCGCGGACTGACCGACGAGGGCGTGATCACGCTCGACCGCCATCTGGGGATACTGCGCGAGCACGGCCTGGTCCGCGTCGATTCCGACGTCCGGCACCAGGAGTACGCCCTGAAGGCGACCACGCTCGGTTTCCTCATGCTCGACCCGTTCCTTCCCGACCAGGCCTCCATGGGGATCGAGGAACGCGCCGACGGGCTGGAGGCGACGGTCCGGGCCGCCCTCGAACGACCCGGCGATCCCGCGGCGCTCGCCGCCGCGGCACCGCCGATCGCCGCGCTGTACGCGCGGCTGGACAGGCTGTGCCGTGAGGAGATCCGGCGCCAGCTCAGGGAATGACACATACGTGAGGAGTTCTCACAATGACGACCTCCAACCCCTTCGCCGCGACCGTCGACGAGCACCCCGGTGAACCCCACCTGGCCTCGCCCGAACTGATCTCCGACCCCTACGGGGGCTACGCCCGGCTGCGCGAGCAGGCCCCGGTGATACGCGGCCGCTACCTGGACGGCTCCCCGATCTGGTTCGTCACGCGCTTCGACGACGTCCGCGCCGTCCTGAGCGACCCCCGCTTCCTCAACAACGCCGATGCGGCTCCCGGAGACGCGGCGAAGGGCGGTCGCGCGGGGGTGATGAGGATGATGGGGCTCGACGGGGAGCTCAGCTCGCTCCTGCTCGGGTCGATCCTGGAGACCGATCCCCCCGACCACACCCGGCTGCGCAAACTCGTCTCCCGGACCTTCACCGTGCGCCGGGTGGGCGAGCTGCGCCCCCGGGTGGAGGCGATCACCGAGGAGCTGTTGGACCGGCTGCCCGACACCGCGGACAACGGCGTCGTCGACCTGATCGAGCACCTGGCCTATCCGCTGCCGATCACCGTCATCTGCGAACTGGTCGGCATCCCCGAACCCGACCGACCCCTGTGGCGCGACTGGGGACGATCCCTGCTGTCGGTGGATCCCGCGACCTTCCCCGCGACCGTCCGGGCCGTCGCCGACTACATCCACGGCCTGATCGCCGCGCGGCGCGCCGCCCCCTCCGACGATCTGCTCAGCGGGCTCATCCGCACCCACGACGAGGACGGCGACCGCCTCACCGACCACGAGATGGTCTCATTGGTGCTCACCCTGGTCTTCGCCGGCCACGAGACGACCGCCCATCTCATCGGCAACGGGGTCGCGGCGCTGCTCACCCATCCCGACCAGCTCGCGCTCCTGCGCGCGGATCCCGATCTGACGCCACGCGCGGTCAACGAGCTGATGCGCTGGTGCGGGCCGGTGCAGGCGACCCGGCTGCGCTACGCGGCCGAGGACCTCGAACTGGCCGGGACGGCGATCCGGGCCGGCGATGCGGTCCAGGTCGTCCTGGTCTCGGCCAACCGCGATCCCCGCCGCTTCCCCGACCCCGACCGGCTGGACATCACCCGCGATCCGGGAGGCCCCGGCGAGAGCCACATCGGCTTCGGGCACGGCGCCCACTACTGCCTGGGGGCCGCGCTGGCCCGCCAGGAGGCCGACGTGGCGCTGCGCGCCCTGCTGGGGCGCTTCCCAGGGCTCGCGCTCGCGATCGCGCCGGAGCAGCTGGAGTGGATCCCGCTGCCGGCCAACCGGCGCCTGGCACGGCTGCCCGTGCGCTGGTGAACGCGAGACGCCGTGGCCCCGGGACCGAGTCGGTCCCGGGGCCACGGCGACGGGTCTACAGCGCGCTACAGCCCCCGGTGGCCGCGGGGAGCGGGTCGGGGACGCCCACCTTGGGCATGCCCAGCAGAACCCCCGAGCCGGACTGCGGAGCGGCGTTGCGGGCCTCCCAGGCGTCGCCCGCGCGGGTACGGCGCACCGCGCGCACCCCGGCGTCGGCGACGAGGTGGTGGGGGGCGGCGTAGGTGACGCCGACCGTCACCAGGTCGCCGGGGCGCGGGACGGCCTCCCCGTCCACCGCGAAGTGGACGAGCCGGTTGTCGGGGGCGCGGCCGGAGAGGCGACGCCGCTCGCCGTCCTTGCGGCCCTCTCCCTCCGCCACGAGCACCTCGACGTCGCGTCCCACGAGTCGGCGGTTCTCCTCCCAGGAGATGGCGTCTTGGAGCTCGACCAGCCGCTCGTAGCGCTCCTGCACGACCTCCTTGGGCAGCTGACCCTCCATCGTGGCCGCCGGGGTCCCGGGCCGCTTGGAGTACTGGAAGGTGAACGCCTGGGCGAAGCGCGCCTCGCGCACGACCTTGAGCGTCTCCTCGAAGTCCTCCTCGGTCTCACCAGGGAAGCCGACGATGATGTCGGTGGTGATGGCGGCCTCGGGCATCGCCGCGCGGACCTTCTCCACGATGCCGAGGAAACGCTCCTGCCGGTAGGAACGGCGCATCGCCTTGAGCACCCGGCTGGATCCGGACTGCAACGGCATGTGGAGCTGGGGCATGACGTTGGGGGTCTCGGCCATCGCCGCGATGACGTCGTCGGTGAAGTCGCGCGGGTGCGGGGAGGTGAAGCGGACCCGCTCCAGTCCCTCGATCTCGCCACAGGCCCGCAGGAGCTTGGAGAACGCCTGCCGGTCGCCGAACTCCGAGCCGTAGGCGTTGACGTTCTGACCGAGCAGGGTGACCTCGATCGCCCCTTCGGCGACGAGCGCCCGGATCTCGGCGAGGATGTCACCGGGCCTGCGGTCCTTCTCCTTGCCCCGCAGGGAGGGGACGATGCAGAAGGTGCAGGTGTTGTTGCATCCCACCGAGATGGAGACCCAGGCGGCGTAGACGGACTCGCGCCGGGTCGGCAGCGTGGAGGGGAACGTCTCCAGCGACTCCTGGATCTCGACCTGGGCCTCGCGTTGCACGCGGGATCGTTCCAGCAGCGCCGGGAGGGAGCCGATGTTGTGGGTCCCGAACACCACGTCCACCCACGGCGCCCGGCGGACGATCTCGCCCCGGTCCTTCTGCGCGAGGCACCCGCCCACGGCGATCTGCATGCCGGGATGGGAGTCCTTGACGGGGCGCAGGTGCCCGAGGTTGCCGTAGAGGCGGTTGTCGGCGTTCTCCCGGACCGCGCACGTGTTGAACACGACGACGTCTGGTGTGCTGTCCTCGGCTGCGCGCTTGTACCCCGCGTCCTCCAGCAGACCGGACAGGCGCTCGGAGTCGTGGACGTTCATCTGGCAGCCGTAGGTGCGCACTTCGTAGGTACGACTCTGGCTCACGGTCCCAGGCTAGTCGCTGCTCGCACCTGGGCCGACCGGTCCAGGCGCCCCGCTTTCGGAGGGCCGCAAAGCATAGTTGCCAGGGCCATCAACTACCAAGCCGGCCAACCAAACGTCCTGATTCATAACATTTGTACAGATTGGCCCATAACAAGTCTGCTACTCCCATCTTCCGGGGGGTCTGTGGTGATGACAACCACTCCCTCCGGCCGCTAGGTTCCGGCTCATGAAGGCAACTCCTCTCGTCGTCCTGGAGAACGTCGACAAGCACTTCGGCGACCTCCACGTGCTTCGCGACATCAATCTCTCCGTCCAGCGCGGCGAGGTGGTGGTCGTCATCGGCCCGTCCGGTTCTGGCAAATCCACCCTGTGCCGCACGATCAACCGGTTGGAGACGATCGACAGCGGAGTCATCACGATCGACGGGAGTCCGCTCCCTGCTGAAGGACGGGGCCTGGCCCGGCTGCGCAGCGACGTCGGCATGGTGTTCCAGTCGTTCAACCTCTTCGCGCACAAGACCGTGCTGCAGAACGTGACACTCGGACCGATCAAGGTCTTGAAGAAGTCCAAGGCCGAGGCCGAGGCCCGCGGGATGGAGCTGCTGGAGCGGGTCCGCATCGCCAACCAGGCGCACAAGTACCCCGCCCAGCTCTCCGGAGGCCAGCAGCAGCGGGTGGCGATCGCCCGCGCCCTGGCCATGAACCCCAAGGTGATCCTCTTCGACGAGCCCACCTCCGCTCTGGACCCCGAAATGGTCCAGGAGGTCCTCGACGTCATGACCGACCTCGCCAAGGAGGGCATGACGATGGTGGTGGTCACCCACGAGATGGGATTCGCCCGCCGCGCCGCGAACCGGGTGGTCTTCATGGCCGATGGTCAGATCGTCGAGGAGAACACCCCCGACGAGTTCTTCACCAACCCTCGCTCGGAACGGGCCAAGGACTTCCTCTCGAAGATCCTCACCCACTAGGCACCCCACCGGTTCCCGCACAGAACACAAGGAAGAGGTACCCGAACATGCGAGTTCGTCGCATCAGCACGGCCCTGGCCGGAACCGCCGCCATGGTCCTGGCGCTCACGGCCTGCGGGACCGCCGAGGTCGGCGGTGGCGAGGGCGGCGGCGAAGGCGGCGGCGAGGGCGGCGGCGACACCATCACCATCGGCGTCAAGTACGACCAGCCGGGCCTGGGCATGCAGGAGGGGAACGCGCCCGTCGGCTTCGACGTGGACGTGGCCACCTACATCGCCGGTGAGCTGGGCTACACGCCGGAGCAGATCGAGTGGACCGAGGCCGCCTCGGCCAACCGCGAGACCTTCCTCCAGCAGGGCACGGTGGACATGATCATCGCGACCTACTCCATCACCGACGAGCGCAAGCAGGTCGTCGACTTCGGCGGCCCCTACTACGTCGCCCAGCAGGACATCCTCGTCAGCGCCGACAACGAGGACATCCAGGGCCCCGAGGACCTCGCGGGCAAGACGCTGTGCTCGGCCTCCGGCTCCCGTTCGGCCAACAACATCGTCGACGACATGGGCATCGACGCCCAGCTTCGTGAGGCCGGCAACTACTCCGAGTGCATCCAGCTCCTCACCGACGGCACCGTCGACGCGGTGACCACCGACAACACCATCCTGGCCGGCTTCGCCTCCCAGCAGCCCGACGCCTTCCGCCTCGTCAACAACCCCTTCGGCGAGGAGCGTTACGGTGTCGGCCTGCCCAAGGGCAGCACCGACCGTTGCGAGCAGGTCAACCAGGCCATCACCAAGATGTGGGACGAGGGCAAGGCCGTGGAGTTCCTCGAGTCCAACTTCGGTGAGACCGGTTTCGAGTACGAGGAGACGCAGCCGGAGATCGAAGGCTGCGCCTAAAGCCACCCCTTGATCCAGTGCCCGGGCGGCGGGCCGCTGTTCCGCCGTCCGGGCATGCGACTGGCTTGGACCCATGGAAGCCTTTTTCAGCAACATCGACAAAGTCGTCGACGGTTTCTCCTGGACCGTCCGGCTCACCCTGCTGAGCGCCCTGTTCTCTTTCATCCTGGGCGTCATCCTGACCGCGATGCGGGTCTCCCCCGTCCCACTGCTACGGGGCATCTCCACGGCCTACGTCGAGGGGATCCGCAACACTCCACTCACCCTGGTGCTGCTCTTCTGCGGCCTGGGGCTCAACAGCGCACTGGGACTCCACCTGTCCGACCAGGTCATGTGGGACGTCTTCTGGTGGGCGGTGATCGGCCTGTCCGCCTACACCTCCTGCTTCGTCTCCGAGTCCCTGCGCGCGGGCATCAACACCATTCCGGTGGGCCAGGTCGAGGCCGCGCGTTCGCTCGGCCTGACCTTCACCCAGAACCTGCGCCTGATCGTGATCCCACAGGCGCTGCGCACCGTCGTGGGACCGCTGGGTAGCGTGCTCATCGCCCTCACCAAGAACACGACCGTGGCCTCGGTCGCCGGGCTCGGCGTACAGGAGGCCTCCCGACAGATGAAGCTGATGTTCGACCAGGGCATCGCACCGGTCCTGCCGACCTTCTTCGGCTTCGCGGTCGGGTTCTTGATCCTGACCCTGCCGATGGGATACCTCTTCGGCTGGCTGAGCAAGCGAGTGGCGGTGGTCCGATGAGCACGAACAACGTCCTGTTCGACGTTCCGGGCCCCAAGGCCCGGGCGCGGTACGGCGTCTACAGCGCGCTGACCCTCCTGGCCGGCCTGGCCGGCCTGGCGGTGCTCTACCTCGGTTTCAACCGGACCCTGGGCGAGGGCGCGCCCTCGTTGTTCAGCGCGCAGGCCTGGGCCCCCAACCCCGACGGGCAGTGGACGCAGGCCAAGTGGGCGCCGTTCCTCGACCCCGCCACGTGGACCGACTACGTCATCCCGGGTCTGCAGAACACCCTGACCGCGGCGCTGTTCGCGGCGGTGCTGGCCCTGGTCTTCGGCCTGGTGTTCGGCATCGGCCGGTTGTCGGAGCACGCCTGGATCCGCATCCCCGCGGGGGCGGTCGTGGAGTTCTTCCGCGGCATCCCGCTGCTCATGCTGATCTTCTTCACCATGGCGCTGCCCATCGCGATCAACCAGTTGCTGCCGGTCTTCGGGATGCCCCCCATGACACCCGGTACCTTCCAGGTGAGCGCGCTGGCCGCGGTGGTAACGGGCCTGACCCTGTACAACGGGTCGGTGCTGGCCGAGGTCTTCCGGGCCGGTATCAACGCCGTGCCCAAGGGGCAGAGCGAGGCCGCCTACTCGATCGGCATGAACCGCACCAAGACCATGTGGCTCATCCTGATCCCGCAGGCCGTCAGCTCGATGATGCCCGCGATCGTGGCCCAGCTGGTGGTCCTGCTCAAGGACTCGGCGCTCGGTTACATCGTGGCCTTCCCCGAGCTGCTGCGCAGCTTCACGCTGATCGCGACCAGGTACAGCAACGTCATCCCGGCCGCCATCATCTGCGCGGTCATCTACATCATCATCAATGTCGCGTTGAGCCGCGTGGCGATCATGCTGGAACGACGCAACTCCCGGCGCGGCCGGCCGGCCGGCGTCACCGCCGAACCGGGCGATGGCCCCGTTCCCGCGGTGTCCGTCGCCGAGCCCGGCCCCTCGGCCGGCGGCGTCTCCAAGGAGCCCTGAGGTCCCCTCTGTCTCCTGCCGCGCGTCCCCGGTCCGTTCCTCGGACCGGGGACGCGCCTTTTCCAGCGTTCTTCGCCTCACGTGTCGACCCCTCGTCCACTAGGGTCGTGCCGATCCGACGAGACCCACGAAGCGGGGGCCGCATTGAGCGATCAGTCGATGCCGTACGGGACCTGGCCGTCCCCACTCACCGCGAAGGACGTCGCGCGAGGCGAACGTGGCCTGAACTTCCCCTCCGCCGCCGGTGGGGAGATCTGGTGGGAGGAGTCCCGCCCGGACGAGGACGGGCGGACCACGGTGATGCGCCAGGGCGGCGACGGCTCCCTCACCGAACTGCTGCCCCGCCCCTGGAACGCCCGGACCCGCGTCCACGAGTACGGCGGCCGTTCCCACCTGCCGGTCCCAAGTCGAGACGGCCAGGCCGGTACCCGGTACGGCGTCGTCTTCGCCGAGTTCTCCGACCAGCGCCTGTACCTGCTGGAGCGCGACGCGCGCCACCCCCGTCCGCTCACACCCGAACCCGAGCGGCCCGGATCGCTGCGCTACGCCGACCTGTCCCTGGCCCCCGACGGCGAACAGGTCCTGTGCGTTCGGGAGAGTCACGCCGCCGACGGCTCCGTGTCCCGCTGCCTCGTCTCGGTCCCGCTCTGCGGACGGGCCGCCGAGGACCCCGCGGCCGTGCGCGTGCTGGTCACCGGATCGGACTTCTTCGCCGCGCCCGTGGCCTCGCCCGACGGCCGTCACCTGGCCTGGCTCTGCTGGGACCACCCGCGCATGCCCTGGGACGGCACCGAGCTGCGGGTCGGGATGTTCGACGGGGACGGCCGGGTCGAGGGGATCCGCACCCTCAAGGGCGGCCCCACCGAGTCGGTGCTCGCCCCGCGGTGGCGCGACGACACCCATCTGTACTACGTCTGTGACCGGTCGGGCTGGTGGAACCTCTACCAGGTGGACCTGGACGGTCTCGTCCAGGCGCTGCACCCGGCCGAGCGGGAGTTCGCCCCACCCCCCTGGCAGTTGGGGGTGACGCCGTTCTGCGTGCTCGACGACGGCCGGCTGCTCGTCCTCCACGGTCACGCCGACCTCGGCGCGGCCCTCCTCGATCCCGCGTCCGGCTCCCTGCACCCCGTGGCCGGCGAGCTGACCAGCTGGCGTTCGGTGGCCTGTGACGGGACGACGGTGGTCGGGGTGGCCGGATCCCCACGGACACCGTGGGCCGTGGTCCGGTTGGATCCCGCGACCGGTGAGACCGAGACGGTGCGCAGCGGGTCGGACGCGCCTCCCTCCCCCGAGTTCCTGCCGACCCCGCGCGCCGAGACCCTGTCCGGCCCTCACGGTCGTCGCGTACACGCGGTCGTGTATCCGCCCGCGCACCCCGACGTGTCCGGGGACGGGCCCGCCCCCTACGTGGTGTGGGTCCACGGCGGGCCGACCGGTCTGGCCGACAGCAGCATGGACGCGACGAAGGCGTACTTCACCAGCCGTGGGATCGGCATCCTCGACGTCAACTACGGCGGATCCGCCGGATACGGACGCGCCTACCGCGAACGGCTGCACCGACAGTGGGGTGTCGTCGACGTGGAGGACGCCGTCGCCGCGGCACAGGCCCTGGTCGAACGCGGCATGGCCGATCCTCGGCGGCTGGCCATCCGCGGCCCCAGCTCCGGAGGGCTGACCGCGCTGCTGGCCCTGACCGGTGACACCTTCGCCTGCGGCACCTCCTACTTCGGGGTCACCGACCTGTCCCGGCTGGTCGAGGAGACGCACGACTTCGAATCGCGCTACCTCGACGGGCTGATCGGGCCGTTGCCGGAGAGCGCCGAGCTGTACCGTGAGCGCTCGCCGATCACCCGCGCCGACGAGGTCGACGTACCGGTGCTGCTGCTCCAGGGAAGCGAGGACCCGGTGGTGCCGCCCGCACAGGCCCGCGCGTTCGCCGCGTCGCTGGCCGAACGCGGGGTCGCGCACCTCCTCGTGGAGTTCGCGGGCGAGTCGCACGGGTTCCGCGAGGCCGGCAACGTCGCCCGGTCGCTGGAGACGGAGCTGGCGTTCTACGGGCGGGTGTTCGGTTTCGTTCCGCCGGGGATCCCCGAGGTCACCCTGGAGACATGACCGAGGGCGGGGCCGGGGCCGGCCCCGCTCAACGGGCCGTCTCGGTCGCCCGGGACTCGCGGATGACGGTCACCCGGATCTGCCCGGGGTAGGTCAGCTCCTCCTCGACCCGTTTGGCGATGTCGCGCGCGATCACCTGGGCCTGCACGTCGTCGACCGCCTCGGGTTTGACCATGACCCTCACCTCGCGGCCGGCCTGCATCGCGAAGACCTTCTCGACGCCCTCGTTGGCCCGGGCGATCTCCTCCAGCCGTTGGAGACGCTCGACATAGGCCTCCAGCGATTCGCGCCGGGCGCCGGGACGGCCCCCGCTGATGGCGTCGGCGGCCTGGGTGAGGACCGCCTCGACGGTGCGGACCTCGACCTCGTTGTGGTGGGCTTCGATGGCGTGCACCACGTCGTCGGACTCGCCGTAGCGACGGGCGATCTCCGCGCCGATCAGCGCGTGACTGCCCTCGACCTCGTGGGTGAGCGCTTTTCCGATGTCGTGCAGCAGGGCGCACCGTTTGAGGAGCCGGACGTCCAAGCCCAGCTCGGCGGCCATCATGCCGGCCAGGTGGGCGGACTCGACGAGGTGCTTGAGCACGTTTTGGCCGTAGGAGGTGCGGTAACGGAGCTGGCCGAGCAGGGTGACCAGTTCGGGATGCATGTCGGTGACGCCCACGTCGACGAGCGCGTCCTCGCCGGCCCGCACGCACAGCTGGTCGACCTCGGCCCGGCTGGCCTCGTAGACCTCCTCGATGCGGTGGGGGTGGATGCGACCGTCGAGGACCAGCTTCTCCAGGGTGAGCCGGGCGATCTCCCGGCGTACCGGGTCGAAACAGGACAGGAGGACGGCCTCGGGGGTGTCGTCGATGATCAGGTTGACGCCGGTGACCGTTTCGAAGGCGCGGATATTGCGTCCCTCGCGGCCGATGACCCTGCCCTTCATGTCGTCGCTGGGCAGGTGCACGACCGAGACGACCGACTCGGTGGTCTGTTCGGTGGCCAACCGCTGGATGGCCAGGGTGATGATCTTGCGAGCGCGCGCCTCGCCGTTCTTGCGGGCCTCCTTCTCGATGTCGCGTACCAGGAGCGCGGCCTCGCGTTTGGCCTGATTCTCGATCTCGGCGACGATCTCGGCACGCGCCTCCTCGGCGGTCAGCCCGGCCGCGGCCTCAAGCACCACCAGCCGTTCCTCGTCGAGCCGGGAGAGTTCGCGCTCTCGCCGGTCGAGGAGCGCGGAACGCCGGTCGACCTCACGCCGGGCGTCGGCGAGCCGGCGCAGCTCCTCGTCGAGGCGGCGTTCCCGTTCGGACAACCGGGACTCGCGCGCCTCCAATTCGGCGCGGTGCTCGTCGATGCGGCCACGGGCCGCCGTGTGCTCCTCGTCGGTCTGGGCACGGGTGCGGGCCGCGCGCTCCTCGGCCTCGCGGACGCGGTCACGGGCCTCGGCCTCGGCCTCGGAGCGGATTCGTCTGGCCTGTTCGCGGGCCTCGTCGAGTTCGGCGCGGATCACCCGGGCGCGCTCGTCCCGGGCCGAGGTCACCGATCGGACGAGGATCACCGCCATGACCCCGAGCACGGCGAGGGCGACCACGAAGCCCGCCGTCAGCAGGCCGGTCGCCCCGCCCATGGCCCTACCCCCAACCCTGCCCATGGTCGCCGGCTGTCGCTGTCGGCTCCCCGGGCGGCCTTCGGGTGCGCTTCGCCGGCCACCTGGGCCACTTGTCCGTACGCGACGGCGCGCGCCTCATCCACTGTGGATATGGCTACCCGCCGTACACGGAGTTAATTCCTCACTGCCGCGAGGTTAGGGCCGGGCGACCCGCTGAGGCAAGGAAACCGGCGAGACGGTACCCGTCCGTGGCATCGGCCCGTTCAGTCGAGGTCGGGCCCCGGGTCGGGAAGGTCGACCTCGACGCCCTCGGCCTCAAGCTCCTCGCGCACCAGACGGTAGGCCAGCCCCGCGGAGTATCCCTTGCGGGCGAGCATGCCCATGACCCGGCGGATCCGCGTGGTGTCGTCACGGCCCGCGGTGGCGGCGAGTTTGCGGCGGACCAGCCTCCGGGCGGTCTCCTCCTCCCGCTCGGCGCTCAGTTCGTCCACGGCGTCGCGCACCGTCTCCTCGGCGACGCCACGCCGGCGTAGTTCGGAGGCGAGCGCGCGCCGGGCGAGTCCCCGCCCTGCGTGGCGGGAGTCGACCCAGGCCTCGGCGAAGGCGACGTCGTCGATCAGCCCGGCCTCGCCGAGCCCGTCGAGCACGGTCTCGATGACCTCGTCGGGGATGTTCCTGCGCTGGAGCGCCTGTTCGAGCTGGGCGCGGGTACGCGGCGCCGAGGTCAGCAGCCGCAGACAGACGCCGCGTGCCTTCGCCGTGGGATCTTCCTCCGGCCGGGGGCCGGCCGGAGGAATCTCGTGCGCGTCGAACAGGGGGGCAAGCGGATCAGACATCCGCCGTCGGAGCCGCCTTCTTGGCGGCCCGCTTGGTCGGTGCGGCGGGGGCGGTCGCGGCCTTGGCCGGGTCCGGCTCGGGCGCGGCCTCGCTGGTGGCGGTGTCGTCGCCGGCGGTCCGCACGCCCAGCTTCTCCTTGATCTTCTTCTCGATCTCGTTGGCGAGGTCGGCGTTTTCGCGCAGGAAGGTGCGGGCGTTCTCCTTGCCCTGGCCGAGCTGGGTGCCCTCGTAGGTGTACCAGGCGCCGGACTTGCGGACGATGCCCTGTTCGACACCGAGGTCGATCAGCCCGCCCTCGCGGCTGATGCCCACCCCGTAGAGGATGTCGAACTCGGCCTGCTTGAAGGGCGGGGCCACCTTGTTCTTGACCACCTTGACACGGGTGCGGTTGGCGACCGCCTCGGTGCCGTCCTTCAGGGTCTCGATGCGGCGCACGTCCAGGCGGACCGAGGAGTAGAACTTCAGCGCCCGTCCACCGGTGGTGGTCTCGGGCGAACCGAACATGACGCCGACCTTCTCGCGAAGCTGGTTGATGAAGATCGCGGTGGTGCCGGTCTGGTGCAGCGCGCTGGTGATCTTGCGCAGCGCCTGCGACATCAGGCGGGCCTGGAGGCCGACGTGGCTGTCGCCCATCTCGCCCTCGATCTCGGCCCGGGGCACGAGCGCGGCCACCGAGTCGATGACGATGATGGAGATCGCGCCGGAGCGGATCAGCATGTCGACGATCTCCAGGGCCTGCTCGCCCGTGTCGGGCTGGGACAGCAGGAGGTCGTCGGTGTTGACGCCGAGCTTCTTGGCGTACTCGGGGTCCAGGGCGTGCTCGGCGTCGACGAACGCCGCGATGCCTCCCATGCGCTGGGCGTTGGCCACCGCGTGCAGGGCGACCGTGGTCTTACCCGAGGATTCGGGACCGTAGATCTCGATGATCCGGCCCCGCGGGAGGCCACCGATCCCCAGCGCGATGTCCAGCGAGATCGCGCCGGTGGGGATCGACTCGATGGGCGGGCGGTCGTCATCGCCGAGGCGCATGATGGAGCCCTTGCCGAATTGACGCTCGATCTGCGCGAGCGCGGTTTCGAGAGCCTTCTCTCGATCAGCAGTTGCCACGGGGAACCCCTGTTGGGTCGGTGCTTTCTTTTTCATGTCGAAGGTGACGCTACGCTGCCGCGATGACATTTCGCGACGCGGATCGCCACGGTGTGGACAGCCGTCGCGCGGCGTTCTCGCCGGTCTGTGGGCGCGGCCGTCCAGCGGTAGCCGTCGCGTGTCTCCTCGTGAATCGCGTCACCGCCGGGCCGGCTACACCGTTCAGCCTACCCGAACTTCTGTTCGATTTTGAGGGGGCCGGCCCTCCTTCGGCATGTCGGCGCCCCCCTCGGGCCCCCTCCTCAGCGGACGGCCGCGGGAAGGTCGAACGCCTCGCACACGGCGCGCCAGACCTGCTTGGCCGCGACCCCGTCGGCGAGCGCCTGGTGGACGGTACGGGAGCCCAGCTCCTCGATCACGTGGTCGCGGGCCAGGCTCTCGGCGTAGTTCTCGCCGAACTGCTCGTTCATTCGCTGCCAGAATTGGGAGAGTCTCATCCCCTCCAGTATCGGTGCCGCCGACACCGATGTCACCCGCGCGCCAGGGCGAGGAGAAGAGCCGTCCCCGCCTGGACGTGCGAAAACCGGTGGACCCATCCGTGTCCGGATGAGACCATCCACCGATGTGAGCGAACCCCTCTCCCCGGTCCCCGGCACCTCGATCCGACCGGCCCTCCCCTCCGACGCCGCGCGACTGCGCGAGATCTCCCTCGCCGCCGACGCCCTGTTCGCCACGGCGGGGATCGAGCTGCCTCCCGACGATCCGGGCGAGACGCTGGTGACGGCGGGACGGGTGTTCGTCGCCGGCCGTCCCGCGGCCGGGTTCGCGGTCGTCACCGAGCTCGACGGCCAGGCGCACCTGGCCCAGCTCGCGGTCCATCCGGACCTGGGCCGTCGTGGGACCGGCTCGGCGCTGGTGGAGGCGGTGTGCGCCGACGCCCGGGAGCGTGGGCTGGCCGCCGTCACCCTGACGACCTTCCGCGATGTCGCCTGGAACGCCCCCTGGTACGCCCGGCGCGGCTTCGAGGAGCTTCCCGAGTCCCGGTGGGGCCCGCAGCTGCGCGCGCAGTGGCGTGTCGAGGAGGCCGCGGGCATCGTGGTCGCGCCGCGGATCGCGATGCGACGCCCGCTCGTCTGAGGACGGGCCCGGGCACGTAGCGTTCACCGCGCCTCAACGGGGCGGTCACACGGGTGGGGAGGCGACGGACTAGGTTCGGCATCGCCGCCCCTCTCCCGCGCCGTCCCCGGAGGTCCCGATGCGTCCTGTCCCCTGGGCCCTGAGCGACATCCCCGACCTGAGCGGGCGGGTGGCCGTGGTGACCGGCGCGAACAGGGGAATCGGCCATGTCACGGCGCGCGAGCTGGCCCGGCGTGGCGCCCGCACCGTACTGGCCTGCCGCGACCGGGAGCGCGGCGCAGCCGCGCTGGAGCGGTTGCGCGCCCAGGTACCCGGCGCCGACGCCACCGTGCTCCCCCTGGACCTGGCCGACCTGGGATCGGTACGCGAGTTTCCGGCGCGGCTGCCCGAGGAACGGGTGGACCTGCTGGTGAACAACGCGGGGGTCATGGCCCTGCCCCGGCGCAGCACCGCGGACGGGTTCGAGATGCAGTTCGGGACGAACCACCTCGGGCACTTCGCGCTGACCGGTGTGCTGCTGCCCTGGCTGCTGGCGTCCGCCGAGCCACGGGTGGTGACCGTGAGCAGCATGCTGCACGCACGCGGGCGGATCGACTTCGGGGACCTCCAGGGGCGGGGCGACTACCGGCCGTGGCGCGCCTACGCCCAGTCGAAGCTGGCCAACCTGTTGTTCAGCGGCGAACTCCAGCGCAGGGCGCGGGCCGCCGGACGGCCGTTGCGCTCCCTCGCCGCGCACCCCGGTCTGACCGCGACCGGGCTGGCCGCCGCAGGTCCCCGAATGGCCGGGCGGCGCCTGCTCGCCCGGGCGATGACCGCGGGGATGGCCCTGGTGGGGCAGAGCGACGAGCAGGGTGCGCTGCCCGTCCTCCGCGCGGCCACCGACCCGGACCTGCCCGGGGACGCCTATGTCGGTCCGGCCTCGTTCATGGGGCTGCGAGGCGCCCCGGTGCCCGGAGGCCGTTCCCCCGCGGCCGAGGACGAGCAGACGGCGGCACGGTTGTGGCGCGTCTGCGAGGACCTGACCGGGGTGCGCTTCGACTGGGCCGGCTGACCCTCCCCCGGCTCACCCCTCCACGGTGGAGGCGAAGACCTCCTCCCGGGCGGAACGCAGCGCGGCGAGGACCGCGCCACGCAGGACGGGGTTGCCCTCGACCCGGCTGACGCTGACCTCCGGCGCGTTCGGCCCGATCCGCTCGGTCGCCCTGGCCACGCGGTGGGCCAGGTCGGTCCCGCCCGCGCGGGAGACCGCGCCGCCGAGGACCACCAGCCCGGGGTCGAGGACGACGCACACCGATGCCACTCCGCGCGCGATGCGCTGGGCGAGCTCGTCGAGGAAGGCGTCCCCGCGCTCGCGGTGGGCGCGTGCCGCGTGCAGCACCGCGGCGACGTCGTCTCCCGGGAAGCCGTGGGACGAGGCGAGCGCGAGGATCTCCTGGGCGCCCACGAGCGCCTGGAAGCCGTGCGCCAGCGACGGCTTGCCATAGGCGGTGCGCAGCGACTGGTAGCCCCCGGGCAGGCCGACGTCGTCGGGCAGCGGCGCCCCCGGGACGGGGAGGTAGCCGATCTCACCGGCTCCGCCGGAGCGTCCCCGGTGGATCCGGTCGCCGAGCATGATGGCCATGCCCACACCGCCGCCGCTGCCGACCCACATCAACACGAAGTCGGAGACCCCGCGGGCGACCCCCTCGGCGTGCTCGGCGAGGGCGGCGAGGTTGACGTCGTTCTCGATGGTGACCGAGCGCCGCAGGTCGGTGCGTAGTGACTCCAGCACGCCCTCGTGCCAGGAGTGCAGGTCGAAGGAGAAGCGGACGTCGCCGGTGCGCGGGTCCACGACGCCGGGCGTGCCGATGACGCAGGCGCGCAGGAGTTCCAGCCGCACGCCGGCGCCTTCCACGAGCTTCATGACGGTGGTGTGCACGACCGCCACCGGATCGTCGGATGCCGTGGGGTCGACCGAGACCTCCGTGACGATCTGACCGGTGATGTCGGCGATGGCCGCGGTGACCCGGTCGGGGCCGACATCCAGGGCGGCCACGTAGGCGCTGGAGGGGACCACGGCGTACAGCGCCGCGTTGGGCCCCCGCCCCCCGGCCTGGGTTCCGACGACGTGGACGAGTTCGCGTTCCTCCAACCGGGCGAGCAGTTGGGAGGCGGTCACCTTGGACAGGCCCGTCGCCTCACCGAGCTGGGTTCGCGTCAACGGCCCCGACGACAGCAGTAACTCCAGGGCGGCGCGATCGTTCAACTGCCGGAGCAGCCGAGGAGTCCCCGGACGTCGAGACATAACCGTGACACCCCTGTCTCTATTTATTAGGAAAGTTTCCTGTTAGTTTAACCGCCAACCGGAACCGGGTGGCCCCGCTCACACCACCCCGTCCGCGGAGGCTCGGCCCCACCAGGCCGGGCGGCCCGAAGACACAGTGCTTACTCAAGCACACCCCGCACCGACGACGAAGCCCGCACAGCGTTCGTAGCCGACTGAGATGTTTCGGGGGCGTCATCTTCGACGCACGCCGCACGCGTGGCGACTCCTGGAAGGAGCACAACGAAGTGAGATTCGCGAAGGTCGCAGCGGCCTCCACGGCCCTGCTGCTGGCAGCCGCGTGTGGCGGCGGAGGTGACGAGGGAAGCGGCTCCGCCGGCGGGGCCGACCCGGCCAGCGCCCCCGAGGAGCTGACCGTGTGGGTCATGGGCACCTCTCAGGACGCACTCGTCTCCTACTTCGACGAGGTCGAGGCCAAGTACCAGGAGACCTACCCCGACACCGCGGTCAACGTCGAGTTCATCCCCTGGCCCGACGCCCAGGAGTCCATCAACAACGCGATGGCGGGCGGCGACGCCCCCGACGTCCTGGAGGTCGGCAACGACCAGGTCTCCAACTGGGCCGCCCAGGGCGCGCTGGCCGACATCGGTTCCTACGTCGAGAGCTGGGACGAGGCCGCCGACCTCGACCAGGGCGCGCTGGAGTACGGCCGCTACGACGGCGTCCAGTACGGCGTGCCGTGGTTCTCGGGCGTGCGGACGCTGTACTACCGCGCCGACTGGCTGCGCGAGATCGGCATGGAGCCGCCGACCACCTGGGACGAGGTGGTCGAGGTCGCCGAGGCGATCGAGAAGGAGAAGGACGTCCCCGGCTTCGCCGCGCCGACCGACTTCACCAACGGCATCGCCAGCTTCATCTGGAGCAACGGCGGTGAGATCGCGGTTCAGGAGGGCGACTCCTGGCAGGGGCGGCTCACCAGCCCCGAGACCAAGGAGGCCATCGAGTTCTACGCCGGTCTGAGCGGCGACGACGGGGTCTCCCCCAAGGCCTACGTCGGCGAGAACGAGCTGGTCCCGCTGGCCGACATGGCCAACAGCAAGCTCGGCATGTACATCGACGGCGGCTGGGCGCTGGGCTCCATGGAGGAGCAGGCCGAGGACAAGTCGGTCCTGGAGAACATCGCCTCCGCCCCGCTGCCCGGCGCCGAGGGCAACGCGCCGGCGTTCGCCGGCGGCTCCGCCCTGAGCGTGTTCGCCCTGTCGGAGAACCCCGACCACGCGGCCGAACTCCTCAAGCTGATGGGCGGCAAGGAGTTCGGGAAGAAGTACGCCGACGCGGGCGGCTTCTTCCCCGCCTACCCCGAGCTGCTGGACGACCCGGCCTACACCGACGACCCCGCCCGGGCCGCCGCCGCGGAGCAGATGAAGAACACCAAGTTCTTCCCCGCCACCCCCAAGTGGAACGACGCGGACCTCAACCAGAAGATCCTGCCCGCCGCGGTCCTGGAGATCGTCCAGGGCGAGGACCCGGACAAGGTCTTGGAGGAGGCCAACGAGGCCCTCACCAACACCCTCAACGAGCCGGTGGACTGACCCTCGGTCCCGCCTACCGTCAACCGGACCCACGGGGCCGGCGGGAGCAGCGCGCCGCCGGCCCCTCGTGGGTCCCGAGCCGATAGAGAAACGCAGCCATGGCACAAACCGCCGAGGTGACCACGCCGGCCGATCCCGCCCCCGGTCCCGGCCGGGACCCGAAGGCCGGCCGCGCCGACCACTCCCTCCTGCGCACCATCCTCAAGAAGACCCCGCCCTACGCGCTGATCGCACCGGCGCTGATCTTCCTCGCCGTCATCCTGTTGTGGCCGATCGCGCAGATGGTGTGGAACTCCCTGCACGGTTACACCATCCGCCACCTCAGCCCGGCCGGCCCGGACCCCGAGTGGAACGACTTCGAGCACTACATCCGGCTGCTGAGCGACCCCGGCTTCTGGAGCATCCTGCGCAACACCGTCCTGGTCTGCGTGCTGATGGTCGGTATCACGATGGTGCTGGGCACGCTGGTGGGCATCCTGCTGCACAAGCTTCCCCAGTGGTTCTCCACCGTCGTCGCGGTCGGCATGATGCTCGCCTGGGCGACCCCCGCGATGAGCGCCTCGCTGGTCTTCCGCTGGCTGTTCCTGCCGGGCCGCGGCCTGGTCAACCACGTGCTCGAGTCGCTGCCGGACTGGCTGGTCGGCTCGGGGTGGACCGATTACAACTGGTTCCTCGAACCCCTGTCGCTGTTCAGCGTGCTGATCACGGTCATCGTGTGGCAGTCGTTCCCGTTCGTGGCGGTCTCGGTCCTCGCCGGTCTCAAGAGCATCCCCAACGAGCTCTACGAGGCGGCCCGGATGGACGGGGCCGGCGGCTGGCGGTCCTTCTGGAACATCACCCTGCCGATGCTCCGGCCGCTGTTCTCGTTGATCCTCGTCCTGCAGATCATCTGGGACCTGCGCGTGTTCACCCAGCTCTACGTGCTGGCGAACAGCTTCCAGAACAAGGACGTCTACCTCCTCTCGTACTACATCTACCAGCAGGGCTTCAACGCCAGCCCGCCCAACTACGGCATGGGCTCGGCGATCGCGGTGGTCATGACGGTCATGATCCTCATCGTCACCGCCTACTACCTGCGCATCATGATCCGCCAGGGAGAGACCCGATGAGCGCCGTCACCGCCCCCACGAAGGGGACCCCCGCGCACCGGCGAAGCCGCGCCCGAGGCCCGCTGCTGTCCAAACGGCTGCGCATGGCCGGGCTCTACCTGGCCGGCGCGGCGGTGTTCCTGTTCTCGGTCTTCCCCGTCTACTGGATGGTGGCGACCGCCTTCAAGCCCGTGAGCGAGATCTTCTCGGGCACGCCGTCGCTGCTGCCGGGAACGCCCACCCTGGAGCACTTCGACCGGGTGATCAACGGCGAGCTGATCCCCGGGGTCAGCTTCTGGCGTTTCTTCGCCAACAGCCTGACGGTGACGCTGGCCTCGGTGCTCATGGGGGCGGTGCTGTCGCTGCTCGCCGCGATCGCGGTGGCCCGGTTCAGGTTCCGGCTGCGCACCGCGTTCATCATGGTGCTGCTGGTCATCCAGATGGTGCCGATGGAGGCGATGATCATCTCCATCTTCATCAACTTCCGGCAGCTCCAGGACGCCACCGGGGTGCAGATGCTCGGCAACCTGACCGGCATCCTCATCGTCTACACCGCGGTGTCCCTGCCGATCACCATCATGATGCTGCGGGGATTCGTCGCCGCGGTGCCCAAAGAGCTGGAAGAGGCCGCGGCCATCGACGGTGCCGGCAACTGGACGATCTTCTGGCGCATCCTCATGCCGCTGGTCGCCCCCGGCCTGGTCGCCGCGAGCATCTTCGCGTTCATCACCGCGTGGAACGAGTTCATCGTGGCGCTGACCTTCCTCGGCCGCTCCACCGACTACTACACGCTGCCGTTGACGCTGTCCTACTACTTCGGCCGTTACGGCACCGAGTGGGGGTCGATCATGGCGGCTTCGACGCTGTTGACGATCCCGGTGATGATCTTCTTCCTGTTCGTCCAACGCCGCATGGTCTCCGGCCTCACCATGGGCGCGGTCAAGGGCTGACCCCCTCCCAGCCCGGCCGCACGGCGCCGTGTGCCGCTCTCTCCCGGCGCACGGCGCCCTTCCACGTCCCTTCTCGTCCGCGTTTTCGTCGGCGTGTTCCCGCACGCCCCCGGCGCCCCGAGCGCGCCACCACACTGAACGGAGTCCGCGATGTCCGCAGACCGGAGCCTGGAACGTCTCGCCAACGCCACGTTGCTCGTGCCCTTCGAGGCGGAGCACGCACCGCGCTGGACGCTGGACGGGCTGGCGGACGGTATCGCCGGGGTCTGCCTGTTCCACAACAACATCTCCGGACCCGAACAGGTGACCGAACTCAACCGGCGGCTCTCCGAGGCGGCCGACGACCCGCTGATCGCGCTCGACGAGGAGGGGGGTGACGTCACCCGGATCGGCCAGGCCGCGGGGAGCGACTATCCGGGCAACGCGGCGTTGGGCGCGGTGGACGATCCCGAGCTCACCCGCTCGGTCCACCGGACGCTCGGCGCCCGGCTGCGCGCGCTCGGGTTCACGTTGGACCTGGCCCCCTCGGTGGACGTGAACACGGTCGCCGACAATCCGGTCATCGGTACCCGTTCCTTCGGCGCCGACGCCGAACTGGTCGCCCGCAACGCCGCGGCGGCCGTCACCGGTCTGCAGGAGGGGGGCGTGGCGGCGTGCGCCAAGCACTTTCCCGGCCACGGGGCCACCCACCAGGACTCCCACCACGAGCTTCCGGTGGTCGACGCCGACACCGACCTCCTGCACCGGCGGGAGCTGCTGCCGTTTCGCGCGGCGATCCAGGCGGGCGTGCGCAGCGTCTTGACCGCCCACATCCAGCTGCCCCGGCTGGGCCAGCACGGACCGGCCACCCTGACCCCCTCCCTGGTCAACGGTCTGCTCCGAACCGAGCTGGGCTTTGACGGCATGATCATCACCGACGCGCTGGACATGCGCGGGGTCAGCGGGGACATCGGCATCCCCGAGGCCGCGGTGCGGGCCCTGTCCGCCGGCTGCGACCTGCTGTGCCTGGGCCGCTATGTCTACGCCGACCAGGTCGCCGCCATCCGCGCGGCGATCGTCGAGGCGGTGCGCGAAGGCCGGCTGCCCGCCGAGCGGCTGGAGGACGCCGCCGCGCGTACCGCCGCCGCGCGGGCCTGGACGCGCTCCCAGGGAACGGTCCCCGGCGACGAGGAGATCGGCCTGGCGGCCGCCCGCCGCGCGGTGCGGGTCGAGGGCGAGCTCGGCCGCCTGAGCGACCCGGTGGTGATCGAGGTGGACGCGCCGGCCGGGATGGCCGTGGGCGAGGTGCCGTGGGGGCTGGCCCCGTGGTTCTCCGGGACCGAGCGGATCGACGCCTCGGCCGTGCGCGCCGACGAGATCCTTTCCCGCGCGACAGGGCGCGACCTCGTCGTCGTGGTGCGCGACGCGCACCGCTACCCGCGTACCCGTGCCCTGCTCACCGAGTTGTGCGCCGCACGGCCCGACACCGTCGTGGTCGAGATGGGCCTTCCGGTCTGGCGTCCGCAGTGCCGCGCCCACGTCAGCACCTACGGCGCCGCCCGGGTCAACTGCCTCAGCGCCGCCGAACTCCTCGGCTCGGCCACCGTGGCATCGATACGCTGAGAGCGGGGCACCACGCCCCGCTCCCTTCCGGCGCGCCAGCGGAGCGGGGCCGTGATATTGACCGCCCTGCGGGCGCGCCGTCACACCGAAATCCCGGTAGGAGAACTGGAAATGCGTCTCGTCACCGACGCCGATCCGCAACGCGGCCGTCCGATTGACCCGAAGTCCCTTTGTTTCACGGCATAATCGCAGCATGCGCCTTTCTGCCCGGGTCGACTACGCGTTGCGCGCCGCGGCCGAACTCGCTGCCGCCAGTGGCGGCCCGGTTACGGCCGAACAACTCGCGCGCGCGCAGGCCATCCCCGGAAAATTCCTGGAGAACATCCTCACCCAGCTACGCCGTGCCGGCCTGGTGCGCAGCCAGCGCGGTCCCGTCGGCGGCTACTGGCTGGCCCGCCCCGCGACCGAGATCTCGCTGGCCGACATCATCCGCGCGGTGGACGGCCCATTGGCCAACGTGCGGGGCGAGCGCCCCGAGCACGTCGACTACGACGGCGCTGCGCGCAGCCTCCAGCAGGTGTGGATCGCGTTGCGCGCCAGCGAACGCGCCATCCTGGAGACCGTGACCCTGGACCACGTGGCGGGCAACAAGCTGCCCGAGTCGGTCCGTGTCCTGGCCGAGGACCCTGAAGCCTGGGCCAGCTGAGGGGACGCGAACGCCACGACGCCGGCCGGACCGCCGTGAAGGCGTCCTGCCGGCGTCGTCGTCCTCGGCCGCGAACGGTGCGTCAGCGCATCGCTTCGAACATCCAGTGCTGCTGCTCCAGGTCCTGCGCCGCCGCGATGAGCAGGTCCTGGGTGACCGGGTCGGGCTCCTCCGTGGCCGCGATGTGGTCGCGGAAACGCTTCACCACGCCGCCGAGGACCTCGACGATCAACGCGATGACCTCGTCGTCCTTGATGTAGCCGGGTTCGGGCTGCTTGATGGCGGTGTCGGCGGCGACCCTCGTGGAACGTCCGTCGGGGTTGACGCCGATGGCGATGGCGCGTTCGGCCAGCACGTCGGTGTGGTTGCGGGCCGCCTCGACCAGCTCGTCCAGCTGGAGGTGAATCGACCGGAAGGTTCGCCCCACCACGTTCCAGTGCGCCTGCTTGGCGAGCAAGGACAGGTCGATCAGGTCGACGACCGAGCGCTGGAGTGCCTCGCCCGTGATCTTACGCGCCTCGTCACTGAGCGGACCGTGGATCTTGGCCATGGTAGTTCCTCCCCTTTTGCGATTCGTTGCGGCATCCGTAGCACTGCCCTCGAAGCCTCAGGGGAAACACCCGACCCGGACACGGGTCAGGCCCCGCCTCCCTAGGGAGACGGGGCCTGGAGAACGGGAGGCCGGCCGCGCCGTCGCGGCCGGCGGTGACGGGAGCAGGATGGGCGATTACACGCCCACCATGTCGACGACATCGGGAACGCGGTCGGGTACCGAATCGATGCCCAGACGGCTGGGTCCCGGAACGGATTCGGAGGAGACCGACCCGCTGAGGAGAGCCGCTTCCTGGAGCTCGGCGAGCGCCAACTGGTCGGAAACTTCGCGTAGAACCTGGGAGAGGGGGACCCCCAGCGCCCCGCAGATCGACGCGAGCAGTTCGGAGGAGGCCTCCTTCTGCCCCCGCTCGACCTCCGACAAGTAGCCCAGCGAGACCCGGGCATCGGCCGACACCTCGCGGAGGGTGCGGCCCTGCCGCTGCCGAAGCTGCCGTAGCACGTCACCAAGTAGGTGACGAAGCAGGACCATCATTCGCGCTCCCTCCCACCGGTAGCGACCTTCATGAAAAACACCGTACCTGCCCCGAGCCAGATCGTCGCACCTCATAGCTTTCTGTTCGCTGGAGGGGTAACACGATCTTGGTGAGGGTTTGTTCCCCCCAGGGACGGGCTTGAACGGCTCGGGGGCCGCTATTTCGGCGTGGTTTGCGCCACGCTGGAGCAGAGCAGGAGAAGTGCCTGGTCAACGGTATCGCGCCGGATGGCCTCGCGGTCACCGCTCAGCCGGAGTTCCGTCACCTGGCGCAGTCCTCCGGGACCCGCGACCCCGACGAAGACGGTTCCCACCGCCCTGCCGTCCTGGGGTTCGGGTCCGGCCACCCCGGTCACCGAAAGGCCGTATGTGGCCGTGAGGAGTTCACGTACCCCCTCCGCCATCGCCAGGGCCACATCGGGGTGCACCGCGCCGTGGTCCTCCAGGAGCGCGGCTGAGACGCCCAGGACATCGGCCTTGACCTCCGTGGCGTAGGAGACCACCGCCCCGCGGAACACCGCCGACGCCCCGGGGACGTCGGTGAGCGCCGCCCCGATCAGCCCACCGGTCAGCGACTCGGCGGCGGCCACGGTCGCCGAGCGCTCACGCAGCAGCGCCTGCGCCCGTTCCGCCAGGTCGCTCACCCGGCTCCGCCTCCCGCACGCGCCTTGGCGACGCGACGCATCCGCAGCGCCTGCACGACGTAGTCGACACCGGTGACCACCGTCACGGCGAACGCCGCGGCCATGATCACGTGCGCCACGAAGTGCAGCACGTCGGGCAACGGGAACAGGTAGACGGCGATCGCGACGATCTGGAGCACCGTCTTGAGCTTGCCGCCGCGGCTGGCCGGGATGACGCCGTGCTTGATCACCGCGAAACGCAGCGCGGTGACCCCCCACTCGCGGAGCAGGATCACGATCGTGACCCACCACCACAGGTCCCCCAGCATCGACAGCACGACGAGCGCGGCACCGGTGAGGGCCTTGTCCGCGATCGGATCGGCCACCTTGCCGAAGTCGGTGACGAGGTTGCGCTTACGCGCGATGTCGCCGTCGATCTTGTCGGTGATCGCCGCGAGGACGAAGATCGCGAACGCCGCGAAGCGCCAGAGCGGGTGGTCCAGGAACATGAAGACCACGAACAACGGCACCATCAGGAGCCGGCTCACGGTCAGGATGTTCGCGATGTTCCACACCGGCACGTTGTCGGAGGGAACCGCCGCGGGATCCGAAGCGCCGTTCATCGCGGCTCCGCTCCGTCGGTACGCGCCTCGGCGACCAGGTCCGCGCCCATCGCCTCGACGACGCGGGCGCGGACGATGTCCCCGACCTTCAGGTCCGTCGCGGCGTGCAGGATCGTGCTGCCGTCCACCTCGGGCGCCTGGTGTTCGGCGCGCCCCTCGTAGACGCCGTCACCGAGGTCCGTCTCGACGAGCACCTCGACGGTGGAGCCGACGCGCTCCTCGGCGCGCTGCGCCATGAGCTCCTCGGCCAGCCGGTTGAGCCGGTCCACGCGCTCGGCGATGACGTCCTCGGGGAGCTTGCCCTCGTGTCCCGCCGCCTCGGTCCCGTCCTCGTCGGAGTAGCCGAAGACGCCGATCGCGTCGAGGCGGGCCTCCTCCAGGAAGGCCACCAGGTCGGCGAACTCCTCCTCGGTCTCGCCGGGGAAGCCCACGATGAAGTTGGACCGGGCACCGGCCTGTGGCGCCTTCTCGCGCACGGTGCGCAGCAGGTCCAAGAAGCGCTCGCGGTCGCCGAAGCGGCGCATGCGGCGCAGCAGCGTCCCACTGGCGTGCTGGAAGGACAGGTCGAAGTAGGGAACGACACCGGGGGTCGAGGTGAGCACGTCGATCAGGCCCGGGCGGACCTCCGCCGGCTGGAGGTAGCTCACCCGCACGCGTTCGATACCCGAAACGGCGGCCAGGCGCGGCAGCAGCTTCTCCAGCGCGCGCAGGTCCTTGAGGTCCTTGCCGTAGGAGGTGGAGTTCTCGCTCACCAGGAACAGTTCACGGACGCCCTGTCCGGCCAGCCACTCGGCCTCGCGCACCACGTCGTCGGGCTGACGCGAGACGTAGGCGCCGCGGAAGGCCGGGATCGCGCAGAACGTACAGCGGCGGTCGCAGCCGGAGGCGATCTTGAGGTTGGCCACCGGTCCGCCGGTGAGCCTGCGCCGGGGGATGTAGGGACCCGAGGCCGGCGCGACGCCCTCGGGAAGCGGTTCGATGCTCGCGTGTCCGGGGACGTGCACGCCCTGGGCGGCGGAACGCTCCACCGGCGAGATCGGCAGCAGCGTGCGCCGGTCGCGCGGGCTGTGGGGGACGAGCGAGCGGCCGGCGAGCACGTCGTCGAGTCGGTCACCGATCTCGGCGTAGTCGTCGAATCCGATCACCTGGGCTTCGGGAAGGGCCTCGGCCAGCTCCGAGCCGTAGCGTTCGGCCATGCACCCCGCGGCGACCACCTTGGTGCCGTCCTCGGCAGCGTTGAGCAGTGCCTCGATGGAGTCCTGTTTCGCGGCCTCGATGAAGCCGCAGGTGTTCACGACGACGACGTCGACACTCTCGCCGTCGCCGGGATCGACCAGCTCCCATCCACTGGACGCCAGACGTCCGGCGAGTTCTTCGGAGTCAACCTCATTTCGCGCACACCCCAGGGTGACGAGCGAAACAGTACGGCGCGATGACATAGCTTCCAAGGTTACGGGAGATCACGAGCGCGGCACTCTGCCGCTGTCTCCAGGGTAGGTCGTCCCCGAGGGATGTCAGGCCCTCGGGGACCGCCTCGACGGTCTCGCCCTCCCCTGTCGAGGTGTCCTCATCCCGCCGACGGGGGCCGCGGTGCCGCCGCCTCCTCTTCGGGGACGTCCCGGTTTCCGGTGTCCTCCCCGCCGGCGGGTCCGCCCGTGTGGGGTTGCGCGGGGAGCCCTTCGCCCTGTTCCCCTTCCCCGCCCACACCGGGCTGCTGGCGCTGTGGCGGCGTGGAGGGCTGGTCCGGGGTCTGGGGCTGGGGCTGCTGGGAGCGCCACGGTTGGGACGGGTCCAAGACGACGGCTCCCGTCCTCCCCTCCGGGCCGAAGGTGAGCTGCATCACCTGTCCGGGCGGGCCGGGCACCTCGGCCGCCTCTCCGTTGGCCTCGACGCTGACCGCCCCGGCGTCGCCGACGTGCACGCGAAGTTCCTTCGCGTCAGCCCACTCCCGGCTCTCGCCCTGCTCCAGGAATCCGGCGAACAGTTCGCGGCCGTCCGCGGTGGTCACGCCGATCCAGGTGCGTTCCTGGGCGGTGGCGCGGACCACGACCCCGTCGTTGACGCGGCGCGGCCGGTCGTCGGGGCGTTCCTTGGCCTCGGTGAGCCGTTCCGGAGCCCCCGACGGCTCGACGGCGATGATGTGGGCGGCCGTGGGGTCGTCGGACCTGGGCCAGGCGTTGGCCACCGCGAGCAGGCCCATGCCGGTGATGACCGCGGCCACCATGACCGGCCACCGGCGGCGCGCGGGGCCGCGGACCGCATCGGGGGCGCTGGCCACGAACAGTTCGTCGGCGGTCCTGGGCTGTGGGGCGCGTTCGGCGTGCTCCTGGTTGAAGCGCTCGATCAGAGGTTCCGGATCGATCCCCAAAACGCGACAGATAGCACGAATATGGCCACGCGCATAGAAGTCCCCTCCACACGCGGCGAAGTCATCGCGTTCGATCGCCTCGATGACCGGTTCGGTGATGAAGGTGCGTTCGCTCAGTTCGGCAACCGAGCGCCCGGCCTGTTCGCGGACGCCCGCGAGCGTCTGGCCGATCGTCGTCATACCCGCTCCCCCGATCCGGGTGTGTCCACCCGTCAGTCCACTGGAGCCCGGCCGCCCGCGGGAACGGCGCCGTGCTCCCCGTCCCGACCCTGGCCAGCACACAGCGCCGGCCGTCCATCCCTCACTGTGCCCTTCAGGCGACATCCGTCGATACTGGACACGCCACCACACGAGTTCAAAAAACGGTCATGACGTACGGAACCGCGCGCTTCCCCCGAAAAGCCCGGTTCCCGTGGCGGCCTACACGCGCAGCCCGGCCAGGGTCTCCTCCAGTTCCTCGGGTTTGACCAGGACCTCCCGCGCCTTGGACCCCTCGCTCGGCCCGACGACGCCGCGGCTCTCCATGAGGTCCATGAGCCGGCCCGCCTTCGCGAAGCCGACACGCAGCTTGCGTTGCAGCATCGAGGTGGATCCGAACTGCGTGGTGACGACGAGTTCGATGGCCTGCACGAGCAGGTCCAGGTCGTCGCCGACCTCCTCGTCGATCTCCTTCTTCTTCGCCTCGGCGACGCCGACGTCCTCGCGGTAGCTGGGCTGGGCCTGCTTCTTGCAGTGCTCGACGACCCCGCGGATCTCCTTCTCCGAGACCCACGCGTTCTGCAGGCGGATGGGCTTGCTCGACCCCATGGGCAGGAACAGGGCGTCGCCCTTGCCCACCAGCTTCTCCGCGCCCGGCTGGTCCAGGATGACCCGGCTGTCGGACAGGCTGGAGGTGGCGAAGGCCAGCCGGGAGGGCACGTTGGCCTTGATCAGACCGGTGACGACGTCGACGCTGGGGCGCTGGGTGGCCAGCACCAGGTGGATCCCCGCGGCCCGGGCCAGCTGGGTGATGCGCACGATCGCGTCCTCGACGTCGCGTGGTGCGACCATCATGAGGTCGGCGAGCTCGTCGACGATGACCAGCAGATAGGGATAGGGCTCGTACACCCGTTCGCTCCCCGGCGGGGCGGTCAGCTCCCCCGCCCGCACCGCGGCGTTGAAGTCGTCGACGTGGCGGTACCCCGACGCGGCCAGGTCGTCGTAGCGGCGGTCCATCTCCCCCACGACCCACTGCAGGGCCTCGGCGGCCTTCTTGGGGCTGGTGATGATCGGGGTGATGAGATGGGGGATCCCCTCGTACATCGTGAGCTCGACGCGCTTGGGGTCGATCAGGATGAGACGCACCTCGTCGGGCGTCGCGCGCATCATGATCGAGGTGATGAGCCCGTTGATGCAGGTCGACTTGCCCGCGCCGGTGGCGCCGGCGACGAGCACGTGCGGCATCTTCGCCAGGTTGGCGACCACGTCCGCCCCTTCGACGTCCTTGCCCAACCCCACCAGCATGGGGTGGTCGTCGGAGGTCGCGGCGGCGGAGCTCATGATGTCGCCGAGGCTGACGATGTCCTTGTCGGTGTTGGGGATCTCGACGCCGATCGCGGACTTGCCGGGGATCGGCGAGAGGATGCGCACGTCGGCGCTCTTGACCGCCAACGAGATGTTCTTCGTCAGCGCGGTCACCTTCTCGACCTTCACCGCGGGGCCGAGCTCGATCTCGTAGCGGGTGACCGTCGGCCCACGGGTGAACCCGGTGATCTCGGCGTCGACGTTGAACTGCTCCATGACGCCGGTCAGCGCCTCGACGACGGCGTCGTTGGCCTTGGTCCGCGGCTTGGGCGGGGTTCCCGGCTTGAGCAGACGCGGTGGCGGCAGCTCGTAGTCGCCGTCGACCACCCGCGACGGCAGGGCCAGCTGTTCCACGCTGCGCGGCGCGGGCGTCGGCTCAGGAGGCGGCGGGGGCGCGGGACGCTGCGGCGCGGTCTCGACGACGGGGGTGTCGTAGGGGCGCTCGTTGGCTCCGGCCACGCTCTCCGCCGGCCCGGTGAGGGGCGCGGTCTCGTCGGAGGGGGCCGCCGTGGCGGGGGAACGCTTGCGCTTGGGCCGGTTCCCGCCCCCCGAACGCTTCGGGGCGGGCGGCGCCGGAGTCTCCTCCCGCGCGACGAGGACCCCGAACGCCTGACGCAGACGTTCGGGAACGCGGTGAACCGGTGTGGCCGTGACCACCAGCAGGCCGAACAGCATGAGGAGGAACAGCAGCACCCCCGTCACCCACGGGGTGAGCAGCTCGCTGAGCGGTCCGGACGCCGCGAAACCGATCAACCCGCCGGCCCGCTGGATCGCCTCCTGGCCGTCGGAGGGCCAGGGCACCCCATGAACGATGTGGACCAGGCCGAGCAACCCCGCGACGAGCGCCGTGGAGCCGATGAAGAGCCGTCCCGCGTCGGTGGGGCCGTCACCGGGCGTGCGCATGAGCCGCCAGGCGAACGGCAGGACCAGCAGTGGCAGGACCGGCGAGAAGGTCCCGAAGGCGCCGAGCACCACCATGCGGGTGAACTCCAGCAGCGGCCCCTCGGTCTCCCACCACACGGCCGCGGCGACGAGCAGGCCGACCGCCAGGAGGACCAGCCCCAAGCCGTCACGGCGCAGGTCGGGGTCGAGGTCGCGTGCGCTGCGCCCGGCCGCCCGCGCGATCCCCCCCGCCGTGTGGGCCAGCACCTTCCAGATCATCAGGAGGAAGCGGCCCACCAGGGCGAACAGCAGGGCGATGGGGCCTTCCGAGGACGTCGCCGAAGGCGTGCGGGCCTTGGCCCGGGAGGCGGCCGGGCGCCGGGCGGGAGGCTTGCCTCCCGACCCGCCGTTGCGGGACGTTCCGCCGCCGGAACGCCGAGGGGTCTTGGGCGCGCGGGTGACCATGCTGCGCAGCCTACTAAGGAAGACCCGGCCGCTTCACGCTCCGCCGACGGGGTGTCGGGCCCTCGGAGACGACCGCCGGCCCGTCCCGGGACGTGGCCGGCGGAGGTGGTCGGTCAGATCTCGACGACGACCGGGACGATCATCGGGCGACGACGGTAGGTCTCGTTGACCCAACGGCCGATGCCCCTGCGCACCAGCTGGCGCAGTTGCGCCGGATCGGTGATGCCGTCCGCGGCCGCCTGTTCGAGCGCGTCCTGGATCTTGGGGATGACCTCGTCATAGGCGTCGACGTCGATCCCCGAACCGCGGGTGTGGATCTCGGGCTCGCCGATGATCTTGCCCGACTGGGAGTCCACGGCGACGATCACCGAGATGAACCCCTCCTCACCGAGGATGCGCCGGTCCTTCAGCGCCGACTCGGTGACGTCGCCGACCGACGTGCCGTCCACGTAGACGTAGCCCGCCGGGACCGCCCCGACGATACGGGCGCGCCCCTTGTGCAGGTCGACGACCACGCCGTCCTCGGCGATGACCACCTGCTTCTCGGGCACGCCGGTGAGCATCGCCAGCTGCGCGTGGGCGCGCAGGTGCCGCCACTCGCCGTGCACCGGCATGAAGTTGCGCGGACGGACCATGTTGAGCACGTAGAGCAGCTCGCCGGCCGAGGAGTGCCCCGAGACGTGCACGAGCGCGTTGCCCTTGTGCACGACCTTGGCCCCCCAGCGGGTCAGGCCGTTGATGACCCGGTTGACGGAGTTCTCGTTGCCCGGGATGAGCGAGGAGGCGAGCACGACCGTGTCGTCCTTCTCGATGCGGATCTGGTGATCGCGGTTGGCCATCCGGGTCAGCGCCGACATCGGCTCCCCCTGGGAGCCGGTGGAGACGAGCACCGCCTCGTTCGGCGGCAGGTCGTCGAGCTCCTTGACGTCGACGAGCAGGCCCCCCGGGACGGAGAGGTAGCCGAGGTCGCGCGCGATGTTCATGTTGCGGACCATCGAGCGGCCGACGAAGGCGACCTTGCGGCCGTGCGCGTGCGCCGCGTCCAGCACCTGCTGCACCCGGTGGATGTGGGAGGCGAAGCAGGCGACGATGATGCGCTTGTCGGCCTTGGCGAAGACGTTGTCGATGACGCCGGCGATGTCGCGCTCGCTCGTGACGAACCCCGGCACCTCGGCGTTGGTGGAGTCCGACAGCAGCAGGTCGACCCCCTCGGCGCCGAAACGCGCGAAGCCGGCGAGGTCGGTGAGACGGCCGTCCAGCGGGAGCTGGTCCATCTTGAAGTCGCCGGTGTGCAGCAGGGAGCCGCCCGGCGTGCGGATCCCGACCGCCAGCGCGTCGGGGATCGAGTGGTTGACCGAGAAGAACTCGCAGTCGAACTGCCCGAAGGAGCGCCGCTCCCCCTCGCTGACCTGGACCAGCTCCGGCTTGATGCGGTGCTCACCGAGCTTGGCCGACAGCAGCGCCAGGGTCAGCCGCGACCCCACCAACGGGATGTCGGGGCGTTCCCGCAGCAGGAAGGGCACCGCGCCGATGTGGTCCTCGTGGCCGTGGGTGAGGACCAGCGCCTCGACGTCGTCGAGACGGTCGCGGATGTAGTCGAAGTCCGGCAGGATGAGATCGATGCCGGGCTGCTCCTCCTCGGGGAAGAGCACGCCGCAGTCGACGATCAGCAGCTTGCCGCCGTACTCGAACACCGTCATGTTGCGGCCGATCTCGCCCAACCCGCCGAGGGGGACGATCCTCAGCGTGCGGTCGGGCAGCGGCGGCGGCGGGCCCAGTTCGGGATGCGGGTGACTCATGCGGATCCTTCCGTCAACCGTTCCACTCCCACCGCGCTCGCCGGCACGGCCTGGTGCGGCGCGAGACCGATCGGCCCCTTGACCCCCGCCGCCGCGAGGTCCTCACGCAGAAGCGTCTGGAGCTCGGGCGAGGCGTCGGCGAGCGGCGTGCGCACCGCCCCTCCTGGCAGGCCGAACATGTTGAGCACCGCCTTGGTGGTGATGACTCCCTGGGTGCGGAAGATGCCCGTGTAGACGGGCGTGAGCCGGCGGTGGATCGCCAGCGCCCGGGAGACGTCACCGGAGTGGTAGGCGTCGATCATCTCGTGGAGATCGTTACCCACGATGTGGCCGACGACGCTGACGAAACCGACCGCGCCGATCGACAGCATCGGCAGGTTGAGCATGTCGCTGCCCGAGTAATAGGCCAATCCGGTGCGTTCCATCACCCAGGAGCTGGCGCCGAGATCGTCCTTGGCGTCCTTGTTGGCGAGGATGCGCGGATGTTCGGCCAGTCGGACCAGCGTCTCCGAGGCGATCGGCACCCCGGTGCGTCCGGGGATGTCGTAGAGCATGACCGGCAGACCGGTGGAGTCGGCGATCGCGGTGAAGTGGCGCAGCAGCCCCTCCTGGGGCGGCTTGTTGTAATAGGGGGTGACTGTCAGCAGACCGTGCGCGCCGGCGCGCTCGGCCGCCTTGGCGAGTTCGATGCTGTGCCGGGTGTCGTTGGTGCCGACACCGGCGATGACGGTGGCGCGGTCGCCGACCGCTTCGAGCACGGCACGCAGCAGCCGGTCTTTCTCGTCGTCGGTCGTGGTCGGGGACTCCCCGGTGGTACCGCTGACGACGAGGCCGTCGTTGCGCTGCTCATCGACCAGGTACGTGGCGAGACGCGCGGCGCCGTCGTAGTCGACGTCGCCGTTCTCGTGCATGGGCGTGACCATCGCGGTCACCATCTGACCGAAGGGCGCGTTCGGCGTAGTGCTGCCTACCATGCAGCAAACGGTACCGCGAATAGCGGGCGAACGACGCCAAGCGCCCCGGTCAGGGGCGGCCCGGGCGTCGTCCGCCCTGACGCGCGGGTCAGTCGTCGCGGCCGCCCACGAAGAGGCTCAGCAGCCAGCTGACGACGGCGATGATGATGGCGCCGAAGAAGGCCGGCCAGAACCCGCTGACGGTGAAGGGAACCCCGAGCAGGCCCGCGATCCATGCCGTCAACAGGAGCAGCAGGGCGTTGACGACCAGGGCGATCAGGCCCAGCGTGAGGACGTAGAAGGCACACCCGACGGTCTTGACGATGGGTTTGATCACGGCGTTGACCAGACCGAAGATCACGCCGACCACGAGGTAGACGCCGATCGCGCCGGCCGTGGTGGTGGTCTCGATATCGACGCCGTCGACGAGGAGGACCGCGGCCCACAGCGCGATCGCGTTGACGATGATCCGAATGATGACGCTCACTCCCACGATGCTGCCATGCCCGCGCGTCCCCGTCCTACGCCCCCTCCCGAGGATGGGGGAAAAGTCCGGGGAAGACCCGACCCGTTTCAGGGGCGGGTGGTTCGGGACGGCCCGCCCCGGCGCTCCCGGGACGGGCACGCCGTGATGTGGCGGGGGACGGGGATACCTGGGACGATGCGTGCCGACCCACCGGCCACCGGACAACGGATGAGGGCGTCCCCGTGACGACACAGCGTTTTGTGCGCTCCGCCCGGAGCGAGGACATCGACGAGATCGTGGAAGCGCAGGTGGCGTCGTGGCGCGACGCCTACCGTGAGGCGTTTCCCCCGGCCGTGCTGAGCGAGATGACCGGGGAGGAGGCGGGTGGACGCTTCCGGGAGCGCTGGCGCGAGGCGGTCGAGCACCCGCCGACACCGCGCCACCGTCTCCTGGTGGCGACGGACGAGGGGAGGGTGGCCGGGTTCACGGCCTTCGGGCCGGCCGGCGACCCCGACCTGTGGCCCCGCACCGACGCCGAACTCTACGCGCTGCACGTCCATCCGCGCCTGATCGGACGCGGGCACGGCAGCAGGATGCTCAACGCCGCGGTGGACTACCTGCTGGACGACGGTTTCGGCGTGGTCCACCTGTGGGTGCTGCGGGAAGGGGACCCGCTGCGTTCCTTCGCCGAGGCCGCGGGGTGGCGTCCCGATGGCGCGCGCCGCGAGCTGGACCTGGGCGCCGCCGTGCCGATGATCAGGTTGCGGGCCGCCATCGGAGGCTGACCTGGTTGCCTTCCGAGCGGGGATACGGTTGTGACGAACGTGAGGAAACGGACCAGGCGCCGTGATGCGATCGCGCCGGCCGGCGAGGTGAAAGAAGGTCTCCTGCGTGGCCACCGTCAGCGAGTGGGTTGCGGGCGCGCGCCCGCGGACGTTGCCCAATTCGATCGTCCCCGTGGCGGTGGGCACCGGCGTCGCGCTGGGGTCCGGCGCGGCGGTGTGGTGGAAGGCCGCGCTGGCCATGGTCGTCGCCCTCGCCCTGCAGATCGGGGTGAACTACGCCAACGACTACAGCGACGGGATCCGGGGGACCGACACCGACCGGGTGGGGCCGGTCCGGTTGACCGCGACCGGGCTCGCCGCCCCTAGACGGGTCTTCACCGCCGCCTGGGCCTGTTTCGCGGTCGCCGCGGTCACCGGTCTGGTCCTCGTCGCCACCTCGTCCTGGTGGCTCCTGCTGGTGGGCGCCGCCGCGATCGTCGCGGCCTGGTTCTACACCGGCGGGCGCACCCCCTACGGCTACCGGGCGCTCGGCGAGGTCTCGGTGTTCGTCTTCTTCGGCCTGGTGGCCGTGGTGGGAACGGTGTTCGTCCAGGTCGGCTCGGTCCCCTGGCAGGGCTGGGTGGCCTCGGTGCCCATCGGGCTGTTGTCGTGCTCGGTGCTGGTCATCAACAACCTGCGGGACATCCCCACCGACACCGCGACGGGTAAGCGCACCCTGGCCGTGGTGCTCGGCGACGCCGGTACCCGGCGGTTGTACCTGGCCTGCGTGGTGGGCGCCTTCGTCCTCGCCCTCGTCACGGCCGTGGCCGCGCCGTGGGCGGCGTTGGTGTTGCTGGCGGCGCCGTTGGTGATCGCGCCCTGCCGCCGTGTCCTGTCCGGGCAGCAGGGACGCGATCTCGTCCTCGGCCTGGGCGAGACCGGCCGGGCCCAGCTCGCCTTCGGCGTCTTGTACACCGTGGGGCTGGCCCTGGCCTGAGCCGGCGTCGCCGGGCGGCCGGCTCAGGCGTGGCCGCCCCAGGCGTGCCAGACCGGCGTGAGCGCCTCGTCCACCAGGTAGGTCTGCCGGGCGAGGGCACGGGTGATCGCCCCGGGACCGGCCAGGTCCATCCGTCCGGGGCCATGGGGCCCCTCGGGGGTGCGCCCGAACAGTCCGACCTGGCCGAGGACCCGCGCGCCGCCGAGCATCCCCGGCAGTTCGCGCAGTCGGGGGTCACGCAGGTCGAGCTCCTCGACGAGGAGGTCGGCCCCCTCCCCCCGCACACGGGTGAGGGAGCGCAGCGCGCCCCCGCGCTCCCCCGACCGGCCGAGTACCAGCGTCTCGTGCCACAGCAGCTCGGCCCCCGGCGCCAGGCGCACGTCGATCTCGCGCAGCACGTCCGCGCCGTCGGAGACGATGAAGGACGGCTCCCTCCAGGACATCCGCGCCCCCTCGGCCAGGGTCACCTCGGCCCTCCAGGCGGCCCGGCCGCCGCGCGCGTTGTAGGCGACCGTCCCGTTGGGATCGACCAGTTCCAGGTGCGCGCCGGGCCCGACGTGGACGCGCAGCCGCAGGTCGTCGCCGGCGCACAGCGAGGCGCGGATCGCCGCGAGCGCGACGCGCAGCGCGGGCCCGGGACGACGCATGACCCGGGGCAGGAGGAAGGTCCCGGCCTCCAACGCGACCGGGAGCGTCCGGCCGCCGAACCGGGCCACCTCGATCGTCGTGGGCCGGGACGGCGCGAGCCCCCCTCCGGAGGGCTCGGCGCCGAGGGACACCAGGACCTCCGGACACGGCGCTGTCAGCGCTCCCATCAGTGGGCGTGGAGGGCGTGCCCGTGGCCGTGCCCGTGGTCGTCCGGGCCGTGGCTGTGCGGCGCCATCGGACCCGGGTCCTGCGGCACGTGGTCACCCCCGCGGTGGGCGGCCAGGATCTCGCGTACCCAGGCGCACAGTCGCGCCACCGAGGCAGCGTCGTGGCGGGACAGCGCCAGCACCGGACGGCCCTCGCGGGCCTTCTCCGCGTCGGCGACCATCAGGTCGACGTCGACCCCCACGTGGGGGGCGAGGTCGGACTTGTTGACGACGAGCAGGTCGGCGCGGCCGATACCCGGCCCTCCCTTGCGGGCGACGTCCCCACCTCCGGCGACGTCCAGGCAGAAGATCTGGGCGTCGATGAGCGCGGGGCTGAAGGTGGCGGTGAGGTTGTCCCCGCCGCTCTCCACCAGCACCAGGTCCAGCGGGGCGAACTCCTCCTCCAGGTCCTCCACGGCGTCGAGGTTGGCCGTGATGTCGTCCCGGATGGCGGTGTGCGGGCAGGCCCCCGTCTCGACGGCCCGGATGCGCTCGGCGTCGAGGACCCCGGCCGAACGCAGGAAGCGGGCGTCCTCGTCGGTGTAGATGTCGTTGGTGACGACGGCCATGGCCAGCTCACCGGCCAGTTCGCGGCACAGGGTCGCGATGAGCGAGCTCTTTCCCGTCCCCACCGGGCCGGCCACGCCAAGGCGCAGCGTCTGTCGGGTGGCGGGGGATGCGGTCTCAGGCAACGAAGAGTCTCCTTGTCGCGTAGGTGTGCTCGCCGGCCCACTGGTCGATCAGCGGTGCCGAGCGAGCCGGAAGGTCGTCGGGGCCCTCGGTGGCCACGGCGGCGCGCACGCTCGCCTCGATGTCGGGAGCGGCGTCGAGGAGCCACTGGGCCGTGGTCAGCGGATCTCCGGGGTGGAGCTTCAGCGCGGCGGCGGTGACGGTCTGCACGTCGTCGTAGAGCACCGCCCGCGCCGCCTGGGCCTCGGTCATGCCCAAGGCGGCGCCGAGCGCGCCGATCACGACGGGGCGCATCGGCCGGAGGCCGGGGACGGCCTGGGCCGCCGTGGACAGGCCGACCACGGCGGGGTGGTCGCCGCGTACCCGCCGGGCGAGCCGCGCCAGGCCGCGGCCGAGCGCGGCCGACGCCTCACGCAGGGCGTGGCTGGGCGTGCGCGCGGCGAGGGCGGCCTGGACGGTGGTGTAGTCGACCGGTTCGTCCAGGCCGGCGCGCAGGGCGAGCACCGCCGCGGCGGCCTCGGTGCGCGCCACGGTCCGCAACCGGGCGCTCAGGTAGTCGGGGATCCGTTCGCCGGGCAGCCCGGCGGCGAGGGCCGCCTCCAGGGTCGCCGAATGGGCGTGCCCCCCGGTGGGCAGGCGCGCGTCGGCCAGCAGCAGCGCTCCGAGTTCCCCCGTGCCCTCGCCCACGTCGTCTCCTCTCCCCATGTCCTAGAACAGGCTGTAGCGCTGGGTGAGCGGCAGCTCGGCGACCGGATGGTCGCGTCCCTGGGGGTCGACGGTGTAACCGTCGATGGTGACCCGGAAGGTCTCCGGATCCACCTCGATGCTGGGCAGCGCGGTGTTGTTGGGCAGGTCGGCCTTGGTGACCTCGCGGGTGGGCCGGACCGCGGCGAGACGGCGACGCAGCCCGAGCCGCTCGGCGAGGCTGTCGTCGAGGGCCGCCTGGGAGACGAAGCTGACCCCGAGGTGGGCCGCCGAGGAGGTGGCCGCGGCCAGCCCCCGGCGCAGCAGCATCGGCTGGGCCGTGGGGATGGTGGCGTTGGGGTCGCCCTGCGGGGCGTAGACCACCGCTCCGGACTTGACCACGGCGGCCGGGCGGCTGCCGAAGAAGGCGCGGTCCCACAGCACCAGGTCGGCGAGCTTGCCCGGTTCGACCGACCCGACCTCGGAGTCGATGCCGTGGGCGACCGCCGGGCAGATCGTGTACTTGGCGACGTAGCGCCGGGCGCGCTCGTTGTCGGCCGGCAGGGACGAGTCGACCCCGTGGCGGTTCTTCATCACGTGCGCCACCTGCCAGGTACGGCAGATCACCTCGCCGATGCGGCCCATGGCCTGGGCGTCGGAGGAGGTGACCGACATGGCGCCCATGTCCTGGAGGATGTCCTCGGCCGCCATGGTGGTGTCGCGGATGCGGGAGTCGGCGAACTGGACGTCGGCCTCGACGTCGGGGTTGAGGTGGTGGCAGACCATGAGCATGTCGTGGTGCTCGGCGACGGTGTTGACCGTGAAGGGCAGCGTCGGGTTGGTCGAGCCGGGGATCACGTTGGGTTCGCCGGCCAGCACGATCACGTCGGGTGCGTGTCCGCCGCCGGCGCCCTCGGAGTGGAAGACGTGGATGCCCCGGCCGGCGATCGCGGCGATCGTGTCCTGCACGTAACCGGCCTCGTTGAGGCTGTCGGCGTGCAGGGCGACCTGGAGGCCGAACTCCTCGGCCGCGCGCAGGGCGGCGTCGATGGCCGCCGGGGTGGCGCCCCAGTCCTCGTGGACCTTGTAGCCGGCCGCGCCGGCCAGGGCCTGTTCGCGTAGCGCGGCGGCGCCGACGGTGTTGCCCTTGCCCAGCAGCAGCGCGTTGACGGGGATCTCGTCGAGCGCGCGGTGCGCGAGCGCGAGGTTCCAGGGTCCGGGGGTGACCGTGGTGGCCTTGCTCCCCTCGGCGGGGCCGGTGCCGCCGCCGACGACCGTCGTGGTGCCGGTGGCCAGCCCCTCGTAGAGCATGTCGGCGTTGAGCAGGTGGACGTGGGTGTCGATGGCGCCGGCGGTGAGGATGCGCCCCTCGCCGGCGAGGACCTCGGTGCCGGGGCCGATCACCAGGTCGGGGTGGACGCCGTCGGCGATGTCGGGGTTGCCGGCCTTGCCGATGGCGGTGATGCGCCCGTTGCGCACGCCGACGTCGGCTCGGACGATGCCCCAGTGGTCGAGGACGACCACGTTGGTGATGACGAGGTCCAGTGCCCCCTGTTCGTTGGTCCGGGTGCTCTGCAGCATCGACTCGCGGATGGACTTGCCCCCGCCGAAGACGGTCTCGTCACCGCCGAAGCAGTGGTCGTGCTCGATCTCGATCCACAGGTCGGTGTCGCCGAGCCGGATCTGGTCGCCGGTGGACGGTCCGTAGAGGGCGGCGTACTCGCCGCGCCCGATCTCACTCACCCTGGTCCTCCGCCTCGTCGTTGCCCGCGCTCTGTCCCGGTTTGCCCGGCCGGATCCCCGGGACGGCCCCGGTCCCGCCCAGCGCCACGATGCCCAGCCGTTTGGCGTCCCCCGGCTGGAAACGGATCGAGGTGCCCGCGGGGATGTCCAGGCGGAACCCCTCGACCGAGACGGGGTCCTGGCCCCCCTCGTCGTTGGGGACGAGGAAGCTGACGGCCGGATTGACGTCGGCGAGGTGGATGTGGGAGCCGATCTGTACCGGCCGGTCGCCCTCGTTGAACACGACGACGACACGCTTCTCACGGCCGGCGTTGAGTTCGACGGAACCGTCGCGGACCCGGATCGCGCCCGGTACGACGGTCTCCGCCTCCTGGTCGCCCGGGTCGCTTCCCGCCACGGCGCGGATGGGGTGGCTGAGGGTGACGAGCTTGCGCCCGTCGGGGAACGTGGCCTCGACCTGGACGTGGTCGATCATCTCCGGCACGCCGGCCATGACCTGGTCGGCGCGCAGTACCTGGACACCCTCCTCCATGAGCTGTTCGACGGTGGCCCCCTCGCGGGCCCTCTCCAGGACCCAGCAGGACAGCAACGCGATGGCTTCGGGATGGTTGAGGTGGACGCCGCGTTCGAGCCGATCGCGGGCGACCATGCCGGCCACGCTCAACAAGAGCTTCTCCGTGTCCGACGGAGTCAGAAACATAGATCCTCCCCGCGACGTGCGATGGGCACGCCGCCCAGCGGTACCCGCTGTTATAAGGCGTGAGCCGGCTCGGCCGGTTACGCCTGTGTTAAAGCGGTACCGATCAAGAAGATGGTGTCAGGTGGCCAGGCGCGCGGACGGGATATCGAGAGGTCGGCGCGAATTCATCCCACCTCTGACGGAGGAGAGATAGCATATTCGGACATTTTTCGCTTTAAGCGTCAAAAGTAACGGCCCCGGCGGTGCCGGGGCCGTGCGTCGAGTGGGGAGGATGCCGGTTCAGGACAGGCCGAGCAGCGGCTCCAGACCGACCGTGACCCGCTGGGGAAGGTCGGCGACACGGCGCACCCCCAGCAGCACGCCCGGCATGAACGACTCCCGGTTCATCGAGTCGTGCCGGATCGTCAACGTCTCGCCGTGCGTACCGAGGACGACCTCCTGGTGGGCGATCATCCCGGTGATGCGCAGGGCGTGTACGCGCACCCCGCCGACCTCGGCCCCCCGAGCGCCGTCCAGCTCGGAGGTGGTGGCGTCGGGCATCGGGGCCGATCCGGCCCGCTCACGCGCCGCGGCGACGAGCTCGGCCGTGCGGTAGGCGGTACCGCTGGGAGCGTCGGCCTTGTTCGGGTGGTGCAGCTCGATGATCTCGACCGAGTCGAAGTAGGGGGCCGCCTTCTCCGCGAAGCTCATCATCAGCACCGCCGCGACACCGAAGTTCGGGGCGATGAGCACGTTGACACCGGGCGCCTCGGCCAACAGCTCCCTCACCTGCGCGACCCTGGCCTCGTCGAACCCGCTCGTCCCCACCACGGCGTGGATGCCATGGGAGATCAGCCAGCGCAGATTGTCCATGACGACGTCGGGATGGGTGAAGTCGACGACGACATCGGCGCCGAGCACCCTGTCGCGCTCATCGGCCGCGCCGACCCCGGCCACCAGCTCGGTGTCCTCGGCCGCCTCGACCGCCTTGACCACTTCTGACCCCATGCGCCCCTGGGCGCCGAACACTCCTACCTTGATCACGGGGTTACCGTACCGGACGTGCGGTCTCACCAGCGGATCGGCGTCAGGGCCACGGACAGCGACAGCAGCGTGGCGACCGTGAGCATCGGCACCAGCCACCTGCGGTGGGCGTCCCAGGTCGCGGTCCACTCCCCCGCCGGCCCGTACCGGAGTGCCGCGACCGCCATCGTCCACCGTCCGGCCGCGAATCCGAGCGCCGCCGCGGGGACCGCGCCGAACGGGACCGCGAGGACGAGCGCGGCCAACATCAGGTGCGGCAGCGCGGTCGGGGAGTAGGTGCGCACGCCCGTGCCCATCTCGAACCCGAACTGCGCCGCTCCCCACAGGGGGCCCCGATGCTGGACCTCCTCGGGCACCAGGCGCCGGTTCTCGGGGATCGGGAAGCGCGCGATGCCCAGTTCGCGCACTGCGACGGCCAGCGCCAGCAGGCCCAGCAGCACCATCCGGGGCGCGGGCGGCGCCAGTGCCTGCACCAGCCCGCCGACGACCCCCGCCACGGCCCCGACCAGCCCCGCGCCCACGACGAGACCGGCCCCGAAGGCCGCGAGGCTCCGTCCACCGCGCCAGACCGGCGCGCTCAGCAGAAACGCCGAGTTGTGGCTTCAAGTGGAACCGGAACCGGAGAAGCCGGCGGCCCAGGAGGCGCAGGAGACGGCGATCATGACACCGACCGCTCCGCCTCCCGCACCGGCCGGCGTCAACGCGAGCGCGATCACGCACCCCACGGCGGTCAGGGTCCTGGGGTCGCTCGACGCCCGCGCCCACGGTCGCGGCCGTCTCGCCGGCGTCACGCTCACAGCTCGCACACCGCGATCGTCAGGTCCTCGTAGCGGTCGCCGTCCTCCCAGGTGACCTCGGTGTGGGCGTCGGAGCAGCGGTACTCCTTGCCCGCGGTGACCCACCGCCAGGCGTTGCGCCCGCCGCAGCTGGTGCCGACGCGGTAGGCCTGGTAGTTCTCCCCGCGCGAGGAACGGCTCCCCTCGAAGTGGAAGCCCCCCGAGCAGGGATAGGTGCCGCGCCGCCAGCCGCCCATGCACACCGCCGCCCCGCTCCACCAGTTGCTGGGGTCCTCCTCGTACCCCATCGGCCCGGCGAACCCGTCACAGTCGGGATGTTCGCTGGTGGGGCCGGCGGCCCAGGCGCGCGCCCGGGTGTAGGCCCAGTCCAAAGGCGCCAGCGCGGCCAGGACCAGACCGGTCAGAACGCCTTTGAACACCGTGCGCCGAGCCGGGGCCGCGGCGCGGACCCGCCGCACCAGCGGGCTGGGTCTGCCGTCCGGCGGCGCCTCGACCGCCGAGGGAATCCGGGTGATGTCCATGCTGGTCACTCCTTCGACAGGGCGGTGGACAGCCGGTGCGCGCGGGTGAGCAGCGTGGCGACCGTCTCGGGCGGCGGCGCACCGGGCCGGACGTAGCGGCGGTCCAGGAGCGCGCCCTCATGGTCGACCAGCGCGAGCACCGGGGTGTAGCCCTCGTAGACCTCGCTCCACAGGTCGGCGCCGGCCATGGTCTCGGCGAAGGAGGCGTCCGGGTAGCGCCCGGCGGCCTCGGCGTCGGCGAACACGAACACGATCCGGACGTTGGCGCTACGTCCCTCCTCGCAGGCCGCCGCGACCGCCTCCCAGACCTCCCGGCACAACGGACAGGTGCCGTCCAAAAGCGCGACGAGCGCCGCCCCGTCCCCGGGGCCCGGCCGCAGACGGACCGGGTAGCGAGGGGGCCGGGCGCGCTGACCGGCGAAGACGATCGCCGAGAGCTGACGGAGCCGGATGTAGACGGCGGTGGACACCGCAACGGCGAAAACGGCGACGAGCATGGCCGCGGCGGCCAGCGCCGCCGGAAACGAGAGTGTCACGCGCTCCCCCTTGTTCGGCGATCACGGGTCACGTCCAACGCGCCTGGATGTTCTCCAGGACGGAACCGACATCGGATTCGGCCATCTTGGGGACGTCCCCCGAGGGACCGACGAAGATGACCTCCAGGAGGGCGCTCTCCCCGGCGATCATGTAGCGCCAGCCGAACGGGGAGTCCTCGCGTGGCGCGGAGTCGCCGGCCCCGTCGTCGACCGGCATCCGCCAGATCTCCACGTCGTCTCGGGTCAGCCCCTGCCATTCCGGAAGGTCGGGGAGCGCGTCACGAGCGCTGCGGACCATGAGCACCGCCTCGTCACAACGTCCGATCGCGACGGTGCCGAATTGGCGGAACGAGTCGCCGGCCACCGGCCGCACCGAGGCGCCCCCGGGGGCGTCGACGAACTCCACCACCCCGATGACACGTTCCAGGGCGTCGCCGGACGGCGCCGGACCGGCGAACCAGGAGACGGCGTCATGGTGGGGGCCAGCCCACACCAGGCAGGATTGCGCCTCGCCGTTGTAGAGCAGGAGGTCGTGGCCGCGATGATGACGGACCTCCTCACGCGCACCGGGCAGCAGTTTGCGGGGGATGACCTCGTGCCGGCCGGCGGGGGCGATCGAATACTGCCGGTGGAAGGCGTCACCGGATATCCGGGTGATACCGCTCCAGGAGAGACTCCCCAGCGGAGCGGCCCCCTCGACCGTGAATTCCGATCCGTCCGCGGCGATCCGGGACACGCCCTGACCTGCCGTCGGACCCGAACGGAGAACCATGACGTCACCTCACAGAATGCCGGACCACCAGGTTAGTGAAGGTAGTGGCCAACAAAAAGGAATCACGCCTTGGAACTACGCGCCGTATGACACGACGCGAATTTTACGAAAAAAGGCAGAAATAGCGATAAGAAGAGGATGGCGGGAAAAACACGAGAGAACGTATTTACCGGCTCATCGCCGCTGTCGTGCCCGTCCCAACGGGCACGACAGGCCGCGCAAAACCTCACTCACCCGGGAGTGGAACGACAACCCCGGCGGGGACGGTGAAACGTCCCCGCCGGGGACCACCGGATCGGGCCGGCCGGATACGGCCGCGGCCGAAACGGTTAGAACTCGCGGTCCTCGGCGTAGGGACCGATGATCGCGAGCGCCTGCGGGCGCGTGAGCACGTCGGCGGCGACGGCGCGGACCTCATCGGGGGTGACCGCGGCGATCGCCGCGAGCTCCTCGTCCATCGACGGGAGGCGGGGATGCCCCAGCTCGTGCCGCGCGATCCGGCTCATCCGGGAATAGGACCCCTCGTAGCCGAGCACGAACGACCCCCGCAGCTGCCCCTTGGCCCGCTGGATCTCCTCATCGCCGAGACCCGACTCGGCCACCGAGGCCAGCTCGTCGCGGCACACCGCCAGCACCTCGTCGATCTTGCCCGGCAGGCAGCCCACCGAGACCGAGAACGTCCCGGTGTCGGCATAGCCCGAGGTGTAGCTGTAGACCGAGTAGGCCAGTCCCCGCTTCTCCCGAACCTCCTGGAAGAGACGCGAGGACATGCCGCCCCCGAGGGCGGAACTGAGGACGCCGAGCGCGTGGCGGCGCGGGTCCGTGCGTGCCAGCGCGGTTCCCCCCAGCATCACCTGCGCCTGCTCGGTGTCACGGGACAACAGCGTGGTCCCGGGGTGGGCCGGCGCCCCCGGACCGCTCAGCCGGGGGCCCACCGGGCGGACGTCCTCCGCCTCCGCCAGCACCGGCGCGAACGCCTCACGTACCAGCGCGACGACCGTGTCGTGGTCGAGGTTGCCGGCCGCGGCCACGATCAGCTCGTGGGGGCGGTAGCGGTCGCGGTAGTGCTCGACGATGCGGTCACGGGACAGCGCCGTGATCGTCTCGACCGTGCCCAGGATGGGCCGCCCCAGTGGAGCGGCACCGAACAACTGGGCCGCGAACAGGTCCTCGACGAGCTCACCCGGCTCATCGTCGACCATCGCGATCTCCTCCAGGATCACGTCGCGTTCAGCCTCGACCTCCTTGGGGTCCAGCACCGACCCGATCACCATGTCGCTGATGACGTCGATGGCCAAGGGGAGGTCGGAGTCGAGCACCTTGGCGTAGTAGCAGGTGCACTCCTTGGTGGTGAAGGCGTTGTGGTCGGCGCCGACCGCGTCCATCAACGAGGAGATCCCCAAGGCGTCACGCTTGCGCGTGCCCTTGAACAGCAGGTGCTCCAGGAAGTGCGTCGAGCCGGCGTGCGCGGTGTCCTCGTCCCGCGAGCCCACGCCCACCCAGACACCGAAGGCCGCCGAGCGCACGCCCGGCATGGCCTCGGTGACCACGCGCAATCCGCCCGGCAGGACCGTCCGACGGACCGCGCCCGTGCCGTCCCGGCCCTCCAGCAGCGTGACCGTGCTACCGGGTTCCTGCTCGGCGGCGATGGGGACAGGGTTCATGCTTCCTTCTTCGTCTCGGAGGGATGGGACCGGGCAGACCCCGGGAAAACGGGAAAGGGCGCACCCGAAGGTGCGCCCACCCGCCCTACACGGCGATGATCAGGTGTTCTCACCACGGCCGCTGCCACGGGTGCGGCGTCGACGCCGCTCCGTGGGCTGACGCTCGGCCGCGGGCTCGTCGCTGTCGGCCTTCTCGGGCTTGTCCTCGGCGGCGGCGTCCGTGGACGCGGCGGCCGCCTCGGCCTCGACGACCTCGACGGGGACCAGCGAGAGCTTGCCACGGTCGTCGATCTCGCGGATCTCGACCTGGATCTTCTCGCCGATGCTGATCACATCGTCGATGTTCTCGATCCGCTTGCCACCGTGCAGCTTACGGATCTGCGAGATGTGCAGCAGGCCGTCCTTGCCCGGCAGCAGCGACACGAACGCCCCGAAGGCGGTCGTCTTGACGACGGTGCCCAGGTAGCGGTCGCCGACCTCCGGCATGGTCGGGTTGGCGATGCTGTTGATCGTGTCGCGCGCGGCCTCGGCGGAGGGGCCGTCGACGGCGCCGATGTAGATGGTGCCGTCGTCCTCGATGGTGATCTCGGCGCCGGTCTCGTCCTGGATCGAGTTGATCATCTTGCCCTTGGGGCCGATGACCTCGCCGATCTTGTCGACGGGCACCTTGACGGTGAGGATGCGCGGCGCGTTCGGGCTCATCTCGGCCGGACGCTCGATGGCCTCCTGCATGACGTCGAGGATGGCCAGGCGGGCGCCACGCGCCTGCTGGAGCGCGGCGGCCAGCACCTCGGCCGGGATGCCGTCGAGCTTGGTGTCGAGCTGGAGCGCGGTGATCAGGTCACGGGTACCGGCGACCTTGAAGTCCATGTCGCCGTAGGCGTCCTCGGCACCGAGGATGTCGGTCAGCGTGACGTACTCGCCGCCCTCGCTGATGAGTCCCATGGCGATACCAGCGACCATCTCCTTGAGCGGCACGCCCGCCGACATCAGCGACATCGTCGAGGCGCAGACCGAGCCCATGGAGGTCGACCCGTTGGAGCCGAGGGCCTCCGAGACCTGGCGGATCGCGTAGGGGAACTCCTCGCGCGAGGGCAGGACCGGCAGGAGCGCCCGCTCGGCGAGCGCGCCGTGCCCGATCTCGCGGCGCTTGGGGGAGCCGACCCGCCCGGTCTCGCCGGTGGAGTAGGGCGGGAAGTTGTAGTTGTGCATGTAGCGCTTGGTCCGCTCGGGGTTGAGCGTGTCGACCATCTGCTCCATGCGCAGCATGTTCAGCGTGGTGACGCCCAGGATCTGGGTCTCGCCCCGCTCGAACAGCGCCGAGCCGTGGACCCGCGGCAGCACGCCGACCTCGGCGGTGAGCTGGCGGATGTCCTTGACCCCGCGACCGTCGATGCGCTTCTTGTCGCGGATGATCCGCTCGCGCACCAGCTTCTTGGTCAGGGCCTTGAACGCCGCGCCGATCTCCTTCTCGCGGCCCTCGAAGTCCTCGGCCAGCTTCTCGGCGGCCAGCGCCTTGACCCGGTCGAGCTCGGCCTCGCGGTCCTGCTTGTCGGCGATGGTGAGCGCCTGCGCCAGCTCGTCGCTGACGGCGTTGGCGACCGCGGCGTAGGCGTCGTCCTCGTAGTCGAGGAAGATCGGGAACTCGGCGGTCTCCTTGGCGGTCTGCTCGGCCAGCGCCTGCTGGGCCCGGCACAGGACCTTGATGAACGGCTTGGCCGCTTCGAGCCCCTCGGCGACGGTCTGCTCGTTGGGGCCGACCGCGCCCTCGGCGACCAGCTTGAGCGTGCTGGTCGTGGACTCGGCCTCGACCATCATGATCGCGACGTCGCCGTCCTCCAGCACACGGCCGGCGACCACCATGTCGAACGTCGCGCCGCCCAGCTCCTCGTGGGTCGGGAAGGCCACCCACTGGCCGTCGATCAGGGCCACGCGCACGCCGCCGATCGGGCCCGAGAAGGGCAGGCCGGCGAGCTGGGTCGACATCGACGCGGCGTTGATGGCGATCACGTCGTAGAGGTGCTCGGGGTGCAGCGCCAGGACGGTCTCGACGATCTGGATCTCGTTGCGCAGCCCCTGCTTGAAGGAGGGACGCAGCGGACGGTCGATGAGACGGCAGGTGAGGATGGCGTCCTCCGAGGGCCGCCCCTCGCGCCGGAAGAACGATCCGGGGATACGCCCGGCGGCGTACATGCGCTCCTCGACGTCGACCGTCAACGGGAAGAAGTCGAGGTTCTCCTTGGGCCGCTTCGAGGCGGTCGTGGCCGACAGGACCACGGTCTCCTCGTCGAGATAGGCCACGGCGGAGCCGGCGGCCTGACGGGCCAGCCGGCCCGTCTCGAAGCGGATGGTACGGGTGCCGAAGCGGCCGTTGTCGATAACGGCTTCGGCGGAATACGCGCCCTCCATGGGCGTCCTCCTACACGGTGATTCGGGTATTGCTCAAGATCCCGCGTCCGTGCCCCGGAGAGTCATACGTCGTCGAGTCGTCCTCAACCTGTTCGGCCTGGCAGGCGCCGCCTGCGAGACATCCGATGGTCAGCGACGGCCGGCCATCGATCGAAGCCCCCGGCACGCCCATGACGGGCCGAGGACCACTACCGAGGACCGGCCTCGACGCGGCAGCCGAGGGTCGGGGCGCGGGAAGACCGGTGATTCAGTTGTTCGAACAGTGCAGCCAGCGATGTACCCAGCACTGCCCAGTGGTAACACCACACTACTAAGAAAGGGAGCGGCCGGGGCCACTCCCTCTCTGAAGGCTCGCCTAGCGGCGCAGACCGAGGCGCTCGATGAGCTGACGGTAGCGCGTGATGTCCTTCTTCGCGATGTACTTGAGGAGGCGACGACGGCGACCGACCATCAGCAGCAGACCGCGGCGGCTGTGGTGGTCGTGCTTGTGCGTCTTCAGGTGCTCGGTCAGCTCGGTGATCCGGTGCGTCAGCAGCGCGACCTGGACCTCAGGGGAGCCGGTGTCGCCGTCCTTGGTGGCGTACTCGGCGATGATCTCGTTCTTCTTGGCGGTGTCGATCGACACGACGCTCCTTCTCAAGGTTCTGGTCCGCTGGTTTGGGCATGCACCCGCGGCGGGCGCGGGACCGGTGACCACGCGAACCCACAGTCACCGGAATTTCAGGATCGAACGCGCCCCGCGGGGCCGTGAGGCCGCCTGGCATCGGGCGCGGGCACGAGCCGGTGCACGCACCGGCGCTCGGACCAGGTTACACCCCGGCACGGGTGCCCCGAACCATCGGCGTCACTCCCCCGCCAGGAGCTCCCGCGTGCGCTCCACGTCGCGCTCCATCGCCGCGATGAGCTCGTCGATCCCGTCGAAACGCAGGGTGGGGCGGATCCGGTGGGTGAACTCGACCGCCATCTCCTCGCCGTAGAGGTCGAGGTCGTCGCGGTCCAGCGCGTAGGCCTCGACGGTGCGTTCCCCGCCCTCGAACGTCGGGTTGGTGCCCACCGAGACGGCGGCCGGCCAGCCCGCCTCCTGCCCCGAAGCGGGGGACAGCCGCAGCAACCGTCCAGCGTAGACCCCGTCGGCCGGGACGGCGCTTCCCACCGGGGAGTCGAGGTTGGCGGTGGGGAAGCCCAGCAGTTCACGGCCGCGGGCCGCGCCGTGGACCACGATCCCCTCGACGCGGTGCGGACGGCCCAGCAGCCGCCGCGCCTCCTCGACCGCCCCCTCGGCGACGGCCCCGCGAACACGCTCCGAGGTGACGGGGGCGCCCTCGTCGGTGAGGACGGGAACCTCCTCGACCGCGAAACCGCGCCGATCCCCCAGCGCTCGCAGGGCCTCAACACCGCCCCGCGCCCATTCGCCCACACCCGGCCCGGTCACGACGGTGTCGGCGCCCAGCCGAGCGACGAACCGCGAGGCGTCCCCCTCGTCGGACAGGTCGTCCGGCTCGGGGACCGACGGCGGCACGCAGACGGCGGAGGCACCGAACCGCTCCAGCAGTTCGGTCTTGTGCCGCGGACCGGTCAGGACGGCGGGACGCGCGGCCCCTGCGCAGCCGGCGGCGTCGAAGGTCACGACGACCAACGGCAGGTCCCGCTTGCGCGCCAGCTCCGCGGCCCGGGCCAGCACCTCCTGGTGCCCGCGGTGGACCCCGTCGAAGACGCCGATGGCCACGACGGAGCGCCCCCAGTCGCGGGGAATCTCCTCCACACCGCGCCAGCACCGCACGTCACACAGCTCCCCTCAACCCCGCGTCGCGGGACTCCTCCTCGCCCGCCGGGACCTCGCGGTCCGTCGGGACGTCCGGTCAGCGCGGCCGGTCAGGCCGCGGAGAACACCACGATCGGCTTGCTGTAGCCGGGACGTTCCTCGGCGAGCGCCAGCACGCTGCCGTCCGGGGCGAACAGCCCGATCGGTCCCGGCCCCAGGTTGCCCGGGGCGATCCGGTTCCCGTGGCTGATCCTGCGCACCTCATCGTGGTCGAGGACCCTGACGGGGAAGGCCGCGGCCACCGCGTCGGCCAACGGGATCGCGCTGAACTCCGTCTCAAGCTGTTCCAGGGTGCGCGCCAGGGCGAGGTCGTAGGGCCCCACCCTGGTGCGGCGCAGCGCGGTCAGGTGTCCCCCGACTCCCAGCGCCACGCCGAGGTCGCGGGCCAGCGCGCGGATGTAGGTGCCGCTGGAGCAGGTCACCCGCGCGTCCACGTCGACGTACCCGTCCACACGCCGGACCTCGCCGATCGCGAACTCCGACACCGTGACCGGGCGTGCCCTCAGCTCCACCGACTCGCCCGCGCGCGCCTTCTTGTAGGCGCGCTGGCCGTTCACCTTGATGGCGCTGACCTGGGGAGGGACCTGCTGGATGGTGCCGGTCAGCGCGGCGGCCCCGGCCCGGATCGCCGCCTCCTCCACCCCCTCGGTGGAGGCACGGGCGACCGGCTCCCCCTCGGCGTCGTCGGTGGTGGTGGACTCGCCCAGCCGGAGGGTCGCCTCGTAGACCTTCTCCGTCAACGCCAGGTGCCCCAGCAGTTTGGTGCCCTTGTCGATGCCGAGCACGAGCACCCCGGTGGCCATGGGGTCGAGCGTGCCGGCGTGGCCGACCCTGCGTGTCCTGGCGAGCCGCCGGACGCGCGCGACAACGTCATGCGACGTCCAACCGGCCGGCTTGTCGACGATGACGACGCCGTTGGTGGTCATGGTGGTGAGACCGCTTCCTCGTCCTCGGCCCGTGCCGGCCTATTCGTCGTCCTCGTCGTCGCGTTCGCGGGGCACCCGGTAGGGGTCGGCCTCGCCGGCGGGCTGGGCGGTCGCCGCGGAACGGGCCACCTCGGCGTCGGCCTGGCGGGCCTTGGCCAGCAGCTCCTCGATGTGGTAGGCGTTCTGCTGGACCTCGTCCCGCTCGAAGGCGAGGCTCGGTGTGTGGCGCAGTCCGGTCTGGCGCCCCACCTCGGAGCGGATCACTCCCTTGGCGCTCTCCAGCGCCGCGGCGGTACCGGCCTTCTCCTCGTCGGTGCCGAACACCGTGTAGTAGACCGTCGCCTCGCGCAGGTCGTTGGTGAGACGCGCGTCGGTGACGGTCACGAACCCCAGACGCGGGTCCTTGATGCGCCGCTCCAGCATCTCCGCCACGATCCGCTGGATCCGGTCGGCGAGCTTACGCGCGCGTGCGGCGTCAACCATGGTGTCTATTCTTCCTCGTGATTGAAGAGCCGCTGCCGGGCGGAGAGCAGCTCGATCTCAGGGTGTCCCGCGACCAGACGTTCGCACGAGTCCATCACCTCGACGCAGTGCGCCGCCGTGGAGGACACGACCGCGACGCCGATCTGGGTACGACGGTGCAGGTCCTGGTTGCCGGTCTCGGCGACGGAGACCGCGAACTTGCGCTGGAGCTCGGCCACGATCGGCCGCACCACCGAGCGTTTCTGCTTCAGGGAACGGACATCGCCCAGCAGGATGTCCAGGCTCAGCGCACCGACGTACAAGCGGTTCACCCCGGGTTTTCTCGATTTGTCGGACCGACCCCGCGGGGCCGGAAAGAAACGCGGACCGGGGCCCGGCGAGTGCCGGGCCCCGGACCAAGGGCGCGTATCAGTCGCGCGGCTTCTCCTGCATCTCGAACGTCTCGATGACGTCCCCGATGCGGATGTCGTTGTAGCCGACACCGATACCACACTCGTAGCCCTCGCGGACCTCGGTCGCGTCGTCCTTGAAGCGGCGCAGCGACTCGACGGTGAGGTTGTCGGAGATGACGACCCCGTCGCGGATGAGGCGGGCCTTGGCGTTGCGGCGGATGATGCCGTCGCGCACGATCGAACCGGCGATGTTGCCGATCCGCGGCACCTTGAAGACCTCGCGGATCTCCGCGGAGCCGAGCTGGACCTCCTCGTAGATGGGCTTGAGCAGGCCCTTGACCGCGGCTTCGACCTCCTCGATCGCCTGGTAGATGACCGAGTAGTAGCGGATCTCGACGCCCATGCGGTCGGCGAGCTCGCTGTTCTTGCCCTCGGGCCGAACGTTGAAGCCGATGATGATCGCGTCCGAGGTCGCGGCCAGGTTGATGTCGTTCTGCGTGATCGCACCGACACCACGGCCGACGATACGGATGCCGACCTCGTCGCCTCCGGCGTCGATCTTGAGCAGCGACTCCTCCAGCGCCTCCACCGAACCGGACATGTCGCCCTTGAGGAGCAGCGAGAGCTCGCTGCGCTCGCCCTCCTTGAGCGCGTCCTGCCAGTTCTGCATGGTGACCCGGCGGCTGGCCCGCGCCTGCTGGGCGAAGCGCTCGCGCGCCTCACGCTGCTGGGCGATCTGACGGGCGACCCGGTCGTCCTTGACGACCAGGAAGCTGTCGCCGGCGCTGGGAACGTTGGTCAGACCCAGCACCTGGACCGGCCGCGACGGCTCGGCTTCCTCGACGTTCTCGCCGTTCTCGTCCAGCATCGCCCGGACACGCCCGTAGGCGTCGCCACAGACGATGGAGTCGCCCACGCGCAGCGTGCCGCGCTGGACCAGCACCGTCGCCGTGGAACCGCGGCCGCGGTCGAGGAACGCCTCGATGGCCAGGCCCTGGGCGTCCTGGTAAGGGTTGGCCCGCAGGTCCAGCGCCGCGTCCGAGGTCAGCACGACCGCCTCGAGCAGACCGTCGATGTTGGTCCCCTGCTTGGCGGAGATGTCGACGAACTGAACGTCGCCGCCGTACTCCTCGGCCACCAGACCGTACTCGGTGAGCTGGGCCCGCACCTTCTGCGGGTCGGCGCCCTCGACGTCGATCTTGTTGACCGCGACCACGATCGGCACGTCGGCCGCCTTCGCGTGGTCGATGGCCTCGGCCGTCTGCGGCTTCACGCCGTCGTCGGCCGCGACCACGAGGACCGCGATGTCGGTCGCCTGCGCACCACGGGCACGCATGGCGGTGAACGCCTCGTGACCCGGGGTGTCGATGAAGGTGATCTTGCGCTCTTCACCGTCGACCTCGGTGGCCACCTGATAGGCACCGATGTGCTGGGTGATGCCGCCGGCCTCGCCGCTGACCACGTTGGTGTTGCGGATGGCGTCGAGCAGGCGGGTCTTACCGTGGTCGACGTGACCCATGACGGTGACCACCGGCGGACGCGGCCGCAGGCTCTCCTCGCCGCCCTCGTTCTCACCGAACTCGATGGAGAACGACTCGAGCAGCTCGCGGTCCTCGTCCTCGGGGCTGACGACCTCGACGTTGTACTTGAGCTCCTCGCCCAGCAGCTGCAGGGTCTCGTCGGGCAGCGACTGCGTGGCGGTGACCATCTCGCCCAGGTGCATCATGACCTGGACCAGCGACGCCGGGTTGACGTCGATCTTGTCACCGAAGTCCGACAGCGACGCACCGCGCGACAGCCGGATCGTCTGACCGTTGCCGCTCGGGATCTTGACGCCGCCGAAGGACGGCGCCTGCATGTCGTTGAACTCTTGACGCCGCTGCTTCTTGGACTTGCGGGCACGCCCCGGACGGCCACCGGGCCGACCGAACGCACCGGCCGTGCCGCCACCGCGACCGCGACCGCCGCCACCGGGACGGCCGCCGAAGCCACCCGGACGCGGGCCGCCGCCACCGGCGCCACCGCCACCGCCACCCGTACGCGGACCGGCGCCCACGGGGCCGCCGCGACCGCCACCGGGACGGCCGCCGCTACGCCCGCCGGCTCCGCCACGACCGCCGCCGGCACCACCGGGCGGGGTCGGACGCGACGAGGGCATGTTCATGGGGCTGGGACGCGGGCCACCGGGCCGCGGTCCCATGCTGGCCGGGCTGGGGCGCGGACCGCCCGCACCGGGAGCACCGGGGCGCGGCGCCTGCGGACGCGGAGCCTGGGGGCGCGGCGGACCGCCGGCACCCGGAGCTCCCCCCGGACGCGGGGCGCGGTCGGAGCCGCCACCAGGACGCGGGGCGCCCTGGCCGCCCTGGGGCCCGGGACGCGGTCCCGGACGGGGGGCGGGCTTGGGCGCGCCCATGCCCGTGGCGGTCGACGCGAAGGGGTTGTTCCCCGGACGCGGACCCGCCGGGCGCGGACCCGGACGCGGGCCCTTGCCGGACTCGGGACGACCGGAACGCTCGGCGCGCTCCGGACGCTCGCCACGCTCGCCGCGCTCGGGGCGGTTGCCGCCGGGCTTCGGGCCGGACTGGCCCTGCGGGCCCGGCTTGGGAGCGGGGGCACCGGCCCCCGGACGCGGACCCGGCTTAGGGCCGGGCTTGGGCGCGCCGCCCATGGACGGGCCCGAGCGCGCGGCCGGCTTGGGGCCGGGGCGCGGGCCCGGACGCGGGGCAGCGCCATTGGACTCCCCGGACGGCGCCGGGGAGGAGGACTGGGATTCGGCCCGCGGGCGCGGGCGGGGTTCCGAGGGACGCGGACGGCGGTCGCCGCCCTTCTTCTCCGCGGGACCGTTGAAGGCTTCCTTGAGCCGACGGACGACGGGCGCCTCTATCGTCGATGACGCCGAACGGACGAACTCGCCCATCTCGTTGAGCTTGGCCAGAACGACCTTGCTCTCTACACCGAACTCCTTAGCGAGCTCATATACCCGGACCTTCGCCACTACTCTCCTCTACTTCGGTCCGGGACATGGGCTTGTGCCGGACCGTGGCTAGCTGGACGTACTCATCGCTGCGTACTCATCGAGCGCTCATCGCAATCTCGACCCGCTTTCGACTCTTCGCTACACAACAATGGAACAGTTACGCCGGACTTGCCGACATGGCAAGACCCGCCGACCGCCCGAAGCGTACAACCAGGGCGACGGCGAGATCATTCCAACTGTATCCGGAACCGCCGCAGACTCAAACGCGCCCGAGCGCGGCGAGGTGGTCCGCGACGGGCGAGGCATCGACCCGGCGACTCTCGCGAAACGCCCTCGACCACGCCCGGCGCCGTTCCGCCGCCTGCAAACATCGCAGGTCAAAGTGGATGTAGGCGCCCCTCCCCGGCCGGTTTCCCCGGGGGTCGGGGCGCACCATATCGCCGTCGAGCACCAGCCTCAGCAGCTCTCCCTTGGACGCGCGCGTCCGGCAGCCCACGCACGTCCGTTCGGGGGTCGGGGCGGTCCCGGAGCCGCTACTCGTCACCGGCCGGCTCGGCGGAGTCGGCGGCGCGCTCCTGCTCGGCGAGCTCGGCGTCGGAGCGGATGTCGATCCGCCAACCGGTGAGACGAGCGGCGAGACGGGCGTTCTGCCCCTCCTTGCCGATCGCGAGCGACTGCTGGTAGTCGGGCACGATGACGCGGGCGACCCGGGCCGCGGGATCGAGGATCTCGACATGGTCGACCCGGGCCGGCGACAGCGCGTTGCCCACGAACACCGCGGGATCGTCGGAGTAGTCGACGATGTCGATCTTCTCGCCGTGCAGCTCGGCCATGACGTTGCGCACGCGGCTGCCCAACGGGCCGATGCAGGCGCCCTTGGCGTTGACGCCGGGCTTGTTGGACTTCACCGCCATCTTGGTGCGGTGGCCCGCCTCGCGGGCGATCGCCGCGATCTCGACCGTTCCGTCGGCGATCTCGGGCACCTCGAGCTGGAACAGCTTGCGCACCAGGTTGGGGTGGGTGCGCGACAGGGTGACCGAGGGACCGCGGTGCCCCTTGCGCACCTGGACGACGTAGGCGCGCAGGCGGTCACCGTGGTTGTAGGACTCGCCCGGAACCTGCTCCTGGGGCGGCAGGATCGCCTCGATCCGACCGAGGTCGACCAGGACGTTACGCGGGTCCTTGCCCTGCTGGATGATGCCCGAGACGACCTCGAACTCACGGCCGGCGAACTCGCCGAGCGTCAGCTCGTCCTCGGCGTCGCGCAGACGTTGCAGGATGACCTGCTTGGCGGTCGAGGTGGCGATGCGCCCGAACCCCGACGGAGTCGCGTCGTACTCGCGGACGGGCTCGCCCTCTTCGTCGGTCTCGGTGGCCCACACGGTGACGTGTCCGGTGGAACGGTCGAGCTCGACGCGCGCCTTCGTCTCGGTCCCCTCTTGGCGGTGGTAGGCGATCAGCAGCGCGTCCTCGATCGCCTTGACGACGAGGTCCACCGAGATGTCCTTCTCGCGCTCCAGACTGCGCAGGACACTCATATCGATATCCACGGGGCTCCCCCTCTAGTCCGCCGCGTCGCCGTCGGTGTCGCGACGGAATTCCACCTGGATCTTGCCGCGCCCCAGCTCAGTGTAGGCGTGGACCTGATCCCGGCCCTCGACGTCGAAGGTGACGCCGGAGTCGTCGGTGTGCTTCACCCGTCCACGGACCTCTCCGCCGCCCACGAGGGGGGCGTGCACCAGGCGTCCCCGCGCGCGTCGCCAGTGGCGAGGTTCGGTGAGGGGCCGGTCCACACCGGGGGAGGACACTTCGAGCACATAGGGCGCCTTGCCCATCAGGTCGGAGGCGTCGAGCGCGGTGGCCACCTCCTGGCTCACCTCTCCGATGGAGTCGAGGTCGACACCGTCATCGGAGTCGACCACGACGCGCAGCAGGCGCCGCCTGCCCGCCGGGGTGACCTCGACCGCCTCCAGATCCAATCCGGCCTCTGCCAGGACCGGTTCCAGCAACCGAACGAGACGGTCCTGGCGATCCTGCGCGCCCATCAGCGGTCCTCCTCGGCGAATTCCGCCCGCTTCCTCACGGCGACGGGGCGGTCCAGCTCTGCACATAGTTTCGTCCGCGCGTCCGGCACGACGGCGGTTTGCACCCAAGGGTATCCACTCTCCACCGATCCCCAGGCCCGGTCGCGACGCCTCACGGCGGTGGGGCCGCCCGGGCGAGCGTGTCCGGTGGTCCGCGCGGACGCGCCGAGGACCCGCCTCCCCGTGGAAAGATGGGGGTCGCGGCCCCTTTCCCCGTACCCCGTCTCCGTGGTCCCAGGCCGTGGATAGCGTCCCTGTCGTCGTCATCTCGCACGCTGAGGAGGCACGGTTGCGCCCTGAATCGGTCGGCCGCCGCACGGTCATCGCCGGCGCGCTCGCGGGACTGGCCGCGATCACGCTGGGAGGCTGTCAAGGCGCCCGCTGGTATCCCAGCTCGGTCTCGCCCGACGAGTACCTGCTGCGCCGGGTCGTCTCCGAGAAGGAGACGATGGTGGCGCGCTACCGCGCCGCGATCTCCGCGGGGACCGGGCCGGGCGGACTGCTGGAGCGGCTCCTGGCCGACCACGAGGAGCACTTGGCGGAGCTGCGTTCACGGCTTCCCCAGCGCAGCGCCGAGGAGAACGAGGAGAACGAGGTCACCGCCTCCTCAGCCCCCGTCAGCGAGGACGAGGCGACGGACCCCGCCGTCCTGCGGGTGGCCGAGGAGGCCGCGGCCGCGGCACGCGCCCGCCAGGCCGCCGGGCTGGCCGACTCCAGCCTGGCCCAGCTCTTAAGCTCCGTCGGCGCGTGCGAGGCCGGTCACGCCCACCTGCTGGCGATGGAGGTCCGATGAGCGCTTCGCCCACCCCGGAGGAGGACGCCGCGATCGCGGCGTTGCAGGCCGCGCTGCGCGCCGAGTACGCCGCCATCCACGGTTATGGATTCATCGGAGCCCGCTCCAGGGAGACGCGGGCACGCGCCCACGTCGACCTCGACGCGCACCGCGGCCTGCGCGACCGGCTCCGCGCCGAACTGGTCGAACGCGACGCCGAACCGGTGGCCGCCGAATCCGCCTACGCCCTCCCCGAACAGGACGACACGGGGGCGCTCACCGCCTTCGCGGTCCGCTTGGAGGAGACGACCGCGCAGGCCTACCTCGAACTGAGCGCGGTCCCCGACCAGCGGCTGCGCGACCTGGCGGCCCGCTCCCTGCAGTCCGCCACCGTGCGCTCGCTGGTCTGGGGCGCCCAGCTCGCGGCCTTCCCCGGCTTTCCCGGCGGAGCGCCCGGAGCCTGACCCGACGCCGACGGCCGCCGCGGGAAGCCCGCGGCGGCCGTCGTGTCCGCTCGGCGTCGGCTACCCCTCGGCGACGATGGCCGCGACCCGGTCGACCACGGTGTCGACCGGCACCTCCTCGCGTTCGCCGGTGGCGCGGTCGCGCAGCTCCACCACACCGGAGGCCAGCCCCTTGCCGACGATGACCGCGGTGGGAACGCCCAGCAGTTCGGCGTCGGTGAACTTCACCCCGGGGGACACCCCCTTGCGGTCGTCGACGATGACCCGGACGCCCCTGGCCTCCAGCTCCCCGGCCAGGCGCAGGGCGACCTCGATCTGCTCGCCCTTGCCGGTGCCGACGACGTGCACGTCGGCCGGCGCCACCTCGCGGGGCCACAGGATGCCCTTGTCGTCGTGGGACTGCTCGACGATCGCCGCGACCACGCGCGAGACCCCGATGCCGTAGGAGCCCATGGTGATCCGCTTCGGCTTGCCGTCGGGGCCGAGCGCGTCGACCTCGAAGGCGTCGGCGTACTTGCGGCCGAGCTGGAAGATGTGGCCGATCTCGATGCCACGCGCGGCGTAGAGCGTGCCCTCGCCGTCGGGGGAGGGGTCGCCCTCGCGCACCTCGGCGGCCTCGATCGTGCCATCGGGGGTGAAGTCGCGGCCGCACACCAGGTCGACGACGTGGTGGTCGGGACGGTCGGCACCGGTGACCCAGCGCGTGCCCGGAACGACCCGGGGGTCGACGAGGTAGCGCACCTTGTTGTCGAGGAGCGCGCGCGGGCCGATGTAGCCCTTGACCAGGAAGGGGTTGGCCGCGAAGTCGGCCTCGTCGAGGAGCGCGACCTCGGCCGGCTCGACCGCGGCCTCCAAGCGCTTGGTGTCCACCTCGCGGTCGCCGGGCAGGCCAATGCCGAGGATCTCCCACTCGGTCTCGCCGGGACGGCGGATCTTGACCAGCACGTTCTTGAGGGTGTCGGCCGCGGTGAAGGTCCGGCCCAGGCCGGCCCCGTTGAGGAAGTCCACCAGCGACTCGATGGTGGGGGTGTTCGGCGTGTGGTGCACCCGCGCCTCGGGCTGGCCCTCGATCGGCAGGCTGGCGGGGACGGGGGTGCGCACGGCCTCGACGTTGGCCGCGTAGTCCGAGCCGGTGCTGCGGACGAAGGTGTCCTCGCCGGTGGGGGTCTCGGCCAGGAACTCCTCCGACGCCGAGCCGCCCATGGCCCCCGAGGTGGCCGACACGATGGCGTAGCGCAGGCCCAGCCGGTCGAAGATCCGGATGTAGGCCTCGCGGTGCAGCTCGTAGGAGCGGCGCAGCCCCTCATCGTCGATGTCGAAGGAGTAGGAGTCCTTCATGTGGAACTCCCGGCCGCGCAGGATCCCGGCCCGGGGACGCGCCTCGTCCCGGAACTTCTCCTGGATCTGGTAGAGGATGACCGGGAAGTCCTTGTAGGAGGAGTACTCGCCCTTCACCAGGAGCGTGAACAGCTCCTCGTGGGTCGGCCCGAGCAGGTAGTCGGCGCCCTTGCGGTCGACCAGACGGAACAGGTTGTCGCCGTACTCGACCCAGCGGTTGGTGGCCTCGTAGTACTCGCGGGGCAGCAGCGCGGGGAGCAGGACCTCCTGTCCCCCGATACGGTTCATCTCCTCGCGCACCACGCCGGCCACGTTCTCCAGCACGATCTTGCCGAGCGGCAGCCAGGAGTACACGCCGGGCGCGGCACGGCGGACATAGCCACCGCGGACGAGCAGTTTGTGGCTGGGCACCTCGGCGTCCGCCGGGTCCTCGCGCAGGGTGCGCAGGAACAGGGTCGACATCCGCAGCAGCACGGCCACTCCTCGTCTCATCCGGCGGCCCCGGGAGCCGCCGCCACAGTCAAAAGCAGACTCCCAGGCTAGCGGGAGGGCGGGGTACTCGCAGCCGGGCCGCGGCCCCGTGGTGAGGGGCCGAGCCGGCCAGGACGGCCCGCCCCCACGGACGGGAACGGGCCGTCGACGCCCGCCCCTCCCCCGCCATGGACGCCCCGCCCGCCACCGGCCCTACCGTGGAGACGTGCCGAAGCAGCGGCACGGCACGAGCGAGGAACGGACGGGGAGCATGGGCGGCAGGGAACAGGCCGAAGACGGCAACGGGCGACCGGTGATGGAGCTGCTTCGCGACGCCGACCGCGAGGGGGCCTGGGTCCTCGTGGTGGACGGCACCCCCCAGTCCCACGTGGACCTCACCGACCCGACGTACCTGGACTTCGAGTACGTGCGCCGGTTCGGCCACGTCGTGGACCTGCTCGCCCCCGAACGCGCCCCCATCGACGCCTACCACCTCGGCGCGGGCGCGCTGACCCTGGCGCGCTACGTCGCCGCGACCCGGCCCGGTTCCCGGCAGCGCGCCGTGGACATCGACGCCGGGCTCGTCGACCTCGTCCGCCGCGAGCTGCCGTGGGACCGACGCGCCGGGATCCGGGTGGGCACCGGTGACGCGCGCGCCTGGCTGGGCGCGCGCCACGACGGCTCCGCCGACCTCGTGGTCACCGACGTGTTCTCCGGCGCCCGTACCCCCGCCCACCTGACCTCGGTGGAGTTCGCCGCCGAGGCCGCGCGGGTGCTGCGGCCCGGCGGCGTGCACACCGTGAACATCGGCGACGGCGGCCGGCTCCACCACACCCGGGCCCAGGTCGCCACCGCCGCCGCCGTGTTCGGTCACGTGGCGCTGATCGCCGAGCCCGCGGTGCTCCGCGGCCGGCGGTTCGGCAACCTCGTGCTGGTGGCGTCGGACCGGCCGTTGCCCATCGACGAGCTCACCAGGCGCGCCCACCGCGACCCCGACATGGCCCGGTTGCTGGCCGGAGCCGAGCTCGACCGCTTCGTCGCCGGAGCCGTCCCGGTGCGCGACGCCGAAGCCCGGGACTCCCCGGCACCGCCCCAGGACGCCTTCGCCCGTTGAGCCGGGGACGGGTCAGGCCGGCAGCTCCTCCTCGACCATGCGGCCGAACTCGGCCGGGGCGTTCAGCCGCACGCCGGGCCGCCCGTCCTGGGGCGGCGCGGGCTCGGTGCGGATCGCCATCACCGTGCCCCCGCGCCACCACACGATCTGGTCGGTGACCGGCATCCCGCCACGGGCCAATTCCTGGAAGGTCTCCCACATGAACGCCACCACCGACATGGAGCGGCGGGAGCGCAGGGGCGCGAACATTAGCGTGTTGGGAGAGGGCAGCATGGCGAGCGCGCCGTAGGGCATGGGGTCGGCGGACAGTTCCACCAGCCGCATCACGTGCGCGGTTCCCGGCCAGCCATGGCCGGTGACGACGTTGAGCACGGTGTCGGCGGCCTGGAAGACCTTCAGGTCGTAGGTCTCCGTCGCCATGTTGCGCAGGGCGGTGAACCATAGGTCCTGTTTGGTGGTCCCCCAGGCGTGGGCGTGCCGCTTGCCGAGGATCACCGCGCCGTCGGCCGCCGGGCCGGTGCGGACGCACACCGCGGCGGTGACCGATTCGTTGATGGAATAGGCCAGCGGTTCGGGGCCCAGGAAACGGGGGTCACCGAGGACGAGAACACGCAGGTAGGGGGCGACCTGGTACAACGGGTCGCTCAGCAATCGGGCGTGGACGGCCTCGTCGTTGTGGATCCGGTAGGGGGCGTTCATCGGCTCGCTCTCTGGTCGGGGTCGGACGGCGCGCCCGTCGCGGGCGTCGTGGGCCGCTCCGCCCGGTAGGCGGTGGGGAGACCTCGTCGTTGGTAGAGTCTGCGGCATGACCTACCGGACCGGACTCTTCGTCACTCCCCCTCCGTACGCCTCTTAGGGCGTCCGGGCGCGGCCGCGGGGCCGCGTGACAATGGCATATCACGGACGCCCTGCGCCGACGTTCCCGTTCCTCTCGTCGACGTTGGAGTACGTCCATGTCCGGTTCCGCTTCCTCTTCCCGCCTGTCCTCGGGCATCTCCGCCTCCCCGTCCCGGCGCGGCCCCGCGCTTCTCGTCACGGCCGGCCTGCTGTGGGGGACGGGCGGGCTGGCCGGCTCGGTCCTACAGGACCTGACCGGGATCCACCCCCTGGGAACCGCCGCCTACCGGCTTCTGGTCGGCGGCCTGCTGGCGACCGCGGTCCTCGCCGTCTCGGGGCGGCTTCGCCGGGTGCCGCGCACCCGGGCCTCGCTGACCCGGGTGGCCACCGCGGGCGGTCTGCTCGCGCTGTTCCAGTCCGCCTACTTCGCCTCGGTGTGGCTGACCTCGGTGGGGTTGGCCACCCTGGTCACGATCGGCAGTGTCCCGCTGTTCGTCACCGCGGTGACCGCGGTGCTGGAGCGCCGTCGACCGGCGCCCCGCCTGCTGGTGTCGGTGGGTCTGGGCGTGTTGGGGCTCGCGCTCCTGGCCGGCTTCCCCTCCCTGTCCGGTCCCGCCTGGCGGATCGCCCTGGGGCTGGGCTGCGCGTTGGCCGCGGGGGCGCTCTTCTCCGCGCTGACGATCGTCAACCGGCGTCCCGTCGCCGGTCTCGACCCGTTGGCCGTCACCGCCCTGGGGTGTCTGACCGGCGGGCTCCTGCTGCTGCTCCCCGGGCTCGTCGCCGGGATGGCGTTCTCCCCCGCCCCCGCCCCGCTGGGGGTGCTGCTGTACCTGGGCGCGGTACCGACCGCGCTGGCCTACCTCGCCTACTTCGGCGGGCTGCGCTCGGCCCCGGCGACGGTGGCCGCGCTGGCGGCGGTGCTGGAGCCGTTGACCGCGACCCTCCTGTCGGTCGCGCTGCTGGGCGAGCGCCTCAGCGCGGCCGGGACGCTGGGCGCGGTGCTCCTGATGGCCGCCGTCGTCTTGGACCAGTGGCGGCCACGGCGTAGGTAGGGGCCTTCCGGCCGCCTCCCGGGAGGCGGCCGGGGCGTGTCCTCCCTGCCCGGGGAGGACACGCCCGGGTCCGGCGCGGCGTGGCGTCGGATCCGGTGGGCACCTCGCCGTTCCGTCCGAACCGGGTCGGCTGCGGCTCCCCGTCGGCGCGCTCGCGCCGGTCGGCGTGGCGGTGGCCGTACCGATCACGGTCGTCGGGTGGGTCCGGGGTAGCGGCCGCCGCGCCGGCCCGCCTCCTCGGGTCTCTCCGCTCGCCGCGCCCAGCTGCTCGAAAAACCCGTTTGCAAAACCGCACTTGTCAGGCTTTTCCGAAATCGGCCACAGCGGTTGGCGCTCCGCGATCACGGGGAACCTCCCTGTAGGCAATGGCAAGGCATACCGGCGGCACCGTCGCCGGCGCGGCCACCGTTCTCACATGCCGGTGGCCGCTCGACCATGAGGAGAGACCATGTCCCCCTCCACGCCCGCAGCCCCCAGGCCCGGCGGTTGCAACTGCGGCCCCGGATGCAGCTGTGGCTGCCAGAACGGTGGCTCGTGCAGCTGCGGTGGCGGCTGTAACTGACCCGGCCACACGTCCCGAATCGACGATGACGGCGGCAGACTCCCTTCCGACCGCCTCCCCAGCATGGGCCGTCCCTCCGGGACGGCCCATGCGCGCGTCCGGCCACGTGGCGCACGACACACCGTCCAGATGACGGGTCCCGCCTCCCCCAAACGCGAATCTGCGACAATCCGTGACACTCGTCATGCGCGGTGCCACCTTCAAGGGCCCCGCGTCCGCTTCGCCAAGGGGGAAACGACCATGTCCTTCGACATGCCCACGTCCGCGCCAGGCCTGCTCGACGAGCACGAGCAGTTGCGGTCGCGCGTGGAGGAGGTCCGCGATCGGGCGGTCAAAGCCGCGCCCTGGACGCCTCGCTCCCCCCTCCACGGCCGGTTCGGGCCGCGCACGGACATCCCCCTGAGCGACGCGGACAACGCCTTCTACGCGGGGGCCCAGGCCCAGGTCACCGCCTTCGCCGACCTGTGCCTGAGCCTTCTCTCCCTCCACCAGCCGCGCGACGGCGGTGGACTGAGCAGTGGGCCGACCCCCGCGGTGCAGCGTTGCACCTGCTGCATGCTCCTGTGGCCCTGCCCGACCATCCGCGAGATGACCCGGCTGCTCACCTAGCCAGCCGGGAGGCGCCATGCCGTTGCCGACGACCGGGACCACGGTCGATTTCCCGAGGGGCGCCGTGCAGGGCCGTGCCCGCGTCCGGCACGTCCTGCCGTCCCCCCTCGCTCCCGATCGGCGCCTGCTCCTCATCACCGATTCCACGCCCTTCCACCCGCTGGGCCCCACTCCGCTCGGCCAACCCGGGGACACCGGCGAACTCGACACCGCCGGCCGGGTGGTGCCCGTGCTGGACAGCGTCACCGTCGCGGCGCCGCCCGACCGCGACATCGCCTACGTCGGCCGGGACATCCCCGCCCACCCCGCGGGCGCGGGCTGGCGCCACTACGTCGGCCACGTGGTGAGCACACGACGCGGCGGCGCGCGAAGCGGGCTCGTCGGGGCCCGGGTGACCCTACGGGTGGACCCGCGCCGGCGGCTGCTGCTGTCCGCCGGCCACACCGGGCACCATCTCGCCTCGCTCGCGCTCAACGCCGCCCTGACCCCGTACTGGCGCGAGGCGACGGTGACCGACGGACTGGGCTCGCCCGACTTCGACGGCCTGGCACTGAGGACGTACCGCATCCATCCCGGCTCCAGCACGAGCACCTACCGCATCGGGGTCGCCCTGCGCGAACGCGGATTCGACGCCACCGGGCTGGACGCGGCGCTCGCGGACATCGAGGAGCGCGCGAACACGGCACTCGCCGCCTGGCACGAGACCGGGGCACCGGTCCTGCTCCGCGCCACCGGCCCGTTCCTGGACGACCGACGGGTCTGGAGCTGCGCCCTCCCCCCGGGACGGGTGGAGATCCCGTGCGCGGGGACGCACGTACGCGGACTGGACGAGCTGGAACGGCCGTCCCTGCGGCTGCGCCTGGACGAGGAGGGGACCCTCCTCGTCTGCGCGACCAGGACGATCCCGATCGGGTTCTGCCGCGATCCCTGAGACGGGCCGGGAGGACGGGGGCGGCTCAGGCCACCGGCACTCCCATCCGCGCCAGCTCGCCGCCGTCCCTGGTGGTGAAGAACCAGTCGCGGAAGCGGGGATGGGGCGCGAGCGGCCCGGCCGGGGCGAGCGCCCGTTCGCCGACCAGGTGGAAGCGGTAACCGTGCGGCTCCAGCAGGGCGCGCAACCGCTCCGCGTCCGCCTGCGGCAGTACCTCGCACAGGATGTCGGGGCGATGCCGCGCGAGGAACTCACGGCCGTGCTCGAACACCTCGGCCTCGGTCCCCTCGACATCGACCTTCAACAGCGTCCGGGTTCCCGGGGCGACCGTGTCGACGAATTCGTCGAGGGCGACGACGCCGACCGGAACGCCATCGTCGAAGCGCAGCTCGCTGGAGTAGAAGCACGGCAGCGCGGAGTCGCCGGAGCGTATCGGCATTCCGATCGTGACCGCCGGATCCCCCACCCCGACATGGTGCAACGTCGTGCGGTTCAGGACACGGTTGCGCACGCAGTTGTCGAACAGGGCGTGGTAGACCTCGGGCACGATCTCGAAGGCGTGGACGCGCAGGTCCTTGTTGACGGCCGTGCCGACGAGGGTGAACAGCCCCGTGTAGGCCCCGATGTCGAACATGACGCCGGCCTGCCGCGCGGCCGCGGCGAACAGCCGGACCGCGAAGTCGTCCGCGGGCTGCGGACGGCGCCCTCCGCCCCAGTACAGCTCCTTGGCGACGACGCAGCGGGCCGGCCGGAGCATGACGTAGTCGACCCCGTCGACATGGCCGGTGACCTCCTCGATCGCCGCCGGGACGGGGAGCCGGCCGGTCTGCCGCAGCCCGGGGGCCGCGATTCCGACCGCCCCGCGCATGGCGAGGTTGGGCAGGCGCCAGCCCAGGACCCGCTTGACGTGCTTCTTCGTTCCGTACCAGCTCCTGCGCCGACCGACGTCGGTGGCCCGGTAGTCGGTCTCCGTCGCCGGCTGTCCCATGTCCGCTCCCTGTGACGCGATGTTGCCCGACCCGCCCAGGCTAGCCGTCCAGGTGACGCCGGTCACGGAAAAACGGCGGAAGCAGGAGGTGGTGGGACCGCGCGGACGGGCGTCCCCCACCAAGGACGGGGCGCGATCCGCCCCTGGTGGGTGACGCGTCCACGCGCCCGCCCCGGCGTGCCACGGACCCAGACCCGCACGTCACCGGAACCGGCGCTGCACCGAAGAACCTAGTGCCACGGCGAGTTCCCGCGCAAGAACGAGATTCGGTAAGGAGGCGCTTCCCCTCGGTGACCTCCCTCCGGACCGGGCACGGCCCGGTCCGTGGTGGAGACGGGCCACCTTCGTGGTCAGCTGGGAAGGGTGAACTGGACCGCGGCGCGATCGGCCAGCAGAGGGGTGACGACGGCCAGCACCGCCTGGTGTTCGGGATGGTCGCGGTAGACGCGGAACGCCTCGTCGTCGGCGAGGTCGGCGACGACCGCGAAATCGTGGTTTCCCGCTCCCAGTCCCAGGTCGGCGCCGTAGGAGTAGGAGAGGAGCTGGGGGATCGCGGCGGGAAGCCGGGAGAGCCCCTCCTCGACCGAGGCGATCTGCTCAGGGGTCACGCCCTGAGCCCAGCGGAACAGCGCGATGTGCCGAATGGTCATGGGAGAAACCTAGCCGACGCGGTACGGCCGCCAGATGCCCGCGCGGGCGTCTGGCGGCCGTACCTGTCATCTCATCCTCTGTCACCCGTCACCGGTCTCCCACGGCCCTGGCGGGGCCGCGGGGCGCGGGCGGCTTACTGCCGCGCGGGGCGGCGCCGGGCGGCGTAGACCGTCACCAGGCCGAGGCCCGCGGCCGTCGCGCCGGCGAGCATCAGGGCGGAGGGGTCGGCACCGGTGACCGGAAGCTCCTTGTCCTCCTTCTCCTTGTCCTTGCCGGAGGCGTCGTCGTCGGAGGCTCCCTTGTCGTCGCCGGAGTCGGCGGCGGGCTGGTTGCCGCTCACCTTGCCGTCGCCGGCGCCGTTGTCACCGCCGGTGCCGGGAGCGGGGTCGGGGCTGGGGGCGGGGTCGTTGCCACCACCGGGGTTGCCGCCGCCGTTGTCACCACCGCCGGGGTTGCCACCGCCGGGGTTGCCACCGCCGTCGTCACCACCGCCGGGGTTACCGCCGCCGTCGTCACCACCGCCGGGGTTGCCACCGCCGTTGTCACCACCGCCGGGGTTGCCACCGCCGTCGTCACCACCGCCGGGGTTACCGCCGCCGTTGTCACCACCGCCGGGGTTGCCACCGCCGTTGTCACCACCGCCGGGGTTGCCACCGCCGTCGTCACCACCGCCGTTGTCACCGCCACCGTCACCCCCACCGGGGTTACCCGGGCCGGGGTTAGGGCCGGGAGTGGGGTCGGTGCCACCGCCGTTGTCACCGCCATCGTCGCCCCCACCGGGGTTACCCGGGTCGGGGTTAGGGCCGGGAGTGGGGTCGGTGCCACCGCCGTTGTCGCCGCCATCGTCGCCCCCACCGGGGTTACCCGGGTCGGGGTTAGGGCCGGGAGTGGGGTCGGTGCCACCGCCGTTGTCACCACCGCCCGGCTGGTCGTAGGTGGTGAACACCGGAGCGCTCTCGGCCCGCATCTGGACCGGGGCGGCGGGGACCACCGGGGAGACCCCGGAAACGGCCGGGGTGATCTCAAGAGCGGCCGGAGCCTCGACCGGAGCCGGGGCAGCGGCCGGAACGACCACCGCGGCCTCTTCGACGACAGGGGAGGCGGCAGCCGGCAGGACGGAGGCGTCGACGGCCTCCGTGGTCTCGGCGAACGCCGGAGCAGCGGAGAAGCCGAAGGCCAGCAGAGCGCCGACGGCTATACCGGCCATGCGTGCTGAATGGGACATCCATTCTCCATTCTTGGTCGGGGGGTCATTCGGGAGCCAGGGCGTAGAGGGCACCGGCACCGGCGACGACCGCGTGGCCGTCGAGAAGGCCCCAGGGGCGGGCGGTGTCCTCTTCCAGCTCCACCGGCTCGCCGTCATGGCCGAGAGCCACGGGCGCGCCGTCCACCTCGCCGTAGAGGGTGTCTCCGGCGGATGTCAGGGGGGTGAAACCCGGCACGATACGAGCCGTGCCCTTCGAGGGCTCCACCAGTACGGGGCCGTAGGCGGCGAGGTCGTCGCTCTCCTCCCAGCGGGCCTCGGCGAGGTCGTCGGGGGCCACCTCGGCCGCTGCGACGACCGCCCCGTCGCCCGCGTCGTGCACGGCGAGGAGCACACGTGCGTCATCCGCCGTGGTCCAGCGCACGATGACGTGGCGCTCCGACGCGGTGACGACCGCGTCCAGTTCGCGCGCGCCGTCCGGCTTCGCCGGGCTCACCTCGCGCGGGTCCTCGCCGGGAGCCACCCACGCCCACGGTCCGTCGACGGAGGCCGCCAGGACACGGTCGCGGTCGGCCAGCAGCGCGCTCATCCCCTCGGGGAGCTCGACGGGCGTCGCCCTGCCCCCGGAGACGACGAGTCCGCGATCGCCGTCGGCGATGAGCGGGGAGGTGCCCGCGAAGGTCACGGTGGCCTCGTCGGGCAGGTCCACGCGCTCGGGCTCGCCTCCCTCGGCGGGCCAGATCCACAGGGCGCCGTCGGCCACGAACGCGATCCGGAAGACGTCGCCGTCGGCGATGAAACGCAACGGCTGGTCGATCGCGTCCAGGGGGACCGGCGCGTCGGAACTCCAGGCGGGAGTGCCATCGGGGCCGAGAACGGTCAACCGGTCATCGGGACCGAAGAGGGCGGCGGCCGACCCGTCGGGCGCGACAGCCGGTGAGGTGCCCTCGGCCATGGGCAACCGCCAGGCCGCCTGGTCGGTGAAGCCCGGAGGTACCGGCCGGGAGTCGAAGACGATGCGCTCCGCCTCTTCCTGGGCGGTGACCTCGGCGGGACCGGACAGCAGCTGGACGACGGTGAAACCGGCGCCGGCCAACAACGCGACGGCCACCGCTCCCCCCGCCGCCACCAGGGCGATCTTGCGCCCGTTGCGGGGGCGTGGGCGAACCGGCCGGGGCGCCCCGGGGGCGTCGGCGGCGCGGACCACTCCCGTCGGGGTCGCGGTCAACCGCCAGGAGCGGTAGGCGTCCCGGGCGTCGATCAGCACCGTCCGACCGGTGCGCGCGGCGTAGCCGGTCGCGATGGCCAGCGCGGCCCTGCGGGTCTCCTTCGGGTCGCGTCCGGTCACGACGTGGGATTGCCCGGCGACGGTGACCTCGGCGCTGAGCTCGTCGGCGGAGACGACGAGGATGACATGGTCGGGGTGCGAAACGGCGCCGGACATCATGGGCCTTCCCACCGGATGTGCCGGGTGCGTGACGGGGGAACTGGAGTCGCCACTGTCGTGAACCTGTCCGTGTACGGTGCGGAACCACCAGCCGGCGAGTGTCCGTTGCGATGTCCCGGTCGTCGGATGTGGGGAGCGGATCCGCTCTCTTCCGAGTACCGCCTGGAGCTCCGGCCGGGAGTCAGCTGGGGAGGGAGTGCTGAAAGCGTTTGCGGGGTCACGCCGATGATACTGATTCGGGAGCGTTTCGGCCTCCTGATTCCAGACATCTCTCCTCTCCCGCGTTCCGGAGCCGGGAAGTGGACGGCGGCCACGCGGGGAGCCGAACACTCCCGCCCGACCTGGGGCGACGGAACACGGATCGAGCCGGGGCCCGCCCCCTTGCCCCCGCCCGCGCCGGAGGAGGCCGACCGGCCTTGATCCACCTGTCCGAATCCGGCCGAACCTTCCGTTTTACGGACAGAGGACTGTGGCCGTTTCGGAACCCGCCGTGACCCCGGAAGGACGGTTTCCGGGGCCACGGAGCACATGGTCGGGGTCAGGACTCACCGTCACCGAGGTCACGGGCGGTCTTCCGCTTCCGGCCCAGGTACAGCGCGACGCCACCTCCACCGAGCGCCGCCAGCCCCACGGCCGCCAGGCCGCCGAACACGATACCGGTCGCCGGAATACCTCCGGAGAGCCTGCCGGCCGAGCTGTTGGCGAGCCTCACCGTGCCGATGTAGTCCTCGCCGACGAGGATGTCGACGACGAGTTCGGCGTTGGCGTACCCCTCTTCCACCTCCTCGTTCTCCAGGAGCTGGAAGGTGAGCTCGGTCTGTGTGCCGTCGGCGTAGGTGACCGCCTGGGAGACGGGGCCGTCGGACAGGTCCTGACCGTTGGCCCGCACCCCCGTGTACTCGACCGAGGCCGACCCCACGCCCTTGGCGTCGAAGGCGGCGGTGGAGGTCACCGACGCGGCCTCGATGTCGATCAGGACCTGGTCGAGGTGGGCGTCGGCGAACTGGGCCGCCACCGGGGAGGACGCGTCGACCGACGGGGCGGCCTCCGGCTCGACGCCCCCTTCCGGTTCCTCTTCAGGTTCAGGAGTCTCCTCGGGGGTTGACCCGGTGTCGTCGCCGGTCTCCTCCCGTTCCTGGGGAGAGGGCGCGACGGGGGACTCGCCGAGCAGTTCGGCGAGCTCCTTGCCGGTCAGTTCGAAGTCGAAATCGGTCATCTCCGAGGAGGCGGTGGGCAGACCGTCGACCACCGACGCCGTCGAACGTCCTTCGACTCCCTTGACCGCGCCGGCCAGGGGCCCGCGGGCGATGGAACGGTCACCGGTGACGGTCCCGTCCTCGCTGTAGACCTCGCCGAAGTAGAACTCGGCATAGTCGTCCTCGTTCGGCCCCACCATGCCCCAGGCCAGGTCGGCGTAGGCGTAGAGGGCGGTCGCGGCGTTCTGGTCGGCCTGCGCCGGAAGCGCCGCGGCCACCGACAGCGCGCCGGCCGCGGCGAACGCGGCACCGCCCTGGAACAGGCGGCGCGCGGAGACTCTCGGGAATGCCATGCACACTCCTTGCGTGCTCGACGGCCCTCGGTGGGGCCGTTGCGGTCTCCGGTCGGGGCAGCGCGCGATGCACCGGGGGGTGGGAGGGCATCGCGCTCCGGCCGGAGACCGGGGAGGGGTCGGGGGCGGACGCTCAGGCGGGCACCGGCTCTCGTCGTCGCACCCGGCCGGTCGCATCGGGACCGGCCCCGGGTGGAGCGAGGGTGCTCCGTCACGAGAGAAGGTAGCGGCAGCCGGACGGGGAACACCGAATTTCAGATAACCGAAATATCTCAATTCACCTGGCCAGCGCCCCACTTCCCCACTGTCTCGGGCATCAGGCATGGAAATACCCGAGTGTCACCGCGGGCTCTCCCCCCAGAATGCCGGACTTCACCACACGAGAGCGCATTTTGTCCGCTTATGGCCGAAGTCGTAACTCATACCGCCCCCGGTAAACCGGCAGGACCGGCAAAGCGTCGCTTCCACCCACCGTCGCCCGCGAACCGGATTCTGTGATGGCCGAAACCCAGCACTTGTTCCTTCCCCCGCCCTCCGCCCACCCGCGAAGGGGTCCTAGGGTCGTGTGGGCGACCGAAAGGGGGATCGAACCATGAGCACGGGGGACGGGATCCACGGCGCGTGCGCGCCGGAGTTCGCGCGGGTGCGCACCGTCTTCGAGAACAACTTCGCGCGCGGCCTGGAGACGGGCGCCGCCATCACCGTCTATCTCGGTGACGAACCGGTGGTCGACCTGTGGGGCGGGACCGCCGACCGCCGCATCGGGCGGCCCTGGGAACGCGACACCCCCTGCCTCGCCTTCTCCTGCACCAAGGCGATCACCGCCGCGGCGGCGCTCCGGGTCGCCGAGCGCGGCGGACACGACCTGAAGGCACCGGTAGGCGACTGGTGGCCGGAGTTCACCGCGGCCGGTAAGGGCAGGACCACGGGAGAGGACCTGCTGGCCCACCGCGCCGGCCTGCCCGCCTTCGCCCGCCCGGTCGGGGCGCGCGAGGCGGTCGATCCCGCCGCGATGGCGACGCTGCTCGCCGAGCAGGCCCCCCTTTGGGAACCGGGAAGCGCGCACGGCTACCACGCGCTCACCTATGGCTGGCTGGCCGGCGAGATCGTGCGCCGGTTGGACGGACGCACCGTCGGGGAGTACGTCGCCGACGAGTTCGCCGGCCCGCTCGGTCTGGACCTGTGGGTCGGAGCGCCCGACGGGGTGATCCAGCGCGCGGCACGATTGGCCCCGGGCTCCTCCGGCAGCGGCGCGTCCCGGCCCGCTCCCGCCTCCTCCCCCTCCGCCGACAACCCGGTCGCCCGGATGAACCGTGACGTGGCCGATCCGGACAGTCTGCTGTCACGCGCGATGAACCGCCCCGAGGTCGCGTCCCTCCCCGGCGGCTATGACAACCCCGTGGTGCTCTCGGCCGGTTGGCCCGCCGCGGGTGTCGTGACGACGGCCTCGGGTCTGGCCGGCTTCTACCGGGACCTGTTGGCCGGGCGGATCGTCTCCCCCGCCACCCTGCGCGACGCCGTGGTGCCCCGGTCCCATGGTCCCGACCGCGTGCTGGGCATCGACAGCGCCTTCGGCCTGGGGTTCATGCGCCCCTCGCTGGCCTTCGCCCTTCCCCGCGCGGCGCAACAGACAGCGTTCGGCCACACGGGCGCGGGGGGCTCGATCGGTCTCGCCGATCTGGAGCGGGAGGTCGCGATCGGGTACGTGATGAACCAGACCGGAGCCGAACTCTCCGGCGGAATTCGGGCCATGCGTCTGGTCAAGGCGGTCTACGACTGCCTCGGTTGATCCGCCCGGCGGAATGGGCGGAGCGAAACGGACGGAGCGGGAATCCCTCGATCAGGGGTGAAATCGCGAGCCCCACTCCGGTCGACGTCCCATTGGTCTCGGTCAACCGACCCGGGTCGTCAGAAGGTAGGCCTGCGGGCTCTCCGGATCGGCGATATCGGTGATCCGCCAGGTCTGTCCGCCGACGGTGAAGGTGTCACCGACGCGCACGTCGATCATCCTGTTCGGCCACCAGTCGGGAGGGCCGCCGATCCGCGCGGTGGGCCTCCCCTGTTCGTCCACCCAGAACCGGCCGCCGCCGACCGGACCGCCCTCGAAACGGTCATTTCGCCCATAAGTAATCTTTTCCTGTGCGCCAACTTCGTGGGCCACGTCTGGACTCTTTTCCTGCCTGATGAAGATGAGCCACGGTCATGGTAGTGCCGAACGCCCAGCATTACCGATCAATCGATTCCACGCGCGGTTTTTCGAATGCTATCCAGCTCACATGAAATTGCATATGGGAAAAGAGCACTTGACAGCGCCCGCCCGATCGGGCACGGGCGGGCGCCCTGCCTCACTCCCCGAGATCGACCACGGCCGCGACCGGGCCGCCCCCCGGCGGTCCCTGGTGAACCGCAGCCACGGACACGAACACCGCGGGATCCCCGGTGACAGCGGCGGCCACCCCGCCCACCGCGGCCTTGATCTGCCGATGCCAGTGCACGTCGGAGTCGTCGAGCATGATGTTGCGCCGGCCACGCACCCGCCCACCGGGATCGGCCTCGCACTTGAGGAACACGTTGACCAACCGCCCCTTGAGGTCGTCGGGGTGGGGGCGCTCGGGCAGCTCCAACCCCGCTGAACGGATCGCCGACCACACGCCGTCGGCGTCCAGGGCGTCGCGCATGACACCGTGGCCGGCGCGGAACCTCCCGCCGATGCCACGCGCGTTGCCGACCACGACGATCTGTGCCCGGTCCAGCTCCACCCCGGAGGAGCACGAGGCCACCGATGAGTACAGCGACAGGTCGGTGTGGATCTGCTCGGCCCGCGGTTCCTCGATCTCCCCCAGCGCCACCGCGATGCCCAACGCCGTCGTGGAGTTGGAGATGTCCATCGACTTCAGCGTGTCCTCGGTGACGACGTCGCGGCCTCGCGCCTTCGCCTCGTTGATGGTGTCGAGGACCAGCAGGGGCGTCTTCGTCTGCACGTAGTGGACGTCGGCGGGGTCGGTGATCCCGGCCCGTTCCATCGCCACGCGCACCCCCTCGGCGACCTTGCGCACCATCTCGGGGCGGCCGATGTCCTCGGGCAGGATCTCCCGGCTCATCGCGACACCGACCGTGACCCTGAGCTCGTCGGTGGCCGGATAGCGGTCCCGGGGAGCGTAGGCGAACACCGTCGCGTGGGGGGACAGCACGCCGTCGGTGCCACCGGACCACACCAGCGGAACCTCGCCGACCTCGGCCGCGCTCCGTCCCCCCTTGGCCACCAGCACCTCACGGAAGGCCCGATCGGCCAGGATGCGGGTGTAGTCGTTGACCCCGCCGTTCCCCTCGGTCTTACCGATGACGGCGAGGACGTCATCGGCGCTGAACACCCCGTCGTCGATGAGCCGGGCGAGCCCGGACCCGTCGGTGACGCTCTCGATCGCCACCTTGTGTACCTCGATCGGCCTGGGCATCCGCGCCCACCCCTCTCTCCGTCCGTCCGGCCTGTACTGTCGCCGTCGCGCCGGCTCCCGGCGCGCCTCCGCGGCCCTTAGGTACCCCCCTCGGGGCGCGGAGCACCACGAGACCCCACGGCCGGCCGCTCCCCGGTCGACGAACGGCGCCTCCCCTGGTCCGGTGATCACCACGCCGTAGTCGGTGGGCGCCGCGTCGCGTGTGCCCTCGCCCCGGCGCACGCCGTCGAGGACGGCGATGACGTGGCGCTCCAGCGGCTCCGCCCCGGCGTCCAGGGGACCGCGCCATCGGGCAGGGACGCGGCGGGGCGCGATGGGGGCGCCGGTGCCGATCGGCCCGGTTCCGCCCCCGCCGGAGCGGCTCGGCGCGGACCCCGCCGTCGTGGCGCGCCGTCCACGCGGCTCCTCATGGGCAGTGGGGCTGGTACGGATTCGACTACGCCACGACGCACCGGCGACCTCCACCAAGGGCCGGGAGAAACCTCGTGCCCCCACCGTGGCGGATCCCGTCCGCGCCCTTCCCCGCCAGGAGCGAAGGGTCAGGCGGACCGCCCGACGGCGATGGCGACGCCGCTGCGCGGACGGGCGGGGACACGTCTCAGCGAGATCGTCAGGTCCTGGTCGACCACGGCGTAGTCGAGGCGCGCCAACCGTGGTACGAGCGCCTGGAGCAGCGCCACGGTGATCCCCTCGCCCGGGCAGCGGTGGCCGGTGGCCGGATCCCCGCCCCCTTGGGGCACCAGGTCGTCACGGCCGGGCGGGTGGCGCAGGAAACGGCCCGGGTCGAAGGCGTAGGGGTCGGGCCACAGTCCGGCGTCGTGGTTCTGGCCGTACAGGTCGAGCAGGACGAGCGCCCCCGCGGGGATCGGCTCCCCACGCCAGGACAGGTCCCGCACGGCCCTGCCCGCGACGAAGGGCGCGAAGGGGTAGAAGCGGCGGACCTCGTGGACGAACGCCTCGACGTAGGCGGTGCCGTCCTGGCGCAGCCGTGGCCGATGCCGCGGCCACAGGTGCAGGGCGTGCGCCGCGTAGGCGACGAACCAGGCGACCGCGACCGTGGGACGCAGGATGTTGAGGAGTTCCACCGCCGCCGTGCGGGGAGCGAGGAGCCCCGTGTCGGGGTCGCGGTGGCCTGCCACGACGTCGACCGCGGAGCCGCGCGCCGGGGACGCCGCACCGGCGCGCACGTCACCCACCAGCCGGGCCAGTTGGGCTTCGCGCCGCCCCCGCGCGGCCCGCGCCCGCCAGTGACGCGGGCCCAGCGTGGCGAACCCGTCCACCAGCGCCACCAGGTCACGGGCCATGGGGGCGACCTCGCCCTCCGTCAGGGGAACCCCCGCCCAGGCGCAGACACCGCGGGCGAGCACCCGGCTGGCCTCGTCGAACAGGACGATCCGGGGCCGTTCCCGCCACCGCGGAACCGCCTCGTCCCAGGCCGCGGTGGTGTGGCGGACGAGGCCGGCGACGGCCGCGGGGTCGGCGAGCAGCGTCAGGAACATCGCCTTGCGGGCGCGGTGGGCCGCGCCGTCCAGGGTGTGCACCGCGCCGTTTCCGGTCAGCGTGCCGCGCACGGGCTCGGGCAGGGCCGAGGCGCGCCGCACGTGCCGTTCGTCGTAGAAGAAGCGGACCGCCTCGGGACCACACAGGCCCACCGCGTGCCGGCCCAGCAGCCGGGAGCGCACCATGCCGTCGGCCGTGGCCCGCCGGCGATCGGGCAGCCAGGCGTATCCGGCCGCCAGCAACGGGAGGGTCCGGTCGAGAACGGGGACGCGGTCGGGATCCATGCGGGAACGCTCTGCCCCACGCCTCCACGGTGAAACGCGACGGCCCCGCGGGCGGCGACGCCCACGGGGCCGGAGCCCGGCGACTCAGACCTGCTCGGCCTTCTCCAGGGCGGCGCAGCAGGTGTCGACGATGAGGCGGGTGACGACGTAGGGGTCGCAGTTGGCGTTGGGGCGACGGTCCTCGATGTAGCCCTTCTTGTCGACCTCGACCTGCCACGGGATGCGCACCGAGGCGCCGCGGTCGGAGACGCCGTAGCTGTACTCGCTCCACGGGGCGGTCTCGTGCAGGCCCGTCAGGCGGCTCTCGATGTCGTCGCCGTAGCCGCGCACGTGCTCCTGGGCCTTCTCGCCGAGGGCCTCGCAGGCGGTGATGATCGGCTCGTAGCCCTCACGCATGGCCTTGGTCGAGAAGTTGGTGTGCGCGCCGGCGCCGTTCCAGTCGCCCCGGACCGGCTTGGGGTCGAGGGTGGCGGAGACACCGAACTCCTCGGCGGTGCGGTACAGCAGCCAACGGGCCACCCACAGCTGGTCGGAGACCTCCAGCGGGGACAGCGGCCCCACCTGGAACTCCCACTGGCCGGGCATGACCTCGGCGTTGATACCGGAGATGGACAGGCCGGCGGCGAGGCAGTTGTCGAGGTGCTTCTCGACGATCTCGCGGCCGAAGATCTCGTCGGCGCCGACACCGCAGTAGTAGCCGCCCTGCGGGGCGGGGAACCCGCCCTCGGGGAAGCCGAGCGGGCGGGCGCCGGCGAAGAAGGTGTACTCCTGCTCGATGCCGAAGATCGGCTCCTGACCGGCGAACCGCTCGGCGACCGGGGTGAGCAGCACCCGGGTGTTGGAGGGGTGGGGGGTCATGTCGGGCAGCAGGACCTCGTTGAGCACGAGCACGTTGTCGCCGCCGCGGATCGGGTCGGGGCAGACGAACACCGGCTTGAGGACGCAGTCCGACGAGGCCCCGTGGGCCTGGTTGGTGCTGGATCCGTCGAAGCCCCACACCGGCGGCTCGACACCGTCGGGCAGGACCTTGGTCTTCGAACGCAGCTTGGCGGTCGGCTGGGTGCCGTCGATCCAGATGTACTCGGCCTTGTAGCTCACGGCTGGCTTCCTCGGGGCGAAGGGGCGAATGCTTCCAGCAGCGTCACAAGCGCCTTTTTCCCGGCTGTTTCCCGTTTGTGAACAGGGTGTGAACCCCCCGGTCCGCACCCTTGCGTGTGGCCCCCGCCACCGGCGGTGACGTCCCGTCCGCGAGCGCGGCGCCCGGCCGGGACGGCGCGCGTCTTCGCGCGCCCGTCGCGCGCGCGGGCTTAAGGGGAGGGCGCCTCGGGTAGCCGGGGATGAGCCGGAGCTTCGAAACGAGAGGCATGCGATGGAGAGCGACATCATACTTCGGGTGAACGGGCGGGAGTGGCCGCTGCGCGTGGACACGCGGACCACGCTGCTGGACGCGCTGCGCGAACGTCTCGGCGTGACCTCCCCCAAGAAGGGCTGCGACCACGGCCAGTGCGGTGCCTGCACCGTGCTGCTCGACGGCCGCAGGATCAACGGCTGCCTGGTGCTGGCGGTGGCCTGTGACGGTTCCGAGGTGGTGACCGCCGAGGGCCTGGGAACCGACGGGGAGCTCCACCCCGTCCAGCAGGCCTTCGTCGACCATGACGGGTTCCAGTGCGGCTACTGCACCCCGGGGCAGGTCTGCTCGGCCGTGGGGATGCTGGAGGAGGTCGCCGCCGGATGGCCCAGCGCCGCCGGGCGTCCCGTCGCCGACACCCCCGTCCTCGACGACGCCGAGATCCGTGAGCGGATGAGCGGGAACCTGTGCCGCTGTGGCGCCTACGCCAACATCGTCACCGCGGTGCGCGCGGCGAAGGAGGTCTCCCGGTGAACCCGTTCGACTACCGTCGCGCCGAGGACGCCGCCGGCGCGGTCGCGACCGTGGCCGCCGACCCACGGGCGATGTTCCTCGGCGGCGGCACCAACCTCGTCGACCACCTCAAGCTCGGCATCGTCGACCCCGACCTGCTCGTGGACGTCACCCGGCTGCTTCCCGACGGGGTCGAACCGCTGCCCGACGGAGGGGTCCGCATCGGCGCCGGCATGCGCAACAGCGACCTCGCCGCCGACCCGCTGATCCGACGGCGCTACCCGGTGCTGTCGCAGGCGTTGCTGTCGGGCGCCTCCGGACAGCTCCGCAACGCCGCCACCACGGGGGGCAACCTGCTGCAACGGACCCGGTGCGTGTACTTCCAGGACGTCACCATGGCGTGCAACAAGCGCCGGCCCGGCTCGGGATGCTCGGCGTTCGGCGGCTACACCCGCTACCACGCCATTCTCGGCGCCTCCGAGCACTGCATCGCCACCCACCCCTCGGACATGGCGGTCGCGTTGAGCGCGCTGGACGCCACCGTCGTCGTCCAGGGGACCGACGGCGAACGGCGCGTCGCGATGACCGAGCTGCACCGGCTTCCCGGGGACGCCCCCGAGCGCGACACCGTCCTGCGCCACGGCGACCTCATCACCGCCGTGGAACTGCCCGACCTGCCCTTCGCCGCACGCTCGCGCTACCGGAAGGTCCGCGACCGGGCCTCCTACGCCTTCGCGCTGGTCTCCGTCGCCGCCGCGGTGGACCTGTCCGACGGGGTGATCCGCGAGGCGCGGATCGCGCTGGGCGGGGTGGCGCACAAGCCGTGGCGGGCCACCCGCGCCGAGGCCGAGCTGCGTGGCGCCCGCCCCACCGAGGAGACGTTGCGCGCCGCCGCCGAGGCCGAACTCGCCGAGGCCCGGCCGGTGGAGGGCAACGAGTTCAAACCCACCCTGGCCCGCAACACACTGGTGGCCACGCTGCGCGACCTCGTCGAGGAGGAGAGGACACGATGAGCGGTCTGCTGGAGAACACCTCGACCCGGGCCATCGGCGCCGACATCGGCCGTGTCGACGGCCCCGCCAAGGTCACCGGAACCGCAACCTACGCCTTCGAACACCAGCTGAACGCCCCCGCCTACCTGCATCCGATCCAGGCCACCGTGGTCCGTGGGCGGGTGCGCGAGTTCGACACGCGCGACGCCGAGGCGGTGCCCGGCGTCCTCACCGTGCTCACCCACGACAACGCGGCCCGGCTCGCCGACATCGGCGACGCCGAACTGGCCGTCCTCCAGTCCGACGAGGTCGCCCACCGGGGACAGGTCATCGGCGCCGTCCTGGCGGAGACCCCCGAAGCCGCGCGGCAGGCGGTGCGGCTCGTCCGCGTCCACTACGAGGAGCGGTCCCACGACGTGCGCTTCTCGGCCGCGCGCACCGACCTGTACACGCCGGGCGAGGCGGAGGACGACGAGCAGGGCGACCTCGCCGGTGCGATGGCGTCCGCGCCCGTGACCGTGGACCACACCTACACCACCCCGATGGAGCACAACAACCCGATGGAGCCGCACAGCACCATCGCGGTGTGGGAGGACGCCGGGCTCACCCTGTACGAGTCCACCCAGGGCGTGCACTCGGTCCGGTCGACGATGGCCGAGCTGTTCGGCCTCGACCCCGAGCGGGTCCGCGTGATCGCCCCCCACGTCGGCGGCGGTTTCGGTTCGAAGGGGCCGCTGCACCCGCCCGTGGTCCTGGCGGCCCTGGCCGCCCGCCTGCTGCCGGGCCGGCCCGTCAAACTCGCCCTGACCCGCCAGCAGATGTTCGACCTGGTGGGCTACCGCTCCCCCACCATCCAGCGGGTGCGGCTGGCCGCCGAGCCCGACGGCCGGCTGACCGGGATCGGCATCGACGTGACGGCCCAGACCGCGCGTTTCAAGGAGTTCCTGGAGCAGGCCGGCAAACCGACCGAGGTCATGTACGCGGCGCCCAACCGCCGGATCACCCACCGGCTGGCCGCGCTGGACGTGGCGCCGCCCACGTGGATGCGCGCCCCCGGCGAGTGTCCGGGGATGTTCGGCCCCGAGGTCGCGATGGACGAGCTCGCCGTGGCCTGCGGTGTCGATCCGGTCGAGCTGCGCGTCCGCAACGAGCCCGGCACCGAGCCGGCGTCCGGCCGCCCCTTCTCCAGCCGCAATCTCGTCGCCTGCCTGCGCGAGGGGGCCCGCCGGTTCGGCTGGCAAGACCGCGATCCGGAGCCTCGCCGCCGGATGGAGGACGGGTGGCTCGTGGGGACCGGGGTGGCGGCGTCCACCTACCCCACCGGGCAGATGCCCGGCTCGGTCGCGGCCGTCCGCTTCGAGGACGGCCACTACCACGTACGGATCGGCGCGGCCGACATCGGCACCGGCGCCTGGACCGTCCTCACCCAGATCGCCGCGGACGCGCTGGGCGTGCCCGTGACGGCGGTGCGGCTGCGTATCGGCGACTCCTCACTGCCTTCGGCCTCTCTGGCGGGCGGGTCCACGGGGACCGTCTCGTGGGGTTCGACGATCGTGGCGGCGGCCCAGGCCTTCCGGGAGCGCCACGGGACGGCCCCCGCCGACGGCGCCGAGGCACGCGCCGGCCTCCCGGACAACCCCAACAGCGAGCGTTACGCCATGCACGCCTTCGGCGCCCAGTTCGCCGAGGTGCGGGTGCACGCCGACACCGGCGAGGTGCGGGTGCCCCGGCTGCTGGGCGTCTTCGCCGCGGGGCGCATCGTCAACCCGCGCACCGCGCGCTCCCAGTTCATCGGCGGGATGACGATGGGCCTGTCCATGGCCCTCCACGAGGACAGCGTGGTGGACCCGAGGTTCGGTTGCGTCGTCAACCACGACCTTGCCGAGTACCACATCGCCGCCAACGCCGACGTGGTGGACCTCCAGGCGCACTGGATCGACGAGGCGGATCCCTACGTCAACCCGCTGGGGGCGAAGGGGATCGGGGAGATCGGCATCGTGGGCACGGCGGCGGCCATCGTCAACGCGGCCTACCACGCGACCGGGGTGCGCGTCCGCGAGCTTCCGATGACCCTGGAGCACTTCCTGGCGTGACGCCGGCCCGGGCCGGCCCGTCGCGGCGCCGGCTTCGGGGCACGACCGGACCGGGAGGCCGGCCCGCCCCCTTTAGGGAAGGGCCGCTGTCGACCGGACCGCCTGCCGCGTCCGTGGGTGTCCGGCGCTCGGGCACCCACGCCGGCCACCGCTCAGTCGTCTTCCTCCGCGTCGTCCTCTCCGCCTCTGATCCTCGCCTCCAGGGCCGCGGGGACCGGCAGACCCACCCGGGTCAATCTCTGGTGCGCGTCGGCCGCCTGTTCAGGGGGGAGGCGGGCGATCTGCTCGTCCGTCATGGTCATGATCTCGTACACACCCGGTTTGGGGCCGGGGACGGTGTCGTGTGTGCGATCTTCCACTGTGGCCGTTTCTGTTGGTTCGTCCGAGGGACCGGAGGATCCGAGGCCCAACGGGACCGGCCGGAGCGGCAGCGCGTGGCCGTGAACTCGAAGGGCCGGCGTGTCGTCCCGCGCCGGACGGGTTCAGTCGGAAGCGGAGTCCTCGCGCTGGACCATCGGGAAGGCTCGGGGAGCCAGCGCCGCCGGTGCCGGTGGACCGAAGAAGAAGTCGGGGATCGGATCACCGTTGCACTGTTCGGCGAGGGCTTCGGCGAAGTAGGCGCGGGCGCTCTGTTGGGGACCGGTCACGTCCTCCTCCTGGTCTGCTCGGGTCCCACGGGCACCGAACCGTCGGAGCCCGCGGGGGACTCTTTCGATTGTGCTGCATTCGCGGCCGTCGCGGGAGTGGAGTGCCGCCTCACGTCACGTATGTCGCCGGATTTCTCACCCTGCGAAGTCCAAGACGCCGCGCGGGCGGACAGGGACGGCGGGGACATGGTGGTTCGCATCGACGCCGGGCGAGGGGGCGAGCCGGCCGGGACGGCGCCGATGGACTCGTCGGCCGTGGTCTCACTGACGAGCAGGCGGCACGTGACGGCCCTGGTGGGGTGCTCGCAGCGGGTCCGCCACCCGCTTCCCGAGCGGGCGACCGGCCCGGCCCTGTCGCCGGCCGAGCGGGTCGGCGGCGTGGGCCTGTTCGACGCGCGGCCCGGCATGGCCGCCCGAGCCGGGAACACCCGACCGCACCACCACGCCCCCTCGCCGGTGCGGTCGGGGGCGCGCTGACATCGATAACCGGCCGGGACCTCCCCGCCGACCGGTGTACCGGCCGCGCCCGGCCGGCACCGCCCCGGGCCGCGCCCGCGCGGCCCGGCGGGCGCGGCCTCCCGGCCCCGGCGACCTCGGCGCGGCGGGATCGCGGCGCCCCTGCCCCGGCCGGCGTCCTTCACCGCCCTTGAGGCCGTGTCTCCCGGGCGCGGTGCCGGAGCGTCACGGAGCACCCCACCACGGCCGGGCGCCGCCTCCTGTTCGGGCCGCTCACGCCCGGCCGGGAGCGCCGCTGTGCCGCCCCGAGCCACGAGGGGCCTGCGGCCGCTCCCCGGCCCTCCTCACCGTTCGGCGGCCCTGGTGCGCACCGAGTTGAGGGCGAGCAGCCCCACGAGGGTCAGGCCGAGCAGCACCACGGTGCTCGCCGACGCCGCGAACAGCGCGCCCCGGTCGGACTGGGCGAAGATCCCCACCGGCAGCGTCCGCCAGTCCGGCGGATAGAGCATGATCGTGGCCCCCAGCTCTCCCATGGACAGGGCCAGCGCCAGCCCCGCGGAGGCCGCCAACGCCGGAAGCGCCAAGGGGAGCCGGACGGTCAGCAGCACCCGGGCGGGAGAGGCGCCCAGGCAGGCCGCCACCAACGCGATGTCGGGGTCGGCCCGCTCCAGCGCCGCCGACACCGTGCTGTAGCTGAACGGGAGCACCAGCACGAGGTGGGCGATGAGCACGATCCACCGGGTCCCGTTGAGCAGCAGCGGAGGGTGGCTGAACGCCACCAGCAGCCCCAGCCCGACGACGACCGACGGCACGGCCATGGGCAGGTGGAGCAGGCCGTCGGCGAGGCGGCGGATCCGCCCCCGGGAGCCGTGCAACGCGAACGCCGCCCACCCGCCCAGCAGAACCGACCCGGCCGAGGCGATCAGCGCCGTCTGCACGCTCACCAGGGCGCTGGCCAGCGCGTCGCCGCCGGTGGCCGCGGCGAGGTGGGCTCCCGTGAGACCCCCGGGCAGCACGCCCCGCCACGACGCGGCGACGGCGGCCAATCCGATCACCGCCAAGGGCGCCACGACGATGACGCCGAAGACGACCACGAACAGGACGACCAGCACCGATCGGCTAGTCCTCGTCCACACGAGCACGCCGCTTCCCCCTTCCCGACAGCACCCAGCGGTAGACGCCGTACAACAGCAGCGACAGCACCACGTTGACGACCGCGACGACGCACGCCGCCGGATAGTCGAAGGTGACGATGCCCCAGGTGTAGACGAGGACGGGGAGGGTGACCACGTCCTTGGCCCCGATGAACAGCACGATCCCGAACTCGTTGGCCGCCATCAGCAGCACCAGGCAGGTCGCGGCGGCCAGCGCGGGACGGACCTCGGGCAGCACCACCTGCCACAGCACCCGCCAGGGACGCGCTCCCAGGCTCGCCGCGACGTCGAGCCGCGCCCGGGGGATCTGCCCGAACGCGGCGACCAGCGGACGCATCACGAACGGGGTGAACAGGGTGATCTCCGCCAGGAGCACCCCCCACGGGGTGTAGAGGAAGTCCAGGGAGCCGCCGAGGAGGGCGTTGAGCGCGCCCGCGCTGCCGTAGAGGAAGGTGAAGGACAAGACGATCAGGAACCCGGGGACCGCCGGCAGCACCGCCACCAGGCCCGACACCAGGCGCACCCCCGGGAACGGGGCGAAGGACACGACCAACGCCAGGAAGGTCCCGATCAGCGCGCACCCCGCCGCGGCCCCCACGGCGATGAGGACCGTGCGGGCGACACCCGCCCCGAACTCCGGCGACGTCACCACGTCGGCCCACACCGCGAGGGTCGGACCGCCGGTCTCGGCGATGAAGGACTGCGCGACGACGAGGGCGAGCGGGTAACAGAAGAAGTCGGCGACGACGATCAGCGGCGGCAGCGCCCACAGCGCCGCCCTGCGCCCGGTTCCACGCGCCGGCGCGGCGGGCGCCGTCCCGGCCGGGACGGCCGGGCTCTCCTGCGCCGCCCCTGTCACGGCCTCGACGCTCACGTCTCCTCCTCGGGGGAGGCGTCCGCGATCAGCGGGCAGCCGTCGGGAACGGTCAGCGCCACCCGCCCACCGACCGGGGGCAGCCCCTCGATCGAGGCGACCTCGGCGCGCACCCGCACCTCCTGGCCGGAGTGCGCCGCCCCGTCCAGGCGCAGATCCAGGCGGAACACCTCGCCGCGCCACTGGGCGGCGAGCAGGCGTGCCGGCAGTCCGCCGGTTCCCTCGGCGTGGACGCCGACCCGTTGCGGGCGCACACCGAGCACGGCGCGGCGCCGCCCGTCGAGCTCCCCGGAGACGCGGGCCCGCATGATCGCGTCTCCCAGCCGCACCGTCGCGCCCCCCTCGCCGTCGACCTCGACGACCTCCACCGGCAGCAGGTTGGCCGCGCCGAGGAAGGCCGCGGTGAACTCGGTGCGCGGGGTCCGGTACATCTCGCGGGCCGGTCCCACGTCGACCAGGCGGGCGTCGCGCATGACCGCGATGCGGTGCGCGAGCGCGAGCGCCTCGCTCTGGTCGTGGGTGACATGGACGATGGTGGTGTCGGGCAGTTCGGCGCGCAGCCGGAGCAGTTCGCCCACCATCTCCTCGCGCAACGCCGCGTCCAGGGCCGACAGCGGCTCGTCCAGGAGCAGGACCGCCGGGCGGATCGCCAGCGCCCGGGCGATGGCGACCCGCTGCTGCTGTCCCCCGGACAGCTGGCGGGGCGAGCGGTCGGCGAACGCCGACATGCCGACCAGGTCCAAGACCTCGGCGACCCGCTCCCGGATCTCGGCGCGGGGCGCGCGCCGCGCCCGAAGCCCGAACCCGACGTTGGCCGCCACACTCATGTGGGGGAACAGGGCGTAGTTCTGCACCACGACGCCGATGCCCCGTTGATGCGGGGGCAGGTCGGTGACGTCGCGCCCCTCGAGCAGCACCCGCCCACGCGAGGGGCGGACGAAACCGGCGACGGCCTTGAGCGCGGTGGACTTCCCCGAGCCCGAGGGGCCGAGCAGGGCGAGGGTCTCGCCCCGCTCGACGGTGAGGTCGAGGTCGGCCAGCGCGGTCTTGCGCCCGTAGTCCACGCCCACGCCGCGCAGCTGGATGGCGGGGGCCGCGCTCATCGTCCGACCGCCTCCTCGTAGGCGGCGAGGTCGGCGTCGAGGTTGTCCAGGACGACCGTCCAGTCGGGCTGGCGCACCTCGACGCCCGACAGCAGCTCCTCGATGCGCTTGGCCCGCTCGTCGGTGGCCTCGACGTCGTCGCGCACGGGGTCGCCGTAGACCTCGGAGAGACTGGCCTGCACCTCGGCGGAGTACAGGAAGTCCAGGAGGCGCTTCCCGTTCTCCGTCTGCGGGGCCCCGGCGACGAGTCCGGCGTAGTAGGGGATGGCCAGCGTCGACCGCTCGCCGTCGGCGTCAGCGGGGAAGAAGACCTCGAACCCCGCGCCGTCCTGTTCGATGGAGGTGAGGTTCATCTGCACGTCGCCGTTGGCGACGTGCAGCTCGCCCTTGTCCACCTTGGGTTGCAGCCGCCCGGTGGAGGAGGAGGGGCCGACGTTGTTGGCCTCGAGCTCGCCGAGGTAGTCCAGCGCCTCCTGTTCGCCCATGACCTGCTGGAGGTGGAGCAGGACCGCGGTGCCGTCGCCGGCCTGGCCGGGCGTGGAGTACTGGACCTTGCCCTTCAGGCCGGGGTCCAGCAGGTCCTCCCAGGTGTCGGGGAGGGGGTCGGCGTGTTCGGTGTTGCGGATGAAGGACAGGTAGTTGTCGACCAGCGGGGCGTAGCGGTCCTCGCCGTCGCGTCGTTCGGCGGGGACCTGCTCGATCCCCTCGGGGGCGTAGCTCGCGAGCAGATCCTCGCGGGCGGCCTGCTGCACGAACGGGGGCAGGGTCACCAGCACGTCGGCCTGGACGTTGGCCCGCTCCTTCTCCAGACGGGAGACGACCTCCCCCGAACCGGCCTCGACCAGTTCGACGGCGATGCCCGTCTGCTCCTCGAACTCGGCGAAGCGGTCGTCATACCAGGGCTTGAGGCCGTCGGCGCTGTAGACGGTGACGGTCTCGGATTCGGCCTGGGCCGCGCCGGTCCCGCCGCACGCGGTGCCCAGCAGGAGAAGGGGCAGGGCCGCGCCGGCGAGGGCGCGATGGGTGGAACGCATGGGTCACTCCTGGGAGGCGGGGTCGGTCCCGGTGGAGGCGATGAGCGCCGGGAGGTCGCGGACCGAGTCGATGACGTGGGTGGCGCCGGCCTCCGTCAGCGCGGCGCGGTCGTGGGCGCCGGTGAGGACGCCGACGGCCAGGCCGGCCCCCGCGCTGCGGGCGCAGCGCATGTCGGAGGCGGTGTCGCCGGTGACGGCGACGGCGCGGACGTCCGCCACGCCCAGTCGCAGCACGGCGGTCAGCACCATGTCGGGGTAGGGGCGGCCACGGCCGGCGTCGACCGGGCTGAGGGCGAGGTCGGCGAGGTCGCGCCACCCGAGGCTGGAGAGGATCGCGTCCCGGGTGACCGGGGCGAACCCGGTGGTGAACGCGACCGCCACCCCGGCCTCCCGCAGGGAGCGCACGGCCTCCTGCGCGCCGGGGACGGGCGCGCAGCGGCCCGCGGCGACGAGGTCGGCGTAGGCCTCCTCGAAGGCGGCGTTGGCGCGCTGGGCCACCTCCTCGGAGCCGAAGAGGGCGCGAAAGACGGTGATCTTGGACTGGCCCATGGTGTCGCGCACGTAGCGCAGGGCACGGTCGTGGGCGTCGTCGGCGACCCCGGCGGCGGCGAAGGCCCGGGTGGCGGCCTCCTCGACCAGGCCGTCGTCCAAGACGGTGGTACCGGCCATGTCCACGACGGCGAGGGAGACGGGCGGGTGGTGGGTCACAGTCCGAGCTCCTCGACGGTTTCCTCGGCGATGGCGGGCGAGCAGGTCATGCCGCCGCCTCCGGTGCCGGTCAGCAGCCACACGCCGTCGCTGACGCGCCGGCGGTAGACGACGTCGCCGTCGTCGGCCTGGGCGTAGACGCCGGCCCAGCGCCGTCGGACGGACGGCAGGGGACGGCCGAGCAGTTCGGCGACGCGCGTCTCCAGGTGGTCGTAGGGCTCGGTGGCGACGTCGAAGTCGAAGGGCTCCGCGTAGGCGTGGGTGTCGCCGATGGTCAGCCCTCCGTCGGCCCGCTGCACCATGAGCAGTTGCATGCGGTGGTGGGCCGCGACCTCGGGCTGCGGCTCGGTCTCGACGAGCCGTTCCAGCGCCGGGCCCGCGTAGGCCGGGTAGTAGCGCAGGCTGTCGCCGTCGGCGACGGAGGTGGTGAGGCGCTCCCCCAGCGGCGCGGTCTGCATCATCTGCAACCGGACCCGGCGGACCGGGATCGGGCCGGCGAGTTCGCGGACCAGGCCCGACAGGGCCGCCCCGGGGCACACGATGATCACGTCGCCGTGGTGGCGGTCGCCGTGGTCGTCCACCGCGACCCCGGTGTCGACGTGGCGTACCTCGCGTCCGGGAAGCCAGGTGTAGCGTCCGCCGGCGAGCAGGTGGGCGCGGAGTTCCCGCTGGGCGACGCGGGGTTCCACCGCCGCGTCCCGCTCGCACCACAGGGCGCCGAGCATGGGGCCGCGCAGGGCCGGGTTGACGGTTCGCGCCTCCTCGGGGTCGACCAGCCGGGTGCCCCGGCTGTCGAGGCTCCCCCCTTGGGCGAACTCCTGGGCGACGGCGAGCTCGCCCGGGGTGCGCAGCACCGTCAGGGAGCCGTTGGCCCGGAAGCCGAGGCCGGGGACGCGCCCGCCGATCCGCTCCCACAGGGTGCGGGCGCGCAACGCGATCTGTAGTCCCCGCCCGGCGGGGCGACCGCTCACCCACACCAGGCCGAAGTTGCGCAGCGAGGCGCCCCTGGAGTCGGCCTCGCGTTCGATCTGGACGACTTCATGTCCGCGTTCGACGGCGTGCCAGGCGTGCATGGTGCCCAGGACGCCGCCACCGATGACGACGATTCTCACGTGAACGATCGTGGGCCGCCCGGTCATCGGGAAACCTGCCCGGCGGGGAAGGGGAGGTGAACCACGAGGGAAGCTTGGTCTAGATCAGTTACCTTTTCGTTATCAAAAAAGGAGGGTCCTCCCCGGGACGCGCGGACACGGCCCCGATCCCCTCCTCACCCCGACGGGGACAACCGGGCCACGAAGCTGTAGCGATCCCCCCGGTACAGCGAACGGACCCGCTCGAAGGGCACCCCGTCGGTGTCACGCGACACCCGGTGCAACAGCAGCATCGGCAGCTTGGGGTTGTTGCCGATCAGCAGGGCCTCGCGCGGCGTCGCCAGCACGGTCTCGATGCGCTCCTCCGCCTCGCCGAACACCACCCCCAGGCGCTGCTGGAGACAGGCGTACAGCGACTCGGCCGGATCGAACACCCTCTCCAGGTCCGGGAAGCGCCGCTCGGGCAGGTAGGTCGACTCCAGGCCCACCCGCTCGTCGTCGGCGAGCAGGACCCGTTCGATGTGCAGGACCGGTTCCCCCGGCCTCAGGGCGAGGTCCGCGGCCAGCCCGTCATCGCAGGCAAGACGCTCCATCGTGACGAGCGTGCGGCCGGGACGCACCCCCTGGCTGCGCATCCCCTCGGTGTAACTGGCCAGGGCCAGCGGATGGGACAGCTTGGGCGGGGCGACGCGGGTCCCGCTCCCCCGGCGGCGGCGCAGCACCCCGTCGAGGACGAGGTCGTCCACCGCCTGGCGCAGCGTCATCCGCGAAACCCCGAAGCGTTCGGCCAGCTCCCGCTCGGGCGGCAGGGCGGCGTCCTCGGCGAGCTCCTCGACCAGTTCCAGCAGCCGGGCCTTGGCCTCGTAGTAACGGGGGATGCGCCCGTGCTCGGGGATGCCGGCGCGTACCGGACGGCCGGCCCGGTGCGGGGGGATCTGCGGTTGTACGGCCACGTTCGGCAAGGATAGCGAGCGCCCCGCCCCGCGCGAGCGGGACGGGGCGGGGCGGCGACGGTCTAACCGCGGCCCAACGCGCTCCTGATCCGGCCGGCCGCGTTCTCGAACTCCGTGCTGAAGGGATGCTCCTGGACCATGTAGGTCCAGGTGATCGAGGGACGCTTGACGCCGGCCTGCGCCACATCGATGCGCCCGTCGACCACCGGGGCCTCGTTGAACGTCTCGGCCGCGCGGGCGCGGGCGTCGTCGAGGAAGCCCTTGAAGGCCGGCGCCGCCTCGGCGTTGAACTCGTCCAGCGGATTGCGCCGCCCCAGGAAGCGCAGGTGGATCCCCTCGCGCAGGTCGGCGAGAAACGCCAGGTGGTCCACCCACCCCTGGTCCAGGTGGTACAGGGTGATCAGCCGCGCGGCGCGGGCGACCTCCTCGGCGCCGACCTCCTCGACCAGCTCGGCGTGGCGTTCGGGACAGTCCACGGCGAGCTGGCGGTCGCCCTGGTCGGCGTGGAGCACCTCGGAGCGGTGTTCCAGCACGACCCCGCGTTGCAGGTCGATGAGCTTGTTGTAGCGCCAGGTGTTGCGGTGCAGCTCCATGAGCCGGCCCTCGGCGACGCGCTGGGCGTGGTTGACCACGTCCCGCCAGGACGGATCGGTGATCTCCCCCTCGGCCGTCACGTCGTACCCGCGGGTCTCGGGGGCGTTGGCGGCGACCAGTTCGTCCTCGACGCTGACGAAGAACCGGGAGCTTCCCGGGTCGCCCTGGCGGCCGGCGCGTCCCCGCAGCTGGTCGTCCAGCCGGCTGCTGGGGTAGCGGCCGTAGCCCATGACGTAGAGGCCGCCCGTCTCGACCACGCGGTCGCGGTCGGAGGTGTCGCTGCCGCCCAGGCGGATGTCGGTGCCGCGGCCGGCCATCTGGGTGGAGACCGTGATGGCGCCGTAGGCTCCGGCCTCGGCGATGACCGGGGCCTCCTCGGCGTCGTTCTTGGCGTTGAGCACGGAGCAGGTCAGCCCCTCGGCGGCGAGCCGCCGCGCGATCCGCTCCGACTCGGCCACGTCCTGGGTACCGATCAGGATGGGCCGGCCGGTCGCGTGGACCTCGGCGACCTCGGCGACGAGCGCGTCCTCCTTCTCCTCCTGCGTCGCGTAGAGACGGTCGGGTTCGTCCACCCGCACGCAGGGTTTGTTCGGTTCGATGACCGCGACCTCGAGCTCGTAGAACTCGCGGAGCTGCTCGGCGACGGCCATGGCGGTGCCGGTCATGCCGCAGCGGACCGGGTAGCGCAGCAGCAGCGCCTGCACCGTGATGGAGTCGAGGACCTCGCCGGAGTCGCTGGCCGCCACCCCCTCCTTGGCCTCGACCGCCGCCTGGAGGCCGTCAGGCCACCGTTGCAGCAGGGCGATGCGGCCCCGCGACTCGTTGATGAGCTTGACCTCGCCGTCGCGCACCACGTAGTGGACGTCGCGCTGGAACAGCGCGTGGGCGTGCAGGGCGAGGTTGACCCGCGGCAGGATGGAGGTGTCGTCGGCGGAGTACAGGTCCACACCGCCGAGCGCCTCCTCGACGGCCTCGATGCCGGTGTCGGTCAGGTGGACGTTGCGCCCCTCGTCGTCGACCTCGTAGTGGCGCCCCGGCCGCAGTCCCCGGACCAGCTCGGCCATCGCCACGTCGGACTCGACCGCCTCGGCGGCGCCGGCCAGGACCAGCGGCACGCGCGCCTCGTCCACCAGCACCGAGTCGGCCTCGTCGATGAGGGCGACCCCCGGATCGGGGACCACCAGGTCGGCGGGGTCGGTGGCGAGGCGGTCGCGGAGCACGTCGAAGCCCAGCTCGCTGACCGAGGCGTAGGTGACCTCGGCCGCGTAGGCCGCGCGGCGTTCCTTGGCGTCGGCCTCCTGCCCGATCCAGCCGACGGTGACGCCGAGGAGGTCGTAGAGGGGCCGCATCCATTCGGCGTCGCGGCGGGCGAGGTAGTCGTTGACGCTGATGACGTGGACCCGGCGCCCGCGCAGCGCGAACCCGGCCGCGGCCAGCGCGCCGGCGAGGGTCTTGCCCTCGCCCGTGGCCATCTGGGCGATGCGTCCGTCCAGCAGCGCCATGACACCGACGAGCTGGACGTCGAAGGGGCGCTCGCCGAGCGCGCGGCGGGCCGCCTCGCGTCCCACGGCGCACAGTTCGACGAGATCGTCACGTTCGTAGGGCAGCTCGGCGTCACCGAGCTCGGCGGCCTTGGCGGTCAGCTCCGTATCGCTGAGGCCGCCCAGTTCCGCCTCACGGTCCTCGATCGGCTTGAGTAGTTTCACATAGGGCCGCAGATCCACCGAACCGGGTCTACCGAGCACCCGCCGGACACTCTCGGCCATTCGTCCGAACACCACAGCAGGGTAACGCGACGGCGGGGCGCGTGGTTCCCCGCACCCGCCGCTTGAAGTGGCGGACGCCACACGGGCCCGCCGCGTCCATGGGTGCGGCGGGCCGGGGTTCAGCCGGCGACGGCCCCCGCCAGGGCGGCCGGCGCGGCGGCGGAGTCGAGGAACCACGTCTCCAGGTCGGCGGGGTCGTCGAAGGCGTTGGCGTAGCGGTCGGCGATGTCCTGACGGGTTCCGGCGGCCTGCAACAGCCCCAGGATGCGGGGTGTGGGGCGCAGCATCGCCTCGGTCCAGGCCGTGACGTGACGGACGTGGGCCCGGTATTCGGCGAACGTCGCGTTCATGAACGCCTCGTCGAAGGGGCGGTCGCCGTGCGCGACGATCGCCCGCCGGTAGATCTCGGCGCAGCGGGCCGCGGAGTTGGCCCCCTGGGAGGTGATCGGGGCGTTGGCGACGACGACGTCGGCCATGCCGAACACGAGGGTGCCGCCGATGCGGCCGACCGGCCGGCGCGCGATCGGGGTGTGGGCGCCCGAGAGGACCCCCCGCGCATCCGTGGGTTCGGCGTCTTGGAAGCGCTCGCCCTCCCAGGGGAAGAAGCGCTCGATGAGCTCCCGGGTGTGTTCCAGGTGCTCGTCGGGGTCGCCGACCCCTTCGAACACGTCCAGCGGGCCTCCCGGCACGCCGGCGAGGAACAGGATGTCGCAGGGGCCGCTGAGCGTGTAGGAGGGAACGACGAAGAACTCGCCGACCCCCGGGGCGATGGCGCAGTGCAGCGCGGTGGTCTCCGGCCGCCCGGGGCGCGGCCCCGCACCGTGCACGTAGGCGAGGGCGAGGGAGCGGCTGGGACCGGGGTGCGCGACACGGGCGGGGTCGGGATCGAACACCTGGGCGATCTCCCCGCGTCCCGCGGCGACCACGACGAGGTCGTACATGCGGGCGAAGCCCTCCAGGTCCGAGACCGTCACGCCGTGGATGACGACGCGACCGCCGCGCTCCTCGAACTCCTCCAGCCACTCGGCCATCTTCACGCGCTGGTCCACCGATTGGGCGTCGCCGTGGAGCCGGCCGAGCCAGTCGGCGGTCCGCTCCCCGCCGGCTCCGGTGAGGGAGACGCCGACCCCTTCGATGCGGGGCGCCTCGTCGGCCCACAGGTCCAGGCCGAGGGCGCGCTCAAGGCCGAGCGCCGTGGCGAACAGGCACTGGGTGGAGGTGACCCGGCCGGCCCGGATCTCCTCGGAGGTACGCGCGGAAACGACGGTGACGTCGTAGCCGTCCTCAAGCAGGCCCAGGGCGAGCTGCAACCCCGACTGGCCGGCACCGACGATCAAGATCCTTCGCATGGGGACGCCCGTCTTTCACATTTCAAAAAATGAAACCAGCGAAATGCACCATATGGCCACAAAAAAGACAGGCGCGGGCGGGGTCTGTTTCACTCCCGTTCACATCCGGCTCACACCCCGGTGTGCAGCTCCCGCAAATAGCGCACCGCGCGTTCGGGGTGCAGAAACCACCCGAGGAAGTCGGTGGGATCGTCGAAGCCGTTGGCGAAACGCTCGGCGAGCTCGGGACTGTGCTCCCCCGCCCGCAACAGCTCCAGCACGTGCTGGGGACGGTCCAGCATCGCGTTGGTCCAGGCGATGACGTGGCGGGCGTAGGTCCAGTACCCGTTGAACGCCGCGCGCATGAACGCCTCGTCGAAAGGGCGGTCGCCGTGCGCGACGATCGCCCGCCGATAAATCTCGGCGCACTTGACCGCCGAGTTGGCCCCCTGGGAGGTGATCGGATCGGTGGCGACGACGACGTCGGCCATGCCGAGCACCACACCCCCCGAGGGCAGCATGCCCACCGGGTGCCGCACGACCGGCAGGTAGGTTCCGGCCAGGGCCGCCCCCGCGTCGACGGGCTCGGCGTCGCGGCACCGCTCGTACTCCCAGGGGGCGTGGCGCCGGATCAGTTCGAGAAAGGCCGCCAGCACCCCGCGGGGGCCGCGCCCCGCATCCTGGAACAGGTCCATCGGTCCACCGGGCGGGATGTCCGCGAACAGGGTCGTGCACGGGCCGTCGAGCGACAGCGACGGTGCGACGACCAGCTCGCCCGCTCCCGCCAGCATGTTCCGGCGCACCACACCGGCGTCCTCGTCGTCGCGGGGCCGCACGCCGTGCACATAGGCGACGGCGACCCTGCGCCACCGCTCCCTTCCCGGCGAGCGCTCCGCGTCGCGGTCGAACAGGTCGACGAGTTCGCCCTTGCCCGCGGCGATGACGACGAGGTCGTACATGCCGGCGAACCACTCCAGGTCCGAGACCGTCGCCCCGTGGATGACCACGCGACCGCCCCGCTCCTCGAACTCCTCCAGCCAGCCCGCCATCTTCAGCCGCTGGTCCACCGATCCGGCGGGCCCGCGCAGCCGTCCGCTCCAGTCGGCCTCGACCTCGCCGTCCTCGCCGGCCAGGGTCACACCGACACGCTCGATCGGCGGCGTCTGCTCCGCCCACAGGTCCAGGCCCTGGCGGCGTTCCCGTTCCAGCGCCGAGGAGAAGAGCACCTGGGTGGAGGTGACCCGGCCGGCCCGGATCTCCTCGGGCGTGCGCATCGACATCAAGGTGACGTCGTAGCCGTCGGAGAGCAGTCCCATGGCCAGGTACAGGCCGGACTGGCCGCTGCCGACGATCAGGATCCTTCGCATGGGGCCGGTCTAGCCCTGGTGCACGAGCTGGCCGCGCTGGCGGGCCTCCATCGCCATGGCGTGCTTGACCAGCTTGATCAGTACGCTGAGCACCGAGTCGCGCTCGCGGGCGTCGCACCACACGACCGGCACGTCGGGTCCCAGGGCGAGCGCGTCGCGCAGTTCGTCGGCGGTGTAGACGTGCTCCTCGGCGAAGGCGTTGACCGCGATGAGGAAGGGCAGCCGGTACTGCTTCTCGAAGTAGTCGATGGCCTGGAAGGACTCCTCCAGGCGGCGGGTGTCGACGAGGATGACCGCTCCGAGGGAGCCCTTCACCATGTCGTCCCACATGAACCAGAAACGCTGCTGGCCGGGGGTGCCGAAGAGGTAGAGCGTCAGGTCGGTGTCGAGCGAGATGCGGCCGAAGTCCATGGCGACGGTCGTGCTCGTCTTGTCCGGCGTCTTGGACAGGTCGTCGATGCCGGCGCTCGCTGCCGTGACCGCGGCCTCCGTGCGCACCGGCGGAATCTCCGAGACCGTGCCCACGAACGTCGTCTTGCCGACGCCGAAACCGCCGGCAACGATGATCTTGGTGGAGAGCTTCGGGGAGTCGTTCACTGGTCTGTGTCCTCGCGACGCGGGCTCAAGGGTCTGGCGATGAAGATCAACTTCGCCCACCTTCCAGTGAACCTAGCATTCCGTTGGACGTGGCGTGGTCGACCCCATACGCAGCGCCCTCACCCCGCCCCTCCCCGCTCCTTCCCGTTCGCCGCCCGCCTCCGCGCCCTGACCTGCGGCGTCGAGGCCCCTTCCCGGCGCGGAGAAGGCGGAGCGGCTCCGGTGAAAGTGGCGTCCCGGTTGGCGGCGAACACCGCTGTTCTCACCGTTTCCTCACCCTTCTCCTCCCGCGCGCCGGGCCACGACGGCGCCCACCACGACCCCGACCAGCGCGATCACCGCGCCGACCAGGGCGCCTTCGACGAACCCCGCTCCCCCGGCCGGCACGGGCGCCCCGCCCGCGCCTGAGGGCACCCGCGGCCCGGCGGGAGCCGATGCGGTGTGCGCCACATCATCGGGGCCCGCCGCCGGCACGGGTGCGCCCTCCGGCGCGGTGCGGCCGGCGAGCTCGCCGTCGATCGCGGCGAAGAACTCCCCGGCCATCCTCTTGGCGACACCGGCCAGGACGCGCTGGCCGACCCCGCCGACCATGCCGCCGACCACCGCGTCGGCGTCGTAGGCGACCTCGGTCCGGCCGTCCCCCAGGTCGGCCAGGCGCACCGCGACCTCGGCCCGGACCGTCCCGGGTCCGCCCGCGCCGGCGGCCCGCAGCGTCAGCGCGGCCGGCCGCCGCAGGTCGGCCAGCTCCACCTCCCCCTGGAAGGTCCCCCGGATCGAGGCGACCCCCGCGGTGATCGTGCCGCGGTAGCGATCGGGACCGGTGGCCTCCAATTGCTCGCAGCCGGGGATGGCGCGGGCCAGCACCCGCGGGTCCAGCAGGGTGTCCCACACCTCCTCGACGGGCGCGTTCAGCGTGGCGTTGCCGGTGACCTTCATACGTCCGGTTCTCCTGTCTCGTTGGCGCGCCGTCCTCGGGCGCGCTCGGCGCGGCGCAGCGGCGGGATCTCGCCGGCCGCGAACCGCCGGCGCAGCCCAAACAGGTCCGACGGCGAGATCGGCATCGAGCGGACGGGGAACCCCTCGGCGTCCTCGATCGCCGAGGCGATGACCGCCGCCCCGGGGATCACCCCCGCCTCGCCCGCCCCCTTGACCCCGAGCGGGTTGAGCGGGCTGGGGGTCTCCAGGTGGGCGATCCGGATCGGCGGGATCTCACTGGCGTAGGGGACGAGGAAGTCCATGAACGAGGCGTTGAGGAGCTGCCCGTCGGCGTCGTAGGCCATGCGCTCGTACAGGGCCCCGGCCACGCCCTGGGCCACCCCGCCGTGGATCTGCCCCTCGACGATGAGCGGGTTGACGAGCCGGCCGCAGTCGTGGACCACGCAGTAGCGCAGGATCGTGATCTCGGCGGTCTCGGGGTCGGTCTCCACGACCACCGCGTGCGCGCCGTTGGCGAAGGTGGAGCGCAACGGCGAATGGAAGTCGGTGCCCTCCAGCCCGGGCGCGTCCCCCTCGGGCACCGGCGGGGCCGCGTGGTCGGCCGGCCGGGCGAACTGGGTCGCCGCCCGGGACGCCTCGTCGAAGGCGTAGCGCAGCGGGTTGGACAGCACCGCCACCGTCCCCAGGTCCATGCCCGCCCCGGGGACGCCGCGCACGTGGACCCGTCCCCCGGCGATCTCCAGGTCGCCGGGGTCGGCCTCCAGCGCGTCGGCGGCCACGCGCAGCGCCTTCTCCCGGACCTTCCGGGCGGCCAGGGCCACGGCGCTGCCGCTCATGACCGCCCCGCGCGAGGCGAAGGTCCCCACCGAGTAGGGCATACGCCGGGTGTCGCCGGTCGTCACCTCGACGTCGGACATCGCAACCCCCAGCTCGTCGGCGACGATCTGGGCCAGGATCGTGTGGTGGCCCTGCCCCTGGCTGGTCAGCCCGGTCGCGACGCGCACCCTGCCGTCGGTCCCGACCTGGACGTGCCCGCCCTCATAGGGGCCGGGGCCGGTGCCCTCGACGTAGCAGGCCAGGCCGATGCCGATCCGCCGCCCCTCGGCACGCGCCCGCTCCCGTTCGGCGGCGAACCCCTCCCAGCCGATCAGCTCCTTGACCATGCGCAGGGTCCGCGGATAGTCACCGGAGTCGTAGACCAGGGGGCGGCCGTCCTGGAACAGCAGGCCCTGGTCATAGGGCATCTCGTCGGGCCGGATGAGGTTGACCTCGCGCACCTCGGCCCGGTCCCTGCCCAGCCGGTCGGCGATGGCGTCCATCGTGCGCTCCATCGCGAAGACGCCCTGGGGCCGGCCGGCGCCCCGGTAGGGGGTGACGATGACGGTGGTGGTGTAGAGGCTGCGAAACTCCACCCGGTAGGCGCCGGGCTTGTAGGAGCCGAGCAGCTGGGTGGACGTCACGATGGGGACGATGACGCCGTAGGGCAGGTAGGCGCCGTTGTCGTGCAGGATCTCCACGTCCAGGCCGAGCAGGCGCCCCTCGTCGTCGAAGCCGGCGCGCACCGTGTGCCGCTGTCCGCGCTCGTGGGCCGCTGCGATGAAGTGCTCGCGGCGGTCCTCGGTCCACTTCACACCGTGGCCCAGCCGGCGGGCGGCCCACGGCACCATCACCTCCTCGGGCCAGGGGTGCATGATCTTGACGCCGAAACCGCCGCCCACGTCGGGCACCACGACCTCGACCCGGCCCACGTCGAGGCCGAGCTTGGCGGCGACGGCGGCGCGCACCCCCGAGGCGGTCTGGGTCGAGCTGTACAGGCGCAGCGAACCGCCGGCCTCGTCCCAACGCGCGTAGACGCCGCGCCCCTCCATCGGGGTGCACGCCGATCGCTCGATGTCGAGGTCCAGCTCCAGGCGGTGGGGGGCCGCGGCGATCGCCGCCCGCGCGTCACCGACCTCCTGCACCAGGTGGGCGGCCACGTTGTCGGACATGCCGGCGTGCACCACGTGTTCGGCGGCGACGGCCGCCTCGATGCCGACGACCGGGGCGAGGACCTCGTAGTCGACGGCGATGCGCTCGGCCGCGTCCTCGGCCAGGTAGCGGTCGCGGGCCACGACCATCGCCACGGGCGCGCCGACGTGGTGGACATACCCGGCGGCCAGGGCGTGGGGGGTGCGGCCGTCGACGATGCAGGGGTGGGGCAGGAGCAGCGGCAGCGGTTCGGCCATGGGGCCGGTCAGGTCCTCGTGGGTGTAGACCGCGATGAGCCCGTCGACGTCGAGCGCGTCGGTGACGTCGACGTCGCGGACGCGCGCGTGGGCATGCGGGCTGCGCACGAACACCGCGGCGTAGGCGTCGGCGCCCAGGTCGTCGAGGTAGGCTCCGCGCCCGGTGAGGAGCCGTTCGTCCTCGGTGCGCTGGACGGGCGCGCCGAACATCCTCGCGCTCATGGGCGTTGCCTCCTGACCGGTCCGCGCGGCGCCGGGTCTCCCGCCTGCGGGTCCCGCCCCGCCGCGCGGCGCAGTTCCGCGGCCCGCAGGACCGCTCGGACGATGTTGACGTACCCCGTGCAGCGGCACAGGTTGCCCCCGATCGCCTCGCGGGCCTGCTCCTCGGTCGGTTCGGGGTTCTCCTCCAGGAACGCCGCCACGACGGTGAGGAAGCCCGGCATGCAGAAACCGCACTGGAGGCCGTGGCACTCGCGGAAGGCCCGCTGGACGGGGTGCGGTGTCCCGTCGGCGGCGGCCAGTCCCTCGACGGTGGTGACCTCGTGGCCGTCGGCGCCGACGGCGAACATCAGGCATGAGCGCACCGGCCGCCCGTCGAGCAGCACGGTGCAGGCGCCGCACACCCCGTGTTCGCAGCCGACGTGCGTGCCGGTCAGTCCGAGGTCGTGGCGCAGGCAGTCCGACAGCAGTCGGCGGGCCGGGACGGTGGCCGCGCGGGGCACGCCGTTGACACGCAGCCGGATCTCGTGGGTCTCCTCGTTCATGTCGCGCGCTCCGGGTCGGGCCGGGAGGCGCCCAGCGCCCCGACCGCCGCCTCCGCCGCCTCGCGCAGCGCGCGGGCGGTGAGGACCTCGGCCAGGTGGGCGCGGTACTCGGCGGTGGCGTGGATGTCGTCCTCGGGGTCGAGCCGGCCGCGGGCGAGCCGGCCGGCCGCCGCGAAGTCGGCGGTGTCGGGGGGACGTCCGGCCACGGCCTCGATGAGGTCGAGTACGTGGGGGACCGGCGCCATCGACAGGTAGGCCGCGCGCGCGGCGGCCACGCGCAGGTCGTCGTCGAGTGTCACGAGCGCGGCCACCCCGCACACCGCGTAGTCGCCGCGTCTGCGGGCGATCTCGACGAACGCGGTCCCGGTGCCAGGGGCGGGCCGGGGGAAACGCGCGCAGACGGCCAGCTCGTCGGCGCGCAGGCAGCTCTCCAAGGGGCCGACGTACAGGTCCGCGGCGGCCACCGTGCGCCGGCCCGACGCCGAGACGAGGTCGAGACTGCCTCCGAGCAGCGCGAGCACGGCCGGCATCTCGGCGCTCGGGTCGGCGTGGACGAGACTGCCGACGGTGGTGCCGCGGTTGCGGATGACGGGATGGGCGACCAGGCGCAGTCCCTGACGCAGCAGCGGGATCGCCTCCGCGGCGGAGCGGTCGGCCTCCACACGGGCGTGCCGGGCCAGCGCCCCCACGCGCACGCCGCCGTCGTCGACGTCCACCCGGTCGAGCTCCGCGAGGCGGTTGATGTCGATGAGGTGGGCGGGGGCGGCCAGCCGCATGTTGAGCAGAGGGATGAGGCTCTGTCCCCCGGCGAGGATCTTGCCGTGCGGTCCGGTCTCGCCCAGCACGGTCAGCGCGTCGGCCAGCGTGGTCGGGGCGTGGTAGTGGAACGGTGGTGGTTTCACGGGTGTCCTTCCGGCTCGACACGTTGCGCGGGGCCGGCGCCGCCTCCGGTCGCGCCGGAGACCGCGGCCGACGTCAGGTGTCCTCCCCTCCCCCTTCCTTCCCCCCTCCCGGTCCGGGGCCGCGCGGGTGACGGCCGCGCCGCCGACGGCCCCGCTCCCCCGCCGTCTGTGGGAGGCGAGCCGGCCGGGGGCCGAGGTGGGCGCGACCGGTCCTCCCCCGGCCGGGGCCACCCCGACGGGGACGCGGTGGCCCTCCTCGGAGCGGGCTGGCCGGCGGCCTGACGGTTGAGGATGTCGGTCAGGAGCTGGTCGATCACGTCGTCGAAGGCCGCGTCATCCCCCAGGCGCGGGACCGGCAGCCGCGGCTCGGCTGCGGCGCGCAGCATCGCGGGCGGAAGCCCCTCCACGTAGCGCCCCGGCTTGATCGCGCTGGCCGCGAGGTCGCGTTCGGCCAGGTCGCGCACGAGGCGCGGCATCCCCTGGAGGGGGTCGCGCGGCGGGTATCCGGTGCTGAGCGGGGGCTCGTGCGGCTTGACCCGCGGCAGGGTGTCGGGAACCTCCATGACGTCCAGCAACTGGATGACACGGTCCGGCCCGGCCGCCCCGGCGAGGACCCGCGCCCCCGACAGGTTCGACAGGCCGAGCGCCCCGGCGACGGACAGGCCACGCGCCGACGCGCCACGGCGTGTCCCCCGCCCATGACCGTCGCTCGGCGGAACACCTGCACGAGTCGCCGGATCATCGGCAACGTTTCCCATGGGGTGACGATAGTCGTTCACCCACGGTTATCTCGCGGATGAGACCGGTGACGGCCGGGAGGGTGTCACGCCCACGGCGGGGAGGCGGGACGGCCCGCGCGGGGTTTCGGCCATACCTGAGGCGCGGCCTTTAGCATCCCCGGCGGCGGATCTCAACATCCCGGCGCCGTTCCGGGGCGGCTTTACGACATTGTGAGCGGCCCATTCCGGTCGGGGCGGGTACTGGGCGTGCCTGTCATGGCGGTCTACCGTGAACTCAGGGGTGTTCCCTGGCCGGTCGTTGTCGCACTACTGGCACGCGACGCCGCGCGGCCGTCCGACGGAGTACTCCTCGGCGCCCCACAGAGCGCGAGGCCGTTCGCCGGTGTAGCCCCGGACACACCGGTTCGCGTCGGTCGGTGCTCCGTGGAGCTCGCAGGCCCCACCGGCCCGCTCACCGTCCTAGTGGGCCGGTGGTGGCGCCCCCACCCCGCCCCGCCCCGCCGAAGCGCCGTCCCGGATCAAAGGCGCCATCGTCGAGCCCTCGGGCCTCCGGTCCGGCGCCCGCGCCGCGCTCATCGACCGCGGTCCAAGCCCACCCCAGCAGGTGGCGGCGTGGTGCGCGGATTCCTGCCCGCCCTCCACCACCTCACCGTCAAGCAGCTCGGGACGAAAGGCGGCAGCGCGATCAGGCCGTCGGCAGGATCCGCTGGACCTCGTACTCGGTTTCGACCGCCCGGAACCCGAAGAGGCGGTTGATCCCCTGCATGGGGTCGTTGACCTGGGCGTTCCAGGTGTGCACCCGTTTCCGTCCGGGGAACTCCCGTTGCAGGACCTCCAGGTTGCGCGCCTTCATCGCGGCCCCCAGCCGCAGTCCCCTGCTGGCCCGCACGACCAGGGTGTCGTCCTGGTAGACCTCGGCGGGCGCGTACCGGGAGACCTGGAGGGTGGTGTAGCCGACGAGGGAGCCGTCCGGGGCCCGGGCCGCGGTGGTGAGGGGGGTGATGCCCTGGACCGCCAGGCGTCGTTCGAGGCGGCGCACCCGCGCGGCGTCCCACTCCAGGGGACGGACGTCGAGATCGCCGACGGGGACGTCGTACTCCATGAGCGTGCACATGGCGACGTAGGCGTCGAGGTGTTCGGCGGGGCAGGGACCGATCCAGGAGAGCAGGTCGTGGCCGGGGTGGTGCGCCGCGGCGCGCTCCCCGACGGCGGCGAGGTCGGCGGCGGGCAACGGGAGCGGCAGGACGAGATGGTCCTCGACGTGGGCCTCGACGAACCCGTTGCGCCGGGCGAACCGGACGTCGGGCCAGGTCTCGGCCTGTTCCCCCACGGGGACGCCGACCACCGCGAGGAGGGTGGTGCGCCCCTTGGCGAGGGCGGTCAGCTCGACGTGGCCGGCCAGGGCCCGGCCGTACCCCCTGCCGCGGAACCGGGGGAGGACCGCGAGCTCGGCATGGACGATGTGGCGGTCGTGCGTCGTGGGCAGTCTCAGGAGCAGGGTTCCCGCGATCTCGTCCCCGGCGAAGGCGGCGTAGGCGAGACGCTCCCAGTCGTCGTCGGCTTCGCGGAGCGAGGCGGCGAGTTCCCCGTAGGGGAGGACCAGGGGGTCGCGCCGCCCGGCGCGCACCGCCTCGCTCATGGCCGCGTGCCAGGCCCGCAGCGCCGTCTCGTCGTGGGGGTCGATGGGACGGATGTCGGTCACGGTCGCTCCCGGGGTCGGCTGACGGCCTCGGATCCCGTTATCCCGTGTCACCCGGGGACGGGGCAACAGGTTTTCCCGGCCCGCCCCGGGACGGGCCGGAAAGGTCAGCGCTCGGGGACCGGCCGGGGTTCGGGGAGCGGCCGGGGCTTCATCCCCTCGGGGGCGAGCCAGGCCAGCAGGTGGTAGCCGAGCAGGGTGATGATCGTGCCCAGGGCGATGCCCTCGATCACGAGGTCGCCGAAGCTCAACCGGACCCCGCCGATGCCGGCGATGAGGCCCGCCGCCAACGGGACGAGCACGACCGGGTTGGCGAAGTCGACCCGGTTCTCCACCCAGATCTTCGCGCCGAGCAGGCCGATCATGCCGTACAGCACCACGGTGATGCCCCCCAGTACCCCACTGGGGGTGGCCGCGACCAGCGCGCCGAACTTCGGGCACAGCCCGAACAGGATCGCCACGATCGCCGCCACGTAGTAGGCCGCCGTCGAGTACACCCGGGTGGCCGCCATGACCCCGATGTTCTCCGCGTAGGTCGTGGTCGGCGGGCCGCCCACAGCGCTGGACAGACCGCTGGCCACGCCGTCGGCGATGATCGCCCGGCCCATGTGGCCGTCCAGCGGCTCGCCGGTCATCTCCTCGACGGCCTTGACGTGTCCGGCGTTCTCCGCGATCAACGCGATCACCAGGGGCAGGGCGAGGAGGATGGCCGAGGCCTCGAAGGCCGGCGCGTGGAAGTCGGGCAGGCCGAACCACGGGGCCTCGGCCACGCCGGACAGGTCCACCCGGAACGCCTCGGCGATACTCCCGTCCTCCTGCGGCACACCGGCCGGGCCGGTCACCGCGTCGAGCACCCACGACAGCGCGAACCCGAACACCAGCCCCAGCAGCACCGTGATCCGGCCGAGGAACCCCTTGAACAGCACCGTCGCCACCACCACGAACACCATCGTGAGGAGAGCGACCCACTGGTCCTGCGGCCAGTAGGTGCCGGCGACCACGGGGGCGAGGTTGAAACCGATGAGCATGACGACCGCGCCGGTGACCGCCGGTGGAAGCGTCTTGAGGATGATCCGCGGACCGACCAGGTGGATGAGCACGCCCGCCAACGCCAGGACGACGCCGACGCACAACGTCGCGCCGGTGATCTCCGCGATCCCGCCGCCCGAGGCGTGGACGGCGGTGGCGACGCCGACGAACGACGCGCTGGAGCCCAGGTAGCTGGGCACCTTGCCGCCGACGATGAGGAGGAACAGGATCGTCGAGACGCCCGACATCATCACGGCAAGGTTCGCGTCCAGCCCCATGAGCAGCGGGAAGACGAAGGTGGCACCGAACATGGCCACGACGTGCTGGGCGCCGAGCCCCACCGTCCGGCCCCACGACAACCGTTCGTCCGGCCGCACCACCTCACCCGGCGGCGGAGCGCTCCCGTCGCCGTAGAGCTTCCATCCCAAGCCCAGTTTCATGCCCCTGTCCTCCCAGAGTCTCCGTTGGGAGCGTGGGGCCGAGCTCGCCGCACGCCAACCGACAATTCTCCCCTAAAGCGATCTCTAGCAACAAATCAGACATGTTGCGCGACGGGTCCTCGCCCGACCAGGGCCTACCATGGGACTGGTCAACCCCGGTGCGAGGCCTAAGGAGCCGACCGAAGCAATGTCCGAACAGCGCGTTGTCCGTCCCACACCCATCAGCGGCTTCCCCGAGTGGACGCCCGAGATCCGGTCCGTGGAGCAGCGCTGGCTGGACCATATCCGCGCCGGGTTCGAGCGTTACGGGTTCGCCTCGGTCGAGACCCCCTCGGTCGAGGCGCTCGACGTGCTGATGGCCAAGGGGGAGACCTCGCAGGAGGTCTACACCCTGCACCGGCTCCAGGCCGACGCCGACGACGACAGCGACGCCCGGCTGGGTCTGCACTTCGACCTGACCGTCCCGTTCGCCCGCTACGTCGCCCAGCACTTCAACGAACTCGTCTTCCCGTTCAAGCGGTACCAGATGCAGCGCGTGTGGCGCGGCGAGCGTCCCCAGGAAGGGCGTTTCCGCGAGTTCACGCAGTGCGACATCGACGTCATCAACGTCGACCGGGTCCCCCTGCACTTCGACGCCGAGCTGCCGCGCATCGTCCACGAGGTCCTCACCGGCCTGGACATCCCCGCCTGGACGCTCAACATCAACAACCGCAAGGTGCTCCAGGGCTTCTACGAGGGCCTGGGCATCGGCGATCCGCTCGCGGTGATCCGGGCGGTCGACAAGCTGCACAAGATCGGCCCCGACGCCGTCCGCGAGATCCTGGTCGACCAGGTCGGGCTGTCCGCCGAACAGGCCACCGCCTGCCTCGACCTCGCCGCCATCCGGGGCGCCGACGCCTCCGTGGTGGAGGAGGTCGCCAAGCTCGGCGTGCGCTCGGAGCTGCTCTCCGAGGGCCTGGAGGAACTGGGCTTCGTGCTCGACTCCCTGTCGGACCTGCCCACGGGCAGCATGGTGGCCGACCTGTCCATCGCGCGCGGCCTGGACTACTACACCGGCACCGTCTACGAGGCGACGTTCGACGACGACCCGGGCTACGGCAGCATCTGCGCGGGCGGCCGTTACGAGAACCTGGCCGGACAGTTCATCCGCCGCAACCTGCCCGGCGTGGGGATCTCCATCGGCCTCACCCGGATCTTCGCCAAGCTCGTCGCCGAGGGGCGGCTGACCGCCGGCCGCTCCTGCCCGACCGACGTGCTGGTCGTGCTTCCCGGCGACGACCGGCGCGCCGAGGCGCTGCGCACCGCGGCGCTGCTGCGCGAGCGCGGGTTCAACACCGAGGTCTACCACCAGGCCGCGAAGATCGGGAAGCAGATCCAATACGCCTCCCGCAAGGGCATCCCGTTCGTGTGGTTCCCCCCGTTCGAGGACGGCCGCCCGCACGAGGTCAAGGACCTGTCCTCCGGCGAGCAGTACGAGGCCGACCCGTCCTCCTGGAGCCGTCCCTGACCTCCCGAGCGTCCGGACGGCCGCGCCGGCCGCCCGTCGGGGATCATCCCGGCCCGGGGCGGGTTCCCCGCCCCGGGCCGCGCCGTCTCCGCGTCCCCGGTGCCGGCCGCCCCGGTCGCGCGGACCGTCCACCCCACATGGTGGCCAGCGCCGTAGGACCCCCGGTGTGGCCGGATCCGGCCGGAGCGTGCCGGGGACGGGGCGTGCCGGCGGCGGCGTGGGGTCAAGGGCCGGCCGGCCCCGTTCGCGCGGGATTCGGACCGGCGACGCCGGACGCGCCGGCCGGAGCCGGCTTAAACCCCTGGTCACCGCTTTCCACGCGTTCCTTCGGCCGGCGTGCCGGTTCCGCCGCAGGGTTCGGGGAGGCTCCTCGCCCGGCACCGCGGAGTCGTCCCGCCTACCGTTCTGTCCTTTTTGTGCACTCCATCGGAGGACAGATCTCCCCTCTCCCCCGCGGGGCACATATGCAGATGCACACGAGAATGCATGTGCAAACGCGCGCGAAGACGTTAGTGTCGTAACCGCGATCCGAGCCCCGCTCGATGCGGGCCGGAGAGCGTATCGCGCGTCCTGGACGCACCTTCCGAGAGGTCGCAGACGTGCGGAACGGACACGGCCGGCCGGGGCCCCGCTTCGTGATCGCGGGGGCGACGGAGCGGACGGCCGCCGTCACCGCCGCGGCGCCTCGGGACCGCGTGGCCGTGAGTGCCCCGAGGGGAGGCACTCGCGGCCCGGGTAACGGGTGATCCGGGTTCGCCACGCGGAGGGGGCGTGGCGAACCCGGTCGCCGCCCGTGGCGACCGTCTCAGAAGACGTCGATCTCGAACCAGGCGACATGGGTGGCCTCGGTCCAGTACTCCCCGCTACGCGAGGTGCAGCTGTCGATGATGAGCTTGCCCCGGCCGTAGTCGCCCTCGCCCTGACGGCTCACCACCCGTCCCTCGCCATCGTCGGCGTCCTTGGCGCCCTGGTCGGCGATCGCGACGCGCACGCGGTCGGCGCCGACTCGGATGTAGAGGGTCATCACCCCGCCGATCCGGCCCGAGCGGGAGTGCAGCAGGGCGTTGGTGGCGAGCTCGCTGACCGCGAGTTCGGCGTCGTCGAGTATGGGGCCCGCGTGACCGGTTCGGGAGAGGAAGTCGCGGACCCGGGCGCGGATGGACCGCACGGCGGTGAGGTTGCCGACACAGCTCCACACCGTGTGGTCGGTCGTCACACCGTCGGGAGCACCGTCGGGCAGTGGCGCATCGAACGGGCCGGTCGCGTCGTATTCCCGGAGTCGCTGCGATTCGGTCATCCCGATGTCACTCCCATCAGCTCCAGACGCTACCCGCCCCCGGCTGCGCCCGGCGCGTTCTCGACGGCCCTCACCCTAGACAAGAGCGTGCCCTGCACAGCACAACACATCCCGCGCTCCGGCATCACGGCTCCCTCACAAAACGCGGCCATGTGTCGGATCGCGATGCGGCAAAGAATCCGTGCGGCGCCCCAACCTCACTTTGACCTGGTGATTCTCCCACATACCAGACAGCAGCGGCCCCCGGGCGGGCTCGGCGACACCAGCGGGGACGGATCCGGTGAAATGCCTGACACCACCCCCCTCTAGGAACGATAATCATTTTCTCCAACCGATCATCGAAGGGGAACACCAGACATGAAGATCGCCTTCGCCGGCAAGGGAGGCAGCGGCAAGACGACGCTGTCGGCCCTGTTCACCCGCCACCTCGCGGCCACCGGCCTGCCGGTGGTGGCCATCGACGCCGACATCAACCAGCATCTGGGGGCCGCCCTGGGCGCCTCCCCCGACCAGCTCCGCGCGCTGCCCCCGCTGGGGTCGCACCTGACCGAGATCAAGGACCTGCTGCGCGGCTCCAACCCCCGCATCGCCTCGGCCGAGCAGATGGTGAAGACGACCCCTCCGGGGCGCGGGTCGCGGCTGCTCGACCTCTCCCCCGACAACCCGGTCCACCGGCGTTTCGGCCTCCCCGTGGCCGGCGCCACGCTGATGCTCACCGGCCCGTTCGCCGAGGACGACCTCGGCGTCGCCTGCTACCACTCCAAGGTGGGGGCGGTCGAGCTGTACCTCAACCACCTCGTGGACGGACCCGGCGAGTACGTCGTCGTGGACATGACCGCCGGCGCCGACTCCTTCGCCTCGGGCCTGTTCACCCGCTTCGACGTGACCTTCCTCGTCGCCGAGCCGACCCTTCGGGGCGTCAGCGTCTACCACCAGTACGCCGAGTACGCCCGCGACTACGACGTCACGATCCGCGTCGTGGGCAACAAGGTCGAGGGACCCGAGGACGTGGAGTTCCTGCGCGAGCACGTGGGTGACGCGCTCAGCGTGTGTCTAGGCCGTTCGGCGTTCGTGCGGGCGATGGAGAAGGGACACCACCCGGGGCTGGAGGAGCTCGAGGACGACAACGCCAAGGCGCTGGCCTGGATGCGCGACGCCGTGGACGCCGTTCCCAAGGACTGGGAGCGGTTCACCCGGCAGGGGGTCGAATTCCACCTGCGCAACGCGCGCGCCTGGGCCGACGCCGCCACCGGCGCCGACCTGTCCGCCCAGGTGGACCCCGACTTCGTGATGGGTCCGCTCGCGCTGGCCGCGCGGTAGGGCCACGCGGAGCGCGGGCGGGCGTCCGGTCGCGCGCAAGCCCGCCGGAACAGGGGTCAGGCGCCGCGCAGGGCCATCTCCGCGGCCTCGTGCAGGACCGTCAGGTCCCCCTGGTCGAGGACGCCGCCGTGCCGGGTGAGCAGGTCGTGGAACCCCGTGTGGAAGGCGCCGGTGAACTGCGGATAGTAGGGGGTCACCGGCCGCAGCCGCGCCTCCTCGACCGCCGCGCGCAGGTCCGCGGCGTAGGGGCGCCGATCGTCGAGCGGGCGGGGCGCCGCGCCCGCGCCGTCCGGCTCGCCCGGGCAGGTGCCGTGGAAGTCCCCCTCGTAGGCGCCGGCCCGGGTGGGCGCGTACCCGCCGCAGAAGAACAGGGCGCGCTGCCGCGACTCGGCGGTCAGGAACTCGATGAGCTCACGCGCCTTGGCCGGCTGTTGCGAGGCGGCGGTCAGGGCGAGGCTCTGGCCGCCGAGCGCCGCGGTGCCCTCGGGCAACGGCACCATCGCGAAGTCCGGTCCCGCGCCCGTCCCCTCCGCGCCGTTCTCGGGGCCGCCGGCGAGCTGGTCGTAGCGGGCCGGCCAGTTGCGCATGGCCAGCGCCTCACCGTCGGCGAAGCGCCGCATGCTCTCGGCCTCGGTGTCGTTCCAGGCGTCCTCGGGCAGCAGGCCGCTGCGCAGCCCGGTGACGATGCTGGAGAGCCCCTCACGCGCCGGGGGAGTGTGCAACTGGACCCGGCCCGCCTCGGAGACGATCTCCCCGCCGTGGCCCCACACGAACTCCATGGCGTTGACGGTCAGACCCTCGTAACGCGCGAACTGGCCCGCGTAGGCATACTCGACCGTCCCATCGGCCGCCGCCGTCTCCCGCAGCCGTTCCAGCAGTTCGGGAAAGGTCCTCCCCCGGACGTCGGCGGTCTCCAGCAGGTCGGTGCGGTAGTAGAGCATGCCGACGTCGGCGGTGAAGGGCACCGCCCACACCCTCCCGTCATAGGTGACGGCCTCGACGGGACGCCCGAGGAACCCCTCGGCGCGCAGGTCCGTCTCCACCGGGACGATCCAGCCGGCGCGCGCGAACTCCGCCGTCCACTGGTTGTCGAGGTTGAGGACGTCGTACTCGTGGTGTTCGGGACCGGTGTGGGCCGACTGCGCCCAGCGCACCATCTCCGCGTGCTGGAGGTCGGCCCTGCCCGACAGCTCCACCAGCCGCGCCGGGTGGTCCTCGTTGCCCTCCATCGCGTTCCAGCGGTCGATGAGTTCCTGGTACAGCACCCCGGCCTCGCTGACGTCGCGCCCGGTGGCCACGACGATCGTGCCGGGCGGGTCCCCCGGGGAGCGTTCGACGACCAGCCCGACCAGGGCGGCCACCGACGCGGCCGTCACGGCCAGCGCCACCGCGATGTGCCACAGGGGCGTGCTCCTGCGCCGCTCGGCGATGGGCACGGCCTCGCCCGTCGAGGAGCCGGCCCGCCCCTCCCGTCGCTCATGTGGTGCCATGTCCGCCCGCCTCTCCCGCCCGGGCCTGCGCGAGCAGGCGCCGGCCGGCCTGTCCGGGGTCGTCGGGGTCGACCGCCACGCACTCGATCCGGTCGTCGCGGGTCAGCTCCTCGATCTGGTCGACCTCGCAGGGCGTCTCGTCGCCCCACTGGTCCCGGCCGCCCACGGCGACGATGCGCACCCGCACCTCACTGCCCTGCATCGCCTCGTCGAGTCGGGCCGCGTCCATCCGGCCCCCTCGCGGTCGCCCCACCCCGTCGGTCAGCACGACGAGCATGGGCGGGCCGCCGTCCCGCGCCGAGGTGCCGGCCAGCTCGGTCACCGCCTCGGCGATGACCTCGCGCAGCGGCGTGGACTCGCGCAGGGGGGCGAGCTCCCGCAGACGCTCGCGCACCCGCCCTCCGGTGCCCGCGGCCACGTCGACCAGGCGCTGGGCGTCGGTGTCGGCGGGGTCGGGGGTCCGTGGCAGCGCCCACAGGCCGATCCGGTCGTTGGCGGTGGCCGTCGCCGCCAGGGCGTCGGCTTCGGCGATCGCCGCGTCGAACTTCTCCCCCGGCATGGCCATGGAGGTGGAGACGTCCACCGCGAGCAGGATGTTGGCCTCTCCCAGGGACACGCCGTAGCGTTCCAGCGCCCCGCCGGCGCGGTCGGCGTGGCCGGCGAGGTCGGTGACGGCGCCGTCCCGGCGGGCGGTCAGGTGGGAGCCGAGAGCCGTGACCTGCTCGGCGACCCCGCTGTCGACGCCCCAGTCCAGCCGGACGAACGGGTGGTCCAGCACGAGGTCGTCGGGGAGCACCAGGGGCACCAGGTCGGTGACGGCGCCCCGCCGGCGTTCGCAGTCGGCCGGCAGCTGCTCGGCGGAGCGCAGCGCCTGGAGGGCGTCGAGCGTGGTGAGGGCCGCCGCCGCGTCCCGGCCGAGCCCGCTCGCCTGGCACAGGAGGGCCACCTCTCCCCCAGCCGACGAGGACAGCGCGCCGCCGAGCGATGCCTCGGCCTCGTGGACGGCCTCCTCCGACCGGAGGGTGCCGTCCGGGCCGATCGCGCCGTTGCGCCGGTACAGGAAGGCGGTGTGCAGCAGCGCGGCGGTGGAGCTGCCGGGATCGGCTCGGACCACCGGCACCTCCTCGGCCGGCGCGACCTCGCGGAGCGCGGCGAGGGGGTCGGCCAGTTCCTGTCCCGGGACCGCTCCCAGCCGCTCCGCCTGCTCCGGCGGCACCGCGAGGATCAGCGGGGACGTCCACATCGACCCGACCACCTCGAAGCGCGCCTCGGGGTTGATGCGGCGCGCCAGCTCGACGTCGACGCTGGAGTCGGGCAGCCACACGTGCGGCAACGGACCCCACGTGGGGTCCCAGCCCTCGATCCCGGCGGCCACGGCCTCGCGCACGTCCTCGGCCTGTTCGACGGCGAAGACGGTGACGTGGACCTGCCGGCACCCGTCCGGGGCGTCCCGGCGCAGCTCGTCCGTGTAGGCCCGCGTCGCCTCCTCCACCCGGACGACGGCGTCCCGCGTGGTGGCGATCGCGATCTCCGCGGGCGGCCGGCAGTCCGAACGTTGCAGGAACGGCAGCGCGAAATGGCCGGCGACCAGGCCCAGCGCGACCACGACGCTGATCACGGCGACCACGCGCAGGTTGCGGACCAGCCATTTCCGGACCCGCCATCCGTCCCACCAGCCGCGAATGGCCAGGTAGCGATCGTGTCCGGCGAAATAGCGGACCAGGAGCCGGAAGGCGTAAACGCCTCCCACGCCGGCGGCGCAGGCGCACAGGAAAGCCAGATAGACGTCCCCGACCCATTGGAGGATCGAACGGATCGCCGATCCGATATCGGTAAGCTCGTCCTCGAAGACGATTCCCAAAAGCTCGGGAACGAGGTTGTCGGCGATCCAGCCGAGCAGGCTGCCGACGATCAGCAGTCCCAACGGCCGCACCGGAGGCCGTTCCCCCTCCGGCTCGGGGCGCTCCTCCCCTGTGGGGTCGGGTGCCGGACCGAGCAGGTTGACGGTCAGCCCGCGCAGCAGACGCCGCGGCCGGCCCGGGCGCGGCGCTCTGTCGGACGTGTCCGGGTCGGCGTCCTCCATCTCCCCACCCTCCGCCCGGATCGGTTCTGCGCCCCACGAAAACGGCAAGGCCCGTCAGGAGAAAAAGTAGTGCACTTCACTGACTTTCGGACCGCGCGCGTTCATTGGTTCTCTGTCCGGATCCGGCATCGGGATACCGGGAACCACACGCCGACTCGCCTCGTCGCTTTACCAGACGTCACACTGGATATCGCATTACCCTGAAGCAACACCTTTCTTCCCTACTCTCTCGTTTTCGGGCGGTCCATTTCCGGGAATGGCTACGCCCGCCCGTTCGGACACGCGGGACCCCTGGACCCCCTCCGACCGGAGTTCGGTATCCGCGATACGGAGATCCCTGCACCATGCGGCTCGACGGCTCCTCCCCCCGCCCCTGGCCGGCCACCAGCGTCGTCGGCCTTTTGAGCGAGACCCCGCGCGCGGACCTGCTCTCACTCGGCGTCCGGCGCGAGTTCGCGGCCGGACAGGTCCTCCTCCACCAGGGCGAGCGCAGCACCCACGTGTTCGTCCTCCTCACCGGCCACGTCAAGATCCTCAGCGAGTCCGGCAGCGGGCGCACGATCCTGCTGGCCGTGCGCTCCAGGGGGGACCTCGTGGGCGAGCTCGCCGGCATGGACGGCAGCAGCCGCATGGCCCGGGTCGTGGCGATCAGGGCGATCGCGGCGCAACTGCTCCCCTTCGACGAGTTCGAGGGGTTCCTGCACCGCCACCCCGAGGCCCTGCGCGTCGTCAACGCCTCCATCGCGGCGAAGCTGCGCTCGGCGACCGACAAGATCATCGACTTCAGCAGCCAGGAGGTCCCCGTCCGGGTCGCCCGGGCCCTGCTGCGCATCCTCGCCGACCACGGAACCCCCGCCGAGGGCGGCGGCACCTCGATCGGCATCCCGCTGACCCAGCCGGAGCTCGCGGCGATCGTCTCCGCCTCCGAGCCGGCCGTGCACAAGGCGCTGGCCGAACTGCGCAAGCACGAGGTGATCAGCGTGGGATACCGCAGCTACGTTGTGCGCGACCTTCCCCGGCTACGGGATTTCGCCGAACTGCCCCCGGAGATCATGGCGAAACCGTAGCGATACGGGATCCCCCGCCCCGCCGCGCGTCATCGTGGATGCCGGCTCCCCGCAGCAGTCCTCCCCCGAGAAAGGTGACCGGATGGAGTACCCCACTCCCGCCATTCGCCGCATGTGCCTGGCCGTCGACGCGGAGTCCTACGGCGACCGCGGCCGGCGCGCCCAGCACGACGTACAGCAATGGCTGGTCAGGATCATGGACCTGGTCTGCAAGAACGCCGACCTGGACCGCTCCTGCTGGGACGTCCAGCCCCAGGGGGACGGGGAGCTCGCCCTGCTCCAGCCCGGCATCGAGGAGGCGCGGGTGATCGCCTACTTCACCCACGAACTCGCGATGGCCCTCTACCACCACAACGCCGGCCTGCGCGACGACGCCCGGCTCCGGTTGCGGGTGGCCTTCGACCAGGGCAACGTCGCCCTGGGGCCCAACGGCTACACCGGCGCCGCGGTGGTGTCGGTGTGCCGGCTGCGCGACTCCCTCCCGGCCCGCAGGGCGCTACGCGACCACCCCGACGTCGACTTCGCGCTGGTCGTCTCCGACTCGATCTACACCGACGTCGTCTACGAGGGCGACTACGACCTCTACGAGCGCGACTTCACCCCGGTCGACATCGACGAGCCCGAGAAGAGGTTCCGGGCGCGCGCCTGGATCCACGTCCCCACGGCCCGGCAGCGCGACCGCGGCGCCCACCCGCCCACCGAGATCACCCAGCCCTCTCCCGACCGGGTTCGCTGGCAGGCGCCCTACGTCACCCACAACGGCCCCCAGGCCCACGTCCGGTACAACTACGGGACGGTGACCGTGCACGGCGGCGGCGACCACTACGGGACCGCGGGAGGGTGACCCAGACCGGGAGGCGGCTCGCCGACTGGCGGCGGCGGCCGGCCTCCCCGTCCACGACCCGACCGGCACGACGGGACGTGGACGAGCCGGGATGGCGCGGCGTGGGACGGACGCGGCGTCATCCCGCTGGCCTGTCCGGGCCTTCAGAACAGAACCGACATCACCGCGCCGACCTCGCGGAACCCCACGCGCGCGTAGGTGGCGCGGGCCGCGGCGTTGTAGTCGTTGACATAAAGCGTGACCCGGGGCGCGATCTCGGCCAGCGCCATCCGCACGACCGCGGCCATGCCCCCCAACGAGTGCCCGCGCCCCCGCAGCTCCGGGTGGACCCAGACGCCCTGCACCTGGCAGACCTGGGGGGTGACCGCGCCGACCTCGGCCTTGAACACCACCCGCCCCTCCTCGATGCGGGCGAAGGCGCGACCGGTGCGGACCAGCTCCTCGACCCTGGCCCGGTACAGCGCGCCGCCGTCACCGGAGTCCGGCGGGACGCCGACCTCCTCGGTGAACATCGCGACGCAGGCGGGCACTAAGACGCCGAGCTCCTCCACCCGCACACGGCGGACCAAGGGGTCGGGTTCGACCAGCGGCGGCCCCGAGATCTCCAGCACCGGCTGGCGGGCGCGGATGGCCCGGGCGGGACCCCAGTAGGGGGTGAGCCGCGCCCACAGGTCCTCGACGGCCGGGATCGGCCCGACGATCGAGGAGCAGCGGCGCCCCTGCCAGCGGGCGTGTTCGGCGAAGTGGCGGATGGCGTCGGGGCCGGCGTTGACCGGCACCAGGTTGGCGCCGGCGTAGCACAACGCGGTGATGCGGCCCCGTTCGACGTACCCCCACAGTTCCGCGCCGAGCCGACCCGGGTCGAGCCCCGCGGTGCGCAGCCGGGAGCTGACGAAGACGTTGCCGACGGGGTCGGCGTCGAGGAGCGCCATGACCTCGGCTCGATCCCGCTCGCCGAGGATCCGCACCGGGGAGGTCCGGAGCATCCGCATCACCCCACCCGCTCTCGACCGCCCGCAGGCGGTACGACGGAACCGTCCAGCGTCATGCTATCCAGCCGCCGCCGCGGACGACCACGCTCCCCGGGCCCACCACCGGCGGCCGGAAAGCGGCGCCGGGCCGGCCTCACGCCGGCCGCCGTTCGACGCCGAAGGGGTCGGTGTCGCCCCGCTCCCCCGCCGGGTCCGGCTGCGGGAGGGCGGCGCAGGTGAGGTCGGCCCCTCCACCGCCGCCCCCCGCCGCGGGGAGGACGCCCTCACGCAGGTAGGCGGTGACGACGTCGTCCACGCAGTCGTTGCCGTTGAAGGAGACGCCGTGGGAGACCCCTCCCTCCTCGACGACCAGCCGCCCCTCGGGGAAGCGGCGGCGCATCGCGTGGGCGCCGGCCAGCGGGGTGGGACCGTCGTCGGTGGCCTGCACCAGCAGGGCCCCCTCGACCCGTGAACCGTCCACCTGGAACCACTCGCCGCCCTCGACCGGCCACGTCATGCACGGCGCGTTGTACCAGGTGTTGCCCCACCCCTGGAAGGGCGCCTGGGCGTGGACCGCCCGGGCGTCGGCGCGCCAGATCGGCCAGCTCCGCGGCCAGGGCGCGTCCGTGCACTCGGTGGCGAGGTAGACGGCGTAGCCGGGGTCGTCCTGCGCGCTCTCCCCGTAGCGTTCGTGGGCGGCCAGCAGCGCCGCGGAGTCCGCGCCCACCACGTGGTCGGCCAGCGCCTTGGCGAGCCTGGGCCAGTAGGCGCTGTTGTAGGCCACGATGATGAAGGTCCCCTCCAGTTCGGTGGGGCCGAGGACGCCCTCCAGCGGCTCGGCCGCCAGGGATTCGCGCAGGCCGTAGTAGCGCTCGGCGACCTCCTCGCCGGTGGACCCCAGGCGGTAGGTGGCGTCGTTGCGCGCCACCCACTCGAAGAAGTTGCGGGCCGCCGCGTCCAGCGCGAGGCTCTGGCGGTGGTTGCTCTCGTACCAGGGCAGGTCGGGATTGACGATGCTGTCGAGCACCAGCCGGCGCACGCGGTCGGGGTACAGCGTCGCGTAGGTGGCGCCGAGGTAGGAGCCGTAGGAGTAGCCGAGGTAGTCGATGCGCTCGGTGCCCAGGGCGGCGCGGACCGCCTCCAGGTCGTGGGCGTTGTCGATCGTCCGCATGTGTTCCAGCAGTTCGCCGTTTGCCTCGCCGCACGCCTTGGCGTAACCGCCCGCGCGGTCCAGCAGTTCGGCCTCGTCCAGCTCGTCGCGTGGCACGGTGTCGGGCCGTACCGGGTCGAAGTAGGTGGGATCGCAGGTCACCGACGGGGTGGAGGCTCCGGTGCCGCGGGGGTCGAAGCCCACCACGTCGTAGGAGTCGCGCAGGTCGTCGGGGAGCCCGAGGGCGGTGATCGACGCCCAGGCGCGTCCGGGGCTGCCCGGCCCGCCGGGGTTGACCACGAGCACGCCCTGGCGTTCGCCGCGCGCGGGGACGCGGGACAGGGCGAGGCGGACCACCGGTTCCTCCTGTGGCCGGCCGGCCCGTGGGCTCCGCGCGCCGTCGTGGTCCATCGGGACGGTCAGCGTGGCGCACTCCAGCGTCTCGTCCCCTCGCGGGTCGAGGTCGGCGCAGGCGCCCCAGTCGAGGGGCGCCGGTTCCGTGGGGGCCGCGCCGTCCGGTCCCGGTTGCGCGGCGGCACCTCCCGCCATGACGGTGACCAGTGCCGTCCCCACCGCGATCCCCGCCGTCGCGCTCACACGTCTTCTCATCGCTACCACCCCTCGCCGAGAGCACCCGCTCGAATTCTCTCCGTAGCGCGACCTCGCGCGCGGAAGCGACACGGCGGACCCACCGCCCCGCCGGACCCGCCACCACCGGGGCGGCGATCACGCCGGCCGGAACCGCCCGGCCCAGCGGAGACGCCGTGGAACCTCCGGGCTCCACCCGGCGCCGCGGCCCGACGGCGGCACGCCCCGGAGAAGCCACCGGCCCGCACCGGCCGCCCGGGCCCTCACTCCGGGGCGGGCCGGCGGGGAACAGCGGCATGGAACGACCCTCCTCATCTGATGAGGGAGCTCTCCCACCCGTCTGGAGCGAGGGCGTGGTGACATAGAAAACGTCGGCTTTACGACGTAGATTCGAAACGACCGCGAGGATCATCCCCACGGCGGGGCTCACCGGGATTCGGAACACCTCAAGGAGTGCTGGTCCCTTTCTCCGTCTCCTGCCGCGGGGAAGGCGGGGTGCGCGGTGGTGCTTCCTCTTCGAGGGCGCCGCGTGGATCTTCTCCTCCCAGGCGGTGAAGGGTTGAGCCTGGTCCGGAACGAGGCCCTCGGCCTGGTCAGGTTGGAGCTGTCCGTGGTGTGGGGGCGTCTGTCCAGACGGGGAGGAGGCCCGTTTGGATTCCGATGCGGATCATCGTGGCGAGTTCGATGGTCACCACCTCATCCACCGTCTTGTCATCGAAGCCCGCACCACCCCGCCGGGCCGGTGCGGCCTTTGAGGGGTCCTGGGTGGGCGGGAGCGGCATCATCCAAGACGGCACGGCCACGCCCTGTGGAGCTGTTCGATCCTCTTGGTGGCGGTCCGGTCCGGGTGGCAGCCGCGCCGTGCGGACCGGGAACCGCTCCTGGGCCGTAGGCCGGGTGTTGTTCCTGCTGGGGAGCTGATGTGGACCCATCACCCGGCTCCCTCGGCAAGGGCGCGCACCGCCGTCTCCCGGTAGCATCGCCCTCGCCCGGCGGGGCGGATCGCGGCCACGCCGCGCGCCGCCAGGTAGTCGTGGACCTTACCGGCCTGCAGGCGAAGCAGGCTCGCCACCTCACCACCGGACAGGAGCCGCTCACCGTCATGGTCATATGCGGCGGGAGGCCCATATGCGCCGGTCTCGCCGGTGAGGAGGCCGGGGAGCTGGTCGGCGGGGTAGCGGCGGTGCCCGCCCGGGGTGCAAACCGAGGTGAGCCGCCCGGCTTTGGCCCAGCGGGTCACGGTCTTGGGATCCACCTGGAACAGGGCGGCCACCTCGGCGCGGGTCAACAGCGCCACGCCCGGGATCATGGCTCCTCCCCAACGGCGGG